>NZ_CAUEQY010000083.1 GCF_959020145.1 uncultured Bifidobacterium sp. | reverse complement strand
AACCGACATGGTCCTCCCTTTGTTGGTGTTCGGTCATGCGCCACTCTAGGTCACGTCCTGTCCCGATTGCCGAACCCGTCCTACATTTTGGGCTTTCGCAGGCGATTCCGGCTTAGGCAGAACATTGGCATAAACTGGCACGCATGTACAGACGTTTCGCGCTCGACTTGGAATGGGACGCCGTGGCTGGACCGCACAATCGACGGCGCATCCTTGCTCGCCGGCGTGCGGAACTCAGGCACTGCGTTATCCCGCCGCTTGCAATTTCACGAGGTCGCCCCGCTGCAGGGCGACGGCAAACGCCTGATTCAGCCGTTGGATTCGACCGAGCCCATGCGCCTGTTTTGACGGAACATCTTTGACGAGAGATCGTCACTGAATCATTGTTTGCTATATATGTATCACAGTGTCATAACTATGAAATCATATTGTGGAATTGTGGTATATGAAGTTCGCATGACAACGATGTCACCGTTGGTAGGTGGACCAGTAGGTGCCGTTGCTGCCGGTGGTGGTGCTGAACTGCCGATGTGATTCAGTCCACCAGCCCACGCAGCAGCGCGATTTCGTCGCGGTGCGTGGTCGGCGTCTGCTCCTTGGTTTCGAGAATCATCGGGAGCTTGGCCATGGTCGGATCGTTGACCAGTCGCGTGAAGAACGGGATGCCGAGCTGCCCTTCGCCGATGTTGGCGTGACGGTCCTTATGCGAGCCGAGGCCGAACTGCGAATCGTTCACATGAATCGCCTTGACCCTGGCCAAGCCGATCACCTCATCCAACTGGCGCATCACGCCGTCGTAGTCGTTCTCCAAATCGTAGCCGGCATCCAACACATGGCAGGTGTCGAACGTGACGCCGACGTTCGCCTTGTTCTCCACGCCGTTCATGATCGTGGCGAGCTCCTCGAAGTTGCGCCCGCATTCCGTGCCTTTGCCGGCCATGGTCTCCAGAAGCACCATGACGCCATCCGCACGCTCGAACACCTGATTCAGCCCCTCGCTAATCAGCCGGCAGCCGGTCTCGGCGCCTTGGCCCACATGCGCGCCGGGATGAATGTTGATATATACCTCCTGGCCGGCCGCGCGGATGGCGGTCAGCAGCTCGATGTCCTCGGCCAACGCCTCGATCGCGAATGCGCGCTTGGCCTCATCCTTGCCGGCCAGATTGTAGACGTACGGCGCGTGGACGACCAACGGCCCATAGCCCTCAGCCTTCAGACGCGCACCGAACGCCGCCGCACCGGCCGGGTCGAGCGCCTTGGAACGTTTGCCATACGGAGATCGCGGGAAGAACGCGAACGCGGTGCCGCCCTCCTCATGGGAGCGTTCCAGCAGCGCATTCCATCCGCCGGCCGTCGACAGATGCGATCCGATATACAGTTCCGTCATTCCAAATTCCTCGTGTTCCACTCGCTGTTCGTGTTACCGCTATCATATGGTAGGAGGCATCGAGCGCCGCCCGCACAACCGACACGAGACACAACTGTTCACCCGACCAAAGGAGACCCGAGCATGGCGGCAGCCGGCACACCCAAGGACGATACCGGCCTTGAACGGAAGATGGAGTCGCGTCACCTGACGATGATCTCCCTGGGCGGCGTGATCGGCACCGGCCTGTTCGTCAGCTCCGGCTACGCGATTCATCAGGCGGGACCGTTGGGCGCGATCCTCGCTTACGCGGCCGGCTCCCTGCTCGTCTACTGCGTGATGGTGTCGTTGGGCGAGCTGTCCGTGGCCATGCCGTACGCCGGCAGCTTCCACATGTATGCGAAGCGGTTCATCGGCCCCGGCACCGCGTTCACCATCGCCATCCTGTATTGGCTGAACTGGGCGGTGGCGCTCGCATCGGAGTTCACGGCGGCCGGGCTGCTGATGCAGCGATGGTTTCCTCATTCGCCGTCCTGGGTGTGGTCGGCCGTGTTCATTGTGGTGGTGTTCGCGCTCAACATCATGTCCGTGCGGCTGTATGGTGAGGCGGAGTTCTGGTTCGCGTCGATCAAGGTGTTCGCCATCATCGCGTTTATTGTGATCGGCCTGCTGGCGATTTTCGGCGCCATACCGATTGCCGGCCATGATTCCGCGCCGTTGCTGGGCAACTTCGTGGCCGACGGCTGGTTCCCAAGCGGCATCGCACCTATTTTCTCGACTTTGCTGACCGTGGTGTTCGCGTTCTCCGGCACCGAAGTGGTGGGCGTGGCGGCCGGCGAAACCAAAGATCCATCGCGCGCGATTCCCAAAGCCGTGCACACCACGGTGCTGCGCCTGGCGATTTTCTTCATCGGCTCGATTCTGGTGATGGCGGCCTTGATCCCCTGGCACCAGGCCGGCGTGGACACGAGCCCGTTCGTGCTGGTGTTCCAGTCAATCGGTATGCCGTTCGCCGGCGACATCATGAACTTCGTGGTGCTCACGGCCGTGCTTTCCGCCGCGAACTCCGGCCTGTACGTGTGTTCGCGCATGGTATGGTCGCTGGCCAAGGAGCGGCTGATTCCCGAACGTTTCGCCAAGACGAATTTCCGTGGTGTGCCGGTGTGGGCCGTGCTGTTCAGCATGG
>NZ_CAUEQY010000082.1 GCF_959020145.1 uncultured Bifidobacterium sp. | reverse complement strand
TACCATTCTTTATCGTCAAATTGACTTTACGAAAGTTTCGAATATACTGATATCAGCATTCTCTGATGAAGGCGGTCAATGATGGCGTCGGCAGAACAGCGCAAAAGCAACGGCGAGAACAAGGTCAAACTTGCAGACATCGCCAAACAGACTGGCTACTCACTGGCCACCGTGTCCAAAGCCCTGAACGGCAAGGCGGATATTTCGGAGGCGGCCCGGCAGGCCATTGACAAAGCCCTGAAAGACAACGGCTACATTCGCCGCGTCTCCCTCTCCCGTAAACAACGCACCATCGAGGTGGTATTTCGGGATTTTGAGACCATTTGGGCGCTGGAGGTGCTCAGGGACATCATCACGGAGGCCAAGCCGCACAACATCAATGTCATGGTTGCGGAAAGTGGCGACCGGCAGCACCCCGACTCTTCCTGGGTTGAAGGCATCATCGACCGCCAGCCCATTGGCGCTATTCTGGTGTTCTCCAACTTGACGGACAAGGAACGCAGCATGTTCCAATCACACGGCATTCCTTTCGTCGTCTTCGACCCTTCCGGCAATCCGGCATTAGATGATCTCTCCGTACAGGCGGACAACTGGATGGGCGGCGTCATCGCCACCCGTCATCTGCTGGAACTCGGCCACAAGCGCATCGGCATCATCACCGGACCGGATGAAATGCTCTGCTCACGTGCCCGGCTTGACGGCTATTCGGCGGCCCTCGCCGAACGCAATATCCCCACCTCTCCCGAACTCATCACCGAAGGCGATTTCACCACGCCAGGCGGTTACGAAGGAGCCATGGCGTTACTTGAAGACGAACAAAGTCGCCCGACCGCCATCTTTGCAGGCAATGACCTACAGGCCATGGGCGTTTACGAGGCGGCCCGTCAACTGAAAATCCGTATCCCCGAAGATCTGTCCGTTATCGGATTCGACGATATACAGACCGCCGCGTACATGGGCCCGGCGTTGACCACGGTCCGCCAGCCATTGCAAGACATGGCCACCACTGCAGCCCGCATGGTCATCGATACCAATGAAGGACGCAAGATTCAGAAGCGCGTGGTTCTTTCTACGTCTTTGGTGGTGCGGGACAGCACGCGGCGGCTCAAATCACGGGATTAGTCCAACCGTCAGAACGACACCGGTTCCTTGCATGCCTCGAGAATCGCTCGGGCATCGTCACGGTGAATCTGCACGAATGAGCCGCCGGCCTCACCGGCATGATCGGCGTACTTGTCGAGAGAGGCGGGATCGTCGGGCACGCCGGCCTCAGAAAGAGTCAGCGGCGCACCTACGCGACGCAGGAAATCGACATAGCGATCAATGCCTTCCTCGGCCACCGTGCGATCGGTTTTGCCGGTGGGCGTCACACCCCACACGTCGACCGCCCAGCGGGCAAAGCGAGCCGTCACCTCATCGTTGACCAAATACACGTATGCCATCCAATGCGGGTGAACCACGGCCAGACCAGCGCCGTGAGCGATATCGGTGTATGCGGACAGCGCGTGTTCGATGCCGTGCGTCACCCAATCCTCTTCCTTGCCGCGCGAGATAATGCGGTTCAGAGCCAACGTGGAATCCCACATTGCATTGGAGCGAGCCTCATAATCTTTCGGATCGGACAAGCATGCTCGCCACGAACGCAGAATATGACGTTGGATTCCCTCGGCGATTTCGTCGGAAAGGTTGTCGTCCACCGGATAGGAGAAATACTGCTCACACGTGTGGCAGAACATGTCCTCGAAGCCATACACCGTCTGTTCGGCGGGCAATGTCATCAGGTAGCTTGGATCCAGCACGGAGAACCTGGGCATCAGCGGGAACGACGTATAGCCGAGCTTGCGGTTGCGTTCCCAATTGGTGAGCACGGCCGCATCTCCCATTTCCGAGCCCGTTGCCGCGGTGGTGAGCACCACGCCAACCGGAATCAGCCCTTCAGGTGCCGGTTTGCCGGTTTCGATGTAGTCATCCCACAAATCCTCATCGTCACCGATGCCGGAACCCAACGAAATGAATTTCGCGCAGTCGATTACCGAGCCACCGCCAACGGCCAGAATCAGGCCGACGCCATGCTCCTTGACCAGTCGTACGCCTTCCAGCGCTTTGTCCAATCGCGGGTTCGGCGTAACGCCGGGCAGCTCGATGATTTTGCGCCCGGTTCCTGCCAGCGCAGCCATTACATCGTCATAGGCACCGTTGCGTTTAATCGATCCGCCGCCATACACCACCAGAACGGCGCCCTCGACACGCTCCACCTCCTGTGCGATATGGCGCGCCTGCCCTTTGCCGAAGTAGATCTTCACTGGGTTATGGAAAATGAAATCTCGCATGCGTAACTCCTTTGTTGTGCTGATGTTTCCCTGAGAACAGCTTATCTTCTCCTGCCGCCGATATGTTCACCGTCGCCAACACGTCACCGTCAACGCACCCCTCCGCGAACATGTTCGCCCCCACCCCAATCCACCCCCCAGCCCCGCCACAACCAGAAAACCGCCCTTGGCGACGTTGCCTCAGGCGGTTTTTCAGCGGAAGGAGAGAAAGGAGAAAGAAGGAATGGAAAGGTGCCATGCGGGC
>NZ_CAUEQY010000081.1 GCF_959020145.1 uncultured Bifidobacterium sp. | reverse complement strand
GGATCCCATATATTGTTCCGCATGTTGGGCGTGCAGGGGCTTGACAAATCGGATTTTTCCTATAATTGACCAGCCTGCTTAGTATGTTGGCGGGCAACACATTGAAGAAGATTGGATAAGTTGTGGCTCTCATCGTGCAGAAATTTGGCGGCTCTTCCGTAGCCGACCCAGAATCGATCAAGCGCGTGGCCCGACGCATCATCGAAACGAAGAACGCCGGCAATGACGTGGCCGTCGTGGTCTCCGCCATGGGAGACACCACCGACGACCTGATCGATCAGGCGCTCAGCATCGATTCCAACCCGCCGGCGCGCGAGATGGACATGCTGATGACCGCAGGCGAGCGTATTTCGATGAGTTTGCTCGCAATGGCAATTCATGCGGCCGGCTCTCACGCCTACTCCTTCACCGGCTCCCAGGCTGGTTTCATGACCGACGCCCAGTTCGGTACCGCGCATATCAAGGCCGTGAAGCCTGACCGCGTGCGTCGTGCGCTCGACAAGGGTTCCGTGGCCATCGTGGCCGGCTTCCAGGGCGTGAATGAGGGTGGCGACGCCACCACGCTCGGACGAGGTGGATCCGATACCTCCGCAGTGGCTTTGGCAGTGGCGCTGGACGCCGACGTATGCGAGATTTACACCGACGTCGATGGCGTGTTCACCGCCGATCCGCGCATTGTGCCGACTGCACGCCGTATCCCCGTCATCGACTACGAGTCGATGCTGGAAATGTCTTCCTGCGGCTCCAAGGTGCTTGCCCTGCGTTGCGTGGAATACGCGCAGCGATTCGACATGCCGTTGCATGTGCGCAGCTCCTTCTCCCACCGTCGCGGCACGCTGATCGTGCCGGAAGACGTCGATCCGCGCACATTGCCGAACATCTGAGATATCTGAGATTCGCATTCGGCAATCGCGAGACATCGCAGGCAATCGCAAGAAAACCAAGACTTTACGAACAAAGGTAAGAACATGAGCGAAAACAACAACCAGTCCTTGGGAGATCTGTTCCCCGATCTGGGGCCGGAAGTCCCGATCATTTCCGGCGTCGCACACGACAACACCGAATCGCTGGCCACCGTGCGCCGCGTGCCGAACGAGCCGGGCATGGCCGCCAAGGTGTTCACGCTGCTGGCCGAGGCCGGCGTGAACGTCGATATGATCGTGCAGGCTTCCGCTTCCACCGGCACCGCCGATATTTCCTTCACCGTGCCGGGTTCCGCCGCTGCCAAGGTGCGGGATGTGTTGCAGGAGAAGCAGGACGAGCTGGGCTACCAGTCCTTCGACATCGACGCCAACGTAGGCAAGGTGGCCGTGGTGGGCGTGGGTATGAAGACCCACTCCGGCTTGGCTGCCAAGTTCTTCAACGCGCTGAGCGACGAGGGCGTGAATGTGCTGATGATCTCCACGTCCGAAATCCGCATCGCCGCGCTGGTCCCGCTCGAGCAGCTGCAGGACGCCGTCCGCGCGCTGCACACTGCCTACGGCTTGGATGCCGAGCAGGTGGAAGCCGTGGTGTATGGCGGTACTGGTCGCTGACGCAATACCGCGCAATAACAATCGAAAAAAGACTTGACTGGATTGCTTGAGGTGTCTCAGCCAAGTCTTTTTTATTCCCATATCTGTTTTACAGATATTTTTTTCAGATAATCTGCAAATGAAAAAGCGGAGGATTGCTGAATAATCAACAATCCTCCGCAATATTATGTTCTGCAGAAATCAGATATCACCATGTGCAATCATGCATGATCATGCGTAACTGCAGAACATATGCAGATCGTTATCACTTCTTGGTGATGTAGCCGAGTGCCTTCAGCATTTCGGCGCTTTCCAAAGCGCCGCCGGCAGCGCCGCGCAAAGTATTGTGAGCGAGCCCCACGAACTTCCAATCGAAAATGGAATCCTCGCGCAGACGGCCGATGGAAACACCCATGCCACCCTCGTAGTCCACGTCCTTCTTGACCTGCGGGCGATCGTCGTCGGTCAGGTACTGGATGAACTGCTTCGGCGCATGCGGCAATCCAAGCTCGGAAGCCTTGCTCGTGTAGTTGACCAGGCGATCGACGAGCTCTTCCTTGGTCGGGTTCTTGCCGAAGTTGATGAACACGGTGGCGGTGTGGCCGTTGAGCACAGGCACGCGAATACACTGCGAGGTGATCTTCAGCGGGCCGTCGAACGGCACGATCTCGCCCTTTTCCTCATCGACGCGGCCGAACACCTTCAGCGGTTCCTTCTCGGACTTCTCCTCTTCGCCGGAGATGAACGGAATGATGTTGCCCACCATTTCCGGCCAGTCGTTGAACGTCTTGCCCGCGCCGGAGATGGCCTGATAGGTGCTCACGATAACCTCGCGCGGCTCGAATTCCTTCCAAGCGGCGAGCGCCGGGGTGTAGGCCTGGATGGAGCAGTTCGGCTTGACGGCGATGAAGCCGTGCGTGGTGCCGAGGCGCTTGCGCTGGTGTTCAATCACCTCATAATGCTCCGGGTTGATCTCCGGCACGACCATCGGCACGTCCGGAGTCCAACGGTGGGCGCTGTTGTTCGACACGACCGGCGTTTCGGTCTTCGCGTATTCCTCTTCGATGGTGCGAATCTCAGCCTTCGGCATGTTCACTGCGGAGAACACGAAATCGACGTTTTTGACCACGTCTTCCACGTCGGCCACGTTCTTGACGACCATGTTCTTCACGAATTCCGGCATCGGCGTTTCCATCTTCCAGCGACCGCCGATGGCCTCTTCGTAGGTCTTGCCGGCGCTGTGCGCGGATGCGGCAAGGGTGACCAATTCGAACCACGGATGGTTTTCGAGCAGCGTGACGAAGCGCTGTCCGACCATGCCCGTAGCTCCGAGAATGCCGACCTTAATCTTTTCGGACATAACAACCTCTCGCTTATGCTGGAACGGTTTCGTATGATTTCACGCTTGAGGTCGACCAGCCGGCCCCAAACGAC
>NZ_CAUEQY010000080.1 GCF_959020145.1 uncultured Bifidobacterium sp. | reverse complement strand
CGTGCCGAACGATTCCGACACTGTTGCCGGTGCAGTCGCAGTGCGGTAGTCATCGCAAGCGATCGTAATAATCAATAATCCGAGGCCGTCTCAAGCAGTGACGCAAGCCCCGCCTGAGACGGCCTTTCGCAATGGTCTTTCAGCGGGATGATTCTTCCATGCGCTGGAATAATACGGACTCTGGAAGGTGCCTCAGCGGGTCATATGTTCCAGTGACTGGAGGGATCTGGACTGTGAGGTGCTTGGCTGCGTCTAGTTTTCTCCAGTGACTGGAGGTTTTGGGATGCTGGGAGGCTTGTTGGTGGGAGGATTCCTCCACTCGGTGGAGGTTTTTGGACTGTGAGGTGCTTGGCTGCGTCTAGTTTTCTCCAGTGACTGGAGGAATTGGGATGCTGGTTTGGATTTCGGATTTGGGTATGAAAAAAGGGTTTCCGGAAATCACCGGAAACCCTGTCTGTGGAGCTAAGGGGATTCGAACCCCTGACCCTCTCCATGCCATGGAGATGCGCTACCAGCTGCGCCATAGCCCCGTGGAGCTAGCCGGGTTCGAACCGGCGACCCTCTGCTTGCAAAGCAGATGCGCTACCAGCTGCGCTATAGCCCCGTGAGAAAAAAAGAGCGGCTCGCGGCCGCTTCATTTTTCCTGTGGGCCCGGGAGGACTTGAACCTCCGACCTCATCCTTATCAGGGATGCGCTCTAACCACCTGAGCTACGGGCCCGTTCCTGCTGCACTGTTAAGCACAACGAATTGAAATAATACGCGAATTTCAGAGAAAGTCAATACAAGGTGTTTCTTCGGCGTGTCGTGACATAATGCAGACATGCCGAACAATCATCGTAGCCAGCGTAACAGCAGTGGGAGAGCCAGCAGGGGAGTGCGCAACCGTAATCGCACGCTATCCGAAGAAACCACGCAAATCGCTGGAATGACGGTGACCATCGTGCGTAAAGCCATCAAAAACATGTACCTGCGCATCAAACCGCCGAACGCGCAAATCGTCATCTCCGCACCTTCTCGCATGTCGCAAGCGGCAATCGCACGATTTGTGACGGAACGCAAACCATGGATCGAACGTGCGCGACGCACCATGCTGCAAGCCAAGGATGAACAGATCCGTCAAAGCGATTTCAATGGTTTGGACCGTGTGAATGGTTCGCATGGTCCGGATAATCTGAATGGCCTGGAAAATTCGGGCGGCGTGGGCGATCGAAACAATCCAGGCGATCCCAATAGCTTGAATAATCCGCGCGTTTTCGTGTGGAACGACGCGGCGAAGGAACGGGCCGTACGGGCCATCAATGCGCAACTGCCGGTGCTGCTTGCGAAATGGTCGCCGATTATCGGGCGGAAGCCGACGCATGTCACGTTACGCATCATGACGTCGCGATGGGGGTCATGCACGCCGAAAACCGGCCGCATCCGACTCAACCTGCAACTTGGTCTTATGGATCCCAGATTCCTGGAATACGTGCTTGTGCACGAAATGACGCACCTGTGGGAAAACGGGCACGGAGAGGACTTTCAGCGGCGTATGAGCGCATATTTGCCGCAATGGAGGCAATTGCGGCGGGAGCTGAACCGTCATGTTGTGTTGTGATGCTCGCGATGCTGTTGCGTTCGCCGTCACGCTGCCATGCTGCGATGAGCTTGCGTAGGGCGATGTTGTTGCGTTGCCTGTGATGTTGAAATACTTGCGATATCACGCCACTGCCGTCACATTGCGCGGATTGCAATGACTTGCCACGGCTTACGCACGTTTGATAACGACGTATAGGTGATTCGTATAGCTTTTTGTTCATAAGATGTACAGAACGCTTAACATCCGCGATTTGCAAGCCTACAATCGTGACGACTGAAACGTTTGCGTGCAAACAGTCCACGCAGAAAGATCGAATAAGTGAGGGAGGGGTCGATTGTGACTGTATTGAGAAAAGTCGGCATTATCGGCATCGGACACGTGGGCGCGCATGTCGCAAATGCCGTGCTTTCCGCAGGACTGGCCGAAGAACTGAAGCTGTGCGACATCAACGAGCAAAAAGTAGTCAGCGAATGTCAGGATTTAAGTGACACGTTGGGTTTCTATCCGCATAACTGCGTGATCGGCAACTACGGCACGCAATACGAGCAGCTAGCCGACTGCGACGTGGTAATCAACGCTGCCGGCGACGTGAAAACCAGCGCCAAAGATCGTGACGGCGAACTGTTCGTCACCACCGACATTGCACGCACCTGGATCTCCCGACTGTTCAACGCAGGCTTCCACGGTGTGATCATCACCATCTCAAATCCTTGCGATGTGGTCGCAACCGAAATCTGGCACATCACCGGCTATGATCCGCGCAAAATAATCGGAACGGGAACCGCGTTGGATTCCGCACGACTGCGCAACGCCATCGCGAAACGCGTCAACGTGGATCAGAAATCAATCGGCGCATACATGCTGGGGGAGCATGGCAATTCGCAGTTCGCCTATTGGTCGAACGTGAACATCGCAGGCAAGCCGCTTGATCAACTCGCACAAGACGATTCGCAACGATTCGCCCTCGACAAGGACGAAACCGAGCAGGACGCCCGTCGAGGTGGATACCGCGTGTACACCGGCAAAGAGTGCACGGAATACGCTATTGCAGCCACTGCGGCACGCCTTACGCAGGCTGTGCTCTGCGATGAACACTATGCGACCGCCTGCTCCACGCTGCTTACCGGCGAACAAGGCGAAAGCGGCAATTACGCCAGCCTGCCGTGCATCATCGGTGCGAACGGCGTTGAAGAAGTTCTCAATCCCACACTCACCGAAAACGAACAGGCCAAATTCCACGCATCCTGCGAGCATATCCGCGCCAATATCGCGCAGCTTGCATGGTGGGACGACGAATGCCATCCCATGCTGCGCGGCTGAATCTGCAATAACTCAGCGGATTTAATAACAGAGCAGACTTGCGATTACTGATGTTGATTGTGTAAAAAATCAGCATTTACATAATCGCAAGTCTGTTTTATTTTC
>NZ_CAUEQY010000079.1 GCF_959020145.1 uncultured Bifidobacterium sp. | reverse complement strand
CGATGGTTTGGGTAAGGAGATCCGATGGTTGTTGCCGTTGAATACATTTCGAAGGAAGAATCGACTGACGTTGCCGAAGGTGCGGCTTCCGCGCAGCATGGCGTGACCGGCATCCTTGCGGTGCAAGGCGCGTTCGCCGAGCATGCGGCGATGCTGGATCGGCTTGGTGCGCCGTGGAAACTGCTGCGTGCCGCCGAGGATTTCGACGATTCGATCGACCGCGTGATTCTGCCTGGCGGCGAAAGCACCACGCAGGGCAAATTGCTGCGTTCGACCGGCTTGTTCGATCCGATCGCCGCGCATATCGCCGCTGGAAAGCCGGTATTCGGCACCTGCGCGGGCATGATTTTGCTCGCTCGTCGTCTCGATAACGACGAGAACGTCTATTTTGGCGCGTTGGATGCGGTCGTGCGCCGCAATGCGTATGGACGTCAGCTTGGTTCGTTCGCTGCGTCCGCCGATTTCGGCGCTTCCGACGATGCGGATGCTGTGGTGGTTGCGTCGGGGGAGTCTGTCTCTTCTGCGATTTCCGCGGCTGCTGGTGAGGAGGGGACTTCCGAGGCTTCGGATACGTCGGTGGTGCTCAAGGATTTCCCTCTGGTGTTCATTCGCGGACCGTTCGTTGCCGAGGTCGGCGAGCGGGCCACGGTCGAAACGTCGGTCGACGGCAATGTGGTCGGTTTGCGTCAGGGCAAGATTCTCGCTACGGCGTTCCACCCCGAACTGACCGACGATACCCGCATTCACGAGCTGTTCCTCAGTTTGTAGGCTCATCGAGCGGTGCGGAGTCCGTCTCTTCGTCGTATGCGTTGTTTTGGGAGGTTTGCGATTCGCAGACCTCCTTTGTATATGTTCTTTATATGTTTTCTCTTGTGAGGTAGCTTTCTTGCGATCCATTTTTTGGTTGAGATGCGCGGACAATCGCAGATTATTGTGCAAACGATGTCATTCTGTTTGTGCGAAACGCCGATGATTTCGTTGGCGCTTCAATAGCGCACAACAGTTGCAGGGGGGCTATCGAACCGGTTTGCTTGACACCTTGATACAACCGTGTATCATCGGAGCTAATGGTACACGGTTGTATCAGAAAGGAAACAAAGCCATCCTACCAGTCCAAACATCACCACGGGGGTATTGTTTGGCAGGTCGCGAACATACAAACATCACCAAGTGGAAAGCACGGCATGTGCATTCCGCGGCGGATGTTCCGAAACATATGCGACCGACATGCAATCAGCATGCGAAGCGGATGGCAGAAAGGGAAAAGAACATGCGCAACATGAAGAAGGCTCTCGCAGCGGTAGCAGCAGTGGCAACCCTCGCCAGCCTCGCGGCCTGCGGTGGCAGCGACGGCGGCAACGACGCCAAGGCCAACGCCGGAGACGCAGACAAGGCGGATCTCGTTTTCTGGGGCTGGGACACCGGCAACACCATGAAGGCCCTGATCGCCGACTTCGAAAAGGCCAATCCCGGAATCACCGTCAAATTCAACAACACCGGCACCGCATCCGACACCCAGACCGCACTGAGCAACGCCGTCGCGGCAGGCAAGGGTGCCCCCGACGTGGTCATGCTGGAAGACCCGACCGTCACCCAGTTCGCGGTTACCGGCGACCTCGTTGACCTCACCGCCTACGGTGCCGACAAGCTCGAAGACGACTTCTCCGCAGGCCCGTGGAGCAAGCTACAGTATGATGGCAAGCCGTATGCGCTGCCGATTGATTCCGGCCCGGAAGTCTTCTTCTACAACGATGCCGTGCTCAAGAAGGCCGGCGTCGACGGCTCCCAGATCAAGACTTGGGACGATTATTACGAGGCAGCCAAGAAGGTCAAGGCCATCGGCGCCTACATGACCAACAATTCCGGCTCCTCCATGGAATACCAGCCCTTCACCGCCCAGGCATGGCAGGCCGGTGCGCAGCCGTGGAAGGTTGATGGCGAGAACATCACCATTGACATGACCAAGGATTCCGGCATGAAGAAGTACATCGAATTCCAGCAGAAGCTCATCGACGAAGACCTCGTCGACACCAAGATCGCCAACTGGTCCGACGACTGGAACCGTGCGCTCAACGAAGGCGACATCGCCACTCTCACCATCGGCGCATGGATGCCGGTTAACCTCATGAACGGCGCTCCTGACCAGGCCGGCAACTGGCGCGTGGCCCAGCTCCCGCAGTGGAACGAAGGTGACGAGGTCTCCGCTGAAGACGGCGGCTCCGCACTCGCGGTCGTCTCCCAGTCCAAGCAGCAGGCCGCGGCCTACAAGTTCGTCGAATACTTGACCCACGGCGACGGCGCCCAGACCATGGCCGACACCGGCACCTTCCCGAGCCTGAAGAAGATCCTCTCCTCCGACTCCTTCACCGATCCGAACACTGAAGCCAACAAGAAGGTCAACGACTACTTCGGCGGCCAGAACGTGAACGAGATTCTCTCCGAAGCCGCCCAGCGCAAGGTCTCCGCCTTCCAGTACCTGCCGTACAACCCGTACGCGCAGTCCACCTTCGGCGATCAGATCTCCAAGGCCTACAGCGAGGACATCACTCTGGAGGAAGCCTTCGTCAACTACAGCAAGGCGCTCACCGATCACGGCAACCAGCAGGGCTACACCGTCACCAGCAAGGACTGACGGCGCCCAGCCGCTGCCGTGCGGCACAACGAAAAACGCGATAATGCGATCCGACATACGCAACGCACCATCGCAACCATGAAGATCGACGGCAGGTGGGAATCGTCTGACGTGACCCGCCTGCCTCACTTCGTAAAAATAATTTTAAAAACGAAATCTTACAATAGAAAAAGATTTCAAAAAAATAGCAATCCTGTAATTCAAACAATAAAAGATTTTGCGGATTAACAATTGCACATGGTTGTGCGATCAATAGAGCAAAAAGCATACAGAAAGAAGAAAGCATGTCTCAGCAAGCAGCAGTCGCGGCGGATGCGCTGCATACGCCTGCGGACCAGGTTCGCGTCAACCGTCACCGTGCGGATTGGCGTGGTTGGAAGTTCATGTGGCCGTTCGCGTTGGTGTTCGTGTTC
>NZ_CAUEQY010000078.1 GCF_959020145.1 uncultured Bifidobacterium sp. | reverse complement strand
ATCTGGATTTCCGGAATTGTTGCGCTTGTTCCAGTCTGCCTGAAGTATCACGCATTCACGATTGCGGTTGCGCTCGTTTTGCCGCGAGCGCCGCGCCAATTGCGCCGATTGGTTGGTCCATGGCTGCGATTCTGATGTTCGATGCGATGTCGAGTGTGGTCAGGAATCGGCATCCTTCGGCTCTGCGGCTCAGTTCGGCTTGGATGACTTCGATGAGTGCGTCACCGGTTTTCGCCATGCCTCCGCCAATGATGATGCGTTGCGGATCGTAGGCTTGCGCGACGATTTGGATGGTGTCGCCCATGGCGTGGGCCACCATGGTGAGCACGTCGTTGGCATGCCCGTCTCCTTGCCGCGCTTTGCGGATGAGATCAGGCATGGGCGGGTTTGCGGAGGGCCAAAGTTTTGCCACGGCCCCGCCGGATGCCACGGTTTCCAAGCATCCACGCTGCCCGCATGGGCATTCGAATCCGTTGGGGTCGATGGGTAGGTGCCCGATTTCGCCGATGGATCCGCTGTACCCGTGTTCGGCTTGCCCGCCGCGCACGAGTCCTGCGGCCAGTCCCGTACCAAAGTTGAGGAATACGACGGTTGCGTTGCCGTCGACTTGTTCCACGAATTCCGCGGCTCCGACCGCAGCCGCGTTCACATCGTTTTCCACGTGCACCGGAGCGTGCATGATTGCGCTGACGCGTTCGCCAAGTTCCAACGTTTCAATATCAAGATTGACGACGTTGCTCACTTGCCCGGTTGCGCAGTTCACCTGCCCTGGAATGCCAATGCCGATGGGCAGCGCTTCGTTGGACAGTATGCGGGCGACGCGCACGATGTCGGTTACGACGTTGCTTTCACCGGAGTGCGATGGCATACGGCAGACGTCGATGACGCGGTCTGTTGCGTCGAGCAGCACGCCTTCGATTTTCGTTCCGCCGATGTCGATGCCGACGCATCCTTGCGAACGGCCGTTATGGTGCAGTCTTGCGTTCATTGCATGTACCTGCCTGAAATAGTGATGCCCGGATTACGGTTGCTCTGTTGATCCAACTCCATGCGTGGCGTTTGCATGCCACGCATGGAGTTGGATGGATGCCCGTCAGCCCTTGACTGCGCCTGCCGCGAGGCCGGCCTGCCAGTAGCGCTGCAAGCCGAGGAAGAGCACGATCACCGGCAGTACGCCGAGCAGTGCGCCCATCATCAGCGATCCGCGATCATTGAAGGTTGCGAGCGATACCATGCCGTACAGGCCGAGCGTGACCGGCTTGAGGGTATCGGAGGAAACCATCATCAACGGCAGCAGGAAGTTGTTCCACGTTCCCACGAAGAGGAACAGGAAGATGGTCACCATGGCTGGGGCGAGCAGTCGGAGCACGATGGTGAAGAAGATTCTCGCTTCACCGGCGCCGTCGATGCGGGCCGCTTCCAGCAGTTCGTTCGGTACGGAGGTTTGCGCGTACACGCGTCCGAGGAAGAAGCCGAATGGCGAAACGCAGCACGGGATGATGATCGCCAGCATGGTGTTGGTCAGGTGCAGTGCGTGGAAGATGGAGTACTGCGGAATGGTGAGCAGTGCGACCGGCATCAGCATGCATCCCATGACCACGCCGATGGCGATGGCCTTGCCACGGAAGTTGAATTTTGCGGTGGCATAGCCTGCCATCACCGAAATGATGGTGCCGATCAGTGCGGAAACCCCGGAGTAGATCAGGGAATTCAGCACCCAACGCCAGAATTGGCCACGGGTCCACCCCATAAGCTTCGAATAGTTGGTTGCGATGGCGTCGGGAATCTGGTCAAGTCCGACGGCGAACCACAATCCGTTGCTGCTGGTCAGCTGCGATGGTGTTTTGGTGGATGCGATGATGGCCCAATAGATTGGGAAGAGGAAGTAGATCAGCGCTACGACGAGCACGATCACGGTAATGGTTTTGGTGATCGGCGATGGGCGCATGGAGCGCGGCAGATCGTGTTCGGCCGCTTCGCGTTGCTTTTCCATCATGCGTTCCGCTTTTCTGCGGGCGCGTTCGTCTTTTCTTGCTGCGACTGCGTTGCTCATTGTTCGTTCGCCTTCCTCTCGACCAGTGCGTAGATCATGGCGAGAACGCCTGCGATCAGTGCCATGACGATGGCGACCGCCGATGCGGGTCCGCCACCGCCCGGAGTCAGCGTGCCTTGGGAAGTGTTCATGGCCATCATCATTGGCGTATAGGTTTTGGAGATGCCCGGATCGGCGGTCTGCATGATCTGCGGTTCGTTGAATAGCTGGATTGTGCCGACGATGGACAGCAACATGGACAGCAGCGCCGCGGAACGCACGTTCGGCAGTTTGATGCACATGGAGATCTGCCATCCACTTGCGCCATCAATGCGTGCGGCTTCGTACAGTTCGTGCGGAATCGCCTGCAGTGCGGCCAAGAAAATCAGCATGTTGTAGCCGGTGAACGTCCATGTGGTGATGTTTGCCATGGAAGCGAGCACAACGTTCTTGCTGAAGAAATCAACGTTTATTCCGATGGCCGCAAGACCTTTGACGATCGGCGAAATCTGACCGTTATACAGGTACACCCAAATGATGGATGCGACCACACCTGGAATGGCGTACGGCAGGAAGTAGCCGAGACGGAAACCCGTGATGTGCTTGACCACGAACGAATCGATGACCATCGCCAAAGCCAACGCGATGATGATCATCAGCGGCACCTGAATGAGGGTGTAAATCAGCACCCTGCCCACACCGGACCAGAAATTGCCGGACGTAAGCACGTACTCGAAATTCTGGAATCCTACGAATTTATTCACCAATTCGCCGCCGCCGTACGCGCCGCCGCCCTCGGTGACCTGACGGAAGAAACTGGAATAGATGGCATAGAAAATCGGGATGATGAATACAATGGCGAACAGTATGCCGAATGGCGCCATGAACGCCCATCCTGTTCGATTCTCGCGGCGTTGCGCATCAGTGCGCTTTGGTTTCGCCGCTTGCGTTGTTGCAGTCATGATGTACCTATCTTTCGCATCGGATGCCATTCATCGTTGATGGCATCTTTCACAGTTCGAATCGCCGTATCCAAATCGTCATCACGGGAGAGGAGTGCCGGTTTCAGCCGCTCCGTCGAATCAGCTAGATCGATTCATAGG
>NZ_CAUEQY010000077.1 GCF_959020145.1 uncultured Bifidobacterium sp. | reverse complement strand
CCGGCGAAGCCTAGTTGGCGCCAGGCTTCGTAGATGGCGATGGATGCGCAGTTGGTGAGGTTCAGGGAACGCAGGCTTGGACGCATCGGCAGACGCACCTGTTCGGCCACGTGCGGACCGGCCATAATATCCATCGGATCGGGAATATTGCCCGGCTCCGGGCCGAACAGCAGAATGTCAGTCGGCTTGTATTCGATGTCGGTATACAGTTTGGTGGCGTGCGCGGTGAACGCGATGATGCGCGAATTCGGCATGGATTCCACCAGATTCTCAAAATTCGGGTGCAATACCACGTGCGCCATGTCGTGGTAGTCCAGTCCGGCGCGGCGCAGCTTCGTATCGCGCAGATTGAATCCAAGCGGCTCCACCAAATGCAGGATCGTGCCGGTCACCGCGCACAGGCGGATTGCCGAACCGGTATTGCCCGGAATGCGGGGGGAGTAGTAGCACAAGTGGGGCGTGGAGGTTTCGGCTTTGGCCGCGTCTTCGGCTGACAGCATCGCGTCGACCACGGAAATCGGATTGCCGTGCGCGTCGGTCACGAGTTCGTCCGGCCCATAATTCGACTTGCGGTAGCCGTATTCGAACATTTTCTCGACTTTGGCTTCCTCTGCGGTTGCGCCTTGCGCGTCATTGGTATGCTCTTCGTTCGTCATGAATGCAAGAATAGGTACGATGAACGACACGAACGAGCCTAATACCGAAATTGAAAACGCCGAAGCTGTGGCGGACGCGCTTGCCGAATGGTGGCATGCTTCGGCGCGTGACCTGCCATGGCGTTTCGGCCGCACTACTGCGTGGGGCGTGCTTGTCTCCGAAGTGATGAGCCAGCAGACGCAGATGAGCCGTGTGGTACCGTATTGGAACGATTGGATGGAACGCTGGCCTGATGCGGTCGCGCTTGCCGATGCCGCGAAAGCGGATGTGATCACGGCTTGGGGCAGGCTCGGCTATCCGAGACGCGCCTTGCGATTGCAGGAATGCGCCCGCGTGGTCGCTTCCGATTACGATAACAAGCTGCCGCGTACGTACGATGAGTTGCTGGCATTGCCGGGTATCGGCGATTATACGGCCAGCGCGGTGATGAGTTTCGCGTTTGGTGAGCGCATCGCGGTGGTGGATACGAATATTCGCAGGGTGCTTTCGAGGGTTTTTCTTGGCGAGGAGTCGCTTGGCGGCGCCGCAAGACCTGCGGAACGTGCGTTGGCGAAGCAGATGTTGCCGCAGGATGATGCCTCAAAATGCAGACGGTTCGACCGTCCTTCAGTGGTGTGGAATCAGTCCGTTATGGAATTGGGCGCGACCGTCTGCACGGCAAAGGCTCCGTTGTGCGAGGCGTGCCCTGTTTCGGGACATTGCGTGTTTTTGCATAATGGTCGTCCGGGATTGGGGGAACGTCGCACGCGGCCGCGTCAACGTTTCCAAGGTACGGATCGTCAGGTGCGTGGGCTGGTGCTGAATGCGCTGCGCAATCTGCCGGAAGGTGCGACCGCCCTTAATCGCAAGTCGCTTGAACGACTGTGGGATGACCATATCCAGCTTGATCGGTGCATCGCATCGTTGGATGAGGATGGTCTTATCGAAATCCTGCCGAATGCGGATGTGCGTCTTCCGGTATGAAAGGAAGAATGCCGACGTTCTTTGGATGTGCGCACGCTAGACTGTGAAATCATGGCACAGAAGACGTCCTCGAAATCCGGCAAGAAACGTTCGAAAAAACAGCAGGCGATATTTCGTCGCCGTCGCATCGTCGTCGGCATCGCTGCGATAGTGCTGATTTCTTTTCTGGTGTTTTGCCTGTACTCCCTGTCGAGGGGGATTGTCGCGGTGAATCGTGAGATTCATCATGCGGACGTGTATGCGATTTCCCGTAAGGAAGTGCCGTCCCCGACCAAGGAGAAGAAAAGCGGGGTGCCGGATTGCGATGCGTCCAATGTCGCGCTTTCGTTGACTCCTGCGGCGTCAAGTTTCGGTGTGGGCGATTCGATGGATTTCACTACGGACGTCAAATATGACGGTTCAAGCAAGGTTGGTTGCTTGGTTGATGTGTCGGCTTCCAGCGTGGTGTTGACGATCAAATCGGGCGATGATGTGGTTTGGAAGTCGAATGTGTGCCCCGTTGACACCGACTATCGTCTGTTGGCGAAGGGCGACGAGGTCAAACAGACGATCACCTGGCCGGGAACGCGTACTGGCAGCGAATGCGTGGAGGATCAATCCACCCTGCCGAAGGTGGATCGTGGCGTGTATTCGGCGCAGCTTTCGATTGAAGGGCATCCCAAAGCGAAGTCCGATCCGGTCGGCGTCACTATTGAATAAAAATCTATAGGATATGTTATTCTCATGACTTTGCGTACATGCGTGTCATATAGCGGGCACGCTGACAAGGAAGAAGCGCCCGCGTACTAGGCATATGGTGGCCAATGGGAGCGCTTCCGGGGAAACATATCGAAACGATTTAGCGAGCGATAAGGAACGTCCATTGGCTGAGGCTACGACGAACACCACCACCATCATCGCACGCGCCGACCAGCATGATATTGATCTGCACAAAGCGTCGGACCGTGTGAACTTCGGCTCCATCCGCGAGCCCATTGATGTACCCTACCTGTTGGGTGTACAGACTGACAGCTTCGACTGGCTCATCGGCAACGAGCGCTGGCAGAAGCGTGTCGAGGAGGATCTGGAGAACGGCACCAACACCGTGCCCCACACCTCCGGTCTTGATGAGGTCTTCCAGGAGATCTCACCGATCGAGAACTTCGCTCAGACCATGAGCCTGACCTTCTCCGATCCGTATTTCGAAGAACCGCGCCACACCGTGCAGGAGTGCAAGGAGAAGGATTACACCTACTCCGCGCCGCTGTATGTGAACGCTGAATTCGAAAACGGCGACACCGGCGAAATCAAGTCCCAGACCGTGTTCATGGGCGATTTCCCGCTGCAGACCCCGCACGGCACCTTCATCATCGGTGGTACCGAGCGAGTGATCGTGTCTCAGCTGGTGCGTTCTCCGGGCGTGTACTTCGACCGCAGCCAGGATCGCACTTCCGACAAGGAAGTCTTCGGCGCGAAGATCATCCCGAGCCGTGGCGCATGGCTTGAGTTCGAGATCGACAAGCGTGACGTGCTTGGCGTGCGCGTGGACCGCAAGCGCAAGCAGTCCGCCATCGTGTTCCTCATGGCCATCGGCATGACCAAGGATG
>NZ_CAUEQY010000076.1 GCF_959020145.1 uncultured Bifidobacterium sp. | reverse complement strand
GCGAACCAAACTTCGTGAGCGCTTGCACGCTCCAACCAACGGTCTGTGGTTTACAGGTGAACAACTTACGGCCATGCTTGGACTTGCCGTCATCCGGGCGTGTCGCGCTTTACGAAATCTTCATGACTCACTCAAGTGTTACGGTTAAGCCTTGTTCGGAATCCCACGATTCCACAAGGCGAGTCGCAATTCTCGCCGGAACGCGCCGCCCAATAGTCGGAACGTTCCTACCAACCCAAGAGAAATAGAGATAGGGAAAAATGGAAAAGTTCTTCCATCTTAAGGAGAACGGCACCACCGTGTCCACTGAGGTCATGGCCGGTCTGACCACGTTCTTCGCAATGTCGTACATCATCATCGTCAACCCACAGATACTGTCGCAAACGGGAATGCCGTGGGGCGGCGTGTTCCTTGCAACCATCATCGCAGCCATCGCGGGCACGCTCGTCATGGGCTTGTTCGCCAACGTTCCGTATGCTCAGGCCGCCGGCATGGGCCTCAACGCATTCTTCACCTACACCGTTTGCTTCGGCCTCGGCTTCACCTGGCAGCAGACCCTGTGCATGGTGTTCCTGTGTGGCCTGATCAACATTCTCATCACCGTCACCAAGATTCGTAAGATCATCATCCAAGCCATTCCGGAAGTGCTGCAGAACGCCATCGGCGGCGGCATCGGCCTGTTCGTGGCCTACGTCGGCTTCCTGAACGTCGGCTTCTTCACCTTCACCACCAAGGCCGACGCCAAGAACGGCGACACCGTGCAGGCCACCCCAGGTCTGGCCGTCATGAATAATCCGACCATCTGGCTGTTCATCATCGGCCTGTTCCTCGCCATCATCCTCACCGTGCTCAAGGTGCGCGGCGGCATGCTGATCGCCATCGCGGTCACCGCCATCGCCGGCATTCCGATGGGTCAGACCACCATGGCCAACTCCATCTCCATCGGCGACACTTTCGCCCAGCTGCCGCAGACCTTTGGCGCTATCTTCAGCGCCGAAGGCTTCCCATCGCTGTTCTCCGACATGTCGAAGCTGCCGATCATTCTGCTGACGATCTTCGCATTCTCCATGTCCGACACCTTCGACACCATCGGCACGTTCATCGGCACCGGCCGCCGCACCGGCATCTTCTCCGCGGAAGACGAGGAAGCCCTCGAAAACGGTTCCGGCTTCTCCTCCAAGATGGACAAGGCCCTGTTCGCCGATTCGATCGCAACTTCCATCGGCGCCATCTGCGGCACCTCCAACACCACCACGTATGTGGAATCCTCCGCAGGTATCGCCGCTGGCGGCCGCACCGGCCTGACCTCCGTGGTCGTGGCCATCTGCTTCGCCCTGTCCGCCTTCCTCTCCCCGGTCATCTCCGCCATTCCGTCCGCCGCAACCGCAGGCGTGCTCGTGGTGGTGGGCTGCATGATGGCGTCCTCGCTGAAGGAAATCGACTGGGGCGATATCTCCGAGGCCGTGCCGGCGTTCTTCGCTTCCGTATTCATGGCGTTCAGCTACTCCATCTCCTACGGCATCGCCGGCGGCTTCATCACCTACTGCCTGATCAAGACCTGCAAGGGCAAGGCCAAGGAAGTGCACCCGGTGATCTGGGTTGTGTCGCTGCTGTTCATTCTGGACTTCATCATCACCGCGATCCTGTAGTTCTGAACGTCAGGTTCAACCTGACCACCAGCCGAAATTACTGGTTCAGTAAATAAATTTAAATTCGGCAAATGGAATAGGGGCGATTCCGCTCTCACTGCGGAGTCGCCCCTATTGTTGTATCGCTTGTTTTCGTACTGCTTTTTAGTGAACCGTCTTATGCGATGGCTTTCGAGAAGACGTCAACCAGACTTTCCATCCAGGCCGTCAAGGAATCGTATTGTTCCGGCATCTGTTCGGTCAGTTCAACCATGGGCACGTTTGCGGATTTCGCGGCATTCGTGATTTTGCCCGTCAGCTCGCTTTCCTCCTGCGTATTGACGATCAACAGTTTGATTTCACCTGATTTCAATGCGTCGGCGAACTGCCTGATATCCGTTGGCGTCGGCTCGCTTTCGTTCGCTGTGGCTCGCGCGTACCCGCTTGGCGTTGCGTCGGTCAAACCCATGTCTTCCGCCAGATAGCTTGCCACGGATTCCGTTGCCGCGTACGCCAATCCATCCGATTTCTGTTTCACTTCGGCGATTTTGCTTTCGACGTTGTTTTCTTCAGATTTCCACTGATCGTGCAGCTTGTCGAAATCACTCTTTTTCGCGGCGTCGGCCTGTTCGTACGCTTCGGTGATCGCCTGTGCCACTGCCTTGCGCACATCGGCGGAGAACCAAACATGCGGATTTTCGCCGTCATTCACCCCGCCGACTGCAGCGGCATTGACGATGGTTGCGTTGGCGGATTGCGCCGCTTTGACCGCCCATGCGTCGTAGCCGGCTCCATTGACGATGATGACTTGCGCTTTCTGCAGTTTGGCGATATCCGACGTCGTTGGCTCGTAATCATGCGCATCCACATTGGTGGAATTGATGATGCTGGTTACGTTGACGTTGCCACCGCCCAAGGTTTTCGCCACGGTACCCCACTGATTCACGGAAGCGACCACTTCGATGGTTCCGTTTTTTTCGGACGACGATCGGCCGCTTCCACACGCAGCAACCGACGCAAGCATTCCTACAGAAGCAAGTGCGGCAATCGCAATTCTCACAATACGGTACATGATAGATCCTCCCTAACGTGATATAACACCATCATAACTTAATTGAGAATCATTATCAATAGAGCGTGTCGCGATCAGGTATCACATACAAAAAACTCCCGCTCAGGGGAATGGCCGCCACGAATGGGATCGAAATGGTTAGCGAAGCAACCACTTTCGACCGCACATCCGTGCGACAATCCCCGCAAGCGGGAGTAAGAGATGATTTGCCGATCAGCCGCGTGCAATTAAGGAGCTTCGCAAAGCGAAACATAATTTGCTGGCTCGCTAAAGCTCGCTTGCGTTGACCCACTGGGTCAACGCTACGCTTTGGCAGATCGGCTTTTGCCGATCAGCCAAAGCGTCCCGATACGTAGCGCTCGGCTTCTTCGTTCTGGGGGTTGTTGAACATGGTGGTCGTGTCGGTGAAGTACTCGAGGTGACCCGGCTGGCCGACTGCCTTCAGGTTGAAGAACGCGGTGTAGTCGGCGATACGGGCGGCCTGCTGCATGTTGTGCGTCACGATCACGATGGTGTAGTCGTTCTT
>NZ_CAUEQY010000075.1 GCF_959020145.1 uncultured Bifidobacterium sp. | reverse complement strand
ACAGCGCAATCACTCGCCGCGAGCGGCCATGATGGTTTCGATCTCGTCTTCGTTGATGCCGACCATGGCCTCGCCGAGGTTCTCGGAAAGGCGTGCGAGCAGGTCGGCGTCCTGCCAATTGGCGGTGGCCTGCACGATGGCGGCGGCACGCTTGGCCGGGTCTCCGGACTTGAAAATGCCGGAACCGACGAACACACCTTCGGCACCCAGTTCCATCATGAGCGCGGCATCGGCCGGAGTGGCCACGCCACCGGCGGCGAAGTTGACGACCGGCAGACGACCGTTGTCGTGCACATACTTGGCGAGATCGTACGGCACGGCCAGCTGCTTGGCGGCCTCGTACACCTCGTCGTCGCGCAGGGAGACGAGCTCGCGGATCTGCTTGTTCATGGTGCGCATGTGACGCACGGCCTGGATGACATCGCCCGTGCCCGGCTCGCCCTTGGTACGAATCATGGACGCACCCTCCGCAATGCGGCGCAGCGCCTCGCCCAGGTTCTTCGCGCCGCACACGAACGGCACGTCGAACTGGTTCTTGTCGATGTGGTACACGTCGTCGGCGGGGCTCAGCACTTCGGATTCGTCGATGTAGTCGATTTCGATGGCCTGCAGAATGCGGGCTTCGGCAACATGGCCGATACGAACCTTTGCCATGACCGGAATGGACACGGCTTCCTGAATGCCCTTGATCATGGCCGGATCGCTCATGCGGGAAACGCCGCCGGCAGCACGAATATCGGCCGGAATACGCTCGAGAGCCATCACCGCGCATGCGCCCGCGTCCTGTGCGATCTTCGCCTGCTCCGGGGTGGTGACGTCCATGATCACGCCACCCTTGAGCATCTGCGCCAGATTCTTGTTCAGTTCGTTCCTGTTGTTGGCCATCGCCAGCCTTTCGTCGAATCGTATTCCACCCTGCTGCAGAGCGGATATCTCTTGACACAGATACTAACGATTTTTCGTTACAAAATCATGTGAACTGAATATTTGCACGTCTTAAAAAGTTGCTTTTCTTAAATTCTGACTATCATTTTCATGATTGTTTCATTTTCTTACGATTTCGATTCTGCCGACGATTCCGCAATTTCATTCGCTTTTCTTGCCTGATATGCGCCATTCGCTTTCGATTCGCGCGCACGGCTCCTTTCGACCGCACTTTCGATGCACGCTATAAGAAATACGAATGACGCATGATTTTCATACGACCACATTGCGGACGGGGGTGCAGATGGATTCGCGTATTGCGCACTACATACGCAGTATGCGATCAGCGATGCGCATGGTGGAATCGCGGTGCGACACCAGCACGACGGCGCTCCCCCGCTCGGCAAGATCATTGATCGACCCGAGAATCACCGACTCGTTATAGGCGTCAAGACGGCTCGTCGGCTCGTCGAACAGCACCAAATCGGCGTCGCGAAGGAACATGCGGGCCAATCCGATGCGTTGCTTCTCACCCTCCGAAAGGCGGCCACCCAGCTCGCCGACCCGCGTATCCAAGCCGTTCGGCAGCGCATCGACCAGTTCGAGCGCGGACGCCTTGGCGAGGGCTTCGCGCAATACGGAATCGGGAATGTCGTGCGCGAGGTCCGAATCGGGGGAATCAGCGGAATCACCACCAGCATTACTGCTGGAATTACTACAGAAATTACTGCCAGAATTACTGCCAGAATCCGAAAAATCGGCGTCATTGCAGGCAATAGCGAGATTTTCGCGAATCGTTCCGTCGAACAGATACGTCTCCTGCCCCATCATCGTCTGCACGCGCCGACGCCATCCGGCGTCAACCTGCGGCAATGGAACATCCGACAGCGAAATCGTGCCGGAATCCGGATCCCAGTAGCGCATCAGCAGTTTCAACATCGTTGATTTTCCACGCCCGGACGGGCCTTGAATACCGAGAATGCCCTGCCGTGAAACATCGAGTGAAACATGGTCGAGCACCGGTTGCGAGGCGATGCCGGCACCTTGTTCGCCGGAGGATTGCGCTTCCGCGGGGCGTGCCGGACTCATGCCAGTCGCATGCTCCGACCGCCCGTTTGGCGTGCGTTCGACGGAAATACGGGCGCCGGATCCATAGCCGAATGTGACATCGCGCATTGTCATGCCCTGATATTCCGGGCGTTCGCTCCCCTGCTCGACCACAGCGGGAGCCTCATCCATCAACGCGAACAGGCGGCGTGCCGAAGCAAACGTTTGCGTCAGATTCGCCGGCAACGCACTCAACGCAAGCGTCGGCCCAAACGAGCTGGCGAGCAGCACGAAAGCCGCAACCAACGCCGGGGCGTTCGATCCCACGGAGCCCACCCACATCAGGCCTTCCGACATATCGGCGGCAGTGGAAACCGCAGTGCACAACGTCATCGCAAGGAAAGCCGCAATCGCCGTGAACAGCATCACCAATACCGCGCCAAATCCTGCAAAATCGCCATTTTTCACGCTCAGACGCACACGTCTGACCCACAGCGAGCGCGTGCGACGCTGAATGGACGCAAGCCGGGCATCGCCTTGGCCGAAGCGGATGATTTCGCCGATGCCACGCATGTCGTCAAGCATTTCGTCATCGAGGGCGGACGACTCCTTGCGCAGTTCCGGACCGATGCCGCGCACCGCGGATGCAAAGAGTTTCGGTAGTATGACGCCGATAATGAGGTGCGCGATGATGAGCGTCGCCGCAAGGGGCGGACTGAGGGTGAGTAGCGCGAGCGCGTAGACGACGGTAGTCACGATGGCGATGACGACCGGGCTGATGGTGTGTGCGAAGAAGATTTCCAGCAGTTCCACGTCGGTGGTGACCAGTGCGATCAGGTCGCCTTTGCCTTTGCCTGCAAGCTTGGCGGGGGCGAGACGGCGCAGGGCCGCGAAGGCTTTCGCACGGAATAGCGCAAGCAGACGGAACGCCACGTTATGGTTCATGAACTGTTCGGCGTAACGCATGCCGCCGCGGATCAACGCGCATACGGCCATGGCTGCGAGCGCCGCGAGAACGCTGAGGTTCCAGACCGGCGAGCCGACTGCAGCGAAGGCCGCCGCGATGCCGAACACCGGCAGGAAAGTGGCGGCGAGATGGCCGAGCGTGCCGCAGACGCACGCGACGATCATGTACTTGCGCTGCGGCCCAACTTCCTTCAACAGGCGCGCAATAAGGCGAGACGTGGGTATTGTCTTCGCGTCCGATTCTGCCGAATCGGACATCCGAACGCCCGTTTTCGCACCCTGTGCGTCCGTTTCTGCAGAATCGGACA
>NZ_CAUEQY010000074.1 GCF_959020145.1 uncultured Bifidobacterium sp. | reverse complement strand
CCACGCGCACAACAAAAACGGTGAAGAGCCTGCCGATGCCCAAAGTCTGGGCTTTCGCCGTCGGCCAATTCGGCTGGGCGCTACTTTCCGGCATTATTTCGAATTGGCTCGTCTACTTCTACCAGCCTGACAACGAAACCATCTCGCAAGGGCAAACCGTGTTCGTACCGCAAGGTCTTGCCGTGCTCGGCGTGGTGACCGTAGTCGGCGGTATCACCGCGTTCGCCCGCTTCTTCGACGCATTCGTGGATCCGGCAGTGGCAAGCCTTTCCGACCGTTGCACGTCGAAATCCGGCCGTCGCATGCCGTTCCTCAAGTTCGCGGCCCTTCCGCTCGCACTCGTCACCGTGCTGGTGTTTTGGAGTCCAATCAACGATACGAGCTGGATCAACGGCGCGTTCCTGTTCGTTACGGTGATCGGCTACTATATCGCACTCACGTTCTACTGCACGCCTTATAACGCGCTGATTGCCGAGCTTGGCCACGATTCCAAGCAGCAGCTCACCATCTCCACCGCCATCTCGTTCACGTGGGTGGCCGGCACCGCCATTGCATACGTGGCACCGGTGATTTGGGCTGGTTTCGTGCCGGGCTTGGGGCGTGTGAACGCCATTCGTTTGACGTTCACCATCATGGCGGCCATCGCATTCGTGTGCATGCTGGTTCCGCCGCTCACCATCAAGGAACGCGATTACGTCAACTCGCAGCCCACGTCCGAATCGACCATCGAATCGTTGAAGCAGACGTTCGGCGACGGCGAATTCCGCAAGTTCGTCTGCTCCGACGTGGTCTATTGGGTTGCGATCACTACATTCCAGACTGGTTTGCCGTTCTTCGTGACAAGCCTGCTCAAACTTCCCGAGACCACGACCACCATCTATTTCGTGCTCATGACCGCAGTGTCGGTGCTGTTCTACATGCCGGTGAATGTATTGGCGAATCGTGTTGGCAAGAAGCGGATTCTGCTGGTCGCTTTCGTGATTTTCACATGTGCGTTCGCGTTTGCGGGCGCGCTTGGCTCCGGTCTGCTCGCTGCGATTCCGCCGATGGCGCAGGGCTTGATTCTCTCGATTGTCGGCGCGATTCCGATGGCCGCGTTCGGCATTCTTCCGCAGGCGATTGTTGCGAATATTGCCGACGCGAGCTCGAAAACGACCGGTCAGGATCGTCAGGGCATGTTCTATGCGGCTCGCACGTTTGCGATGAAGATGGGTCAGTCGGTGGCGATGCTGCTGTTTACCGGCGTGAGCACGATTGGCATGGCGTCGGGCGCCGGCTATCGCATTGCGGCTGTTTGCGCCGCGGTATTGTGCGGCATCGGCGGTGTGGTGTTCGCGTTCTACAACGAACGCAAGGTGCTTGACGTGCTCGAATCCTGATTCCGTCCATGCGCCCGCTGGCCTCACGATTTTGTTTTTCGTTGCTTTTTCGGAATCGTGAGGTCACCAGGGCGGAATCGTGAGGTCAGAAAGTCCAGCTCCATCCCAAATCCCCCAATTCCCGAATCTTCCAATCGCACGAATATGCATGGAGAGGAACGGCGAAAGCGCCTCAAAAAATCACTATGTGAGACGACTCGCGCGGATTACAGAAAAGAAGAATGGCGGAATTCCGCCATTTTAAAGGTTTCTACAACAAAATTGCCAAAAAATCAAGACTGTTCTTTCGATTTTTTTCGTTTTATCTTGTGAAGTCGGTGCGCACTGTGTGTATGGCAAAGGTGGCGCACTCGTGAATCGGATTGTGAACGGCTGAGAGAGGAAGCGGTCTTATGTCATCCTGCGATACGCAGCGGGCTACAAGTGTGTCCGGTCGCCTTGTCGCGTTCATTGCGGCATTGATGATCGCGTTGACCACGCTTTTCGCGACTACCGCAGTTCCGCAGCCGGCAATTGCCGCCGATGACGGTCAAACGAATTTTGATTCCTGGACTGCCGCTGCGAAGAACATCGAAGACCAGCTTGCGGCTGCCGAAAAAGACTACAATGATGGCAATTACGGTCAGGCTGGCACCGATTTCCAGACCGCGCATTGGATCGGTTACGACGCATCCAACTTCTCGAAAGTCGTCAACGACACCATCAGTGCCGACAAGCAGAAGGAACTGCTGCAGCAATTCACCGATCTTGAAGGTCTTGCCTACCAGCAGGACCAAGGCGACGCCATCGCAGCCAAAATCGACGCGCTGACCGCCGAAATCAACGCAACCGCGCAAACGCTTGACGCGAACGCCGACCTCGCCAATCCTAAGGAATATGCGAAGCAGCGTGCCGCGCAAACCGCGGAAGAGCGCAAGAAGCTCGACGCGGCCAAGAAGAATTCATCCAAAGGCAAAGGCGACCGCACGTGGAGTGAGGTTGCCAGCGAAATGACCGTCATTCTCGACCAGGCATACGAGGCTGCCGCTGCCGGCAAGGGCGACGAAGGTGCCACGCTGGTCAACAACGCCTACTACCAGTACTACGAGAAGCTCGGCTTCGAAAAGAACGTGATGAACGCGATTTCCGGCGACCGTGTTTCGCAGGTCGAATACCAGTTCAAGATGACTCGTAAGATCATGCGCGACGGCGGTTCCGACAAGGAAATCAAACAGCATGTCGACGATTTGAAAAGCTGGCTTGTGAAAGACGCGGCCATCCTCGACGGTGGTGCGTCCGGCAATGTCAACGGCTTCACCAAACTCGTCACCAGCTCCGCCGGCCAGGCGTTCCTCATTCTGATCCGTGAGGGTCTCGAAGCGCTGCTGGTGGTGGCCGCAGTGATCGCCTATCTGGTGAAGTCCGGCAACAAGCGTTTCGCCAAGTGGATCTACCTTGGTGTGGTCGCAGGTTTGGCCGGCTCCGGTCTGGTCGCCGTGCTCTTCACGTTCCTGTTCGGCGGTTCCGGCCCGATTCAGGAGATTTCCGAAGGCGTGTGCGCGCTGATCGCCACCCTCATGCTGCTGTGGACCAGTAACTGGATGCTCAACAAGAGCTCCGTGGAAGCGTGGAACAACTACATCAGGAATAAGACCGAAGCGGCTGTGGCCGGCGCGCAAAGCAAGGTCGAATCCGGTCAGAGACTGGGCTTGGGCATGATCGCCTCGCTTGCCATGCTGAGCTTCCTCGCCGTGTTCCGTGAGGGCGCCGAAACGGTGATCTTCTACGAGTCCATCTACTCCATGAGCCAGGATGCGCACGGCATGTGGGTTGGCGGTCTGGCCGCCGCCGCGGTGCTGATCGTTATCTTCCTGGTTCTGCGATTCACTTCGGTGAAGATTCCGATCGGCCCGTTCTTCCTCGTCACTTCGATTGTGATGGCCGTGCTGGTTGTGATTTTCGCGGGTGGCGGCATCCATGCGCTCATCGAGGGTGATCTTATTGAAGGCACCTACTTGAGCA
>NZ_CAUEQY010000073.1 GCF_959020145.1 uncultured Bifidobacterium sp. | reverse complement strand
GCGAAAACTGGGGAAAATGCAGAAAAATCGGAAGATGCGGCAATTGCGGAACAGCTACCAGCTGACGTGACCTTGCTTGCCGTGGGCGACCATCGTGCCAGTTTCGGCATCGACGGTGAAACGTACGAAACCGGTGTGAGACTGGAAGGCGTGTACAACCTGTACAACGCGGCGGCCGCGCTGGCCGTCGTGCGAGCGGTCGTAGCCGACGCGCAGGCAATGTTCCTGCCGTTCGAGCAGAACGTAACCGACGAACTATTGCGACAAGTGGGAATCTCACAGCGCATGATCGACTTCGCGCATTCCACCACGCAAGCCATGATCGACGCGGCAGCCGAAGTCACTCCGGCGTTCGGACGCGGCGAGGTCATCGACGTGAACGGCTCGCCGGTGGAGCTGCTGCTCGTCAAAAACCCCATGGGATTCCGTCTGTCGCTCGCATCCTTCACCCCTGAAGGCTGCGACACCATGATCGCCATCAACGACGAATACGCCGACGGGCGTGACATGAGCTGGCTGTGGGACGTGGACTTCTCCTCGCTGCGAGACACCGGTGTGGCCATGGTTTCGGGCGTGCGTGCCTGGGACATGGCGTTGCGCCTCGAATACGATCAGGTGCCGGTGAATAGCGTCAACACGGAACTTGAAGAGGCCGTCTCAACGTTCGTGAACGCGAATCCGGGCACCCCCAAGCACATTTACTGCACATACACGGCAATGCTCAAAACGCGAGCCGCGCTCGGCAAAATCGCCGAAGTCGCCGACGCTGGCGTGGGCAAATAACAGCGCGAATCCGCGCAACGCATGAAAACGCATGAAGAACGTATGAACCGCATGAGGGAGACGATATGAGCCAGGTAATCGACATCGTGTCGCTATATCCGAAAGACATGAACATTTACGGCGACTCCGGCAACGTGCTCACCATCCAGCGCCGTCTCGCCCTATACGGCTACGAGCCGCGCGTGCACGCCTACAATCAGGGCGACGCGTGGCCCGAACACGTCGACATGATTCTGGGCGGCGGCGGCCAAGACACCGGCCAGAAGAAAATCATCGACGACTTCTTCAAACGCGCCGACCTGCTGCGATCGCTGGCCGCCGGCGGCACCCCCATGCTCATGATTTGCGGTCTGTACCAGCTGTTCGGCGAATATTTCGAAACGGTGGATGGCTCCCGACTCGACGGCATCGGCGTGATCGGCGCGTACACGGTCGGGCAGGAAGTGCGCATGATCGGCAATCTGACCGAGCATTCCGCCGATTTCGGTGACATCATCGGCTACGAAAACCATTCCGGCCAAACCTTCCTGCGCGAAGGCGTGCAGCCGCTCGGCACCGTCGACGCGGATAGCACCGGCAATAATGGCGAGGATCATACGGAAGGCGCCCGCGTCAACAATGTGATCGGCACATACATGCACGGCTCGCTGCTGCCGAAAAACCCCGCGATCGCCGATTTTCTGATCCGCACCGCCGCAGAACGCCGGTATGGTTCGTTCGATCCGGCCGCTGCAGGGCAGACGGAAGCGCAGCGTGCGGAACTTGATCGCATCAACACGATTGCCAGCAATGCGCGTCGCGTGGCCATGTCACGCCCGCGCTGATTGTCTTCGCGCTGTTTCGTAGTTTTCGCGTTTTCGTACGCTGTGAGCATACGGCAGCGAGTCTTCCGCAGAATTGTAACGATTGACTAGTTTCGTTGACGTTATTTGTGAAGAAAATGCGATAGAGTGGGTACCACCATCACCTAAGGAGGTAATCATGGCTGATTTTGATTTTGGTGACGGCCTGCGTAAGGTCTTCCTCGCCGGCGTTGGCGCTTTGGCGACCACGGTTGAGAAGAGCCAGGAAATCGTTGACGATCTCGTCAAGAAGGGCGAGCTGACCGTCGAACAGGGCAAGGCCCTCAACGCCGAACTCAAGCACAAGGTCGCGGAGGCCAAGGAATCCTCTGAAGCCAAGGCTGCAGAGGAAACCAAGGAAGCCGAACCTGAAGCCAAAGCCGAGTAACGTTCAATCGTTCACATCGCCGTCTGCTCGTCGCATCACGTTCAGACGGCGATTTGTTATGCGGAACTTGCGAAACATGCGAACGGCCGTGTGCGGAACGTAAGAAACGTGCGAAACATGCGAATCGCATGAAATACGCGGGACGCAAGTCTCCTCATGAATCCCACTCATCGTAATCCGACCAACGTTTGCGAGCAGCGATATGTCTTTGAATTCCCCGATCGAGCCGGATGCGGCCCGCCCCGAAAGCGTGGAGCCGGTCACACTTTCCGACCGAGTCAACGCGGTGATCAATCCGACGGCGAACCCCTCGTCCGACGCGGCTGCGGCAACGGCAGCCAAATCCGCGGGAAAAACGGGAATCCCGCAATCGCAAGGCAAGCAGAACGACGCAACCTTTACGCAATCCGAAACCATCGGACTGTTCGGCTCGCGTAAAGACTCATTCTCGCAGCGCTACCACCTGACTCGTCGAGGCAAACTGAAGCGACTTGCGCAAATCGCGCAAATCGTCAACCAATTCGACATTGTGCACGGCCTGACCCCCGTCAAAATGCGGCTCATGTTCGAAGCGCTTGGCCCAACTTTCGTGAAAGTCGGGCAGATCCTATCCATGCGATCCGAAATCCTGCCCCAATCGTTCTGCGACGAACTCGCCAAACTGCGCGCCGACGCCGACCCCATGCCGTACGGCACCGTCCTGCAAGTGCTGGAAGACGAATACGGACGCCCGGCAGGCGAAATCTTCGACCATATCGACGCCACACCGCTCGGATCGGCAAGCCTCGCGCAAGTGCATCGTGCGAAACTCACTACCGGAGAAGATGTGGCCGTCAAAGTGCAACGCCCGGGCGTGCGCGAAACCATGGCACAGGATGTGTCCATCATGCGCACCATCGCACGAATAGCCGCCAAAACCATGCCCAGCGCCCAAGTGGTCGATCTCTCCGGCGTGGTCGAAGAACTGTGGGACACCTTCGAAGCCGAAACCGACTTCATGATCGAAGCGCGAAATCTGGCGGAATTCAAACGATTCTGCGAACACTACAAATACATGGACTGCCCGAAGCCATACTCCGACCTGTGCACCGAACACGTGGTGGTCATGGACTACGTCGAAGGCATTTCCGTCTCGCATCCTGATGAGCTCATCGAAGCGGGCTACGATCTGAAGGAAATCGGCACCAAACTGGTCGACAATTACGCCACGCAAGTGCTTGACGAAGGCTTCTTCCACGCGGATCCGCACCCGGGCAACATCATGGTGCGCGGCGGGCAGATCGTGCTGCTCGACCTAGGCATGACGGGCCGGCTTAATGCCAAAACCCGTTCCGTCTTGAAAGACATGATTTTCGCGGTCGCCAAACAGGATTCGCCCGCGCTTGCCGACGGTCTGCTGCGTTTCGCCGGTGCCGAGGCCGATCCGGAGGATTAT
>NZ_CAUEQY010000072.1 GCF_959020145.1 uncultured Bifidobacterium sp. | reverse complement strand
CATGTTCGAAAATCTGCGTCACGTCGATCAGGTCAACCACCTGCTTGCCCAAGCGGGATGTGGCCATTTGCTTCAATTCCAGCGTATTGCGCACCGGAGGCACGTCGGCGATGAGCTCACGCGCGGCCTTCACATGGAATTTCTGCTTGGTGGAACGGGCGCGGGCACCGCGGGTAAGCCAGGCAAGTTCCTTACGAGCCAGATTGCGACGTTTCGTTTCACGCACGTCGGCTTGGCGATCGCGTTCCACGCGCTGCAGCATGTATGCGGAATAGCCGCCTTCAAACGGCTCGATTTCGCCGTCATGCACCTCCCACATGGATTCGCACACTTCGTCGAGGAACCAACGGTCATGGGTGACGAGCAGCAGCGCGCCGGATCCGGCCGGCCAACGGTTCTTCAAATGTTCCGCCAGCCAGTGAATGGTCACCACATCCAAATGGTTTGTAGGCTCGTCGAGTGCGAGAATATCCCAATCCTTGAGCAACAGGCGTGCCAAATCGGCGCGGCGACGCTGACCGCCGGAAAGCGAACCGATTTTCGCTTCCAAGCTGATGCCGCCAAGCAATGCTTCGACGATTTCGCGCGACTTGGTTTCCGCAGCCCATTCGTAGTCTTCACGGCCTTCGAGCGCAGCTTCGCGCACGGTGGCGTTGTCGTCGAGCGGGTCACGCTGGTCGAGCATGCCGAACGTAAGCCCGCCGCGAATGGTCACGCGACCGGAATCCGGCTCCTGCGTGCCTTTGAACAAATGCAGCAACGTGGACTTGCCGTCGCCGTTCTTACCGACGATGCCGATGCGGTCGCCTTCAAAAACACCCTGCGTTACATCGTTGAAAATATTCTTGGTCGCAAAAGCAAGCGAAACGTGTTCAAGTCCCAAATCATAAGTCGGCATAAGTCACCAATGTAGCGGGAACATCTCCCAAACCTGCAGGCAATGCCGCAACTTGCGAATCGCCACCAGCGCTACGCAGCAATCGGAACCGCACACAACTCGGCGATCAGCCCTGCTGCGCCTGAGCCAAATTCTGCCCATACGAATTACAACGAGCGGCAAAACTCGAAAACACCTGATCCGCAAGCGGCTGCAACTGCGGATTATATTCGGCGAACGCCTCGCGCAACTGCGATTTCGACCCGCCGGCAGCCTTGAGATCCTTGATCATGCTTGACTCGTCAAGCCACTCCTCCAACAGAGTAGGGGTAACCTCCAAGTGGAACTGCATGCCCAGAGCGGAACCAAAACGGAACGCCTGCACCTTGGTCTTCGCGGATCGTGCCAATGGCTGCGCGCCCTCCGGCAACGACACCACGTCGTTATGCCAGTGCAGCACATCCACGGTTTTGTTCCACATCGAGAAATAATCATGCTTGTCGATGCATTTAATCGGCGCAAAACCGATTTCCGGAGCATCTCCCGACTTCAGCTTCGCCCCCAGCGCGGTGGCGATGATCTGATGTCCCAGGCACACGCCCAACACCGGCTTGCCAACGCTGACCGCAGCCCGCGCAAGCTTGGCCTCGGCCTTTAATCCCGGATACTTGTCGTAGTCGAGCGCACCCATCGGGCCGCCCATGATCACCACGCCGGAAACCTCGCCAAAATCAGGCAAATCCGGTTTCTTCTGCTTGGCGACATTGATGATTTGATACTGCAGTCCCAAATCATCCAGACTGTCTAAAATGCGTCCCGGTCTCTCCCACGGAACGTGTTGCAAAATCAGCACCTGCGATCGCGTCATACATTCTATTGTTGCATCACCTACGTAAACGATGTTCACAAATCCAACAAAAACCGTTTTGCCGTTCATTTTCATCTCGCATGCATGTCCGATTCTGGCAATACTCTCGTGGTTATGACGAACACGCAAGAACCGCAGAATATCAACATTTCTAGCGTCGCAACCGCAGTTGACGCAGTGGCGAGCGCCGCTGCCGATCTGAAGCTGTACGACACCGCATCGCACGCCGTGTCGAATTTCACGCCGATCAAGCCTGGTCAGGTCGGCATGTACGTGTGTGGCGCCACCGTGCAAAGTTCGCCGCATATCGGCCATATTCGTGCGGCTGTCGCGTTTGACGTGGTGCGTCGCTGGTTCGAGCGTTTGGGCTACAAAGTCACGTTCGTGCGCAATGTCACCGATATCGACGACAAGATTCTCGATAAGGCTGCGGCCGCCGGTCAGCAGTGGTGGGAGCGCGCGTACATTTACGAGCGTGAATTCACTGAGGCTTACAACACGTTGGGTGTTGAGCCGCCTACGTATGAGCCGCGTGCGACCGGCCACATGATCGACATGATCGATCTGATCAAGCAGATCATCGACAACGGCCACGGCTACGTGGTGACTGACGAGAACGGCAATCCGACCGGCAATGTGTATTTCGACGTTGCCAGCTGGCCGCACTATGGCGAGTTGACGCATCAGAAGCAGACCGCTGTGGCCGATGCCGCTTCCGAGGTGGCCGATGCCATGGGTCCGTCTGTCGACAATACGGGCAACGACAAGTACAACCCGGTTGATCCTGCGGACATGTCGGAAGACAAGCATGATCCGCGTGATTTCGCATTGTGGAAGGCTCCGAAGGATTCCGATCCGCTTGACGCGCGTTGGAATACTCCGTTCGGCACGGGTCGCCCGGGTTGGCATATTGAATGCTCGGCGATGAGCCACCGCTATTTGAAGGATATGTTCGACATTCATGGCGGCGGGCTGGACTTGCGTTTCCCGCACCATGAGAACGAAATGGCGCAGACTCGTGCCGCCGGTTACGATTCGGCGGCTCGTTGGATGCATTCCGCATGGGTTACCGCCAAGGGTGAGAAGATGTCGAAGTCGCTGGGCAACGGCTTGTCCGTGCCGGCGGTTTTGGCGGAAAATTCCGCTTGGGTGGTGCGTTACGCGCTTGGTTCCGTGCAGTATCGTTCCATGTTGGAATGGTCGGATCAGACGTTGACCGAGGCTCAGTCCGCGTACGATCGTGTGTCGAATTTCATCGAACGTGCCGGTGCCGCCGTTGGCGGGCAGCCGTCCCGTGAGGAGATCGTTTCGGTTTCCGCCGATGAGCTGCCGGCTGATTTCGTCGCCGCAATGAATGACGATATTAATGTTTCCGGCGCCTCCGCTGCGATTTTCACGGCGATTCGTTCTGGCAACACGTTGCTTTCGAAGCTTGCCGATCGTGTTGATTCGGATGTTGCGAAGGATGAAGTTCGCGCTGTTTTGGTGAATGTGCGTGCGATGCTCGATACGCTTGGTTTGGATCCGTTGGCGGAACCGTGGGTAAGCGAGGGTGCGGCCGGCGGCGCCGCCGGAGCCGGTGCCGATTCCGCTGAGCATACTGCGCTTGACCGTTTGGTTTCCGAACAGTTGGAGGAGCGTGCCGAAGCCCGCAAGGCCAAGGATTTCGCCCGCGCCGACGCCATTCGTGATGCCTTGGGCGCAGCCGGAATCGCCATCGAAGACAC
>NZ_CAUEQY010000071.1 GCF_959020145.1 uncultured Bifidobacterium sp. | reverse complement strand
GTTCGTGGTCACCAACGAGGGCTTCGCCAAGCGCACCGCCATCAGCGAATACCGTTTGCAAGGCCGTAACGGCTTTGGCGTCAAGGCCGTGCAGCTCGCCGAAGGCCGTGGCTCCCTCGTGGGCGCGGTGATCGTTGAGGAAGATGACCAGATCATGGCCATCATGAAGTCCGGCAAGGTCATCCGTTCCAACGTCGACGAGGTCAAGCGCACCGGCCGCACCACCCAAGGTGTGACGTTCGCCAAGCCGGACAAGAACGACGAGATCATCTCCATCGCACGCAACGAGGAGAAGGATGACGAATCCGCGGAATCTGGCGAATCTGCGGAAAAAACGGAATCCGCGGAACATGGGACGAACGCAACCGTGAACGAGGGTGCTTCGGCATCGTCTGAAGCCGCTACTGAAGCCAACGCTGGCAACGGCGATGGCGAGAATGTAGAGGCATGAAGACAAGACAGGCAATCGTCTGCGAAAACTGGTAGCCTCAGCTAAGAACTGGGCACAATCTTGCAAGGAGCAACGATGAGCGAGAACATCGAAGGACAGCAAATGCCGGAGGTTGGGCAGGCACCGCGCGTGGCACGTTCCGCTTCCAGCCAGCCGCTGATTGGTGCGGATCAGGTTCAGGCGCACGAGGGTGCCTCCTCCGCTTCCGGCGGTGTGAAGGTCCGTGAGAAGCGTCGCGGCGGCGCTCCGCGTGCACGCCGTATGAGCCTGTCTCTGACGCGTATCGATGCATGGTCGGCCGCCAAGGTGGCGTTCATGCTTTCCATCGCGGGAGGCATCATTCAGATTGTCGCGGTGGCTTTGCTGTGGGGCATGCTGAACGTGGTCGGCGTGTTCGACCAAGTTACGCAGATTGTGTCTTCCACTGGCTTGGACGCTGGCGGATTCGACCTGACCAACGTGTTCTCGTTGGGCACTGTGCTGAGCGCCGTCACCATCTTCTCCATTGTGGAAGTGGTGCTGATCACCGTGCTCGTGGTGATTTTCACGCTGCTGTACAACGTGGTGAGCACCCTCGTCGGTGGCATCCACGTCACGCTTGGAGATGATTAATAGCGCAGTGCGCTATTAATGGCAGCGAGCGGCGATAGCGTCCGCGAGCGTCGCATGCAATGCTGAAATAGCGCAGTGCGCCGTCAGTAGCGGCGATAGCAAACTCAAACGCAACAAGACGGTCTGTGTCGTGATTCCCATCACGACACAGACCGTCTTCGTATTTTCTAGACCAGTCTGTCTCTTACCGTACGCCAAATCCTATCTGCCTCTCCCCTGCCTGCAATCTGCCCATATCTTTCAGATGTAACTGCAACTAGATTGGGTGCGCTGAAGTACGTGTTGAAATACGAAAAGAGGGCCTGTCTGGAATGAAACCAGACAGGCCCTCAATGTATTTCGATGAGCCAGCCGTATTGGCTAGATTGGCTAAAACGGCTAGATCAGAGCACGCCCTGGGCGACCATGGCGTTGGCGACCTTCACGAAGCCGGCAGCGTTGGCGCCGAGCATCAGATCACCCTCGTGGCCGTATTCCTTGGCGGCTGCCAGAGAGTTGGCGACGATGTTTTCCATGATGGACTTGAGCTTGCCGTCAACCTCTTCAAAAGTCCAGGAAAGGCGGTAGGAGTTCTGACTCATCTCAAGGCCGGAAACCGCCACGCCACCCGCGTTCGCGGCCTTGGCGGGGCCATAGAGCACGTTGTTGGCCTGGTAGACGGCGATTGCCTCCGGAGTGGAAGGCATGTTGGCGCCTTCGCACACCACGGTGCAGCCGTTGGCGACGAGAGCCTTGGCGGATTCCTCGTCGATCTCGTTCTGGGTGGCGCACGGCAGGGCGATATCGCACGGAACGGTCCACACGCCCTTGCAGCCCTCGTGATATTCGGAGCCCGGCACACGCTCGGCGTATTCCTTGATGCGGCCGCGGTGGCCCAGCTTGATGTCCTTGACCACGTCGAGCTGAATGCCGTTCGGATCGTAGATGTAGCCGTTGGAATCGGAGGCGGTCACAACCTTCGCGCCGAGGGCCTGAGCCTTCTCGGTGGCGAAGATGGCCACGTTGCCGGAGCCGGAGATGACCACGGTCTTGCCTTCGAAGGAATCGTTGCGCAGCACGCGCATTGCCTCGGCGGTGTAATAGCACAGGCCGTAACCGGTGGCTTCGGTACGAGCCAGGGAGCCGCCGAATTCGAGGCCCTTGCCGGTCAGCACGCCGGAATACTCGTCGCGGATGCGCTTGTACTGGCCGAACAGGTAGCCGATCTCGCGGCCGCCCACGTTGATATCACCGGCCGGGACGTCGGTGAACTGGCCGATGTGACGGCACAGTTCCGTCATGAAGGCCTGGCAGAAACGCATGACTTCGGCGTCGGACTTGCCCTTCGGGTCGAAGTCGGATCCGCCCTTGCCGCCGCCCATCGGCAGGCTGGTCAGGGAGTTCTTCAGGATCTGCTCGAAGCCGAGGAACTTGATGACGCCTTCGTTCACGCTCGGGTGGAAGCGCAGACCGCCCTTGTACGGGCCGATCGCGGAGTTGAACTGGATGCGGTAACCGCGGTTGACCTGCACCTTGCCCTCATCGTCGGTCCATGCGACGCGGAACTTCACCACGCGCTCCGGCTCGACGATGCGCTCAAGCACGCCCGCCTTCTCATATTCCGGATGCTTCGCAACCACCGGCTCGAGGCTTTCGAAAACCTCTCGAACGGCCTGCAGGAACTCCGGCTGGTCGCCGTCGCGCTTTTCCACCTGCGCGTACACGCGCTTGACGTACTCGTCAGTGAGCATATTCTTCCCCTTCGGGATAGTTGGGTTACCAATAGACGGTCTCATTCTATGTGCACGAATATGGACGGCACAAGACCTTGTTCAGGATTTGGAGACGCTTTTTGCGAGTGCTGGTTCTGAACCTGCTTCTTTTTACGGGATTGCCGTGCCTTGTGTTGCCTATAGGATGGAAATGCGGAAAGCGTGGGAGAGAGTACGTCCGCAATAACATCTCACGATCTCACATAATGGGAGAATCATCATGATTGAAGGATTCAAGAAATTCATTGCACGCGGCAACATGATCGACATGGCGGTCGGTGTCGTCATGGGCGGTGCCGTCACCACAGTGGTTAATTCTATTGTCAACAATGTGATTAATCCGTTCATCGCCATGATTTTCGGCAAACCGAATATGGATGGTCTGCTGGCAATCACATTCAATAATGCGACGGTTTCGTTCGGCGCGGTACTTGGCGCGATATTGAATTTCCTGATTATCGCGGCGGCCGTGTATTTCTGCATTCTCGTGCCGATCAACAAATTCCGTGACGTGACCGAGGCGTTGCTCGCCAAAACCAAGCTTGCGGAAGAACGGAGCAAAGCCGAGGAGGAAGCTGCCAAAGAGCCGGAAATCTCCACCGAAGAGCAGACGATCCTGCTGTTGCAGCAAATCCGCGACGAACTTGCCAAGCAGAATGCACGGAATACACAGAACGTGCCGAACGATTCCGACACTGTTGCCGGTGCAGTCGCAGTGCGGTAGTCATCG
>NZ_CAUEQY010000070.1 GCF_959020145.1 uncultured Bifidobacterium sp. | reverse complement strand
ACCGCGTTGACCGCGTACGAGGAACAGGTCGAACCCCTTCTCAAGAAGTGACGATACGCATCGTTTCCAAATCGTAATTAAAAATCCCCAATCCACCGACGGTAGATTGGGGATTCCTCATATCAGGCGAACTAAAAATCAGGCGCGCCACACATCCTTGCCAGCTGCCTTGGCGGCGGCAACATCGGCATCAAGCTGCTCTTCGCTGCCTTCGACCTCGCCCTTGATGAACTCCTCCACCAAGCGGCGGGCCTCGCCATCCTCGTGCTGCACGGCCGGCGACTTCATGAAATAGGAGCTCGGAGCCAGAATCGGGCCGGCCAGATGACGGTCAAGCGCGATCTTGGCGGCACGCACGGCATCGATCACAATACCGGCGGAATTCGGGGAATCCCACACCTGCAGCTTGTATTCCAAGCTCAGCGGCACATCGCCGAACGTAGTGCCTTCAAGACGCACGAACGCGAACTTGCGGTCGTCAAGCCATGCCACGTAATCGGACGGGCCGATATGCACATTGTGCGGGTCCATATCGTGCGGCACCACGGAGGTGACGGCGCGGGTCTTGGAAATCTTCTTGGATTCCAAGCGCGAGCGCTGCAGCATGTTCATGAAGTCCATGTTGCCGCCCACATTGAGCTGGTACGTGCGGTCCAAGCGCACGCCACGATCCTCGAACAGACGGGCGAGCACGCGGTGCGTGATGGTGGCGCCGACCTGGGACTTGATATCGTCGCCGACGATCGGCACACCGGCGTCACGGAACTTCTGAGCCCATTCCGGATCGGATGCGATGAACACCGGCAGGCAGTTCACGAACGCGCATCCGGCGTCCATGGCGGCTTGGGCGTATGCCTTGTCGGCCTGCTCGGAACCGACCGGCAGGTAGGAAACGAGCACGTCGACCTTCTTGTCGCGCAGCACCTGGGCCACGTCGACCGGCTCGGCGCCGGACTCTTCGATCATCTGGCGATAGTATTCACCCAGACCATCGTTGGTCGGGCCGCGCAGCACTTCGACGCCCAGATTCGGCACGTCGGCGAATTTGATCGTGTTGTTCTGCGACGCTTCGATGGCTTCAGACAGATCCTTGCCGACCTTCAGCGCGTCCACATCGAATGCGGCGACGAATTCAATGTCACGCACGCGATATCCGCCGAAATTGTTGTGCATCAGACCGGGAATCTTATCCTCGTCCTTCGTGTCTTTGTAGTATTCAACGCCCTGCACCAGCGAAGAAGCGCAATTGCCAACGCCAGCGATAGCTACACGAATGCTCATCTGTAAACGACTCCTCTGTTATATATGCATATATGCGTTTCACAGGTACCAAATTTCAAGCATACCTGCGAAACAGCGAAAAGGCACCTGAAAAACTGATAAAACCCTGAAAATAAGCCGATATTGAGACAACGATCCACAAACTGTCGATTTGTAAAAGAGCTGCGCAAAAAATGCCCTCCCAAGGGCAAACTCACCCCATTTTCACCTGATTTCTCAAGTCAATCAGCTACGGTGGAACCTATGGTTTCACATACACGAAGCGTAAGCTCACGCTCAAGAAGCGCCCGCAGCGGCGGCGCCGGCAGCAATCGCAGCAACGCATCCCATAGCGCGCCCAAGCCGCAGAACCACGGATCGCACCGCGCCAACGGACCTCAGAAAAAGCAGAACAAGCGCAAGCATCTCGTGCTGAAGTGGGCACTCGGCATCTTCGCAGCGCTGCTCGCGGCAGGAATCGGCCTGTTCGCATACATGTATATCACCACGGAAATCCCCGAACCGGAAAAGTTCGCCCTCGCCGAAAAAACCACCGTCTACTATGCCGACGGCACTACGGAAATTGGCAGCTACGCGGAACAGAACCGCGAAATCATCGACTGTGCGGTATTGCCGGATTATGTGGGCAATGCCATCGTCGCGTCGGAAGACCGTTCCTTCTACACCAACAAGGGCATCGATCTGTATGGCATCGCGCGAGCGCTGTATACGAATCTGACCACAGGCAGCCGTCAGGGCGGTTCGACCATCACCCAACAGTATGCGGAACGCTACTATTTGGGCGAAACCACGTCGTATTCCGGCAAGCTGAGGGAAGCGTTCCTGGCCATCAAGATCGCGCAGGCACAAGATAAGAGCCAAGTGCTATGCAATTACATGAACACGATTTATCTTGGTCGTGGCGCATATGGCATTCAGGCGGCGGCGAAGGCGTATTTCAACAAGAACGCCAGCGATCTGACCTTGTCGGAAGCCGCCATGTTGGCCGGTATCATTCCGGCGCCGAGCTCATGGGATCCGGCCGTCAATCAGGAACAGGCCGAAAAGCGATATGACCGCGTGCTCAGCATCATGAAGGAAGACGGCTACATCACCGCCCAGGAGAAGAAGGAAGCGCAGTTCCCTGCCGTGGCGGAAATACAGCAGAGCAACCAGATGGCCGGCGCGAACGGGTATCTGCTGACCACGGTGAAGAACGAACTGGTCAATTCCAAGGCGTTCACCGCCGATGATCTGGAAACCGGCGGCTACAAGATCGTCACCACGCTCGACAAGGACATGCAGGACGAGATTCAGCAGGTCGGCGACACCCGACCGGAGGGCATGCCGGAAAGTATTCAGGTGGGCGGTATTGCGGTCGATCAGAAGACCGGTTCCGTGAAAGCCATGTATGCGGGCAACGATTACCTCACCAAGCAGCTCAACAACGCCACGCAGGCCACGTTCGAACCGGGTTCCACCATGAAGCCGTTCGGCTTGCTGGGAGCCGCGCAGGAGGGTGTGAATTTCAACACCATCTTCAACGGCAATTCCGGCCTGACGTTTGAAACGACGCCGGGAACCACCGCGCAGGTGCCGAACGCGTTGAACACCAATTACGGGTATATCAACCTCTATCAGGCGACCGCGAATTCGGTGAACACGGTGTTCATGGAGGTCAACAAGCACCTCGGCGCCGCGAATCTCGCCAAGATCGCGCATCAGGCGGGCATTGAGGAAGACATCGCCGAAGACACCACCTACAACATTCTGGGCATCAACGGCATTACCGTGTGGGATCTGGCGCAAGGCCACTCCACCATTGCGAACGATGGCGTGAAGAACACGCTGCACATCGTCGACACGGTGCTCACGTCCGACGGTTCGAAGGAGCTGTACAAGACGGCTCAGGAGAACCAGCAGGTGTTCGATGCGAACGATTGCCATCTGGTGCAGAAGGCCATGCAGGGCACCACCACGTATGGCACCGCGGCTGGCGTTTCGACACGTCTCGGACGTCAGGTGGCCGGTAAGTCCGGTACCGCAAACGACGAGAAGGCCGCTTCGTTCGTGGGCTACACGCCGCAGCTGCTCAATGTGTGGGCCATTTGGAATCCTGCGGAAGACGGCAGCGCGCAGGAAGTGCCATCGTTCGCAGGCTATGGCGTTTCCTCCACGGGCTACCCGTCGCATCTGTTCGAGGAGTTCATGTCGCTCGCATTGCAGAATCAGGAGGTGCTGACCTTCACCGAACCGACCGACAACGGCAAGATCGGCGGCCCGGACGGCACATGGGGCACCGGCGCGCAGAAGACCGAGACACGGCAGAATCAGGAGATGCCGAAGGCCGAAGAGAACACCGAGCAGACCACACCCGATCCTACGCAAAACAGCGATCAGAACAGCGGCGGTAACGGAGACGGCGGCAACTCCGGAGACGGCGG
>NZ_CAUEQY010000069.1 GCF_959020145.1 uncultured Bifidobacterium sp. | reverse complement strand
CCCTTTGATGCTCAGCACCGCGCCATCGGAAGTTCGGTATCCGTATACGGTTCCGTCATGCGTCACCGCGATCTTTCCGCCGGATCCCAGTTTCATGTTCGGCTTGTCGGTGGTGGGGTTGACGGATTTCACATCGGCAGCGGATCCCACCCACACATTGCCGGTTTTGGTGTTGATGAAAGCCGCGGTATTGCCTCCGATAATGGTTGCGATATCCGTTTTGATGGCGGTGTTGCCGGTTTCGCTGATTGTGGAAGCCGCGATATTGCTGGCTTTGGTGCCTTCGGAAATCACGGTGTCGCCATCATGCTGTGCCACGTCGAAACGGGAGGCTGCGGATGAGACTCCGGCGTCCACATCCTTGTTTTTCGCATTGAATCGTGCGGCCTTGCGATCTTTCAACGAGGTGATCCACACGGTGCCGTCGTCGAGCTGCACATGCCGTTGCGTCACCGAACTGACGATGAACGCGCCCGCGATGATGCCCAGCAGCAGAAGCAGCATGACGATCGGCGTGATCCACCGCCTGCTTCCCGACGGCAACAGCAGTTTGCGTACCATTGATCCGAAACGTAGTTGACGTTCATATGATTGCGCCGATTGGTTGGCACCGTTCTTGCGTTTGCCCATTTCTGGCTCTTCCCTGAATGTTCCGATTGTCGTTGTGATCGGTCCGTATATGCCGTTTGCGATTGAAAATATGCCGTTGGACGGTCCGGTTGCGAAGTATGGTGATGCTTATGGTTTGGCCGCGCACGCGATCGCAGGATTCTGCGACATCTGCCGGTCCGCTCGGATGAGGCTCACCTGGATGCAGGTCTGCGAGCCGTCGGCGGGTTTGATGCTGATGCGCGTGTCGGTGGTGGTGGTTCCTTGGGCGTTCGGGTCTACTCCTGCATCGCCTACCAGCGACCATGCGTACGAATCGCCGTCCTGAGGGTCGGGGTTCACCCATGTGAACTGCACGCTGCCGCCGTCGGCGGAATATGAGCCGGCCAGATTCTCGACACTGGGCACGCTACTTGTGGTGATGGCCGAATCAGGCGAATCGTTGTCCTGATCGTGCGTTCCCGGAGTCTTGATCTGCACGCTGCTATTGTCGGAAGCCGAATCCATATTCGGCAAGATCACATACGCGAACACCAACGCGACGGCCGTGATCGCGGCAACCGCCGAAACGACGATCGCAAGAGGCTTGGCCCAAGTGTTGCGCTGTTTCGGAACAACCGCGGCTGCCTGGCTGTTCGCCTGGGACTGTGCGTACAGGTTCTGCGGGAACGGCGGTTCGCCTTCGACCGTGGTCGGCGTGGCATGGCCATACAATTCCTGCTGCGCACGCTGCATGTCACGCGCGAAATCATATGCGGAATAATACCGGTCCTCCGGCGTTTTATTCAACGCCTTGCGCAAGATCCGCTCCACTTGCGGGGGAATATCCGGCCTATTGAGCTTAGGGAGCGGATCGGTGAGAATGATGTTTCTCAGCAGAGCGCCGCGCTCTTTGCCTCGGGTTGCGCCAAGAGCTGCGGAATAGCCGTATTCGTACGGCGACTGGCCCGTCAGCATGGCGAACAGCGTTGCTCCCAGCGAATAAATGTCGGAGGATTCGTTGCCTCCGCCGTTCTTCGCAAGCACTTCCGGCGGAGCCCACGCGATGGTGTAGCCGATGCCGGGACGCCCGTAAATCGTTCCCGCGATGCCGAAATCGGCAAGCATGGGCATGCCATGCGTGTTGATGAGAATATTGCTGGGCTTGATGTCGCGGTGGATGATGCCTTCGCGGTGCGCTGTGGAAAGGGCGCTCGCCAGATTGATGCCGACGGTGAGCATCTGGTCTGCGTTGAGCCTGTTGGATTCCAGGAAGGTCTTGTAATTGCCTCCCGGAGCGTATTCGAACACGGTGTAGCCGTTGCCCGTGGTGGTGACGCCGCTTTCGTACACCGAAAGAATGTAGGGATGCGAGGAGATCCTGCCCATGAAGTTCGCTTCGGAACGGAACCGCGCCGCCGCGCGCGGATCGAGCGTTCCCTTGCTGACCTTGATGGCCACTTGTCGGCTGGGGGAAAGCTGCTGGTACAAATACACGTTCGCTTCGGAACCTGAACCCAACTTTTGGGCGAATGTATACCCAGGGATTTGAGGGGGAATGCCGTTCATGGCTTCCATATGCTCTCTTTCCTCGTGGTGCGTATGCTTTTCGGCCGCTCTCTCTGGATCCTATCCTAACTGAAGACCAACACAGAAACCTATCAGCAAGGGGTCAAAATGTCCATATACAAAGACGGGCATCTGAGACATGTTGTGGCTGAATAATAGAAGTCGTAGTGATAGAAAGAACGTGCGAACCTTAAGAGACGGCCTTCGTGGCGACGATGAGGGTACATACATTCAGTTGCTGGATGACGGGCATCTGGCTCAAATGGAAATGACCATTGATGTGTTGTCGGCGTTGCTGCAGATGCCACGAAGGAGTGGTTGCACCGCAGATTGTGTTGGATAAAGGTTGGCTTCGAGACAACTTTGTAGGTTCCGGATTTGTCAGGTAAAGGAGGGCGAGACTAGTAGTGTTGGGAGGCATGATGAATTTGGAAGACCTTGACCGCGTCACGTTGGTTGCGGGCGCGCCGAGCAGTGGAAAAACCGAGTTTGCGCTGGGCATGCTGGTTGCCGCAATGAGGCGGTATGGTGACGGGAATGCCGTGATGACGGTGTCTGGCAGGCAGATCGCCGATGCGTTGGGCGATCGGGCGATCCGCGAATTGTCGGCCGTGTCGCAGGCGCGACCGGTCACTACGTTGCCTGCCGTCGCATTCCGTCTGCTGACGGCCGTGAGATCAAGTCAAGGCGAACCGTTGCCGAAACTGTTGAACGGTGCGGAACAGGATGTGATCATCCGCAAGGTACTGGCTTCGCATGTGGAGCATAGGCAACATGGCGACGATTGCGCCACCTGCGATCTGCTGCGCACCTATTTCGCGGTTTCCGAATGGTCAGGACTGGTGGCCGACGATTCCACCGACGCATTCGCCAACCAATTGCGCGACATGCTCGCACGCATGAACGAGATTGGCGCGAAACCGCAGTTCGAAGACATGCTGATCGCCCGTGCGGCCAGCAGGGACGGCATGCTTGACGAACGTCGCGAACGCCTGCGCACTCAATGGCGTCTCGCCTTCGCCTTGCGTGAGGAATACAATGAGGCGATCCGTTCGTCTTATCCTGGCGAATATCGTCTCGACGCGTCGCAGCTGATGATCGACGCCACCGAAGCCGTGTCTGGCATACAGGAAGCCGATATTGCGAACATGCTGATCGTCGACGATTTTCAAGATACGACGTTGGCTGGTTTCGCACTGCTTGAAGCCCTGCATGAACGCGGGGTGCGCCTGCTGTTGGTTGGCAATCCCGACGAAGCCGTGCAGACGTTCCGAGGATCATATCCGGAATATCTGTTCAACCAGGCGCAGACGCGCATGGGAGCGAGGCTTGAACGCATCGAAGGTCTGCAAACGGCGCACGAAGGCGATACCGCGCAAACCGTGTCGAACCAGCAAGGCGTGCATGGCGACTATCGCACGCTTGTCGCGACGCGAGTGAGCCTGTCGATCGCAAGCACGGAGTCGACGGACGTGCCTCTGCCCGATCGTCCCGGCAAAATGAGCGATATGCCAGGCGCGATGCCCATCGAAACGTTGCCGGCCGACGATACGGGCGCTCGTGTCACGCCGGCCGACGGCAGTGTGGAAACGGCCTTGTACCGTTCCTCTTCCGAAGAGCTCGACGACGTGGTGTGGAAGATCAAAACTGAGCATTTGCAACGTTCCCGTGTATGGAACGACATGGCCGTGATCGCGCACGACAATGCCACCGTGCGCGTATTCGGCGAGCGGTTGCGCGCTGACGGCGTTCCCGTGCGCTATTCCAGCGTGACCCGGCCGTTGAAGGATGAGCCGTTCGTGCAGGGTCTGTTCGCGTTGATCGAGTTGGCCGAATTGAAAAACCAGACGATCGCGGCTTCGACCATGGACCTGCAGACCGCCGGATCCTATATTCGTTCGCGCGTGGCGTTGATTATGGGATCTCCGCTGATTACGGTCGGTGGTGATCAACGGCATGAGGGGCGTCCGGCCCGTCTCGCATCCATCGAATCCGCGATGAACGCGTTGGTTTCGCTCGCTTCGATTGTGGAAAGCAAGGCTGCGAACCATGATGAGGATGCTGCCGAAGAATACGACGAAGATGATTTCGAAGAT
>NZ_CAUEQY010000068.1 GCF_959020145.1 uncultured Bifidobacterium sp. | reverse complement strand
CACACGAGACGAACGAATGACAGAAAGGTACAAGACAAACAGCGGGCAAAACATCCAGCGGGAACAGACACAACACGACTACGCCTGACACACATCCAGCAACGTCAATTCGTCCGACCAACTTACGCCTTGCCACACAACCTGCGAGCGACTCCGTCTACCAGCGCTTGCCACAGCGCTTGCCACCATTGCCGGGCCTGCCACCGGCGCCCCACGGCCCGCGCCCCTCGGCATGCAGCACACCCAGATGATGCTTCATGGCGACCAGCATGATGTGCGTATCTTCCAAGCCAAGATGTCGTTCGCTTTTGGATGCATCCAACGCGCCCTGACGTTTGGCATACGCATCCAACGTATTGTTGCCGTGCGGATGCTCATCATCGGGAATCGACCCCTCATCCCAACGACGGCTCATCGGCAATGTGTCGATGATCGTGATATTGCCGGCACGATAGCTTTCCGCATATCCGGCGACGTTCAGCATGAAAAAGCTATGCTCGAACCGGGCGTTATGCGCAACATATGGCTGCTGTTCGAGTCGTTGCAGCAATCCGATCTGAGCTTCGGGCCATTCGTCGAACAGACAAAAGTCCGCGCTGGCGCGACCGCGCACGTCAATACCGGTAAGGTCGAGAATCAGAGGATTGCCAAGCAGCGCATTCTGCGCGGGAACACCGAAGGAAAGACGTGCCTGGCCATATGCATCGCCGGTCTCGTAATAATCCTGTTCGTAGCGGTAGCCCGCGGGCTCGCCGGCAGGACGAGGCGAGATCATGTTCATGAATTCGAATCCGGCATCGATGATGTACACGCGAGCCGGATCCGTACCCGTAGTTTCGATATCAATGCCCATCACCGTGTCGACGTCACGGCCGGGAAGGTAGGCGTCACGCCAATCCGACTTTTTGTAATCCGCCAAACGTCGGTCCTGCGCGGCTTCCGCCGAGTCAGCGGAACCGCCAGCGGATCCGAGGGAACCATAGTCGAACACCTTCGAGCCTCCCGGACTCGTCACCCCGCTCAAATTCGCGCGTGACATGGCGTAATCGCTGGCACGCTTCTGCTCACGTTCCGCGGCACGACGTTCGGCACGGCCATTGACGATCTGCGCGGTACGATCCTGAATATCGTTAAGATTCACGAGGCTTTCCGCTCCGGCAACAGACTGCAGCACGGGCACTATCACCCGCTCCCGCCGCTCTTCGGCAATCGTCCACAATCCCATCGCAACACCAATGCGCCGCAACACGGCAATTTCGTCGCACAACCTACGGTTCGCATAGGCGAGCGCGCGAGGCAAACGGTATGAAGCGATCAGACGGTCGAAATCCGTCATGAAGGTGGTATTGCATTGCGCGATGATGGATTCGAGCCGGTCACGGACCGCTAAATCCTTTTTCAGCAGATTATGCAACTGTTGGACGGATAGTACCGAATCCTGCATGGAATCCGTTTTCTCCGAGGTCGACGAAAACGTGGTATCCGCGGCATTCAGAACGGCGATCAGGTCGATGCCTTGGCTTTTGGCGGCTCCGATGCCGTGTTCCAAGTCGAGAGACATGACCCAATGCCAGTCGATGCGCTCATTGTCGGCGTTTTTCGGCATCGATGCCGACCATTGGCTGATGTCTTGTTTGGCTTCGGTAAGCCAGGAACGGCCCGTCTTTGCTTCGTTCATACTTTGCATGGTAGCCGAGAGGGGGCGCAGTACACGTCGGCGCGTACAAAAAACCATGATGCTTCTCGGATAGCGCAATCTTAAGTTTTTTTGAGATTCGAAAGGTTATCTTGGGTTCGTTTTATTTCGTTGATTTTCGGTAAGAGAAAGAACAATGCTACGAAAAACGATTATGTTCACCAAGCATTCGTCGTCAGGATACGATCATGCGCGTTGCAGACGGAGCACGACGTCGCGTACGAAATCATTCCATCGCAACGCGAACGCCGATATTGTCGATAATGCTGCGAAATGCAAACATGGTTACGCTCATACGTGCGTCTGCCGTGGGGAGTGTGATGCGTGCGCGCGTTGCACTGGTTATGCGCATGGTGGTATGACGAAAAAATGACGGTATGACAAAAAGGGAGAGGCCTGTGGGCCTCTCCCCCTGCAGGATATTCCGCGGATTGCGCAACGATAGGATTCCGTGACAATCGGATTCCGCAGCGATTTGCGGCGTGCGCTCCTGGTTTACAGTTCGAATCCGAGTTCGGCGGCGGCTTCGGTGGGAACCGGATCGTCGCACCAGAAATCCTCAAGATTCTCGTTGGTGGCGAGGCTGCGGATTTCCGCCTTGTCGATATACAGTTCGCCGCTCAGATGGTCGGTTTCGTGCTGGAAGATGCGGGCCGGCCAGCCGTGCAGATGTTCCTCATGCTGTTTGCCATCTTCATCCTGCCAGCGGGCGGTGATGTCGAGCCAGCGCTTGCGTACCGCCTGATAGCCGTCGAAGCTCAGGCAGCCTTCGTAGAAGCTGCGGGTTTCGGTGCCGATCGGCTCATAGCTGGGGTTGATGATGACGTGGAATGGGAATTCGGACGCTTCGCGCGGGTCATCGTCATCGTCGTCGCGCACATGGTCTTCCACCACGGCAAGCGCCAGTCCGAGGCCGATCTGGGTTGCGGCGAGACCTACGCCCGGCGCTTCGATCATGGTGACGCGCATGGTTTCGATGAGCTTGTCAAGTGTCTTGCGGCTCAGTTGGCCTTCGTAGGCTGCGGTCTGCTGGCGCAGTACCGGTTCACCTGCCTGCACGATGGGAAGCAGCTGTTCCTTGCCGCCGGTTTTGATGAGTTTTTCGACCTCGCGGTTGAGCTCGAGGTTGACTTTCGAGTTACGTCCAAACATGGGGTTCCTTCGCGGATTGGTTCGGGATTTTGGATTGCCAAATACTGTGTATCGGCGGTGTGATTACAAGGCGAGTTCTTCGGCCACGACTTTGGCGAGACGGTCGCAGACCTCGTCGGCCTGCTGCTGGGTTTCCGCTTCAGCCATGACGCGCACGAGCGGTTCGGTGCCGGAGGGACGCAAGAGCACGCGGCCGGTGTCGCCGAGCATTTTCTCTTCGCGTTCGACGGCCGCCTGCACTTTGGCGTTGGTTTTGGCTGCGAGCTTGTCGACGTTTGGCACGTTGATGAGGGTTTGCGGCAGTTGCGGGAAGTCGGATGCGAGTTCTTTGAGACTCTTGCCGGAGTTGACCACTTCGTTGCACAAGGTCAGTGCGGTGAGTGTACCGTCGCCGGTGGTGGCGAATTCGCGGTTGATCACGTGGCCGGACTGTTCGCCGCCGAGCGAATAGTCGCCGCGCAGCATTTCCTCAAGCACGTAACGGTCGCCCACGCCGGTTTGCACGGTTTTGATGCCCATGGAACGCAGGGCGAGCTTCAGGCCGAGGTTGCTCATCACGGTTACCACGAGGGTGTCGTGGTTGAGTTTGCCCGCGTTTTTCTTGGCACGTGCAAGAATGCCCATGATCTGATCGCCGTTGACCATATTGCCTTCGCCGTCTACGGCAAGGCAACGGTCGGCGTCACCGTCGAATGCCACGCCCAAGTCGGCTCCGGAGGCTTTGACCATGGCCTGCAGCTGTTCGGGGTGTGTGGATCCGGCGTTCTTGTTGATGTTGTAGCCGTCTGGCGAAGCGTTGATCACGATCACGTCGGCTCCTGCGCGGCGCAACGCTTCCGGCGCGACCACGGAGGTGGCGCCGTTGGCGCAGTCAGCCACGACTTTCAAGCCTTTCAACGGTGTCGGCTGGGACTTGTCAGGCCCGATGGGGGCGATGGTGGATACCAGATGGTCGATATACAGGTTGGTTGCGGTTGCCGTGTCGTGGCTGATACGTCCCACGCCTGCACCGGTCGGGCGTTCCCAATCCTGGCCGAGCACGTTTTCGATTTCGTCTTCTTTGGTGTCAGGCAGTTTGAATCCGCCGCGTGCGAAGAATTTGATGCCGTTGTCGGGCATGGGGTTATGGGATGCGGAAATCACGGCACCCATTTCCACGTTCAGCACGGAAGTCAGGTATGCGACACCCGGAGTTGGAATAATGCCCGCGTCGATCACGTCGAATCCACCTGCGGACATGCCTGCGGACAGTGCCGCTGCAAGAAAATCGCCGGAAACGCGGGTATCGCGGCCGACCAGTGCACGGCGACGACCGTCGAATTCGCTTTTGTCTCCATCATCGCCAAGCACGCGCACCGCAGCATCGCCCAAATCCAACGCAAGCTGTGCGGTCAAAGCCCTATTCGCCAATCCTCGAACACCGTCTGTTCCGAACATACGTGGCATGAGTCTCAAGTCCTCGCTATCTCAAGTTATATTGCCGTGCACCATCGTACTCAACGGGTTCACCATTCAAC
>NZ_CAUEQY010000067.1 GCF_959020145.1 uncultured Bifidobacterium sp. | reverse complement strand
CGCTCGCGCCACACGGGCGGTTTGCCAACTGCATACGGTCAGTGAGTATTATTGCGTTGCAAACGCTAGTAATAAGGAGTGGCTATGGCTACCGGCAGCAAGCTCGTGATTGTGGAGTCTCCCACCAAGGCCAAGAAAATCGGTGGGTATTTAGGCTCCGAATATACGGTGATGGCCTCGGTCGGCCATATTCGAGATCTTGCGCAGCCAAGCCAGGTGCCGGCCGCCGACAAAACCAAATTCGGCAAGTTCGGCGTTGATGTGGAAGACGGATTCAAGCCGTACTACATCGTCGATGGCAACAAGAAGAAAACCGTATCCGAACTGAAAAGCGCGTTGAAAAAAGCCGACACCCTGTACCTCGCAACCGATGAGGATCGCGAGGGAGAGGCCATCGCCTGGCATCTGGTACAGACGCTCAAGCCGAAAGTGCCGGTTAAGCGCATGGTGTTCCACGAAATCACGAAGGAAGCCATCAAAGCGTCGCTTGACAATACTCGCGACGTTGACGACGACATGGTCGACGCACAGGAAACCCGCCGTATTCTGGACCGCCTGTACGGCTATGAGCTTTCTCCGGTGCTGTGGCGCAAGGTTGGGCCGGGTCTTTCCGCGGGCCGTGTGCAGTCCGTCGCCACGCGTTTGATCGTGGAGCGCGAGCGCGAGCGTATGGCGTTCGTGCGTGCCCCGTATTGGGATGTCACCGCAACGTTGGAGGCGCCGGATGCCGATGGCAATAATGTTGCGTTCGATTCTCGTATGGTGTCGTTGGGTGGCCGTCGTTTAGCTGGTTCCAAGGATTTCGGCGCCGATGGCAAGCTGACTGCGGCCGGTGCGAAGGATCAGGTCGTGCAGTTGGACGAGGCGCAGGCTTCCGCGATTGCGCAGGCATTGGAATTTGCAACGTTTACTGTCGCGTCGATGGAAACCAAGCCGTACCGTCGCCGTCCGGTTCCACCGTTTACCACGTCCACCTTGCAGCAGACCGCCGGCAATCGTCTCGGCATGAGCTCGCGTCAGACCATGCGTGCGGCGCAAGGATTGTACGAAAACGGCTATATCACCTACATGCGTACCGATTCGGTGACGCTGTCGCAGGAAGCGATCGCAGCCGCTCGTGAAGCGGTCGTCAAGCATTTCGGCGAAAACTATCTGTCGGACGCGCCGAAACAATATGCCACAAAGACGGCAGGCGCGCAGGAAGCCCACGAATGCATCAGGCCGGCGGGCGCGAAATTCCGTGACCCTGCGGAAATCGCAAGCAAAGTGCCGGCCGACCAGCTCAAGCTGTACACGCTGATCTGGCAGCGCACGCTTGCCTGCCAGATGGCAGACGCAACCGGTTCCACGGCGACCGTGCGACTGTCCGCACCGACCGAATCGAATGGGGAAGCCATGTTCCAGGCTTCCGGCACTGTCATCGAATTCCCCGGCTTTATGAAGGCGACCGGTGAAGGCCGCCGCGCATCCGCCGAATCGAAGAAGGGCGATGCTGCTGGAAGCGTTGAACAGGCTGCGCAATCCGGTAAATCCAGCAAAGCGGATAAGAAGTCGGATGACAATGTGTCGCTTCCGCCGATGAATCCGGGCGATGCGCTCGCCGCGGTGGCGGTTGGTGCCGACGGACACGAAACTCAGCCTCCGGCGCGTTACACCGAAGCGTCGCTCGTGAAAACGTTGGAACAGAAGGAAATCGGCCGCCCGTCCACGTATGCGAGCATTATTTCCACGATTATCGATCGCGGGTACGTGTATGAGCGCGGTCGTGCGTTGATTCCGTCGTGGCTCGCGTTCTCCGTGGTCAAATTGCTGGAAACGAAGTTCCCGCGGTATGTGGATTACGAGTTCACTGCCGATATGGAAAGCGGTCTTGACCAGATCGCGAGCGGTCAGGAGACCGGCAGGAATTGGCTGACCCGCTTCTATTTCGGTTCCGGTGAGGGTGCCGCGCAGTCTGCGGACGAGGCGCATGCCGGCTTGCAGCAGCAGGTCGCGCAGTTGGGTGAAATCGACGCTCGCGAGATCAATACGATTGAGATCGGCGACGGTTTGCATGTGCGCGTCGGTCGATATGGCCCGTATTTGGAGGATATGAACCATCTGGATGATGAGGGCAATCCGAAGCGTGCCTCGCTGCCGGATACGCTTGCTCCGGATGAGCTGACGGTGGAAGTCGGTCATGATTTGATCGAGAACCATTCCGGCGGTCCGCGCGCTCTTGGCGTCGATCCGGTTTCCGGAGGCACCGTTGAAGTGCGTAATGGTCGTTTCGGGCCGTATGTTGCGCTGGTGATGCCTTCTGCCGATGCCGGCGATGCTGGTGGTGCTGCCGAGGGCGCTAGTGAGAAGCCGAAGCGCGGCAAGGGTGCGAAGAAAGCCGCTGCCGATCGCCCGAAGATGGCGTCGTTGTTCAAGACGATGAGTCCGGAATCGTTGACGTTGGATGATGCGTTGCGTCTGCTGAGCTTGCCGCGTGAAGTCGGTTCGTATGAAGAGGTGGATGCGCAGACCGGTGAAGTGCAGACGGTTACCGTGCAGGCCAATAATGGTCGTTACGGTCCGTATTTGACGAAGACCGGTGCCGATGGCAAGTCGGATACGCGTTCGCTTGCTTCGGAAGATGAGATTTTCACGGTTGATTTGGATAAGGCGAAGGAACTGTTCGCCCAGCCGAAGTATGGCCGTGGGCGTGGCCGTGGCGCTGCGAAGCCGCCGCTGCGCGAATTGGGCGTCGATCCGGAAACGCAGAAGCAGGTGACCATCAAGGAAGGCTTCTACGGCGCGTATATCACCGATGGTGAGACGAATCGTACGTTGCCGAAGCAGTATGCTCCTGAGTCGATCGAACCGGCCGAGGCGTTCCGTTTGCTGGCTGAGAAGCGTGCGCAGGGCCCGTCGAAAAGGCGTGGACGTAAGACTGCCGCCGGCAAGGGCGGGGCTAAGAAGGCTGGTGCTGCCAAGGCTTCTAAGACTTCCAAGGCGGCTTCCGTCGATAAGGCTCGTGCCGATCGCCGTGCCAAGGTGCGCGAGTTGGCCGATAAGGGTTGGGCCAACACCCGTATCGCCAAGGAGATCGGTTCCACGCCGACCACGGTGAAGGCCGATGTGGAATGGCTTGCCGCCAACGAAGGCTACACCCGTCCCGCCGTAGTTCCCGCCCGGTGATGAACAGTCTGGTGGACTGTTCGTAGCAGTGAGCAGCGGTAGCGTTGCGAACGCCGCAATGTAGAGTGATGAATATGCAAGGCATATTCATCTCCTTTGAAGGTGTAGACGGCGTCGGCAAAACCACGCAGGTTGAACGGTTGCGTGCGTACGTTGAGGCGCAGGGGCGCGAATGCGTGGTCACGCGCGAGCCAGGCGGTACTGTGCTTGGCGTGGCGATTCGCGAGTTGCTGCTTGGCGGCGTGGAAGGTTCCGATGCGGATATCGCTCCGCGTGCGGAGGCGCTGCTGTTCGCCGCTGACCGTGCCCAGCATGTTGCCGAGGTGATTCGCCCTGCACTGGAACGCGGTGCCGTGGTAATTACCGATCGGTACCTTGATTCTTCTCTTGCATACCAGGCTGGCGGCCGCGAATTGACGGCAGGTGAAATCCGCGACTTAAGTATGTGGGCAACGTGTGAGCTATTGCCGAATCGCACGTATCTGCTGGATCTTGACCCTGTGCAATCGCATGCACGACTGCAGCATGATGAAGATCGCATGGAGTCTGCAGGAAACGATTTCCAACGTCGTACACGACAGGCGTTTCTTGACTTGGCAAAGGCGGAATCGCAACGCTTCCGCGTGATTGATGCCAGCCAATCCATCGATGAAGTATGGGCGCATATTCAGTCTGATTTTGCGCAAATCAGTCAAATGAAAACTTTCCAATCGGAGGCCGCCCAGTGAGCGTGTGGGATTCGATTGTCGGCCAGCAGCAGGTTGTCGAACAACTCAAAGCCATCGCAAGTGGCGATCCGAAAGCCATTGCGCAATCCTGGCTGATTTGCGGTCCTCCGGGATCGGGTCGTTCCAATGTGGCGCGCGCGTTTGCTGCGGCGTTGGAGAGCCCCGATCATGGTCTTGGCGACGAGCCGACCAAAGCCGCGCAGCAGGTGCTTGCCGGCACTCACCCCGACGTGACCGTGCTGGCCACCAACAAAGTGACCATCGGCATCGACGAGGTGCGAAACATCATCACTACGTCCGAGCAGATGCCAAGCACTGCGCCGTGGCGCATCATCATTATCGAAGATGTCGATCGCATGCTGGAACGCACCACCAACGTGTTGCTCAAGGAGATTGAGGAGCCGAGTGAGCATACGATTTGGCTCTTGTGTGCGCCGAGTGCGCAGGACGTGTTGCCGACGATTCGCTCGCGCACTCGCATCGTCAATCTTGCCGTGCCCTCCACGCAGGCGGTGGCTGCATTTCTGGAGCAAAATGGCGGATT
>NZ_CAUEQY010000066.1 GCF_959020145.1 uncultured Bifidobacterium sp. | reverse complement strand
CGATCACAGACCCGGAATAAGACCTCCAGGCGGATCGAGGGTCAGATAGCCCTCTTCGAGGTCGATGTCTGGCACGAGCTCGTCCACGAATGGCACGAGCGCGCTGTTCTCAACCACAGCGCCGTCGGCATCCTTCACCGGATTGGCGAGACGAATCTTCAGCAGCCATTGGGCCACTTCTATCACGTCAACGACTTTGCCGACCACCACGCCCGGTTCGAGACCAAGCGTATTGTTTTCAGCCAGTCGCGCCTTAAGGCCAATAAGGTCTTTCGGATACCATTCGTCGGCTTCAAGCATGTCTTCCGGATCGTCCGCCTCGCCATACAGCACAATGCCGTTGGCCGCTTCGGACTGGTCGCGGTTGTCAATGCCTTCGAACTTGATGATCCAACGGTTCTTGAAAGTACGGGAGTTCTCCACCACATACTCTTCTTCGCCGTCTTTCGTGTACAACACAGCACCGGGAGCGAACCGGTATTCCGGTTCGTCCGTAAAGATCTGCACGGTGACCTCGCCCTTGAGCCCCTGCGCACGCCCGATACGACAGACCCTCAGCAGCTCAAGCTGTTGAGGGTCGTCGGAATGCATATCACGCACCACGCTAGGATCTCACCTGCGCACGTCCATGATGTCGACGCGCACCTTGTGGTCGGACAGTGCCTGCACCACGGCGCGAATCGCATTTGCCGTGCGTCCGCTGCGTCCGATGACGCGACCGATGTCTTCCGGGTTGACGCGCACGCGAATGAGTTCGCCACGCGCGTTCTCATGGGACTTCACCGAAACGTCGTCGGGAAAATCGACGATGTTCTTAATCAGATGTTCCACAGCCTGGGCGAGCATGATCACTCAGCTTCCGCAGCCGGCTCTTCAGCCGGAGCTTCCTCGGTAGCGGCGGCTTCGGCTTCAGCCTTGGCCTTGGCGTCAGCTTCGGACTTTGCAGCCTTCAGCTTCTGAGCCTGAGCCTCAACGGCCTCAACGCGAGCGGCGGCATCCGGGCCGGCCTCAACGGTCTTCAGGGTGCCTTCAGCACCGTCAAGGCCCTTGAACTTCTGCCAGTCACCGGTGATCTTCAGCAGGTTCAGCACCTGCTCGGTCGGCTGAGCGCCAACGCCGAGCCAGTACTGAGCGCGCTCGGAATCGATAACGATGGTCGAAGGCTGGGTGTTCGGATTGTAGGTACCGATCTCTTCGATGGCGCGGCCATCACGCTTGGTACGGGAATCCATGATCACCACGCGGTAGAACGCGTAGAACTTCTTACCCATGCGCTTCAGACGAATCTTGGTTGCCAAAATGGCTCTCCTTGTATAACTAGGGGTGTGCGTTTCGTTTTCTGTGTGGGGCACGGAATCCGAAACCCACATGTTCCTCACGTCACGCGATAGTTAGAGGGCCTCGCGCGCGCGAATAACTTACCAAGTATAACCGTGGGGTACGGACGGATGGGTCTTAGGATGTTTCCCGCTCTATGTGACTTTCCGAATCCGTGCAAAACCGGGAAGTCGTTTGTCTGATTCTGCGGAAACGGTCAATTATGCGGCGAATGTGATGCCTTGAATGACCGAATCGGCAGAATCGGACATTTGCTGGCATTCGTGAGATGTTTGCGTGGGTCTACATGGCGGAATCGTCGGAATCAGGCAGGCTGGCTACACTTGGAGGTTCCGAGTTTGCGTATATCCGTTCGGAGTGAACGGTTTGCATAGGGGGAGTTGCCTGAATGATTATCGCGCTTTGGATTGCGTTGATTATTTGCGTTGTATGGATTGCGCTTGGCGAGATGCCGGCTGGTTGGGATGGCCATTTGCCGCTGCCGTACTTGATTGCGTTGATTCCGTTGCTGTGGATTCCGACGCTTGCGATCGCCGTCGCCGGTTTCGCGTTGCATGAGCCGGCTCTCGGGGGAGTCGCTGCGGTGGTCTGTTTTGCGTCGCTGCTGCGCAAAATCGCATATTGGATGGAAAATCTCAATTCTCCCAATACTGCGCAGAGGGTCGCCGAAAAACTTGCGGAAAAGCGTGAAACATCTCGTGAAACAGGCAATGAAGCTGTTACGGAATCCGCGAAACATGGCCGTTTCCGTGTGATGACGCTGAACTGCCGATTCGGTCGCGCCAACGCTGCGGCAATCGTCAGTGCGGTCAAAAAACATGATATTGCAGTACTTGCATTGCAGGAATTGACGGACGATCTGGTTGCGCAATTGGACGCTTCGGGATTGTCTGATTTGCTTCCGTACCGTCAGTTGGGGGAGAGCAAGGGAACGGACAATGGCGGATTCAACGGTGTGTGGATTCGTATTGAACCAAGCGACATGTCTCCGGTCACTGCGGTGATTCCCGCGGCCGACGTGCCGGGCGTGTGCTTCCCGATCGATTCGATGCGCGGCATCACGTTTGTTTCGGCACATCCGAAGTCTCCGATGCGCGGATGCAGGGAATGGTCCGCCGGCATCATCGGTTTGGGGGAGTTGGCGACCACTCAGAAGCAGGGCGACATCACCGTTGTGTTGGGTGATTTGAATTCCGGTACCGATCATCCAAGCTTCCGCAAGCTGCTGAATGCGGGCTTCAAGGATGCGGCCTTGTGCGAGGCGAAGGGCCGTCATGCCACGTTCCCATCATGGCTGCCGTGGCCGCGCATCATTCTCGACCATGTGCTTTTCACCAAGGGATTGGACGCTTCCGACGTGAGTTCGTTCTGCGTTGAAGGTAGCGATCATCTTGCGCTTGCTGCCACGTTGACGTTGAAGTAGTTGATGGCGATTATAAGGTAGTCGATTCAGCTGAAAACAGCTGATTGGAGTACGCAAAAAAGGGATGCGATTCGTCTTGAATCACATCCCCTTTTATACGTTACCGTTTTCGCGTCGCTTGCTTTAGTGCAGCAAGCCGGACAGTCCGCCGCCAAAGTTCGGCGGCAGCTCACCGGCATCGCCCATCAAGTCTTGCAATCCGGCGGGAAGTGCAGGATTCTGCGGCTTCTTGGCAAAAGCGGAACCGCCGGAAGACTTACCGTCGGAGTTCTTGCCGGCAAGCTTGTCGCGCAATGCCTTCTCTTCAGCCTCGCGCTTCATCGGATTGCCGGACTTACCGCCCTTCTTCTTGCCCTTCTTGCCTTTGCCCTTGCCTTTGCCCCCGCCCATGGCTGGGCCGCCAAAGCCAGGCATGCCAGCGCCGGCCTTGTTGCTCATACGCTTCATCATCTTCGCGGCCTGCTCGAAACGCTGCAACAGCGCGTTCACCTGCGAAACGGTCACGCCGGAACCGTAAGCGATACGAGCTCGACGAGAACCGTCAATAATCGAAGGATCACGACGTTCCGCAGGAGTCATCGAACGAATAATGGCTTCAGTACGATCGATTTCCCTCTCGTCGAACTGCTCAAGTTCTTTACGATGCGCGGCCATACCCGGAATCATGCCAAGCAGATTCTTCATCGGACCAAGCTTGCGCACCTGCTGCAGCTGATCGAGGAAATCATCCAAACCAAAGGAACCATCGGAAATCTTGATGGCGGCCTTACGAGCCTCTTCCTCATCGAACTGCTTCTGCGCCTGCTCGATCAGGGTAAGAATATCGCCCATATCGAGAATGCGGGAAGCCATACGATCCGGGTGGAAAACCTCGAAATCCTTCAGACCTTCGCCAGTGGAAGCGAACAGAATCGGCTTGCCGGTAACGGAGGCGACCGAAAGCGCGGCACCGCCACGGGCGTCGCCATCAAGCTTCGAAAGCACCACGCCGGTGAAGTCCACGCCCTCATCGAACGCCTTCGCCGTCTGCACGGCATCCTGACCGATCATCGCGTCGATTACGAACAGGATTTCGTTCGGCTGCACGGCGTCGCGAATATCGCGAGCCTGCTTCATCAGCTCTTCGTCAACGCCGAGACGGCCTGCGGTATCGATGATGACCGTGTCGTACAGCTTCTGCTTGGCCAGCGCAACAGCGTCACGCGCCACCTTCACCGGATCGCCGGTGGTCAGACCCGGGGAAGCAACGGCTTCGCCACCATCGGACTGCACACCCTTTTCCGGAGCGTACACGGGCACGCCTGCACGTTCGCCAACCACCTGCAGCTGCGTCACTGCGTTCGGACGCTGCAAATCGGCCGCGACCAACAGCGGAGTGTGGCCGGAATCCTTCAGCCAGTAGCCGAGTTTGCCTGCGAGGGTGGTTTTACCAGCACCCTGAAGACCGGCGAGCATGATGACGGTCGGCGGATTCTTCGCAAAATTCAGCGGTCGGTCAACGCCAGCGCCAAGCACGGCCGTCAACTCTTCGTTGACGATCTTCACGACCTGCTGGGCCGGATTCAGCGCCTGGGAAACCTCGGTGCCGAGCGCACGCTCGCGGATTCGGCCGGTGAAGGAACGCACCACGTCGAGCGCCACGTCGGCGTCGAGCAGCGCGCGGCGGATTTCGCGGATCGTACCATCGATATCAGCCTCGGAAAGCTTGCCTTTGCTCTTCAGATGCTTGAACGCATTCGAGAGCCTATCTGTCAAAGAACTAAATGCTGCCATAATGTCCCTCAGTCTAGCCGTCCCGCGGGAAATTTCGCAT
>NZ_CAUEQY010000065.1 GCF_959020145.1 uncultured Bifidobacterium sp. | reverse complement strand
GCCGCGAAAGAAGCTGCGCAAACCATCAAACGCTGAGTGTGGGATCGCATATCTCTCTCCTTCGTGAGATTATTCCGGCACCTCCTTGCACCGGATAGTCACAGCATACCTACGTAATTCTTTTTTGTCAAGTTTCCTTACATTTAAATCCGGCACGCGATTGCTATTCCACAAAAAAGCTGAAATTCCGCCATTTAGTGACAATCGTAAAGCAATCGCAATTCGAGGAAAAATGCCGTATACTCTTGTTTAGTACTCTTTATTGCCAATAAAAATTACATAACGCACTTGTATCGCCACAAACTACAATATGTATCGGCTCCACACAAGAAAGCGAGGACATCGTGAGCGGTACCCAAGCAAAGGCATCACCTTCCGACATTCGAATCAGCAATATCACCGCCGCATTCGAGCAGCTTTTCCCCGCAACGCAAATGTCGCGAGCCAATATCGGCAAACTCATCGGACTTTCGCGCTTCACCACCAGCGAAGTGACCGGCGAAATGGTCGACAATCGCATTCTGCGCGAACTCGGCCCCGACAATCGCGAAGGGCGCGGTAAACGTTCACAAGTGCTCGCCATCGACACCGATTTCTGGCGAATCGTCTCCGTCGACCTGTCGAATCCGATGCTCGTCAAAGGAGCGCTGGCGGATCTTTCCGGCAGAATCGTGGACCGCACCGAACTTCCCGTCGACCATGGCTGCAGCGTCAATGACGTGATCGACCTCTGCAGGCAGCTCATCAGCTCAACGCCACTGCCGATCCTTGGCATCGGCATCGCGGTGACCGGCATTGTGGAACCCAACGGCGTGGTGCGCAAATCCGTGCACTTGGGGTGGAGCGAACTGCCGCTGAAAACCGAAGTGGAAAACGCCACCGGAGTGCCCGTGATCGTAGGCAACGACACCAATGCGGCACTTGTGGCGGAACGATTCTTCGGCGACTGCTCCCCCAATTCCATGCTCATCTCCATCGGGCGGGGCGTCGGCGCGGCATTATGCCTCAACGACGTCATCATCGAAGGAAGTTCCTTCACTGCCGGAGAAATCGCACACGTGGTGGTCGACCCGAACGGGCCAATCTGCGAATGCGGCAAACAGGGATGTCTCGAATCATTCGTTTCCGGCGACAGGTTGCAGCAACGCATCTCGCAGGATCCCGCCGCGCGTACGCATATTCTCACCGAAGCGGGCGCGTTGCTCGGGCGCGTCATGGCCATACCGGCAGGATTGTTGGATCTGCGCGACATTTCGGTATATGGTGCGCCGGAAATCGTCAATACTCAATTCATCGACGCGATGGAAAACGAAATCAGCCGCACCGTGACCACGGATTATCAGGAGGCGCCGCAAATTCACCGTTGCAGGCAAGGCGAGGATCTCACCCTGCGCGGACAGGCCACCATCGTGATCCGCACACTGGTACCGACGATCCACGAACGCGGCTCCCTCATCGGCGAAGCATAGCTCCGGACGCCTTAGCGCGACCCAAAACCTCCAGTCGGTGGAGGAAGCTACCCGCTAACAGACCTGCTAACGTCCAAAAACCTCCAGTCGGTGGAGGAAGCTACCCGCTAACAGACCTGCTAACGTCCAAAAACCTCCAGCCACCGGAAGAATCGCCCCGTCTGCAACTCTCCAAGCATCCATATCCCTCCAGTCGCTGGAAGAATCCGGACCGCAAAATACCCCCGTACTGTCCAAAAACCTCCAGTGAGCGGAGGAATCCTCCCGCTGACAGGCCTTTTATCGTCCAGATTGTTCCAGTGAGTGGAGGAACCCGGACGGGATGAGAGGCGAGGAGACGAAAAGACATGAAAGGCCGCCTGCAGCGGATGGAGTGCTTCAGGCGGCCCTGGTTGTCGGAAAGGAAGGGGAAGTTCAGTTATCGGGATTCAGGTTGGCCCGCCGGAGTCGCGGTTCCAGCAGTTCCAGCGGTTTCAGCCACGGCAACCGCCTCGACGGCTTCCACGGTCTGAGCGTCGTCGGCTTCGATCTCACCGTTGGCGAGCTTCACTTCGAGCTCCTTGACGATCTCATCGTGCATCTTCTCAGTGATCTTCACCTTGAACAGAAACACGATCAGGCTCAGGATGATGAGCACGAGCGGAATGTAGAAGGCGCAGATCTTGAAGATGTGGATGTTGGATGCGGTCATGTCGGCTGCGGTCGCATTGCCGGTCATGCCAGCGGCCACGGCGATGATGCCGACGATGCCGTTGGACATGGCGCCACCGATCTTGTCGAGCATCGGGCGGACGGACAGGGTGACGGCCTCGTTGCGCTTGCCGTTCTTGAGCTGGCCGTATTCGATGGAGTCGGTCAGCGACAGGATGGCGGTCATCTGAATGAGGGTACCCGGCACGTAGAAGAGCACCAGAGCCACGAACACCATGATGATGTTGTCGGAGAAGATGCCGAGCATCACATAGCCGGCGATCATGGAGATCATGCCGCCGATGTACAGGTAGCGGCGCGGAATGCGCTTGTTCAGGATCGGGTACAGCGGAGCCATAACCAAGCCTGCGACCAGTGCGATCACGCCAGTGAGGGAGTATGCGGCCTGGTTGTCGAGGATGAACTTGAACAGGAAGATCAGCACGCCGGTGGTGGCCACGTTGGCGATGGCGTACAGCAGGTAGCTCAAGGCAACCCACAGCAGCTGGTCGTTCTGGAAGATGGCCTTGAAGGCTTCGATCGGGTTGCCGTTCTTCTGGGCCTTGGAGCGCAGGGCGCTCTCGTTCTCCTTGGTGCCGAAGGCAACGGTCCATGCGGTCAAGAGGCCGAGCAGGCCGACGATAATACCGAAGCAGGTCCAGCCGGACTGGCTTTCGACGTACTTGCCGGTGAACACCCAGCTGAAGTAGGTGACGATCGGGATGACCACGACGGTGATGCCGTTGTAGCCGATGGAGCCGGTGAAGGAGCCGAGTGCGGTGTAGGTGGAGCGCTCGTGGGAGTCGGAGCTCAATGCAGGGATCATACCCCAGTAGGAGATGTCACGCAGGGAGTAGAACACGTCGAGCACGATGAAGGTGATGACGAACAGTACGATGAACCACGTGGCGTTCACGTTCACCAAGCCGAACAGGCCGGTGTACACTAGCACGATCAGCACGGACGAAATTGCGCCGGCGAGGAACTGCCATGGGCGGAAACGGCCCCACTTGGTGGTGGTGTTGTCGATGATGTTGCCCAGCAGCGGGTCGATGAAGATCTCCGCGATACGGATCACCACGACCAGGCCGGTGATGACGCCGATCAGCTTGGTGGCGACGCCTTTATCAACACCAGCGAACAAGGAGCTCGTCACATAGACGACGAAGTAGGTGCTCAGTGCGTTATAGAACGCGGACTGGCCAAGGTTGCCGCACGCGTACGCTACGCGCTGGCCGAGCTTTCCGCGACGAGCCGTGCCGTTCGCAGTAGTGGTCGTATTGCTCATTATCTCTTCTCCTTAGAAGATTTTGATGAGATCACCCGTTGACCTCGAAAATTGAGTATACGTTGTTTACTATCAAAAGTAAAATTCCTTAGTAAACAAAGCTCCCAAACGGCGTGTCGCAATCGCAGTTCTTACGATTATCAAATGCCGACATCTGCAATCATGATTACTACCGCCATTTGCCGTCACCTATCGCCATATAAGTAAATTCAGTTGCAAATAACGCAACACGCAGATTTGCAATTTAAGTAAACAATGTTTACCATGCTAGTAAAAGAGTTTATTACTCTGAGTACACAAAAGTACACACCAACTAAACCTACATCAACAACGAAGTTATGTTTCGGAAACGAGGAAATCATGGCAGATAAGATCACCACCGCATCCGCCGCGTGGCTCACCGACCCCACGGTGTTCGCAGTGAATCGCACGCCGGCACATTCCAATCACGTGACCTTTTCTCACATTCCCGCGATCGGCGAGCCGAGCGATTTGAAGCAAAGCCTCGACGGCGAATGGCGCGTGGAAATGGTGCAGGCCTCCGACATCGATCTTGAGGAAGAGCCGTTCGCAGCCGAGGATTTCGACGATTCCGCTTTCGGCCGCATCGACGTGCCCTCCCACCTGCAGAACGCGGGATACATGAACCACAAGTACGTGAATATTCAGTACCCGTGGGACGGCCATGAGAATCCGCAGGAGCCGAACGTTCCCGAAACCAACCATGTGGCACTGTATCGCCGCACGTTCACCGTCGCCGAGCGTCTTGATGCGGCCCGTCAAAATGGCGGCACCGTCAGCATCACGTTCCACGGCATGGCCACCGCGATCTACGTGTGGGTCAACGGCGTATTCGTCGGCTACGGCGAAGACGGCTACACCCCGAACGAATTCGATATCACCGAAGCGTTGCACGACGGCGAAAACGTCGTGGCCGTCGCCTGCTACGAATACGCAAGCGCATCCTGGCTGGAAGATCAGGATTACTGGCGTTTGCACGGCCTGTTCCGTTCCGTGGAACTCGCCGCACAGCCGCATGTGCACATTGAAGATATGAAGGTCGAAGCGGATTGGAATCCGGAAACCGCCACCGGTTCGCTCGACGCGCTACTCGCGGTGCGCAATGCGAAGAATGCCGCCACCGTGTCGGCGACGCTGAAGGATTTGAGTGGCAATGTGGTGTGGGAAACCGCATTGGCCGCATCCGACGAAACCGGCATCGTTTCCGGCTCGTTGGACGTCAAGCCGTGGAGCGCCGAGAGCCCGGCACTGTACGAACTGCAAGTTGTGGTGATCGGCCATGATGGCGCGATCGTTGAAACCGCAACGCAGCGCGTCGGCTTCCGTCGCTTCCGCATCGAAGACGGCATCATGAAGCTCAACGGCAAGCGCGTGGTCTTCAAGGGCGCCG
>NZ_CAUEQY010000064.1 GCF_959020145.1 uncultured Bifidobacterium sp. | reverse complement strand
TGCGCGAGCGGCCGCGTAAGGGAGGAAAGCCCATGTCCAAATCATTCGTCAACAAGGCGCTGCTCGGCGGCGCAGTCGCTGCAGGCGCCGCAGTGTGGGCGATCGCGCCGCGTACCTTCTCCGATAAGCGCCGCAATTATGTGCCGTCCATTCCCGACGTGTGGTACGCGCATCGTGGCCTGCATGACGCGGGTTCCGGTCTGACCGCGCAGTATGCCAACGAGAGCGGCGAGTATGTGGCGCTGGCACGTCGCATGGCCATGAAGGCCGGCTATGGCAGCCCCAGCGTGACTGGTGCGATCGCTCCGGAGAACTCGCTTGCGGCATTCGCAGCGGCTTGCGAAGCCGGCTATGGCATCGAGCTTGACCTGCAGATGACCGCCGACGGCGAAATCGTGGTGGTGCATGACGGCGATCTGATGCGCGTCGCCGGAGATCCACGCCGTATCGCCGATCTCACGTACGATGAGCTGACCCGCATCCCGCTGTTCCCGACCGACGCCCCCGGTGCCGCCGTGGCAGCGCCGTTGCCGGGTTCGCTTGAAAATCCGCCGCTGGTCACCACACCTGACAGCGCTCCGGAAGGGTATTTCCAGCATGTGCCACTGTTCGCCGACGTGCTCAAGGTAGTGGCGGGTCGTGTGCCGCTGATCGTCGAATACAAGTTCGACGACAATTCCAAGTGGGGTTCGCGCGATGTCGAGCTCATGGAAAAGGGCGACGCGCTGCTGCAGGCCTATTCCGGCGCGTATGTGATCGAATCGTTCAATCCGGCAGCCGTCAACTGGTATAAGGAGAACCGTCCGGAAGTGTGCCGTGGCCAGCTTTCCTGGTGGCCGCAGGGGGAGGAGAAGCCGTCTGATCCTGCTGCGCTCGCCAAGGAATATGCGGCCGGTGCGCTGTTTTTCGACTGGATTTCCCGCCCTGATTTCGTCGCCTACGATTGGCATGGCGGCAACAGTCCGCAGGTACGGTTGGCTCGTTTCATGGGTGCCGTTCCCGTGTCGTGGACGGTGCGCAGCCGCGACGAGCTCGCCCAGTGCGATGACTGGTTCGACCATCATATTTTCGAGGCGTTCGTCCCCGACGAGCAGTAGAGGTTTTACATATGATTTCGGCCTGCCGCCGCATGATTTGCGTTGTGGCAGGCCGTTTTTATTCGATTTACTTGATTGACTGATTGGGTTGATTCGGTTGAGCTCTGATGCGGTCAGTCGATCACGCCATATAGACGGTCGCCGGCATCGCCCAAGCCTGGCACGATGTAGCACTTGTCGTTGAGCTTCTCGTCGACGGCGCACAGCACCAGCTTGAACTTAATGGATGGGTCGAGGTTCTCCTCAACGAACTTCAGGCCTTCCGGAGCGCCCAGAATGCACACGGCGGTAACATCCTTTGCGCCGCGCTCGGCCAGGTAATGTGTTGCTGCGACCAGCGTGCCGCCAGTGGCGAGCATCGGGTCGATCAGGAAGCACTGACGGCCGCTCAGATCGTCGGGCAGACGGTTCGCGTACGTGATCTGCTGGGTTGGGTTCTCCTCGTCGCGCTTCATGCCAAGGAAGCCGACCTCAGCGGACGGGATCATCTTGGTCATGCCGTCAAGCATGCCCAGGCCAGCGCGCAGCACAGGCACAATGATCGGCGCCGGGGAAGCGATGTGCTTGCCTACCATCGGAGCGACGGGGGTCTCGATCGGCTTGTCCACGACTTCGACGTCGCGGGTGGCCTCGTAGGCCTCAAGCATCACGAGTTCGGAAACGAGCTCGCGGAACGTGGAGGACGGGGTGTTCTTGTCGCGAAGAACGGTGAGCTTGTGGTCCACCAGCGGGTGGTTCAAAACATGAATATCCATGTCTTCTAAGCGTAGTCCATAATCGCGAGGAAAAGCGCGGGAACTGGGAAAGGAGCCAAGAAAGAAACTGAAAATCGTATAAAAAAACAACGAAACTTAAGAAGAGGGAAAGCGCCGAACCACGAAAGCGCCTGTCGGCGCAAAGGCCGCTCGCAGCGGCAAAAAATGGAGCCCGGGGCTATGCATGGCCCGACGCGGATTCCTATTCTACAGATGCTGCAGACCGTACGTTACGTCGTGTCGCGAATTGATGGTGCGAGCGCCGTAAAACACTTCCGGTAGCGGTACAGAGGTGGGTGCAGAGGCAGGTGCAGGGGACGGGTACGGAACGCGTTACTCCAGTTTTCCGCGACGCCACAGATTCGCCCCATGGCGAAAATCCTTGGCCGTGACGAACAGATTGCCGGCCGTGTGCATCAAACGGGACGATTTCGTACGTACCTGCTTTTCCATGGCGGAAATGCCGGAATCGCTGCTATCGGAACCTTCCGCAGCTTTCAATCGTGCGATCATATTGCGTGCCTCGATGCGCAATCCCAACGCAACCACGTCGGTGAACGCGGCCGCACGTTCCAGCGCAACCGCAAAATCGCCGGTGAACGCGCCTGCGAGAATCGAATCGGCAATATGCGCAATGTCATCTTCCGTGGGCGCCTGATCGACGCCGGCAATCGCCGAGGCGGTAGTGGCAACCGGCTCTCCAGCGCGCCACAACCGCGCGATCGACTCGCGATTCTTCCGCATCCACGTGCGCAGCAGATACAGCCGCCACAGAATGCCCGGCAGCGAATCCGGCTCGGCGCTGCTCCACAGTTCGGCGATCACGTCAACGCCCTCGCGGTCCACCAGCGTGAGCACGCGCTCCACCAGTTCGGCATCCTGCGTATGATGCACGCGGTCCAACAGTGCGGCCGCCGAAGCGTGGCTCATCTCGTTGATTTGCGCCGGATCGGCACCTCCCGCGATATTGTCGGCCATCATCTGGTCGAGTTGCCCCGGGCGGGCCGGACGCGGCGATCCGGTGTTGGTGAAACCGGCGGAACGGCTTGGTACAACCGATCCGGAACCGTAATGCATGCTAGTAGACAATGGGCGAAACCTTTTGAATATCGATAATGCTGGGACCTTGCGGCGTATCGATTATAAACAGCGCTACGGCGGTGCCGGTAGGCATGAACGGCGTTTTGGCGATGAGCTGCTTGGAGAGCGCTTTGCGGGCGCATAGTCCGCGCAAGTGATCGAACATGCCTCCGATAACCGGTCGGTGCATGCAGATCGCCGTGGTTTCGCGGGTCTCGAGCGTGAGCTGGATCTGCTTGAGGAACGCCAGCCATGCGATGGTCGGGTGCTCGGCGAAGGCGTCTTCGGTGAGCGCGTCGATGTGTTCCATCGGGCGTTCGGTCTGCCAGCTAAGCACCTGCAGTGTTTCCTGGCAGCGCAGCCATGGTGAGGTTGCGAGGCGGGTTGGGTTGTAGCAGGCGAGTTCGCGGTTGAGTGCGAATGCCGCGGCCGCGCCTTTCGGAGTGATCGGCCGGTTCGCGTCGGTGCCTTTCCAGGATTTGCGCGATTCGGCCTTGGCATGACGCACGATCATCAGATTCTGCGCGGTCGCGGCACCCTCCTGTACGCGGTCCACAAAAATGGCGAGGGTGTCTTTATCGGTGGAATGCGTGAGGATTTTACGTGCTTCACGTACGGAAACCCACACGATATCGTTGATTTCGCCTACATCCGCGCGATGCACGGGGCCGAATGCGTCAAGCAGATGTTCCGCATCATCTCCGGAAATCGGTTGCGCCATCCAATACAACGTGTGCTTGGTGTCGACGGCGCGATCGTGTGAATGCCGGGTTTTCTTGCCTTCTTCGGACAGTGGATATTCGACTTCGCACAGATACGGGCCGAGTGCGATGGAAATGCCTGTCTCCTCGCCGATTTCTCGCACTGCGGCATGACGATGCGATTCGCCCTGCTCGAGTTTGCCTTTCGGCCAGCTCCAGTCATCGTACTTTGGTCGATGCACGATGCACACTTCAATGCTGTTGAGTTGTTCCTTTGGAGTTTTCTGCGCTGCGATTGCTGGATTTTCCGCGATTTCGCTACCGGTTTTCCACCGCCATACAATACCCCCGGCGGCTTCTACGACACGTCTCATGCTCTCGCTCATATCTTTCATTGTAAGTGGTTGGGCACGGGTTTCCCCATGATTGCGCGACGGCAATCGTGCCATCCGAGTTTTCCTGCGTTTTCCCACGATGGTGATCGCGTATGCCATAACATAGGAAATGGCCGATTCTGCAACAGCAGAATCGGCCATTTCCTACGGTTTAGTGCCTTGCCGGTCGGCGCGTATGCTTCTTGATGAGATATTCCTGGGAATCGACCAGCGGGCGACCCTCCTCATCCTTCGCATGACGCACGTAGGTTCCGTCGGCTGCCATATGCCACGAGGTGGTGGAATCGGCCATTTGCAGATCCACGTACTTGATCAGCTCGTCGATCTGCTCCGGAGCGGTGATGCGTACCAGCGCTTCGACTCGACGGTCGAGATTGCGGTGCATCAGATCGGCGGAACCGATCCACACTTCCGGACCTGCGGCCGGACCTTCACCGATCTGCGGGCCATCGGAGTTCGCGAATGCGTAGATACGGCTGTGCTCGAGGAAACGACCCAGAATGGAACGCACGCGAATGTTCTCGGAAAGTCCTGGAACACCCGGCTTGAGCGCGCAGATGCCGCGTTCCACGATGTCGATCTTCACGCCGGCCTGGCTTGCACGGTACAGCGCGTCGATGGTCTTCTCGTCCACGATGGAGTTGACCTTGATCTTAATCCATGCTTCCTTGCCTGCGCGTGCCGCATCCTCTTCGCGGCGGATGCGCTGAATCAGACCGGAACGTACGGTACGCGGCGCTACCAGCAGACGGTGGAAGCTCGACTTCGGCGCATAACCGGACAGCTGGTTGAACAGGCGGGTCATATCCTGGCCGACCACCGGATCGCAGGTCAGCAGGCCGAGATCGGTGTAGATGCGGGCGGTCTTCGGATTGTAGTTACCGGTGCCCACATGGCAGTAGCGGCGCAGGCCGTCGGCTTCCTGACGCACCACAAGGCTCAGCTTGCAGTGGGTCTTCA
>NZ_CAUEQY010000063.1 GCF_959020145.1 uncultured Bifidobacterium sp. | reverse complement strand
CGTATGTTTCCGCACTGAATCCGCCGTAGCCAAAGCCGATGAATAGGCGGGAAATCAGGCCACTATCACCCATGGAGAACATGGGGTCGAACGCCGATTCCACCACGGCAAGCGCCGGCGAAAGCATGACCACCACCGTCACCACGAACACGACGTTGGCCAGCAGTCCGACCCATTGGCAGAGCACTTTCGCCGCAACCAACCGTCCCACGCCGGGAGCGAGGGAAAACAGCCTCTTGTCAAACATCGAAATCCTTTCCTTCACATTCGCGCGGTTCAATTTGCGCGCCCGCATCACCATGTCGCTCGATTCAGCCTATCCGCCCGGAAACAGAAACGTCAAGAGCTCATCGCACATAGCAATCACAAACGCATCTTCAGCAAAAACACACGAACCAAGCAAGTGCGGAGCATGCCACACGACCAGCGAAACGGCGAAAGAATAAAAAGGCTGGATGTTCGCCGTTGAGCAGGCAGCCCTCTGACGCAAGGGGTAAATTGCGTCACTCGTGAGTGTACTCGATAAAAAACGCTCGCACCACCATTTCTTCGCATTTCGCTGGTTTTACGGTCCTTTCGGGGATATATGGGAAGCATGGCGGCTCCCCCGCAACCGTTACGTCAAGCCTTTTTTTCGAACGGATACAGCGCGACACCAAACACTTGATTTTTGACGGAATAGCACCATTTGTCAGTTCATACAAAGTTGATGAAATATTTCTTGTCGCTTCTCACAATGCAGACTTACGGCCCCGTAACTTAGAATGTGCAAGGTGCGCAAGGGGTAGGAAACGCGGACACACGGTTTGTATCGCTCCCGCACGCATCACAAGCAGAAATACGCGGAAACAACGCAAAAACCGCGAGAAAGAGAACGCTTCATGCTCACCGAGTACACCACCCCGGGCGAATCCGTTGAGGTGCGCGACGACGAATCCATCTATTCCCTGCTTACTGGACGCATAGCGCGCACTGGCGAAGATACCGTGATCGCGGAACGCAAAACCGCCCCCGGCCAATGGACGAAGGTCACTACCGGCGAATTCCACAATGCCGTGCTCGCCGCCGCAAAAGGCCTCATCGCATTCGGCATCAACAAGGGCGATGCCGTCACCATCTTCTCCACCACCCGCTACGAGTGGGGCGTGCTCGACTTCGCACTGGCCGCCATCGGCGCGGTGAACGTGCCGATCTACGACACTGATTCCGCGGCGCAGGCCGAGCGTATCCTCAACGATTCGGATGTGAAACTGGCCATCGCCGACAATCGCGAGCGCTTCGACCGTCTCGACTCCGTAATCGACCGCTGCCCGTCTCTCAAGCATATTCTGATGCTCGATTCCAACGCCATGGGCGCGTTGGAAGGCTTGGGCGTCACCGTGTCCGACGAGGAGCTGGAAGCGCGCATCGATTCGGTGCATGCAGACGATCTGGCCACCATCGTGTACACGTCCGGTTCGACGGGAGCTCCAAAGGGTGCCGAGCTTTCGCACCGCAATTTCATATCGATCACGCGCGCAGGCAGTCTGGCGTTGCATGAGATCGTTCTCGAAGATCATCCGCGACTGCTTCTCTTCCTGCCGCTCGCCCACTGTTTCGCACGGTTCATCCAGTACGCGTCGATTGCTTCCGACGACGGCGTGGTTGGTTATCTGCCAGACACAAAGACGCTGCTGCCCGATTTGCGTTCCTTCGAACCGACATATCTGCTGGGCGTACCACGAGTGTTCGAGAAGGTGTATAACGCGGCCTCCCGCAAGGCCGGCACGGGTTGGAAGGGACGCCTGTTCCTCAAGGCTGCCGAAGCCGCACGCGATTGGTCGCGCATGCAGCAGGCCGGCGAACGCCCGACCGCCAAGCAGATCGCGCAGCATCTTTCGTATGAGGCTTCCGTATACCGTACCGTGCGTAGCGCTCTCGGCCCGCGCATCCGCTACGTGGCATGCGGTGGTGCTCCTCTGGACGTGTCTCTGGCGCATTTCTTCAACGGTATCGGCCTGCCGATGATTCAGGGTTACGGTATGACGGAAACCGCTGCGCCGTTCGCCGCGACCCGCGTCACCGACAATGTGATCGGCACTGTCGGCCAACCGGCTCCGGGATCGTCTGTGCGCATTTCCGATGATGGCGAACTTCAGGTGAAGGGCCCGAACGTGTTCAGGGGCTACCACAACCTGCCTGAGAAGACGGCGGAAGCGTTCACCGAGGATGGGTGGCTGAAAACGGGTGATTTGGCGTCGATTGACGACGAGGGACGTATTACGATCACCGGCCGTAAGAAGGACATCATCATCACCGCCGGCGGCAAGAACGTTTCTCCGATTCCGATGGAGCAGGAGATTGTGAAATGTCCGATTGTGGAGCATGTGGTAGTTGTCGGCGACAATCGTCCGTTCATCGGTGCGCTGATCACGTTGGATCCGGAAGGATTGGAGGCTTGGCTGCCTTCCATTGGACTGTCTGCCGATACGCCGTTGGATCGCGTGGCTGCGACCGCCGCCGTTCACGACGAAATCCAGAAGTACGTCGACAAGGCGAACGCGACCGTTTCCCGCGCCGAATCCGTACGTAAGTTCGTAGTGCTGGATACCCAGTTCACGCAGGAAAACAAGTGCCTGACCCCGTCGCTGAAAGTGGTGCGTCCGGCAGTGAACCGCGTGTTCGCACAGGTGATCGATCAGCAGCTGTACTCCGGCAAGCGCTGAATCGCATAATACATAAAAGCGTGGGGTGCGAGAGAATACAAACGTTCTCTCGTACCCCACGCTTTTGTTCTGTCTGTACAACTTTCAAGGAATGCAAACGAGCGCCGGTGATCGGAAGCGATCCGACCCGCCGGCGCTCATATGGCAGAGATTAGTGATGAATCCAGAATGTCTAACGACACCCTATCCATTGTCAGTAAAGCGACAATCAGTGACGGTTCCGTCAGTGTATAACGCGTGCGGTAACGGTGCGGCAGAAGGCGAAGACGTACGAGGGTACGTCGAGTCTTCTGCCGTGCCGTTAACGCTCCGGTATGTCAGTGACGGTTGTTGAGGCGGTGGTACATTTCGGAGATCTCAAGGTCGCGCTCGAATTCTGCGGCCTTGGTGTTCGCGTCGATGGTGGCGAGTTCGACACCGGCGATGCGGGCGAAGTCTTCCCAAGCCTCGCGACCGACGGAGGTGGTCATGCAGGTGTGGTGGGAGGCGCCGGAACGCAGCCAGCACTCGGCGGAGGTCTTGAGGTCCGGCTGCGGCTTCCACAGGCCACGGGCGCACGGCAACTGCTTGAGCTCTCCGAGCGGCTCGACCACGTCGACCAGGTTCATGGTCAGGCGGAAACGTTCGCGCACGTCAGACATGGACACGACGACGGCGTCCTTCTTCGGGGCGACAGTGAAGACCAGGCGCACCGGATCGGCCTTGCCACCGATGCCGAGCGGGTGGATTTCCAGCTTCGGCTTGGCGATGGTGCCGACGGACGGGGAGACTTCGAGCATGTGGGAGCCCATGATCATCTCGTTGCCCGGGGTGAAGTTGTAGGAGTAGTCTTCCATGAGGGAAGCGCCACCTTCGAGGCCGTAGCCCATCACTGCGCCGATGCGCACGAGCACTGCGGTCTTCCAGTCGCCTTCGGCGGAGAAGCCGAAGCCGTACTCGGACGGGAAGCGCTGCGGGCCAACGCCCGGCAGCTGCGGGAGGGCACCCAAGTCTTCGAAGTTGTCAACGCCGGCGGTGCAGCCATTGGCGCGCATCATGTTGACCATGGCGGCTTCTTCCTTGGCCGCGATGAACAGGGAATCGTACTTGGCGTCGAGCAGAGCCGGATCAACGTCGTACTTAACCTTGTAGTCTTCGATGATGCTCTTGACCTGATCGTCCTTGACGGCTTCGTAGGCTGCGACGAGCTCGTTGACGGCCCAAGTGTTGATGGATGCGCCGAACACGCGCTCGGCTTCGGTCTTGTCGCCTTCGGTGACGGCCACGTTGCGCATGTTGTCGCCCCAACGCATGACCTTCATGTTGTTGGAAGCATCCCAGCCGGCGCAGGCGCGTGCCCAGGTGCCGATTTCTTCGGCAACGGCCGGATCGGTGTAGTGGCCGACCACGATCTTGCGGTTGATGCCCAGACGGGTCAGGATGTAACCGAACTCACGGTCGCCGTGTGCGGCCTGGTTCAGGTTCATGAAGTCCATGTCGATGGTTTCCCACGGGATTTCGAAGTGGTGCTGCGTGTTGAGCTGCAGCAGCGGCTTGGTGAGCACTTCGAGGCCGCGGATCCACATCTTGGCCGGGGAGAAGGTGTGGCACCAGGTGATCACGCCGATGACGTTCGGGTTGGCGGAGGCTTCGACCATGAAGGCCTTGACGCCGTCGGAGGACTTCAGGGTCGGCTTAAGCACCACCTTGACCGGAATCCTGCCGGTTGCGTTGAGCGCGTCGACGATTTCGCCGGACTGCTCGGCCACCTGACGCAGCGCTTCTTCGCCGTACAGATCCTGGGATCCGACGCCGAACCAGACTTCCTTGCCTTCAAACGGGTTTTCCATTGCCATGTGATTGTTCCTTTACTTCGTTGTTTATGGAGTTTTTAATTATTTATTGCGATTGCGAACTCGCGCTTCGCGTTGTTCTGTTGCGTAGCGCGAGTTCGTACGATTGTGAAATTATGTAGGATTACGGAATCGTAGGATTGCAGCTCAGTGCTGGCCGTAGACGTTGGTGTAACGATCGTTCAGCTTCGCGATATCCTCATCCGAAATCGGAATGATCTCACCCAACTGCCTCGCCGCCCACATCGTATGAGCGACCTCCTCCGTCATCGCCGCGGCCTTCACCGCCGACTCCGCGTCCTTGCCGATGGTGAACGGACCATGGTTCTGCATCAGCACCGCAGGAGACTTCGGATACTCCCTGAGCGTCTCGACCACGCCCTCGCCGATCGCCTCGGAACCGATCAGACGGAACGGACCCACCGGAACAGGACCGCCGAACTCGTCGCCCATCATCGTCAGACCGCACGGAATGTTCTG
>NZ_CAUEQY010000062.1 GCF_959020145.1 uncultured Bifidobacterium sp. | reverse complement strand
GAGACCGCCGACGTGCGTTTCGACCATGTCGTTGACATCGACGGTATGGAAGGTTTTGTCGAGCAGGCCGCCAAAGCTCTGTAAAAACTCTGTAAGCGAAGCATACTTTCACATCGTTAAAGCCATCTCCATCGGCCGTCCGCAATATGTGGACGGCCGTTTTTCGTCAAGGCTGCTACAGTTGCATGCTCGGAGGCGAACGAGCATGACAGCACCAATGATACCCGCATCTGAATCGGTACGACAGAAGCAACCGGCACAACAATCGAACCAGCCCGAACAGCCCCGGCGTAAGCATGATCGTCTCATCACCCGTGATATGGCGTTGGTCATGCTTGCGACGTTCTGTTTCATGTCGAGCAATATGCTTGCCAATCCGATCGTTGCCGGATATGCGGAATCGTTGGGCGCGGACGGCATGCTGATGGGTGCGGTGGCCGGTTCGATGAGTTTCATCTCACTGTTCTGCCGCCCTATCGCAGGCAATCTTTCCGACAAAACCAGCAAGCGCACGCTTGTGGCGGTTGGCACGGTGCTCTATTTCGCCGCCGGACTGCTGTACTATTTCGCAAACTCCCCCATCATGCTCATCATGGCTCGCGTGATCAACGGCGTTGGTTTCGCATGCTGCTCGGTCTGCCTAGCCACGTGGATGTCGCTTTTGCTGCCGATCCGGCATATGGGTGCCGGCATGGGATTGTATGGCACGATGAACGCGCTGGCTATGGCGGTCGGACCGGCATTGGGTATTCGCGCGCAAAAATACATCGGTTATCGTCTGACGTTTTTGAGTTCGCTGGTGCTGGCGGTGATCATGCTGATCGCCACACTGATGGTGAAGAATGGCGGACAACCGGTACGCAAAAAGCAGACTTCCATAACGGAGAATCCCTCCACTGCCGTAGACATTGACGGTTCTGCTAGCGCAACCAAAAAGCATCGTTTTTCGATCCGTTCGATTCTGGAACCGCGTGTGGTGCCGTTGTCGCTGACGTTCATGATGTTTGCGATAGCGTATTTCGCAAATCAGTCCTTCATCGTGAATTATGTTCAGTCTCGTCATCTGCCGGTATCGTCCGACCTGTTTTTCATGTTTTACGCGGTCGCGTTATTGGTGTTGCGACTGGGCTTGCGCGACCTGTTCGACAGCAAGGGCTTCCGTTTCTGGCTGACGGTCTGCTCGTTGGGCATGCTGGCGATGCTCGCATGCATGACGTTCCTGTTCAATGATTGGATGCTGTTGTTGGCTGCGATTTTCACCGCTGTCGGCTACGGTCTGATGAGTTCAGTCACGCAGGCGCAGGCCGTGGTAATCGCAGGCCGCGAGCGCAGTGGTATTGCGAATAGTACGTATTATGCGGGTATTGATTTGGGTATGTCGGTTGGTCCGTTTGTGGGTGGTTTGGTGTATGGGCGTTTGTCTGCTGTGTGGTTTTATCCGGTGTTTATGTTGGCGATGCCTGTTGCTTGGTTGATTTATTTGTTGTGTGTGAAGCGTGTTTCGAGGTAGTTGTTGGCATCGTGTGCGAGGTTTCTGCCGTAAACCATTCCAAGCGCGTGTCGTTCTAACTGTTTTTGCGGTCGGTCGTATTTTCCATATACGGCAATATGACCGACCGACGCCCATCCTGGCTCGTGCAAGGCGTCCATGCCGAAGGGGAGATGTCAAGATCGGCCCTTGCCGCCGTATTCCGTTCCAGCCTTTCCGGCTATTTGACTTGGTGGATTTTGTTGCCTTTGACCATGTAGGCACGTCGGGCCATGTCGATCATGGGCTGGTCGAATCGGCTGTCTGTGTAGAATTCGTCCACTCGAACGTTGTCTCCGTAGAGTTCGCGGAATCGTTTGGGCTTGTTGGTGTTGAAGTTGAGGTAGTTTACGTTCAACGTGTTGCCGTCGATGGTGGACGAGACCAAATGTTGCACGCCAAGCCTGCGGCAGGCCTCGCCCACGGTGATGTCGAACGAGGCGGTGAGGATCACATCGTCTTCGCGTGGCTCATACCAGGGTTTGATGCGCTTCATGTTCTGATCCCAGAAGGCGTTGACCAATTCTTCGAATTCCAATGATTCGGCCAGTTCGCTTAAATATCCGTGGCATAGCTTGCCCACACCGTATTCCATTTGATCGAACGTGGCTCGTCCGAGCTTGTATTTGATGGCATAGCGCAGTACCGGGGCGATGTACCGCAATACCTTCGGATTGTATTTGGCCGAAAACAGGTACAGGTCGAACAGGCTTTCTCCGTCATAGATGGTTCCATCGAAGTCGAATACACGCATGTATGCAGCTCTCACTTCCTCGTATGCGCGCATTCAATACGCGCCATTGCATCTCATGCTAAAGTCCGAAGGCTGATTCCTTTTTACACCAAGGTGAACGGCCGGCGACCGCAATGTGCACAAATTGCACATCTCAATGCACATTCGGTTCATGTCACGTTTGGAAGGAGGAACCACCACAACAACACAGTCGGACCGCTATTCGCCCCATAGGAGCCGTTCGCGCTGCTGATACTCCTCATCGAACAACGGCTGGGCCTTCGTGTCGATGAGCTTGGCGAATTCCAGATCCTCATCTCGTTCCACCCGATGCTCAGCCATATTCCATTGGTCATGGTACGTGTAACGCAATGCCTCGGCATCCGTTTTCAGAACATGCGACCGGTAAAGGTCCCGTTCGAATAGAAGCGTATCAACCAGCCATCCTGGCTCGTCCGGAAACTTGCTGATGCCATTGACGTACTCCGCACGATACGCGTCATGGACAAGGACAGGCAACGCATCGATACGCAAAAGCTCCTTGAACATGATAAGCCGTCCGATTCGACCGTTGCCGTCCGAAAATGGGTGAATCTTCTCAAACGTCCAATGGACACGGGCGATCTGATACGGTTCATCCTCAAGTTTCGTGCACATATCAAACAGCCTGTCCATAAATTCGGGAACATCCTGCGGCAGCGCAGTCCTTGTCGGAGTAACAGGATTGCCAATAAAGTTCGGCCGAGTCTTGTAGCCGCCCACGTTGAAAAGCGAGTCGGAGACCTGTCTGGTGCCCTGCTTGAGAATGGCATGCAGGTGACAGACCATATCCCGGTCCACCGGCTCATCAGCATGGTCGAGAATCCAACGGAACGCAGCGAAATGATTACGGGTTTCCAACGCATCGTCAGGATTGACCTGTTCGCTGCCATCCGTGGTATAGGTACCGGTGGCAAATAGCTGCGCGGTCTGTTTGGCAGTAAGGGTGGAACCTTCCATATGATTGGAATTCCATGCGAACTGGATTTGTGTAGTCGTGTAAATGCCGTCACCATATCGAGTATCACGCTCTCGGATAAGACGCTCCACGATACGTTCCGCCATAACCCCATCCTTCCTTCATTCCGCTCGACTATCCTCCCATGGTAATTCATTTAGGCTAGAAACCGTGGTGGATGTCGTATATCCTGCAGGTTGGTTCCATGTCGAACGTGACCGTGTCGAACTGTTCGGGATGGTGCACGAACGTATCGATCAGTTTCCATTGGCGACGGCTGATGCCGATACGATAGTCCGGACGGACCATAAGCACCGGCGCTTTCGGCTGGAGTTCCTCCAAGAGCTGCGCGCGCTGTTCGAAGCATTCATCATCGTCGATCCATACGATCGGCGCGGGTTCATTCTCTTCGCATTCGATGCGTACGCGTCGTTGGATGGTCTGCCATTTGCCTGTCTCACGTCCCCATTTGGTGACAGGATCGTACCAAGTGATGACATCGACCAGCATGGGATCCCAGCCGAGCATCGGGTCGAGAATCTGACTGCAGTATGGCTGCCAGGTGGACAGCCACCACAATTCCACAATGCCGTCAACTGCCAACGCGTACATGGCGTCGGACAGTTCGCTGGACCAGTGGATGCGCCATGAGCCTACGGGCGTGTGGGCTTTTTCGTTGCCGTCCAAGTGGAACGCTTTTTCAGGATTGTACATTTTCGCGTAGGGACTGTCGGGCTTCGCCCAGGTCATAACTTTGTTCACGCCACTCCTGCGCAAAAGCTTGTCATCCGGAAAGGCGTTGAGCACCCCATCGAAATCCGTGAACACCACAGGCTTGGAAAACATTTTCAACTCCGTCATCACTCCCCTTTCAATCATCAACTATCTTCTTATATTGACCTTACGGTTTCCTCACTACGCTTTACCTGACAAATACTGACAGCACCGCCATCGTTTTATTTGCTACACTCGGATTAGTTCGGCACGGACGCCGAACGACCGCAGGCACGAGCATAGGCAACCGCAAACATGGTCCATAGATGCGCAAAACATGATGCGCGGACGCATCCAAAAAAGCGGTCACCATCACGCAAAGGAGCGAAACATGGCAGACGAATCATCGAAGATTCCAGAGAAAACCGTCGAACAAATCTTCGACGAACGTTATCCCCTCGACAAATGGGAGGATTCAAACTACTCGATACTCGACAAATTCTCAATGCGCGGCCGCAAAGGCTTCGTCACCGGAGCCGCAGGCGGTCTAGGACGCAACGCCGCAGCCGCACTCGCCCAAGCCGGAGCAGACGTCGCACTAGTCGACCTGCCCAGCCAAGAAGACAAGCTCACCGAACTGGCGAAAGACATGAGCGAACGTTTCGGCACCAACGTCATCGCGCTCACCTGCGACGTCACCGATACGGTACAAGTCGCGGAACTCAAAACGCAATTGGTGGAACAGCTGGGCACCGTCGACTTCGCATTCCTCAACGCCGGAGTCAACGTACCGGGCGACGATCAAGACGCCACCGAAGAAGTATGGACACGCACCATCAACATCAACCTCAACGGCACCTACCGTACCGGCCGCATCGCGCATGAAATCATGCGCGAACACGGTCATGGCGGCTCACTGATCTTCACAGCCTCCCTGTCCGGACACAACGCGAACTACATGATGGGAAGTCCGACGCCGGTGAACGCGTATGGCGCCACCAAAGCGGCCATCATGGAACACTCACGTTACCTTGCCGCAGCGCTCGCCAAGGACGGCATCCGTTCCAACACCATCTCCCCCGGATACGTGTGGTCTGGAATTTTCAATGGCCGTATCGACATGCCTGGCCACGACGC
>NZ_CAUEQY010000061.1 GCF_959020145.1 uncultured Bifidobacterium sp. | reverse complement strand
CGCAGGCCGTCGGCTTCCTGACGCACCACAAGGCTCAGCTTGCAGTGGGTCTTCAGGCCCACGATGCCGTACACCACGTGCACGCCGGCGCGTTCCAGCTTGCGTGCCCATGCGATGTTGGCGTCTTCGTCGAAGCGTGCCTTGATTTCGACCAGTGCCAGCACCTGCTTGCCCGCATGCGCCGCGTCGATGAGCGCGTCGATGATCGGGGAGTTGCTGGACGTACGGTACAACGTCTGCTTGATGGCGAGCACCTTCGGATCCGCCGCAGCCTGCGCTAGGAACGCCTGAACGGAGGTAGAGAACGAATCGTACGGGTGATGCAGGAGGATATCGCGTTCGCGAATCGCTGCAAAAATGTCTTGCGCGCGGGACGACTCCACCTCGGCAATCTGACGATTGGTGGTCGGCACGAACGAACGGTACTTCAAGTCCGGACGGTCGATGCCGCCAAGTTCGAAGAGCACGGTCGCATCGAGCGGTGCCGGCAGGCGGTACACCTCATCGGCGCTGACGCGCAGCTGGTCGGCGAGCAGCTGGGAAAGGAACGGGCTGGTTTCGTCGGAAATCTCAAGACGGATCGGCGGTCCGAAACGACGGCGCAGCAGCTCCTTCTCCATGGCGTTGAGCAGGTTCTCTGCATCATCCTCTTCCACGTCGATATCCTCGTTACGGGTAACGCGGAAGGATCGCGCTTCCTTGATGATCATGCCCGGGAACAGGGATTCCAGGTGCGCGATGATCAGGTTCTCCATGGTGATGAAGCCGTAGCGCACGTTGGTGGCATCGTCGTCGGTCATGTCGTCGACGGGCACGAGACGGTTCAGGTTTCCAGGAATCTTCACGCGAGCGAAGTGGGACTTGCCGGAAGCCGGGTTCTCCACCAGCACGGCGAGGTTGATGGAACCGCCGGAAATGTACGGGAACGGGTGGGCCGGATCCACGGCCAGTGGCGTCAGAACAGGGAACACCTGCTGACGGTAGTAGCGAGACAGGCGCTCCTGTTCGGCGGCGGTGAGCTTGTCCCAGCTCAGCAGCACGATCTGTTCCTTCGCCAGGTCGGGAAGAATGTGATCGATCATGTAGTGCGCGTGCTCGTCCTGCAGGCGGTGCGCCTGCTCGCTGATGGCGCGCAGCTGCTGCCTTGGGCTCAATCCGGAGGCGGCCGTCACGGCGATGCCGGTGTCGATGCGGCGCTTCAGACCTGCGACGCGAACCATGAAGAACTCGTCGAGGTTGTTCGCGAAGATCGCGGCGAAGCTTGCGCGTTCGATGATCGGCAGATCTTCGTCTTGGGCAAGTTCGAGGACTCGCTTGTTGAACTTCAGCCAGCTCAACTCGCGGTCGAAGAAGCGGTCGTTCGGCAACGGCTCTTCGCCGGCCTGAAGCTCACGCTTGTCGTTTTTATCGGTCTCAGCGATATGCTCAGCTATCTGGCTGCGCAAGATCGCCTTCGAGGGTGCGTCAAAAATCTGTGCCATACTTTCCTACTTTATCCTTAAGTAGCTGGAAATGCTGTAAAAAGCCGGCAAAATTTAGCTGGAGTTAACATTCGTTCGCTCATTGTGCAAATTAGGGTGTCGACACGCCGTGTTTTTGTCGCAAACGCACGCAAACGAACAAACACGCCTTGCGTTTCGCACACGATGGAGCATTTTTATGATTCTTGCGATCGTAAAGCAACAGTTGCGACAAATACGGAACATCAGCCGGTTTCGGTTTGCGATTGCCGGATTGCTGAGCATAATTACGAAGTACAAGAACACTTAAAGAGCAGAGCCCACAAAGAGTGTATGGCCAAGATAGGTCGTTACGTTGAACGGGCATTGGATAGACTTACCGTTACGACGATGTTGTTGTGCAGAGATTCTGCCCTTAAGGTTCTTGCAAGGAAGGCCCGCTCGGCGGGCCTTCCTTTTTGTTTGCCTGTTCTCAGGGAGTTTTTCGGGAAAACGACGGACGCCGATTATCGTCGTTGTGTGGATAACGGTGCATAACACGCCGGGGTTGTGGATAACTCGCGTCCTCCGACCACAGGGCCGGTTCAGCTTGCAATGGTGCTCGCTGAAGCTTTTCAATCGACGGTATGAGTAATGCAACGTCTTTTTCGAATGTTCCTCCGGTGCCGCTGCCGTCGGGCGGGCTGTTGCCGGTCGCCGGCGCGATCGCGCCGCAAGCGTCACCGCCGACACAACGCAGAACCGTCTCTGCGCAACGGTTCTATACGCCGCCGGGATCGAATCGCGGTGGAACGCAACTGGTTGGCGCTGTGCCTGGAACGTATGGCATGGTTGCGCAATGCGGTCGCGCATCGGTGGAGGAACCCTGCGATATGGGCAATGTGGTGGTTATCGACTCCGTGGTGGCAGGAGTGGGCACGAGCACTCTGGCCGCCTTACTGGCCCGCGAGCTGAGCGAACGCGGCCTCAAATGTGTGCTCGTCGACGCCGATCTGCAAGGAGGTGGGCTGGATGTGCTTCTTGGCGTGGAAAACGAGGACGGCTCACGCTTCGGGGAAATCAGCGCTCCGCTTGGCAATATCGACGGCAAAGCGCTACTGCGGGAGCTGCCAATCTGGGATGGTGTGCCATTGCTGGCATGCGATCCTTGGAAAACCGAAAATCCGCAATCGTGGGAAGTGCAAGCGTGCATTCATGCGCTATCGCAGGTGCGAAGCGTGGTCGTCGTCGATATGGGGCAATGGAACGGACTGCAGGATTTGACGGAACTGCGCAAGGCCATCCGCATTACCGTGGTCGAACTGACGGTACTTGGTCTTGCGCGGGCCAAAGCGAATCTGCGGGCGCATCACGGTTCAATCGGAGAACACGATGCCGCAACGCAGGAACGGGAGTTTCTCGTAGGCGTGCAACCGCGCGGAACCGTACGCGACCATGGCACGACGGCAATCGAGGAAGCGGCGGAATACCTCGACTGCGATATCACCGCGGTCATCAAACCGGATGCCAAGCTTTGCAGCGAACTCTTGGAAGGGCTTGGACTGCGCAAACCCAATCGTACGAACGCGAAAGCCATCGCAACGTTGGCGGATCTCATTCAGGAAGCGTTGGGAGAAAAGAGCATCAGTCATGGAACTCGGGCCACTTAGCGACATCGCATCCGAGCCGGGCGTCACCGACATCGCGGTAACCTGCGACGGAACGGTGTGGGTGGATCGCGGCCAAGGTATGCGGCCACATGCATTGCGCGTGCCATTCAGCGGTCCCCAAGCCATCCGCGATTTCGCTGTGAGGCTGTGCTCGCAGCTTGGCAGAAGGCTCGACGACGCCTGCCCGATAGCCGACGCGTCCACGGTGGAAGGCGTGCGCGTGCACGCGGTTATCGCACCGCTCGTTCCGCAAGGCGCCGCCATCAGCATACGATTGCCGGACGTTGTTGCGCCCAGTCTGGAATCTTTGGCGGAAAACGGCATGTTTCCAAGCGGATGGATGCCTTTGCTGGAAGGATTCGTGGAACGAAGGGCCAGCGTGCTCGTGACCGGCGGAACCGGAGCAGGCAAAACCACGCTGCTCAAAGCAATGCTTATGCGATGCGCGCCGGGGGAGCGCGTCATCACCGTGGAGGAGGTGCGCGAACTTGGCATGCTCAACCATGCCAACCACGTGTCGCTGGTGACGCGCGGCGCCAACATGGAAGGCAAAGGCGCCATAGGGCTGTCGCAGCTGATATGCGCGACGTTGCGTATGCGGCCGGACCGCATTGTGGTGGGCGAATGCAGGGGCGGCGAAATCGTGGATCTGCTGCGCGCGCTGAATTCCGGGCATCGCGGAGGCATGACCACCTTGCATGCCAATCAGGTGACGGCGGTTCCCTCACGTTTGGTGGCCTTGGGATTGCTCTCCGGGCTGAATCCGCAAGCCACCGCGGCGCTCGCGCAAGACGCGTTCGACGTAGTGCTGCATGTGGGCCGAGTGGGAGGCAGGCGGCGCATCGCGCAAATAGGACGGCTTGAATTCGCAGAGGGGAAACTGCGGGGAAACCTATTGGCCGGGTGGAACGGCAGCCAAATGCGGGCTTCGCAACAGTGGCCTGATTTCGTGCGCGTATGGAGTCGTTGAATCGAGGTGGGCAGATGGAAAGCCTCAGCATTATTTGCGCGGTACTGTGCGGACTGGCCGTATGGCTGTGGCCTCGCCGAAACGTATGCGATGTGGGCGAACGGGCGGGAAACGTAGTGGGGCGCGCAGGCGAAAGCCTTGATGAAAAACCTGATGGAGGATTCGATGGGCGGTCTGACGGAATCGAAGAGGCGAACATGCCGTCGAAACCATTGCCCGCCATCGGATGTGTGGCGTGCGTGGCTTCCCTCCGCGCATCCGTGCGCAGCGGAGCCACATTGGTGCAGGCGTTCGAAGAATTGGGTGGAACGCCGTTCGCCACACCCGAACTTACCAGGCTTCGCATAACCATGGTGATCCGCAGCCGATGCCCGCCCAAAGAGCAATGCGGCCAAGTCGAACGGCTGAGCGGCGAGCTATATGCGGCCTGTCAGCTGAGCCTGACGCTCGGATGCGAAACCGGCCGATGCCTGCAGGCGGTGGCTGAATCGTTGAAACGACAACGATTATTGGATGATCTGCGTACCAACGCATTCGCCATGCCCAAAGCGACGATGAAACTCCTGATGGCGTTGCCGCTGCTCACTGTGCTCTTGGGAGAAGGTATGGGTGCGCACTCATTGGCCTTCCTTGTTTCAGGGGTCAAAGGCTTGGCATGCCTCGGATTTGCCCTCTGTTGCTACACGTTCGGACTTATCTGGATACGTGCGCTGATGCGGCAGGATGATATGAAAGGAGCCATGTGATGACTGGCTTATGGATGCTGACGGCGGCGGTGTGCGCGGCCGAAGCGATGTGGCTGAAGCAGTGGAGGCCGGTCCGTGTGCCAGCCGACCTTGCGCCCGCCGGACGAGTGCGGGAACTTCCGCTGCCGCTGGTATTGGAGATGCTCAGCGTCGCCATACGGCAGGGATCCTCCATTCCACGCGCGCTGATTGCCGTGGGCGATATCGCTGCGGGAGATTTCGGTGCGGGACTGCGGTCGGCCGGGGAACAGTTGAATAGGGGAATTCCTTGGAATGACGCATGGCCGGATGATGGCGATCTTGCGGTGGTACGCGATGCGTTCGCCTCGTCATGGCACAGTGGCGCCTCGCCGGTGGAACGTTTGGAAACAGCGGTCGAACAATTGGATTGGGATGAGCGCTCGCAGATCGAACAGGCTGCAGCGAAATTGTCGGTTCGTTTGTTGCTACCGACCGGATTGTGCTTTCTTCCCGCATTTGTTGCGGT
>NZ_CAUEQY010000060.1 GCF_959020145.1 uncultured Bifidobacterium sp. | reverse complement strand
CGGCGCCCTTGAAGACCACGCGCTTGCCGTTGAGCTTCATGATGCCGTCTTCGATACGGAATGTGCGGAAGCCGATACGCTGCACGATTTTTTCGACCAGCGGGCCGTCATGGCCGACGACAAGCACCGTCAGCTCATACAGGGTTGGCTCTTCGGCGCTCCACGGCGCAATGTTCTTCAGCGCGCCGGAATTGAGGGTGATGGTTTCGTTGGCGCATTGCGTGGATTCCCACACCACAGTGCCGTTTGCGTCACGCAGTTTCGCCTTGACGGTGGCCGCGTCGTTTGCATTGCGCAACTGCAGGGTTGCATTCAGCGTTCCGGCGGCCATGGAGGGATTGTAGTCGGCTTCGATCTGCACGGTTTCGACATGCACGCGAGGCTGTGCGGCGAGCTCCACGGAACGGAACAGGCCGTGCAAACGCCAGAAATCCTGATCTTCCAGCCAAGAGGCGCTCGCGTATTCGTAGCAGGCGACGGTGAGCACGTTGTCGCCGTCAACGTTCAACGCTTCGGTGATGTCGAATTCGTTCGGGGTGAAACCATCCTCGCCATAGCCGACGAACGTGCCGTTGACCCACACGTAGATCGCGGTGGCCATGCCGTGGAACGTGATGCTGACGGTGCCGCCATTTTCCAGCGTCGCGGCGAGCGGACGGTCAAGCGTGAAGGAACGGCGGTAGATCGCCACATGATTGTTTCCGGGAACGTTCGGCTCCTGCGGATCCTCATGGCCATCCCATGGATACTGCACATTCACATATTTGTTCTTCAAATAGCCGGCCATCTGCAGGTGTTCGGGCACGTTGATCGCGCCGAAACCGGCATCGTTGAAGTCAGCTGCGGCGAACGGCGCGTTTTCCACGTCGATGGATGCGGCCTGAGTAACGTTTACTTTCCATACAGCGTCGAGATTCTGCTTCGGTTCGGTGGCTTCGCCCAGGAAATACCGATGATTGGAGTGCGCGGGCTTGCGATTCACCGCGAATACGGTCGGATCGGTGAGCCAGCTTGCGTTCGCCTGCCGCGCCTGCAGGATGCGCGATTCCGGAACCCCTTGCGTTTGCTGTGATTGCGCGGCTTCTTGAGCTGCCATGATAACTACCCCTATCCATTGCGACGTTGCCAATGTACGCTACGAATCATAGCGTAAGTAATTTTGTTTACTAACATCCGATAACATATCACACTTCCGCCAAAGATGGTAGCGACATTGCCGTCGGTGTTGCCGTGTAATCGAATGCGCGGTCGAAATAAGATTGCAGATTATGTTTCACGATTTTGTGAAATCTTGACAAAAGACGGTGCGTTGCGCTCTTGCAAAATGGTCACGGTGTGTAATAATGGCAGGAATGCACCGATGGCGCACGTCCGGTGTCCGCAACCGCGCAGCATTGCCCTGTCAGACGGAATCTGTGAAAATCGCAATTTTCCGCAGTTTTCGCACTATCGCAACGGCAGGGGAGGGCTGACTACTCCGCGGCGCTCCCAAGGAGATCATCATGGTTGATCGCAAGGAAGATCAATCCACCCAATTCCGCGATACCAGTTCGGGAAATTTCGAACAAGCAGCAAAAACCGCGACGCAAACGCAAGTCGATCCGTCGCTCGCCGATGCGCAAACCGTAGCGCAATCGCTTGGTGTCGACTTGAATACCGGCCTGAGTCAAGCGGAAGCCAAGCGTCGACTCGACAAGTACGGACCGAACGAACTCGCGTCCGCACCACCGGTGCCGAAATGGAAGAAATTCCTCGAACAATTCAAAGACCCCCTTGTCTACCTGTTGCTGGCCGCGACCGGCATTTCGCTCGTCGCATGGTTCATCGAACGAGCCAACGCCGTACCGGGTGCGGAAGGCGGCGAAGCATTGCCGTTCGACGCCATCGTCATCGTGCTGATCCTCATCGTCAACGCGGTGCTCGGCTACATCCAGGAATCGAAGGCGGAAGCCGCCGTCGAAGCGCTCTCCAGCATGACCGCGCCGCAAACCAACGTGCTGCGTGACGGCAAAATCGAACGCATCAACACGGTTGACGTGGTGCCGGGCGACATCATCGTGCTCGGTGAAGGCGACTCCGTTTCTGCGGACGGGCGTCTCTTCACGGCCGCCAGCCTGCGCGTCGCCGAAGCCAGCCTCACCGGCGAAAGCGTGCCCGTCGGCAAAAAGACCGATACCCTCGCACAGGCGAAAGCCCTCGGCGACCGCGCCAACATGGTGTTCAACGGCACGTCCGTAACGCAAGGCACCGGCCGTGCCATCGTAACCAGCACCGGCATGGGCACGCAGGTCGGTAAAATCGCCGATCTGCTGCAAGCCACGGAAGATGACGAAACCCCGCTGCAAAAGGAAATGAACTACGTTTCCAAAATCCTCGGCAGCGCGGTATGCATCATCGCGGTCGTGGTGCTGGTCGCGCTCGCGCTTACCGAAGGCTTCCAAGACGTTCACGATGTGATCGATTCGCTACTGTTGGCCGTCTCGCTGGCGGTCGCGGCCGTGCCGGAAGGTTTGGCTGCGATTCTTACGGTAGTGCTCGCGCTCGGCGTGCAGCGCATGGCCATGCACAATGCGATCGTCAAGAAGCTGCATTCGGTGGAAACGCTTGGATCCGCGTCGGTGATCTGCTCCGATAAGACCGGCACGCTCACCCGCAATGAGATGACCGTGGAGCGCGTGGTCACGCCGAGCGGCGAAGTGCAGCTTACTGGCACCGGCTATGCGCCGGAAGGCCGTATGGTGGTCGATCCGCAGATCATGGAACATGCGGAAATCCGTAAGATCATCGAATCGGAAGCCGTTGCGACCCTTGCCGTGGGCGCGTTGGCGAACGACGGCGAATTGCGCGAATCCGCTGCTCCTGCTACGGCTGGAAATACCGGAAATATAGAAAACGTGACGTGGGAGGCGGTCGGCGACCCGACCGAAGTCTCACTCATCGTCGCAGCACGAAAAGTGAAGGCGGATCGCAAGTACGCCAACTACGAGCGTGTCGGCGAAATCCCGTTTACTTCCGAACGTAAGCGCATGTCCATTGTGGCACAAGACAACGCTGACGCCGGCCGTCTGACCGTCTTCTCCAAGGGCGCCCCCGATGTGCTTCTTGGATATTGCAGCAGGATTGCTGTCGGCGGTGCGGTACGTCCACTTACGGAAGGCGATCGCCAGCAGATTCTTGCGACTGTCGAACAGCTTTCTTCCGATGCATACCGCACGCTGGGACAGGCTTATCGTCCGCTCGGTACCGCTTCTCTTGCGCAAGTGCCGGGAATCATGCTGAATTCCGCAGGTCATGTTGCCGATATTGCGGAACAAAGCGATGTGCTTGAGAACGATTTGATTTGGGTCGGCATGGTCGGCATCATCGATCCGCCGCGCACGGAAGTGCGTGATTCGGTTGCCGAAGCGCATCGCGCCGGCATTCGTACGGTAATGATTACCGGCGATCACCCGCTGACTGCGGCGCGCATCGCCACCGATCTGGGCATTATCGACAAGGGCGGCACGGCCATGACCGGCAGCCAACTCGACGAACTGCCCGACGAAGCGGCATTCGACAAGGTGACCAGCGGAGTGTCCGTCTACGCGCGAGTCGCGCCGGAACACAAGTTGAAGATCGTTGAATCCTTGCAACGGCAAGGCAATATCGTGGCCATGACCGGTGACGGCGTGAACGACGCTCCCGCAGTCAAAACCGCCGATATTGGCGTCGCCATGGGCATTACCGGCACTGAAGTGACCAAGCAGAGCGCGAAAATGATCCTCGCCGACGACAACTTCAGCACCATCGTCGCAGCCGTGCGTGAAGGACGCGGCATTTTCGACAACATCCGCAAGTTCCTGCGCTACCTGCTGAGCTCCAATGTGGGCGAAGTGTTCACCGTGTTCGGCGGGGTGATGCTCGCCGGATTCCTCGGCATCACCCAGCCCGGCAGCCAAGGCGTGACCGTGCCGCTGCTTGCCACGCAGCTGCTGTGGATCAACCTGCTCACCGACGCGGCACCCGCGCTCGCCATGGGCGTCGACCCGTCCACCGACGATGTGATGGCGCGCAAGCCGCGCAAACTCACCGATCGCGTGATTGACGCCGAAATGTGGGGCGACATCATTTTCATCGGTGTGATTATGGCGGCCGTCACCCTGATCGGCATGGATATGCACTTGGACGGCGGTCTGTTCACCGACCGTTCCGTCGATGCGATCGGTCACGACGTACAAATGACGGAAGCACGCACCATGGGCTTCACGATTCTCGTGTTCGCGCAAATGCTGAACGCGCTTGCCTCGCGCTCGCACTTGCAGTCAGCGTTCGTCGGACTGTTCTCCAACAAGTGGCTATGGGGCGCGATCGCGCTGAGCATGGTATTGCAGCTGGCGGTGATTTACATTCCGTTCCTCAACACCGCTTTCGGTACGGTACCGCTCAGCGTCGGCGCATGGGTCGAATGCCTCGGCCTTGCCATGATCGTGCTCATCGCTTCCGAACTGCGCAAATGCGTCCTCCGCGCCAGATAACGTCCGAAAGTGCGCAAAATCTCGGACGTTATCCAGCTTTCTGGAAGGGAAAGGTTTGTGAAGTCAATGATTGATGGGCTTCTTTCTTGCCTAATCTTTTTGGTGAGATGGGAGGTGCGCGGGATGCATTCGTTTGTTGAAGTATGGCGTCCGATGAAATTTAAGTGTTTTATCTAAATCAGATACAACATTTATTTTCATATCGGCTATACGCTTCTTTTAGGAAATCTGTCGGATCGCATCGAAGCGCTTCCGACAGACGCCTGGCTGTATCCAGCCGCATGCCTGAGGTCGAGCGATAGCCTGTCTCAAACCAAGAGATGTTCGGCTGGGGAATCCCTGTCATCTCTGACAACTCGTTTTGCGTATAGCCGCGAGTCCGACGAATGTCTCTTAGCCCGGATTCAGCGCAGTGGATTCCGCCTCTCCAACCTTCGTCGGGATGGAGCTCCAACACGTTGCAGTGCAATGCTTTGGCAATTTGGCGAGCGGTGTCCAAATGCATATTGCGTATGGTTTCCGGATTGTTTTCGAACATGACGAGACGATCATGATCCACGCCGGAGAGCTCGGCCAGCTGTTCTAGAGACATTCCTTCTTTGAGTCTCAGGTCCTGTAGCCTCATAAGCTGCGCCTCCATGCCGTTCCCTCCCTTCACGGTATCACTGCGGAATATTCGATCCGTCTTCTATTTTGAGTCAAAAGCCTGTTCATGAAAGGGACCATCCCGTCTTGGCAGGTCATTTTGCTCCGCTGCGCCCCACAGGATAACAGAATCCCCTCAACGTATCGTTCCGTCAATTCCTGATAAGGCGACTCGTACGACGAACATGTTTTCCGGAAGGATGAGCTGGTTTCTGTGGAAAAGGAGAAAGACGATTCAGGTGGACGGAATCGGGACACGCCGAGGGATGTGTTTATTTGCAACGGTTTTAGGGTATCTTTGGAAGGGT
>NZ_CAUEQY010000059.1 GCF_959020145.1 uncultured Bifidobacterium sp. | reverse complement strand
CCATAACCCAAGTAGGCGGTGATCAGCTGGAACTGCTCGTCGGAACCGGCTTCGGCGGCCTGAGCCAGCTTGAACAGTTCGGCAGCCACATGCTCCACCACTTCGGCACGGTCGGCCGGAGCGGTGTAATGCCATGCGGTGGTGCTGACCTGCGCCAAAGCGTAACGGAACGTGGTGGACTCATGTTCCGTGGCAAGCGCAGCCAAAGAGGTTTCGATGAACTGCTTTGCCGGCAATTCGCCGTCACGAGTCATATCCCAGAATGCAAGCCAAATCACGGAACGAGCCAACGCATCGTCGAAACGATACAGGTTCTCCGCAGCGAACTTGAGGCTCTTCTCGTCGAAGCGCAGCTTCGTGTATGTCAAATCGTCGTCATTCACCAAAATCAGCGCCGGACGTGCCTTGCCGGCAGCCGCTTCGACAATCGTCAGTTCGCCGTCAACATCAAGTTCGAACTGGTCGGTACGCACGATCTTGCCGGTTTCCGGATCCTCATTGTAGAAGCCGACAGCCAGACGATGCGCGCGCAGCACCGGATGCTCAGCCGAAGCGGACTGGCGCAACGCAAGCTGGCGAATCGTGCCATCCTCGTTTTCCTCAACTTCGGTGGCGATGGTGTTGATGCCGGACTGTTCAAGCCACTGGGCGCTCCACGCCTTGAGATCGCGGCCGGACGTCAACTCGAGTTCAGCCAGCAGATCGGCGAGCGTAGCGTTGGAGTACGCATGCTTGTTCAGATAATTGTTGATGCCCTTGAAGAACTTCTCACGACCCACATAGAACACGAGCTGCTTCAACACGGAAGCGCCCTTGGCATAGGTGATGCCGTCGAAGTTGACGTACGTGTCGTTCAGATCGTTGATCGGCGCGACGATCGGGTGGGTGGTGCTCAGCTGGTCCTGGCGCAGTGCCCAGCTCTTCTCGCCGGAGCTGAATGTGGCCCAAGCGTCCTTCCATTCCGTGGCTTCGGCAGTGGCGAGAGTGGACGTGAACTCGGCGAAGGATTCGTTGAGCCACAGGTCGTTCCACCACTTCATGGTCACGTAGTCGCCGAACCACATGTGTGCAAGCTCGTGCAGCACGGTGACCACGCGGCGCTCGGCATACGCGTCGGTGACCTTCGATTCGAACACGTACTGGTCGCGGATGGTGACCATGCCGATGTTCTCCATAGCGCCGGCGTTGTATTCCGGCACGTAAATCTGGTCGTACTTGGCGTACGGATACGGCACACCCCAAGTCTTCGCATAGAAGGCGAAACCCTTCTTGGTGATGTCGAACAGGTAGTCGACATCCTTGGCGAACGCTTCGGCGAGCGCCTGACGGCAGTACATGGACATCGGCACGGTGCGACCGTCTTCGTTGGCGTATTCGGTGTGCCATTCGGCGTACGGTCCTGCGCAAATGGCGGTGAGGTAGGAGCTCATGGTCGGCGTGGATTCGAACACCCACAGCTTGGTGGTTTCGGCTTCGTGCGTGCCGAGCGTGCCCTCTTCGGTAACGGTTTCATTGTCGGTCACGGATGCGGCAGGCATGTTGGAGGTGACGATCCACGACTTGGCTGCAAGCACGGAAAAATCGAACACGGCCTTGATGTCGGGCTGGTCGAACACGGCATACACGCGGCGGGCATCCGGCACTTCGAACTGAGAGTACAGGTAGATGTTGCCGTCGGAAGGGTCGACGCTACGGTGCAGGCCTTCACCGGTGTTGGAATACTGGCACAGTGCCTTGACGGTCACTTCGTTGTGCGCTTCGAGGTTCTTCAGTTCGATACGGCTGTCGGCGAACGCTTCGGCCGGATCGAGAGTTTCGCCGTTGAGTACGATTTCGCTCACTTCGGTGGCGATCAGGTCAAGGAAGCTGGTAGCTCCCGGCTCGGCGTCGAACGTGATGGTGGTTTCGGAACCGAAATTCTTGGCTCCACGGGTCAGATCAAGTTTGACCGTGTAATGAACCGGTGCTGCGATAACGCTTTTGCGTTCTTCCGCTTCGATTCGGGTGAGATTTGCTCCTGGCATGTCACTCCTTATTTGTGTTGAGATTCCTATTTATTGAATAGGAGACGGCGCAACCGGTTGTGCCGGTTACGCCGTCCTTCTTTTGATTATGTAATCAACAATTATTGACGATCTGTCGATATTTCAATATTATTCCAATATTGATTTCGCTGGAATCGGCGATATTGCGAAAAATATTGACTATCTGTCGATTCATCATTGCGCTGCGTTCAATCCCATCGCTTCGTCAACATCCTGTGCGATATCGGCAACGACCGGAACGATCATCGGCTTGCGATGCAGCTGACGTGCGACCCAGCTACCCAACGTACGACGCATGATCTGCTGCAACTTGTATGTATCGTGCGTGCCAGCCATCATCGCATCCTGCAATTGCTCGACGATCTGATGACGAACCTTGTCGAATTCGCTTTCGTCTTCGGCCACCGCGTTGAGATAGATCTTCGGACCTGCGACAACGTCAGCCGTTTCCGTATCGACGACGACGAAGCTCGACACGAAACCTTCCGTGCCAAGAATACGACGCTTCTCAAGCTCGTCCTCGGTAAGTTCGCCAACGGAATCGCCATCGACGTACACATAGCCGCATGGCACGGAACCGACAACAGCAGCTTGGCCGTGGTACAAATCGACCACATCGCCGTCTTCGGCAAGCACCACATTCTGCGGATCGACGCCCGTCTTGACCGCGATCATGCCGTTGGCCACCAAGTGACGGTTCTCGCCGTGGATCGGCATGGCGCACTTCGGCTTGACGATGTTGTACATGTACAGCAGTTCGCCCTCATTGCAGTGGCCGGACACATGCACGGCGGCATTGTCTCGATTGACCACACGAGCGCCAAGCTGCACCAGCTTGTTGATGATCTTGTACACGCCATGCTCGTTGCCCGGAATCAGGGAGCTCGCAAGAATGACAGTGTCGAATTCGTTGATGGTGATGTCGCGATGATTGCCGTCGGCGATACGGCCAAGCGCGGCCATCGGCTCGCCTTGGGAACCGGTGCACATGTAGACGAGCTTGTCGTCCTGCACATCATGGGCCTTCTTCAGGTCGATGACCGTGTCTTCCGGAAGTCTCAAGTAGCCCAAATCCGCAGCGATGGACATGTTGCGAACCATGGAACGGCCCACGAACACCACCTTGCGACCGTACTTGTGGGCGGCGTCGACAACCTGCTGCACACGGTGCACATGGCTGGAGAAGCTGGCCACGATGATCTTGCGCGTGGCCTGGGCGAACGCCTGATCCAGCGCCGGGCCAATGGTGGTTTCCGGCTTGACGAAGCCTGGAACCTCAGCGTTGGTGGAATCCATCATCAGCAGATCCACGCCCTTTTCGCCGAGCTTGCCGAACTCCACCAAATCAGTGATGCGATGGTCAAGCGGCAGCTGGTCAAGCTTGATATCGCCGGTATCGATGAGGCTTCCGGCCGGAGTCTGCACGAACACAGCCAGAGCGTCCGGAATGGAATGCGTGACGTTCACGAACTCAAGATTGAACGGACCGACCTTCAGCTTGTCACGACCCTTGACCTCAACCAGTCGCGGATTGATGCGATGCTCCTTGCACTTGGCTTCAACGAAAGCCAACGTGAGCTTGGAACCAATCAGCGGAATGTCGGGGCGGAGCTTCAGCAGATACGGCACGCCGCCGATATGATCCTCGTGGCCGTGGGTAAGCACCAGAGCCTCGACCTTGTCGAGACGATCCTTGATGTAGTGGAAGTCAGGCAGAATCAGATCGACACCCGGCTGCTCCTCTTCGGGGAAAAGCACACCGCAGTCGATGAGCAGCAGGTGACCGTTGTATTCGATCACGTTCATGTTACGGCCGATTTCGCCCAGGCCACCAAGCGGCACGATGCGCATGGAGCCCTTACGGTACTTCGGCGGAGCGATCAACACGTCATCCTGCTGGGGCGCGGTGGTCTGCGGAGCAAGACGGGAATTGCGACGGCTTCCAGCAGAAGAGCTTGCCGCGCTGGAGTTCTTGGAACCTCTGGAGTTCTTCGTGTTCTTTGCGGCCTTCACGTTTTTCGTGCTCTTCGAGCCCTTGGAGGAGCCGCTGCCGTTGCCGCGAGAACCGCCACGAACGGAACCGGACGCATCGCCCGCACGATTGCCACGGCCACCGCCACGGCCAGAAGACTTCGCCTTCTTGGAAGTCGTTTCAGCCTTGCTGACCTTCTCAGAGCTCACAGACTTCACGGATTTCACATCCGCGGTCTGCGTGTTTTCAGTGCGCTTGGCAGCTTTGCTGCCGCGCTTGTGCGTAGTTACTGTTTTGGTTTCTTCTATAGCCATTTCCTAGTTGGATTTCTATTACTAATTGTCTCCGCCTGTGCGGAAACGAGGAATTCAGTTAGTTTGCCGTATTACGGCAAACCCAGCAAACTTGTGATCGCAACAATGCCCGGAATCAGCGCAATCGCCGACAATCAAGCGCTTCGCAATCACAAGTTTCGCAATCACAAGTTCTTCAATTACAGCAAGCCGGAAGCGCGCATGCCATCTTCCGCGCGCTTGATCTCAGCCTCGCCCGGACCGACGTTCGGCAGACGCATCGTCGTGGAGTCGAGAATGCCACGCACCTTCAGCGAAGCCTTGGCCATAACAGCCTGGAAACCGTTGCCGTTCATTGCTTCGACCAGTGGAGCAAGCTGCACGGCAATGCGCTGAGCCCCATGAATGTCACCGCGGTCGAATGCGGCAGCCAAATCGCGCATCGGACCGGAAGCAGCATGTGCGATCACGGAAATAATGCCGACTGCACCAACCGAAAGGAACGGCAGGAACAGACCGTCATCGCCCGAATACCAAGTCAAACCGGTCTCCATACGCTTACGCACGGCACCCGCGATATCTCCAGTGGCGTCCTTCACCGCCTTGACGTGACCAAGCTCAGCCAAACGACGGTAGGTTTCCAACTGAATGTGCAAACCGGTGCGGCCAGGCACATCGTAAACGATAATCGGCTTGTCCGCGGAATCATTGACCGCCTTGTAGTGACGGAACACGCCTTCCTGCGACGGGCGCGAATAGTACGGAGCGACCACAAGCACCGCATCGGCGCCCGCCTCCTGAGTCTGCTCCACCATGCGCACGGTGTGGGCGGTATCGTTGGAACCCGCACCGGAGATAACGGGCACGCTCACCACATCCTTGACGGCCTGAACCAGCTCGACCTTCTCCTCCATGTGGGTGGTGGGAGACTCGCCCGTGGTGCCATTGACCACAAGGCCATCGGCGCCATCGGCAACAAGCTGCTTCGCAAGCTTCTGCGCGGCCTCGAAATCAACGGAACCATCGGCCTTCATGGGGGTGACCATGGCCGGAAGAATACGTCCGAAAGGAGCAGGATCAAGAAGATGCATAGTACCGTCAGTCATAGTGCCAACGGTACTTCCCGCCACGGACGCCGAAGCGCCCGAGTTCGCGACCATATCGCAATATGAACTGCCTTCCA
>NZ_CAUEQY010000058.1 GCF_959020145.1 uncultured Bifidobacterium sp. | reverse complement strand
AAAAAGAAACCCCGGTGGAGAGAAAACCACCGGGGAGAGAAAGGAGAGAGAAGAAGAAAGGGTTCAATTGTCGGGAACTGCTGTGGGTTCCTGGTCGGCTCTTTTGCTGACATCTCCTATATAAACAGACGATGCTGAGTACATGTCTGGTGTTTTCTGGGAAATATCTGAGAATTTCAATTCCCTCATGTTTTAGATTGTGGAATGGCCTCCAGTTTGCCGCCTTCCACGCCGTGTTCCGTTCCTACAGTTGTCTCGTCCCCCACGTTTCCACAGTTCGTCCGCAGACAAACTCGCTGCGGATCACCGGCTCACGCCAGCTTGCTGATTCCATCAGATCAGTTGGATGCTAGATCTGCGCGTCGGCGTCCACGCTCATCACATACACGTTGCGTCGCAGCTGCTTGGATTGCGCGCGCGTAATGTCACCCGCCTCGTACATGTCTTGGATCACACCCAGCTCGATACCGTAACTTTCGCGCTTCACCTCTTCCGCCTGCGCCTGCGCCTCCGCGCTCGTGCCCACATTCGGGCGCGACCTCAGCGTAGCCTCGCCTCGTCGGTAATCCAACAGCAGTGCCGAGCAATGTTCCGTATTGTACGTGTCGCGGCCCATCTCCTCATACAGGCGGTCGATCACATGTTCGATGGCATCCACCTGCACCGCGCGGGTGTGCGCGAACAGCTCGTCGTCGCTGAACAGCGGGGTAGTGCGGCGAATGCGGCTGTTCACACGCTTCACCACCGTGCCCAAACGCCTCTGCAACGCCCTGAAGCGGCCTTTGACTCGCCAGATGGTGCGTCCGGAATTATGTTCCGTTTCGATATGGCGCAGAGAGCTCATGATCTGGTCGAGCAGGCGCTCGCATGCTTCGATTTCCAGATCGTGCGCTGCCTTGTCGTCGTTCGGCGTCGCCTTGACTTTCACCAGTCGCGCCTTGACGTATTCCTTCTCCCAGTTGAGCGCGTCGATCTGCAGTTGCATATACCCTTGCGGATCGATTTCTCCGATGCGCTGCTTCAGTCGTGTGATACGTTTCGTATACGAGTCGATGATCATCAGCACCGCACGACGATTGTCGGGTGTGACTCGTCCCGTCAGTTCCTCCACGGTCCGTCGCAGCACTTCGATGGTGATTTCGGTCATTTCCACGGAAGTGTCTTTATTGCGATTCGGCGCCAGCAGCGGCAGCAGGAAGTTGGCGAGCAGCAAGGTTACGACGATCACGCCACCTGCGATGAAGATCAGTTCGTCACGCATGGGGAACCACGCGCCTCCCGTAATGGTGTACGGGATCGTGAACATCAATGACAGGGTGATGGTGCCTTTCGGCCCGCCGAACGTCATGACCGCGGCCGAACGCCAACGTTGCGCCGTCATCTTGCGTCGCTTGCCGGTGACGGTATCTCGCGCGAGACGTAGCATCAATGAAATCCACAGGAATCGCATGATGATTACCACTGCGGAAACCGTAAGAATCGCAACCAGTAGCAGCCAATTGCTGACTTGCGGATCGTCCCAGCTTGCGCTCATCGCATTCGGCAGCAACATGCCAAGCAGAATGAACACCGTGCCGTTGAGCGTGAACGAGAATACCCCCCATACGCTTGACGAAACAATGTTGGTGCGAGCCACATTCGGGCCGATGCCGGTGCGATCGAAACGGATGATCAAACCGGCCGTCACCACCGAAAGAATGCCGGAAACATGCACCGCTTCCGCACCCAAATACAGAATGAACGGCAGGAACAATTCCATCAAAATACGGCTTGTGGTCGTCTCCCAGCCGAAAGATCGCAACGATTCAAATAACAGGTCGGCGACCATGCCTACTGCCAAGCCGAAAATGGCGCCGCCGAAGAATGAGAACACGAACTGTGCGGCCGAATCGCCCACTGTAAACACGCCACTGACGGCCGCCGCGATCGCGAACTGGAAGCCGACGATGCCGGACGCGTCGTTGAATAGCGATTCGCCTTTAAGCACGCTGGTTTGACGTTGCGTAAGCGCGGCTTCCTTGCCGAGCGACGATACGGCGACCGCGTCGGTCGGTCCAAGTGCGGCGCCGAGCGCCAGTGCCGCGGCAAGGGGAATTGCGGGCCATACGGCATGCAGTGCGAAACCAACGGCCACCATGGTTGCGATCGCTAGTCCAATTGCCAATGAAAGCGACAATTTAACGGATTTCAGCAGCTCGCTTTTATCGATTTCATGCGCTTCCAAATACAGCAGCGGCGCGATGAACAGCACCATGAACAGTTCCGGATCGAGCGTGACGTTCGGGAAAAACGGCAATTGCGACGCCAGCGCACCCAACGCGATCTGCACGAGCGGTGTGGAAACCTTGGGAATGAAACGGCTGAGGAATGAAGATAGTACGACGGCGGCGATAATACATACAATCAACTCGAATGCCGCCAACGTGCCTCCTTTTTGCGCGTTTTCTTCAATCTCTTCCAGCCTACCAAGAGGTATTTATGGGCGTGTTTCGTCTTTCGCTTCACGCGAGCGGAACCGTATAGTGGCGGGTATGCAGTGGAGTGACGACATGGAGCTGGCGATTGAATTGGCCCGCGAGGCCGCCGCGGAAGGCGAGGTACCGGTCGGTGCCGTCGTGCTTGACGCTGGGGGAGCGGTGATCGGCAGTGGCCGTAATCTGCGCGAGGCGCACGCCGATCCGTTGGCGCACGCCGAGGTCAAGGCCATGACGCAGGCCGCTCGGTCGCTTGGTACGTGGAATCTTGCCGATTGCACGTTGATTGTTACCTTGGAGCCGTGCCCGATGTGCGCCGGCGCGTGCCTGCAAACGCATGTCGGACGAATCGTGTTCGGCGCGTGGGATGCCAAGTTGGGTGCATGCGGTTCGATTTGGGACATTCCTCGCGACCCGCATGTCGGTCATGTTCCGGAAGTTATCGGCGGCGTTCGTGAATCGGAATGCGCACGATTGATGACTGATTTTTTCGCTGGAAAACGATAATTGCGATTTTGCAGTCGCAAAAACGTAAGAAATATTGAAATGCCAAGTAAATCTTGGTAAAGATGATTGCGATTTCAACGGTAATGTTTACGTAATAATATTTCTTGCGATTCTATGGTCGCAAGAAATACTTTCCGACAGAAAGAAACACGCTCGGCGACGTCAACAAATGAAGCTTGTCATACCATCGAAGGTGACAGTACAAGGCAATCGCAATATGTAAAGGATGCTGCAATGACGCTCATTCAGACCTTCCATGGCAACGCTACCAACGGTACCGAACTCACTGCGGTCTACGCCGAACAGCCAGCCGCAAACGTGGCGTTCGCACTCGTATTCCCCGGCAATGATCTGCCGCGACTCGTGCATTGGGGTCGCCCGCTCGCAGCCCCGGCAACCGTGATCGACATGTTCGACGCGCAAATGCCACAGCGTGTTTCTGGCGCACTCGACTACACCTCATGGCCGAGCGTGCTGCCCACGCAATCCGAATCCTGGATCGGCGCAACCCGCTTTGATGTGCGTCGCGACGGCGTGGAACTGTTCTGCAAGTTCGCAGTCAGCAACATCACCGCCGAAACCGTGGCGGCTGGCAAAACCTACGTCATGGGCGAAAAAGACGGATACCCGAACTGGAGCGTGGCCGACGAACCCAAGCAGACCCCAACCGTCACCGTCACCGCCGAAGACGAGGAACAGCATGTGAAACTCATCTGGACCTGCGAACTCGATGAAACCGGCCTCATCCGCCAGAACGCCGAAGTCGTGAACACCGGCGAAGGCCAGCTCGAAGTCGGCAAGATCGAACTCGCATTCACCGTGCCGGCCGACGCCAACGAAATCCTCACCACCACCGGCCACCATCTGCGCGAACGCTCCCCGCAGCGCCAGGACTTCACCCTCGGCCGCTTCGCCAAAGCATCCATGGCCGGACGCCCAGACTTCGATGCCACCCTGCTGCTCAGCGTCGGCGAAAAAGGCTTCGGCTTCACGCACGGCAACGTCTACTCCGCACACGTGGCATGGAGCGGTAACAGCGTGCTCTCCGCGGAACGCCTGCCATACACCAGCGGCGTGATCGGCGGCGGCGAAGTACTGTTCGGCGGCGAAATCAGCCTCGCCAATGGAGAGTCCTACACCACTCCATGGCTTATCGGCTCCTACGGCGAAGGCCTCAACGAAGTCGCAGCCCGCTTCCACAGCTACATTCGCCGAGTGCACCGCGACTGGCTTGCTGAACACAACATCGCGCCCAAGCCGCGCCCGGTCATTCTCAACACATGGGAAGCCGTCTACTTCAACCACGATTATGACACCCTCACCGCACTCGCCGACAAGGCCGTGGAAAGTGGCGTGGAACGCTTCGTCGTGGACGACGGCTGGTTCGGCTCCCGCCGCGACGACACCTCCGGCCTCGGCGACTGGCAGATCTCGCAGGACGTGTGGCCCGACGGCGACAAGTCGCTCAAGGCGCTCGCCGATTATGTGCATGGCAAGGGACTCGAATTTGGTCTGTGGTTCGAGCCGGAAATGGTCAACCCGGATTCCGACCTGTTCCGCGCGCATCCCGATTGGGTGTTGAAGCCCACCGAAGGCCGTCTGCCCATGCAAGGACGTACCCAGCAGGTCGTGGACCTGACCAATCCGGACGCCTACGACTACATTTACGGCGCAATGGACAAGCTCGTCGGCGAACTCGGCATCGACTACATCAAGTGGGATCACAACAAACTCGTCACCGAAGCTGTCTCCCCACGCACCGGACGCCCGGCAGTGCACCAGCAGACGCTCGCCGTATATCGCATTTTCACTGATCTGAAGGCCGCGCATCCAGGACTTGAAATCGAAAGCTGCTCTTCCGGCGGTGGCCGCGTGGACCTCGGCATCCTCGAAGTGGCCGACCGCATTTGGGGATCCGACTGCGTCGACCCGGTGGAACGCGCCGACATCCAGCGCTACACCTCGTTGCTCGTGCCGCCGGAAATGATCGGCGAACATGTGGGCGCATCCCCGGCGCACTCCACGCACCGCGCCACCACGCAGGAACTGCGTATGGCCATGGCCTTCTTCGGACACATGGGCATCGAATGGAACCTGCTCAAGGAACCGCAGGAAGATATCGACAAGCTCGCCGAATGGGTCGCCGAATTCAAGAAGCATCGCGAATGGTTCGCCGTCGACACAGTCGTGCATTCCGACGCAGCCGATCCGGCAGTGCGCTTGGACGGTGTGGTCATGCCTAACCAAGCGGCCGCCATCTACCGTTTCACCCAGCTCACCACCTCGCAGACCTACCCGGCCGCGCCGGTACGCCTGCCCGGCCTCGACCCTGACAAGGTGTATGAGGTGTCGCCGCTTGACGTGAGCCTCGACCTCGCCAAGCAAGACATCGCCAACGGACAGAGCCCGCTCGGCTGGTGGAAGGCCGAAGGCGTGAGGATGACCGGACGCGCGCTCGCCACGTACGGCATCCGCCCGCCGGCACTGCACCCGGCGCAAGCAGTCCTTTTCAAGGCCGTGCTTGCGCCCGTCGAGAGCGCTGAATA
>NZ_CAUEQY010000057.1 GCF_959020145.1 uncultured Bifidobacterium sp. | reverse complement strand
GAAGATGATTTCGAAGATGATGAGGATGCGGCGGACGCTGCCGTCGAACAACAGGCGTTGCTCCCTCGTTTGATGGAAGATTGGCGCGATTATATGACGGACTATCATGCGATTCGCGCCGATGGCGAGCATGATAGTGAGCATGAAGACGAGCATGAAGGCGATTTCGCGCTGAGTATGGAAGCGCTGTACGTGCTTCTTATGGAGGGCAATACCGATCGCGTGGTCGATGCGATCGCCTCCGTGCTGGGCGCGGATCCGCAGATCAAGGCGTTCGCATCATTGTGGAAGGTTCTTGACAAAACATGCGAGTCGGAAGCCAAACTGGTTTCGCGTGAACCGCAATATGTGTTGGATTGCGCATGGAGGGCCTGCGGCAAGGCGGAAGTCTGGCAGCGTGTGGCGCTGGAGCATTCGGCTGCCGGCCGTGCCGCGAATGATCGGCTTGACGCGGCGATGCGTTTGTTCAACTATGCTTCAGGCGGCGAGTCAAGCGGGGAATTCGCGGTACACACCATCGAGGCGTTCATCGAACAGGTGCGTTTGCTGACCATTGAGGCGGATTCGCTGGCGCATACCGCGCCCATTGATCAGGCGGTGACCCTGACGACTCCCGCAGGAGCGGCGGGAAAGCGCTGGAATCTGGTTTTTCTGCCGGCTTTGCAGCAGGGGCAGTGGCCGAATCTCACACCACGCAACACGTTGTTCGGCGGTGAGGAACTGGCCGATGTGATGCTGCACGGCGTATTGTCCGACACGATCGTCACTCCGGCGGGCAGGCAGGACGCGCAACTGGCGTCGGTGCTCGCCTCCGAGCAGAAGAGCCTGTTGGTGGCGTTGACCCGTGCCAGCGAGCGTGTGGTGGTGAGCGCCGTGCTGAATGACGACAATGTGCCTTCGGATTTTCTATACGGATATATGCCGGAGTGCTTCGACCGCGATCGCGACGCCGATATGGAACGGCGAGAATATGCGTCGGTCGGCGGCCAAGGCGATTACGCGGGGCTGGAAACCGATCCCCGTGGTCTGGTCGCGGCCGCCCGAAGCGTGCTTGCGTCGGAACCTGAGGACAGCCCGAAGGCGCGTGATGCCGCGGAAGCGTTGGCATTGCTGGCTTCGCATGGTGTTACGGCGGCCGACCCTGACCGTTGGCCGTTTATGGGGGAGACGGTCGAGGCCACCATGCGGAAGATCGCGGCCGTCATGCGGACGGGCATGAGCGACACGTCGGAAAGCTCGACGTCGGGCCGAAACGGTAAATCGCGGCGATCCGACGTGGTGACTTTGTCTCCTTCTGCGGTAGACAATCTGTGGGCGTGCCCGGTGTGTTGGATGTTGGAAAACCGCTTCTCCGGCCCGCGCATGGGCAGCGTCGCCACGAGTTTCGGCTCGCTGATCCACAAGGTGGCGCAACAGGCCACCGAAGCCGGACTTGATATGCCGGAACACCATACCGCCATCAGCGACGTGGACAATATCAATGCGATCACCGAATGGATGTATGCCGAATACAAGCGTCTATGCGGTGATTTCAACGCCATTGCCGATCCCGCGCAACGGTATCAGGCGTTGAAGAAAGATGAGCAGGCGCAGGAGGCGTTGCGTAACATCGCCACGTATTTCGTGCAATCGAATCATGGTGATTATCCGATTAAAAATAATGATGCATTCAGCGTTGGAAAACTTACGAAAGCCGAACCTGAGCTGAAATTTACCGCAAAATTCGATTTCGACGATATTCTCGACGCCTACAATGCGATGGACGGCGTTCACGCGATTTCACGGAACGAATTGATCGCCATTATGGGAGCGTTGGTCGGAGGATGGCCGGAAACCGGCATGAGCGAGTATCTCACCGTGCGTTTGACCGGCAGGATCGACCGTTTGGAACGGCGTGAAATGGCGGATGGCACGCAGCAGGTGCGTCTGATCGACTACAAAACCGGTGTCAGTCCGACCGGCGAAGGCCTGTTCAACGATCTGCAGCTCGTCTGCTATCAGCTGGGACTCGTATTCCCCGAGGAAAGCGGCATGCGCGGGGCGCAGGCGGTGGCGAACGCGCCGAACATCACGCAAAGCGCGCTATTCCATGTAGCCAAGCACGCATACCCTGCGCCGTATGGCGACACCGCCGCCGAATCGCATATGCAGCAGGCGCTGTTCGCCAATGGAAGTCTCAATACCGGCGAATTCATACCGCGCTATTACGTCAAAAAACTCGACAAGGATTTCCACGACGGACTCGATGACATGCTTCCTCCGTTGGAAGTGAGCGACGAGCATTGGAATGAGTTCCTTGGCTTACGCGGCACGATGGCGGTATGGTCCCTCACCATGATCGCGAGGGTCTTCTATGCGGCCGCGGCCAGCAGGGCGAACGAAATCACCGCAAGACCGACGACGGAACATGTGAAATACTGCAGAAACACTACGATCTGCCCGGCCTGTGCGGGCGAACAGAACACCGTATTCGAAAGGAGAACGGCATGAGCGGAACCATGAAGTTCACCGACAGTCCTGAGCAGGCTGCCGTCGTCCAAGCGCCCTCGTATGCGGATGTGGTGGTGGTGGCCGGCGCTGGATCCGGCAAAACCTACACGATGACCAGACGCATCATCACGCTGATCGAACAGGGGGTGAGCCCCGAAAAGATCCTCGGACTGACCTTCACGCGCAAAGCGGCCTCGGAACTATTGTCTCGAGTGTCTGCGGCCGTGACTCGCGACCAGCGCGAACGCGGCCTGAAATCAGCGAACATGACGTTCCTCAAACCGGAAGTCTCCACGTACGACGCTTTCTTCCAATCCATCGTGCGCCAATATGGACTGCTTGTCGGCTTTGACCAGAACACGCAGCCATTGAGCGAAGCAGGTGCCATGCAGCTCATCCACACTGTGCTTGACAGGCATATGGATGATCTTATGGCGTTCGACGGCGATCTGAAATCGTTCAACACCATAGCGGGCAACGTGTTCGCCCTGTCCAACGCCATTTCCGGCGCCATGATCGGCGGCGACTGCACCAGCTTCGACGAAGCCGTGCAACGCGTGCGCGACTGGGATGAGGCGTTCGTCGAACAGATCGCCAAGGCGCTTGACGGCGAAACCGTGCCAACGGAAGAGCCGAAATCGCCAAAGCTGCCGAAACGACTGAAAAAGGATTCCGACGCGGACTACGAAAAGAAACTGGAGAAATACCGCGAACTCGGGCACGACATGTGCGTGTTCAACAGCGCGCAACTCGCATTCGTCGCCAAGCAACGCGACCTGCTGCTCGATCTTGTGCTTGACTATCATGCCGAAAAACGCGCCTGCAATATGGCGGAATTCAGCGATTTCACCATCGCGGCATTCCAGCTTGTCTCCCGATTCCCGTCCATCGGAGCGGCCTACCGCAAACGCTATTCGCATGTGCTCCTCGACGAATACCAAGACACGTCCACCACGCAGGCGGCACTGCTGAGCGCGCTGTTCCACGCTGACGACACGCATCGCAGCGCGGTCAACGCGGTCGGCGACCCCTTCCAATCGATCTACGCATGGCGAGGGGCGAGTCCTGGCGCATTCCGCATGCTGCAACACGATTTCGGCATGGACGCCACCAGCAGGCCATTCGCATTGACCGTGACGCGGCGCAACTCACGCATGGTGCTCGAAGCGGCGAACAATCTCACCAAACCGCTCCGCTTGCCTGCCAGACGCCTCAGCAGCTCGCTGATGCGCGAAGTCGACGTTCCGGCGCTCGTCAATACCGACGAAGCCCCCGAAGGAACGGTGGGCGTGCTTGCGTTCGACACGTTCGGGCAGGAGGTCGACGCGGTCGTGCGCTTCGCCAAACATGCGATCGCCCTGCATACGCCTTCCTCGCGCGACCTCGACAATGGCATGAAAGACAATCGTCCGCACGTGGCGGTGCTGTTCCGTTCCAAAGGAATCATGCCGCAATTCGCGGAAGCGCTCGAACGCGCAGGCCTGACCACGCTGGTAGTGGGGCGGTCGGCGTTGCTGGAACGCCCGGCGGTGCAGGACGTGTTCGCTTTGCTACGCGTCGTCAGCGATCATACCGACAGTGCGGCGCTTATGCGATTGCTGGCCACGCCGCGATTCTCCATCAGCGCCAACGATCTGCAGGCGCTCGCCGATACCGCGGAACAGGTGAACACGATGTGCCGGTATCGTGCGCTTGTTTCAGCTGGAATCGTGCAGGAGCAATCCAACAAGGAAGAAAAACCGGAAAATCTGGGAATTTATGGAGTAACTCCCAAGTCGGGTCCTTCCGATGCTGAAATCCGTGCCATCGTACGTGAATATCGAGATCAAGTGCCGAATGCGGTTTTCCTTGTGGACCTCATGTTGCGTGACGATCTCGCGGAACTCATTGACGGCAGGGTGAGTCGTGAAGGGACGAAGGAAGTGCTTCGCGCCGCGGATGCGATCCGTCAGGTGCTGCGCATGCTTGGCCACCCGTTGCCGGAAGTGGTTCGTGAGGCCATCGTCGCATTGAATCTCGATATCGACATGCAGCTGGCCGAGCATATGCGCGGCGGTCAGGCCGATGCCACGCTCGCCGCATCCCGGGTGGCGCTCGCCAAATCGCCGATCGATGCGTTGCTGAAGCTCGTCGACACGTATATGCAGGAGATCGCGTCGCAGGGAACGCCGAGCCTGCGCGCGTTCATCTCATGGGCGGATTCGCTGCGCGACGCACGCGAGGAGAACGCGGTGGCTCCCGATGCGCCTGTCGACGTGGTGCTGATGACCGTACACCAGTCGAAGGGCCTTGAATGGGATGCCGTGGCCGTGGTCGGCATGACCGATGGCGGATTCCCCACCAACAAGGGCAGCGATCTGCGTGTGGTCGTTGATGAAGAGCATCTCAACGGTTTCCAGGATGGCGTGTGGACGCCGCCCGAATATCATGAGACCGCCAAAACGTGGCTGACCGATCCTGCTGCGGTGCCGGTTCCGGTGCGTGTGGACGCCGATATTCTGCCGCGATTCCCCCATGACGCGCTTGTGGGTGGAAATCCGTTGGAAGCGTTGGAAATGCTGGAGGATGCGGAAATCATTGACGACGAAGTGTTCGGCACCTTGCGGAATATGAGCGTCGATGACATGGAAGGTATTGATCCGGACGGACTGTATTTGACGCAAATCGAGGAGTATGGCCGTCGGTTGCATGCCGACGAGCGTCGCCTCGCGTATGTGGCGTTGACTCGCGCCCGTCATGAGGCGCTGCTCACCTGCAGCGCAACGAATGCGGAAAGCCGTGATCCGCGTGCCGTGGGCGATCGCAAACGTGTGTCCAAACCGTCGAATTTCCTAGTGGAAGTGCGCGATTCCATGCTCAATATCGTTTCCAGAGCGGCTGAGCCGAGCAACCTGGCCGATATTGCGGAAGTTGAGGATGTCGATTCCTCCGAAAACGGCATGACCAGTCTGCATTCGATCGATGCGCCGTTGCCGGATGGATTTTTTGTGGGCGAGCATGCCCGCGATTTTGAAGATGCGGTGGTCGGCGACGCTTGGAATGCGCCGCTCGAGCCGTCGGAAGGCAACCAGTTCCTGCCATGGCCGTGCGAGTTGAGCGATGAGACCCTGCAGACGTTGCGTTTGTCTGCGTTGCAGGTGGATTCGGCGATGAACAATGCTG
>NZ_CAUEQY010000056.1 GCF_959020145.1 uncultured Bifidobacterium sp. | reverse complement strand
TACACATACCCGCGTACAACCGCAAGTCTGTTTCCGGCGTGTCAGGTTGACAGACCGGAATAATCATTTATTCTTCTATGCTTCCTCGCCCAGTTCCGCATTGTTGGCGGCCACGGCAGCCGCCGCGATCTGCGCGAGTTTGGCCTTCACGTCCGGCGAGGAGCCTTTCGGCACCTGCACGTCCGTGCCGTGACCATGCTTGTTGGTCTTGACGAACGGGTCGCCGCCCTTCAGGGCGTACGGATCGTCATAATCCGCGGACACGGTCGGCTCGTCGTGAAGAATGAATCCGCGGCCCTTGCAGGTCGGGCATTCCTCGGAAAAGGCTTCCACCAGCCCCTGTCCGATGCGCTTGCGCGTCATCTGCACCAGGCCAAGCGAAGTGACTTCGGCCACCTGATGCTTGGTGCGGTCGCGGGCCAGGCATTCCACCAGTCTGCGCAGCACCAGATCACGGTTGGCTGGCATGACCATGTCGACGAAGTCGATCATCACCATGCCGCCGATGTCACGCAGGCGCAGCTGACGTGCGATCTCTTCGGAAGCTTCGAGGTTGCAGCGGGTCACCGTCTCCTCAAGACTCTTGCCGCGGCCGATGAAACGGCCGGTATTCACGTCGATGGTGGTCATGGCTTCGGTGCGGTCGATCACGATCGAGCCGCCCGACGGCAGGTAGACCTGACGTTCCATGCCCTTGCGCAGCTGGGAGTCGATCTGCCACTTGTCGAACACGTCTTTGCCTTCATGTTCGGCCGGATCCCACTTTTCGAGCTTGTCCTTCAAGTCGGGAGCCATGGTGTCGAGGTATTCCTCGATACGGCCGTACACGCGGTCACCTTCAACGATCATCTTGGAGAAGTCGTCGTTGAAGATGTCTCGCACCACGCGGATCGCCACGTCCGGCTCGCCTTGCAGCAGCTTCGGACGCTTGCCGTGCAGGAATTCGTCTCGCTTGGAGGTGATGCGTTCCCACTGGCGCACCAGGCTTTCAAGATCCTTGGTGATCGCCTCTTCGGAGGCGCCTTCCGCTGCGGTACGAATGATCACGCCCATGTCTTTCGGCGCAACCTTCGACACGATGTTCTTCAGGCGGGAACGTTCACGCTCGCTGAGCTTGCGGCTCACGCCCGTCATGCCACCGGATGGCACGAGCACCAGGAAACGGCCCGCAAGGGTGACCTGCGAGGTCAGTCGCGCACCCTTATGTCCGATCGGATCCTTGGTGACCTGCACGAGCACCGGGTCCCCCGACTTGAACGCGAGTTCGATGCGGCGAGGCTGGCCTTCCAACCGTGCGGAATCCCAGTTCACCTCACCCGCATAGAGCACGCCGTTACGCGCCTGACCAATGTCGACGAACGCGGCTTCCATGCTCGGCAGCACGTTCTGCACGCGGCCCAGATAGATGTTGCCCACAGTGGCGACTTCCTGAATGTCGGACACGTAATGTTCGACGAGCACATTGTCTTCGATCACGGAAATCTGCGTGTGGCGTTCGCGTTCGCGCACCACCATCAGGCGGTCGACATGCTCGCGGCGAGCCAGGAAGTCCTGCTCCATGAGCTGGCTTTGACGGCTGCGCTCACGGCGATTGTCACGGCGACGCTGCTTCTTGGCCTCAAGTCGGGTGGAACCTTCGACGTCGGTGATCTCGTCGATGTACTGCTGCTTGCGGGAACGACGCACGAGCGGCTCTTCCGCCTCATCCGTCTTCGCACCGCCACGACGGCGACGACGGCGACGGGTCACCGTGCCTTCATCCTCGTCATCGTCCTCACGGCGACGACGGGACTCGCCTTCATCGCTATCCCGCTGCTGTTCGTCGGCTTCCTCACGATTGCCGCGGCTGCGACGGCGACGACGGGTGCGCGTCGGCTGCTCGTCGTCATCATCGTCATTACGATTGCGGGTTTCGTCATCAATCGGCGCATACGTAATATCGTCGAGGATCAAATCCTCTTCGATCTGTTCGACTTCAGCTGCGGCACGACGCTCCTGCGCGTTCAAACGACGGGAACGACGCGACTTGCGAGATCCGCCTTCCTCATCATTGTCCGCATCATCATTGCGATTATCCCGATTATCGCGTTCATTGCGATTGTCTTCGGAACGCTCTTCGTCGGCAACGTCGCGATTGCGGCGGCGACGGCGACGTGACGGACGATCCTCATCCTGCTCATCGTCATGGTCCTGCGCATTGCGATCATTACGCTCGCCGCGGTCATTACGGGAATCGTCGCGATCGTCGTCTGCCCTGTCTCGGGAATCCGCAACGGACGGCAAAACCGGCTCCTGGAAAAGCAGAGACATCATCGGACGCGGATTGTGGCGGACCTCATGACCTTCCGGCAACATATCGACGGCATCCAAGGCACGCTCCACAGACGACTCCTCATCATGGGAATCATCGACGGAAGCGCGACGACGCGGCATCTCATCGTACTCATCCGCATCATCGGCGAAACGGCTGCGACGACGCGACGGACGATCCTCGTCCTGCTCATCCTCAACCTGCACCGAACGACGGCGACGAGAACGCGTCGGCCGTTCGTCGGCAATCTCACGAACATCATCATCGGACTGGACCGGACGACGACGGCGACGGGTCGGACGGGTCATACCCTCGGAATCGGCGGAATCACCGGTATCATGCGCAGGTTGCGCAACCGGCAACTTCGGCTCCTCGAACAGCGGAGCCGAAGCATGCTCCTCGACCTTCAACTCCAAGGACGCACCGGCAGCTCCCACGCCACGCACCACGCGACGACCGCCACGACGGCGACGCGGGGCAGGATCGGACTGGACCGACTCGAATTTCACAACATTCACGGCATGCTCAGGCGATGCCGAAGCTTCGACCTGATCGAAGCCCTCACTGGTATTAGGCACAATGGCTCCTCGACGACACGCTGCAATCGCGCCGCCCACGCTTAGGCCTCATACGGTTCTCACACCACGCTCTCACCGTGGCCGCGCATCATGGCGCCCGTAGGAAGCAACTTCCGTCAAAAGTCCTCATCATGCGACGGCGGACACCAGCGCTCGCGGACACACATGAACTTCACGCGAGGGGATCAACGCCATCGGATGCATCGGTGATTTGCAGAACCACCGTCTATAAGTATGACACAAAAAACAACGGAACGTGACATGACGGGAAATTTTCCGGATCCTGCAACTCACCGCCTGCTTTCCCCGCCCGCAAATCCCAGGCCCCGTCTACACAAGTCGTTGCTCCGTCTGCACAAGTCGAAAGAAATCACGATTCGCGAGAAATGCAGACACAGATTACGACTCGTGCAGACAGCCGATCCGACTCGTGCAGACAGAAGACGGAAAACAACAAACAGCCGATAGCAGGCAGAAACAGGAGGCAGAAAAAGGCAGCAGACAGCTACTTCAGCCAGTCTTCAAGCAAGTTGGCCATCAGCAGCAGATCCGATTCCGGCAGCTGCTCGTCATGCTTGTGCGCCAGCAACGGACTGCCCGCACCCAGATTCACCGCGGGAATGCCCAGCATCGAGAATCGCGCCACATCCGTCCAGCCAAGCTTGGCCAGAGGCTCACGCCCCGTGCGCTCGCGCACCAATTCCACCAGCGACTGCGCGAGCGGCGACGTCAACCCCGGACGTGCGGAAGGCGACTCGTCCTTCATTTCAATGCCGAAGCCTTCGAATACGCCACCTGTGGCAACATGCTCGCCATTGCCCAATTCCGCACCGGCATCCGCGCCAATCATCAGTGCCTTCGCCTCAGCCAACGACTTGTCGGGGGCAAAACGGTAGTTGACATGCACGCGGCATTCATCAGGAATCACATTCGTGCCCTTGCCGCCCGAAATCAGCGTGGCATTCAGGCCTTCCTGATACGTCAGGCCATCCACTTCAATCGCACGATTTTCATAAGCGTTCAGCCGGCTCAGAATCTCAGCGGCCGCGTGGATGGCGTTCCTACCCATCCACGCACGCGCCGAATGCGCCGCAATGCCGTGCGTGATCACGTCGAAACGCATCGTGCCATTGCAGCCGCCTTCAATACCGCAATCGGTTGGCTCCCCGATAATCGCAAAATCGCCGGAAATCCAATCAGGATGCGCCTCGACCACCTTGCGTAGGCCGTTCTTTTCGGCGGCAACCTCTTCGTGGTCGTAGAACACGTATGTCAGATCGTATTTCGCATCCGTCAACGCGGCCGCCAAATACATCATCACCGCGTCGGAGCCCTTCATATCGGTGGCACCGCGCCCCCATATCACGCGCTCCCGCCCATGGCCGGCGGCAACATCCTCGCGAATCAGCGGATCGCCCGGTTCCAGCCAACGCGGCGGGAAATTGTCGATCACCGGCACCGTGTCGAGATGCCCGGCGAGGATCACGCGACGCTCACGCCCAAAATTCGTGGATGCGACCAGCGTATCGCCATGCCTGCGCACTGTCAGATGCTGCTGTTTATTTAAAAACGCTTCGACCGCGTCGGTCAACGGCCCTTCGTCGTCGCTCACGGAATAGGTTCCCATGATCTGGGTCATCAGCTCGTTCAGCTGCTCCTGCCTGGTGGCGGAAGCGGAAAATCCAATCTCAAGTTCGTTCATACCGCCCATTATCCAGCACCACCGGAACCGACATCGCCGTTCGACAACGCTTTTGAGACGGATCGGATGTTATCCATATGCATGGTGCAACACTGGATAGCGGCCAAACCAACGACCGAGAGCGAAAGGAAGAGTGTCATGCCTGGTCTGTTAAGCGCATTGGAAGGCTTCTGCGTCATTGGCATCGTCATCGGCACCGGTTACGCGGCCGCGCGCATGCGCATAGGCGGACCTACCGCGCAGATGGTGCTCAACAGGTTCAGCTTTTTCGTATCGAGCCCGTGCCTGATGTTTGCCATCCTGTCCAAGGAGAGAATCTTCGAGATATTCCACTCCTCCATTGTTGTGGCGTTCTTCTCGGCCGTGCTGGTCGGATTGGTGTTTCTGATCCTCAATAGGCTGTTCTTCCATCTGAAGGCGGCGGATGCCACCATCGGCGCGTTGAATTCGCTGTATCTGAACTCCAACAACATCGGTCTGCCGATCGCCACGTACATTCTGGGCAATCCCGCTTTGGTCGCGCCGATTCTGGTCATGCAACAGGCGGTGTTCACACCGATCGGCCTGACCGTGCTCGATGTGACCACCAAAGGCAAGGTCTCCACGAGGGAGATTCTGAAGCAGCCGCTGCATCAGCCGCTGCTTATCGGTTCGCTGCTGGGCATCGCCGTATCCGCGATTTCCGCAAAAACCGGTCATTTCGTGGTGCCGGACTGTATTTACGATCCGATCGACATGATCGGCGATTCCGCAGTGCCAATGATTTTGATGGCATTCGGCATGTCGTTGCACGGCACGAAGCCGCTGCAGGACAAGTCGAATATTCCCGCGGTGTTCACGGTGGCGGTATTGAAGAACATCGTGATGCCAATTATCGCGTTCCTGCTGTCGTATTTCGTGATGGGCTTCCGCGGCGCCACATTGTACGCGTGCGTGGTGCTCGCCGCCCTGCCGACCGGGCAGAACGTCTACAACTACGCGGCGCGGTACAACGTGGGTCTCTCGTTCGCACGCGACGGCATTCTCTTCTCGACACTGACCTCACCGATCTTCATCGCAATCATCGCGGTGCTGCTCGGCTGACCTCGCCAGTCCTCGCCGCGGTATCCACGACCGCCGCGGCGAGACCATCAATCGTCCGTACGGTAGCCGGCATGACCGAGCCCGTGCGCCGCATGATTCGCGGCACACCCTCCGAGCACCATCAGCGCA
>NZ_CAUEQY010000055.1 GCF_959020145.1 uncultured Bifidobacterium sp. | reverse complement strand
CAGCACAACAGCGTGAGCACGTTGAGAATAATCAGATCGAACAGCACGCCCATAATGGCGAAAAACATGTTGTCTTGATCGAAAAGCTTTGACATCTTTGACATAAGCTCACCTTACCCGTTTTTGCTGGGATTTCAGCTGATTCCCGGGAAAATTGTTTTCCCGATAAGACGATTGCTCGAAAAAACGAAAATGCGAATCGTCCTTCCTGAAGGAGAGGTGACAGGAAGGACGATTACAGATTTATGGATTTATGCGCGGTCAGGCAGCGACCGGATCAGGCGAGGCTGAATCAGGCCGCGACCGGCGGATTGGCGATCAGATCGTCCGTGCGGTGCTCACCGGCGGCATCACGCCATTCGAGCGTGGCGACGGACGCGGTGTTCTCCACACCAAGACCGCGACCCGGTTCGAACGTGAGCGTAGCCTCGGTAGTTGCACCCTTCCACATGAAGCTGATGGACGTGTCGCCGTCGGCGCTGTACGAGAAAGTGCCGTCGAACGCATCAAGCTCGTTGCGGAACTTGGCAAGCGCGTTCAGTGCCTTCACCACCGGACGCTGCAGATTCTCGTCGATCTCAGCCGTGGAATAGTAATGGCGATTGATATCGCGGCCATTATTGGTCTTGCGCAGCAGCTCCATGTCGTTCTTGCCGGCAAGCGCGCCGACATAGTAGACCTGCGGAACGCCCGGCAGGAAGAACTGCACCGCGCGAGCCGCAATATAGTGCTGATCGTTGCATCCCAGCGCCGAATAGTAGGTGCTGTTGACCTGATACAGGTCAAGATTGGATGCGGCGGCACCGGTAGCGGCCTGCGATTCGCCGTGAGTGTTCGCATGAATGGCGTTGACGAGATTGTCGACATCCTCATCCGGCACGAGCCCCTTGAGCGAACGGTCCAGCTGATCGGAACCGATGTCGATCACGCCGATGCCATCATGCGTGTCAAGTACGGTGACGGCATTGTTCGGACGGATGTCGGTCCAATGCGCGACCGGCTCGACATGACCGGTATTCAGCGAATGCAGCAGCAGCGGCGGAAGGGCGAAATCGTAGACGCGATCGACCTTCGACGCGATCTCGACCTGCTTCTTGTAGTAGGAATGCACTTCGATGAGGATTTCCAAGCCGCGCTTGACGCCCTCCTCGCGCAGGCGGGAGATGAGCTTGAACGTTTTCGGCGTCATGAAGCAGCTGGTACCGGCTTCCTTGGCACCGTAGCCGACGGCGTCAAGACGAATGTAGCTGACGTGGGATGCGGCCATCTGGTCGAAAATCGACATCAGGTATTCCCAGCCTTTGTCGGAATCCGTGTCGATATCGACCTGCTGCGGGGTGAAGCTGACCCAGACCAGGCGAGTCTTGCCCGCGAACTTGTAGTGGGTGAACGGCAGACCCGGGCGCGGACGGTAGATGCCGGCCAGATCCTCTTCGGTCGCGCCGTTCGGAAAGACGGAACTCATGGTCAGGAACATCGGGTAATACTCGGATTCCTCGCCCTTTTCAAGCACGTCTTGGAACTGCTTGGATTCCCAGCTCATGTGGTTGACGATGGCGTCGACCATGATGCCGTGGGTCTTGGAAAGTTCGGCGACATCGTCCCAGCCGCCGAGGCGCGGGTCGACCTTGGTGTGGTCGATGGGGTCGAAGCCTGCATCCGCGCCGTCGAATGGAGTGAAGAACGGCAGGATATGCACGCCGTCATACACGCCGTCGAAACGGGTGCGCAGGATGTCGGTCATCGAGCTGAGGGTGCCGTCGCCGAGGCGATCGGCGTAGGTGATGAGCTGCACTTTGTTTTTCATGGGACCTCCCTTGGTTCATGGGTGCGGGTGCAATGTGTGCGCGTCTGCCTGTTTGTTGTTTACGTATTTGCATACTCACGTATGTATCGAACCGGTTCGATATTACCTCGAGAGGGGCGTCAATGTCCAGTCACACAGCGGAATGCGCGTGTCGAACCGGTTTGATGCGGTGTTCTATGCAGCCCAGCCTGTCCGACCCCAACCCAGCGTTCCAACGCGCAGCATCAACGCGTGGTATCGCCTGGCACCAGCGTCATGGGAATAAGCACATTCGGCTCGAACGGCTTGGGGATGTTCTTGCGCGAGGCGTTGGCCGCAGCCGCCTCTTCATTGGCGATCGCCTGCACCATATGGTCGGCCGCCGACTGCGCGATCGCCGAGAAATCCTGTGCGACCGCGGTCAGCTTCATACCGGCCAAATCGGTCAAATACGTGCCATCATAGGCGACGACCTGCAGCTCGTCAGGAATGGAAATTCCGCGGCTCAACGCTTCGCGCACGCAGAACGCCGCGCCAATATCGGAGCTGACCACGGCATCGACGCCGTCGGTCGCCACCCCATCAAGCGCACGGCTGACCGCACGATGATAGCCGGCGAAATCCATCACCTCACCGGCCTCGATATACTCATACTTCACGCCCGCGGAGGTCAATTCCTGTTCCAACGTGAGGTAGTAGCGCACCGTCGGGAACGTGGTCTTTCCCAAATCGAACGACCCCTCCTCGACTTCGCCGCGGACCGCCAGATCGAAGAACTGATCGCGCGGACCGCCAATCATCACCACATGGCGCGCGCCATTGCGAATCAGCATCTGCGCAATCAGTCGCCCACCCTGCTCGTGGTCAGATCCGATCGACGAAATACCATTTCCAAGCACGCGATCGAATGCGACGATCGGGCGGTGGATGGACGTCCAATAATCGCCGGGATGCGAGGTGTGAGCGCACATGACGATGCCGTCCATCATGTGCCTGCGCAGCATATCGACGTATTGGATTTCGCCGTCCGTCTCGTCGGTGGTGGAGCACAGCATGGTGCGCAGCCCCTGCGCGGCGAGCGCATGCTGCAGGTGCGCGGTAAACGTTGCAAAGAACGGGTGACGGATGGTGGGCACGATGACGCCGACCAGATTCGTGCGATCGTGGTACAGGTTGCGGGCAAGCTCGTTCGGCACGTAATTGAGGGCCTGCATGGCCTTACGCACGCGGTCGCGCATGTCGTTGGATACATACCCGTTGCCGTTCACCACCAGCGAGACGGTGCTCAGAGACACCCCGGCCTTCTTCGCCACATCGCGCATGCCGACCATGATCGCACCTTCCCCGTTATCACTGTTCCATCGTTGTATTCTCACGTGCTTGCCGCGCGCTTTCCGTGCGCTTCTCGCGAGATATTACATTCATTTACATTCTCTCGAACCTGTTCGACAGTCCGGCGTGTATATCGCTTAACGGGGTTACCCCTTTACTTGATTTTCAATATTGATTTTCGTATGCTGCCCACGACACGGAAAACGGCAGCACAGCACAACAAAAGAAACGGCGCAAAGCTTGCGATATCCACACTCACTTTGCGCCGTCTTCTTGTATTGATGATGACCTACATTGCGATCAGTCGGTCGGCACGTCGCCGGACTGGGTGTGGTCGAAGACCGGCTTGTTGTCTTTGTCGAAGGTGTAGACGCCGATGTTCGCGGAGCTCGGATCATTGTTCTTATTGAACGGTCCGATACCGGTCTGGCCCTGGTACTGGATATCCTTGCCATCCTTCAGCAGCGGCTTGGCCTGGTCGAATGCAATCACCAGCGTCGCATCCGGGCTGGCGGCCTTGATGGCGGTTGCGCTCAGATTCCTTTCATGTTACTCAGCGACCGTCCGCGTAACGTGAAAATTACGCCGGATTGGCGAGCAGCGCAATGCCGAAACCGGTGGCCACGCAAATGAGAGGCACCGCGACGGTTGCTATTCCATAGCCCAGAGCCAGCGTAAAACGACGCTGGCGAATCAATGAAACCACTTCGTTGAGCGCCGTGGAGAATGTTGAGAAACCACCGAGAAATCCGACAACGAACATCATGACCGTGTCCATATCCACCGATTGCGAATAGTAGGACATCATGGCGATGCCCGCGCATAGCGAGGCGACGCCGTTGATGACGAGCGTGGATAGCGGGAAGTTGCGGTTCGTTCTCCGATTCTCGCGATTCCAGCCTCGTTGAATTGACACGTCGAGCACGTAACGGGCCATGGCGCCCAGACCGCCGAACAGACAGATCATCCACATCATCAGCGCACCTCCCCGGTAGCCGGGTCGGCGATAAGCGAAATCTCCGCAGTGATCGGTTTGGGCTCGAAGCTGGGCGGAAGCGGGTTAGCCGGCTGCTGGATCGGCTGCGACTGCTGCTGGGGCTGCTGGATTGGTTGCGACTGCTGAATCGGCTCGGGCAGCTGCCCCAAGTCTGAAGTATCCTGCTCGCGCAGCAACGGCTGCGATGGCTGTGCCAGCTGAGGAACGGCCAGCGGAGGAATCTGCGGAACGCGGCCCGTCTGCATAGTCTGGCTGGCGGTCGGCGGCACGGTTGGTGTTTCGACTCGCGGAACCTGTCCCGTCTGTGCAATCTGCTGGGCCGCCTGCGCGGCCTGCTGCGCCGCCTGCGCGGCTTCCATTGCGGCCTGCGCGGCAGAACGCGCCACGTCGGCCACTTTCACATGGCGTACGCCCTGCGTGTCCGATTCGGCAGAATCGGACACGGAAACAGCTGAAAACGCACCCCGAACCCGCTTTCGAGTACTCCGTGACAGCAGTGCCTGCATCAGAACCACGCCGGCGGCGGCAGTGAGCAAACCGCCTGCAAAATTTCCCGCAAGATAGCCAAGCGCACTGGCGATATGCCGCTCGTGCAGACCTTCCATCGTTTCCAGCATCACGCCGGACATCGTCGAAAGCCCGCCGAGCAAGCCGAGCCCAACGCCACGGCTGACAACCTGCCGCACCCGGCGACGCAGCCACGAAGCGGTCGCCATGAATTCGGTCAGCATCGCGAACAGGAAGCAGGCGACCATATTCGACACAAACGTGCCCACAACGAATGGCGTCCCGCTGACCGACGGCAGGAGCATATCCAACGCATGCCGACAGCCGACTCCAACAAATCCACCGACGAACACCACAACATACATCAGTCCGTCGGCGAGCGGATTGAACCGCGCCTGCATACGTTTCATCGGCGCCAGGGGAATCGTAGGCGGATCCATGGTGTTAGCGGCGGGCGCGGTTGCACCAGCATGCATCACCTCAACAGCGTCGATTGCCTGCGTGATGGGATGTGAGTCCTCACCCGCAGTCACCACGTCTCCCGGCGATTGTTCTTGCGATTCCATTGCGCTCCCCCTGTACTGGCCTTCCGCGGACAGCGTTGTTCCGCCCATAGGCCGTGCAACAACGAGCTGGGCCGCGGTTGCCGCCTTCCTAACGCATATGAGTTTACACGGAGCGCCAACGTATGCACCCTGGATGTCCGATTCCGCAGATTCGTACATCCAGAGTCCAGCCGAATTCAGCCAGGCTCAGTCAAGCCGGGCATCACACAGCCGCCGCATCGCAGGTCGTACCTCGCGCTCCTCCTCGCCACTGAACAGCACCACCAGATAGTCACCGGCACGCAGCCGTGTATCACCGCGCGGCACGATCTCGCTTTCGCCGCGACGCAGGCCGATGATCAGACACCCAGACGGCCAACGCACGTCACGCACCCGCTTGCCGTCCGCAATCGCCCCCATTTCCAATGGCAGTTCCATAATGCCGCTGCCCACATGGCTTGCGATTGCCATCTGCATGCCTTGCGCACGCACGTACCGCTCCAGCAACTCCCCATAGATCGGTTTGGTGCGCAGCAGATCGGACACCAACAGCGCGATGAAAGCGACGGCAGCGACCGGCAGCATGTGCGTCAACGTTCCGGACATCTCCACAGCCAACAGAATCGACGTGATCGGCGTTTTCACGGACGCGGCGA
>NZ_CAUEQY010000054.1 GCF_959020145.1 uncultured Bifidobacterium sp. | reverse complement strand
CTTGGGCGTCGATACGCTCGACCTGTTGTATTCGCATGGCCCCGATCCCGCGGTGCCTTACGAAGACCAATGCGGCGCGTTGAAGCAGCTGCTCGACGAAGGCGTGATCAAATATGCGGGCATCTCCCGTGTGAATAACGAGCAGATCGATCTTGCGCGCGGCATTATCGGCAGCGGCTTGGTCGCCGTGCAAAACCAGTTCTCGCCGTCGCATCCCGATCCGGAACATACGATGGAGCATTGCGCCGAATTGGGGCTCGCTTTCGTCTGTTGGTCGCCGCTCGGCGGATTCCTCGATACGTTCGATCAGAGCGCGTACGATCCGTTCCGCACGGTTGCCGCGCAACGTGGTTGCTCCTACCAGCGTGTGGTGCTGGCGTGGGAATTGACCCGTTACGAACGTCTGTTCACCATTCCCAGCGCTCGCAATCCGCAGGAAATCAACGATTCCTTCGCTGCAACGCAACTTCAGCTCACTCAAGAAGAGCTTGCGATGCTTCCTTGCTGATTATCGTTTCCTTTTTTTGGGCGTTTTCCTGTACTTGCACGTTGCGATCGAAAAAATGTTTACAGTAAAAGATATTATCGAGACATAACTGATGGGCATCGAATAAGGCGAGGTGAAGCGTGGGCTTCGAGCGGGAGTCGTTTGACAAGCTGATGAAAGTGGTCTGGGGTAAGAAGTCTCAGATGCAGCAGGCGATGTCGCGTGATTCCAAGGGCGAGCCATTCATTATTCGCGAGCTTGAGTTCAAGGGCGCGCAAACGCCCTCGCAGTTGGCTACCGCGTTGAAGGTCACGTCGGGCAGGATTTCCACGCTGTTGGCTGCGTTGGAAAAAAAGGGTCTGATCGAGCGTGAGGTCGATCCCAACGACCGACGCATTGTGCATGTGAATCTTACCGAGCAGGGGCGGGCGAAGGCCAAGCAGCAGCGCGAGGATATGCGCGACGCCGTCTGCTGGGTCTTTTCGCAGATGGGGGAGCGTCGCACGCGCGAATTCGTGGATCTTACCGAGGAATTTGCCACATACGTGACCATCTGCATCCCTGGCCAGCCCCGCCCCACCGCCGAAGAAGTAAAGCAAGCCTTCGCAAAAGCCGAATCTGAAGATCCTGCGTAGGGACTGCCTACCACGTAAGCGTGCGCCTCACATGTGCCGTTCGCGACTGTAAGCTTGGCCAAACGGCCTCGAGTGTGTCGCGAATGGTATATGTTGGCCGCGCGACCGAGCTGAGAAGAATCGCTCTCAGCAAATACACAGAAATATGAGATTGTCTTACACTATAAGTAATTAAATATCGTAAGACAATTCAATAGGACTTATGTAAATCATTAATCGCAATTCGATCAACTCATGTAGTTGATCCAACCAATCCATCAATCGCAAAAACTTCAAACGCAACACAAGAGAAGGAATCCAAGCATGTTCCGCATTATGCGATACCTCTCCAAAGCGGAGATAGGCCAGATGCTCATTGCACTGGTCAGCATCGTCGGGCAGATCTGGCTTGACCTGACCCTGCCGGACTACATGTCCGACATCACCACCCTCGTGGAAACCCCCGGCAGTGAAATGCACGATATTTGGATCGCCGGCGGCAAAATGCTGCTTATTTCGCTTGGATCGGCAGCATGCGCCATCATCACCGGCTATTTCGCGGCACGCATCGGCGCATCGTTCAGCCAGCGTCTGCGTTCCATGGAATTCCGCAAGGTAGAATCGTTCGGACCGGCTGAAATGAGCCGATTCTCCACAGCCTCGCTGATTACGCGTTCCACGAACGATATTACGCAGATTCAGATGTTCATCACCATGGGATTGATGATGATTGTCAAATCGCCGATTATGGCGGTTTGGGCCGTCTGCAAGATTGCGGGAGACGGTCTCGAATGGACGCTCGCCACCGGCATCGCGGTAGTGGTGCTGCTGGTCTCCATCACGATCCTCATGGTTCTCGTCATGCCGAAGTTCAAGTCCATGCAGCGACTGACCGATAACATCAACCTTGTGGCGCGCGAGAACCTCACCGGCCTGCGCGTGGTGCGCGCCTACAATGCCGAGGATTACCAGGAAGCCAAGTTCACCAAGGCCAACAAGGAACTCACCGACACCCAGCTGTTCACCAACCGTGCCATGGCCTTCATGATGCCGTTGATGAACACCATCATGAACGGTCTTATGCTTGCCGTGTACTGGATCGGCGCCTACCTGATCGACGCCGCCGACGCGGCCGACAAGCTCACCACCTTCTCCAACATGGTGGTGTTCTCCAGCTACTCCGTGCAGGTGATCATGAGCTTCCTGCTGATGAGCATGGTGTTCGTGCTGTGGCCGCGAGCGGACGTGTCCGCACAGCGCGTGCTCGAAGTGCTCGACACCGAGCCGCTGATCACCGACGGCACCCGCAGCGACGCCGGCGAAGCAGGCAAGCAGGGCGAAATCGAATTCCGCAACGTGTGCTTCACTTACCCGGATTCGCGCGAAGCCATGCTCGAAGGCATCAACTTTACCGCCAAGAAGGGCGAAACCGTGGCGTTCATCGGTTCCACCGGCTCCGGCAAATCCTCGCTCATCAACCTCGTGCCGCGTTTCTATGATGCGACGCAAGGCGAGGTGCTCGTCGATGGCGTGAACGTGCGCGACTACACGCTCAAGGCATTACGAGACAAAATCGGATATGTGCCGCAACAATCCTTCCTGTTCAAAGGGACGATCGCATCCAATGTCAGCTATGGCGACAATCCGCTCGATACCACCGATGCCGGCATCGTCGACATGACCGATACCTCGACCGCGGCCGGCAGAAAGCGCGAAAAAGAGCTGATCGCAACGCAAAACGAGCATCGCACACTCACTTCGGAACAGCGCGCCGACGTGCGCAACGCATGTGAAGTCGCACAGGCGACCGAATTCATCGCAACCAAGGAAAAGCAGTACGATTCCGCGATTTCGCAGGGTGGATCGAACGTGTCGGGCGGGCAGAAACAGCGTCTGTCGATTGCACGTGCCGTCTATCGTCATCCGGAAATCCTGATTTTCGACGATTCCTTTTCCGCACTTGATTTCAAAACCGACCGGGCCGTACGCGACGCGCTCGCCAAGGAAGCGAAAGATTCTACCAAACTGATTGTCGCGCAGCGCATCGGCACCATTATGGACGCCGACCGCATCGTGGTGCTCGACGACGGCAAGGTGGTCGGCCAAGGCACGCATAGCGAACTGCTGGAAAACTGCGATGTGTACCGTCAGATTGCGCAGTCTCAGCTGAGCGAAGACGAATTGAACGGCGGCAAGTCGGGCGAAAGCAAGCTGCCGGGCGAAACCGGCAAACCGATTGAAACCGGCAAGCCGTCCGTCGAAAGCGAATTGAACGAAAGCGAGGGTCGCTGATATGCCAGGAGGACCTATGGGACGCGGCCGCGGAGCCGTTGAAAAACCGCAGGATTTCGGTGGTGTGATGAAGAAACTGGTGCATTTCTGCCGCCACTACATTCCCGCCATCATTGTGGCGCTCGTATTGGGCGCGATCGGCACGGTATGCCAGATCGTCGGTCCGGACAAGCTCAAGGACATGACCAACGAGATCGCCAAAGGCCTGCCTGCGCTAGTCAATGGCAAGCCGGTGCTCGGTGCGATCGACATGGACGCGGTCACGCACATCGCATGGCTGCTGGTGGCGCTGTATGTGGGGTACGCGGTGCTGTGCTACGTGCAAAGCTGGATGATGGCGAACGTCACGCAGCGCACCGCACAGGAGCTGCGCGAAGCCATCAGCGTGAAGATCAACAAGCTGCCGCTCAAGTATTTCGACAAGGTCAGCTACGGCGATGTGCTCAGCCGCATCACCAACGATGTGGACGCCATCGGCCAGACGCTCGGCCAGTCGGTCGGCTCGCTGATCACGTCGGTCACGCTGTTCGTGGGCGCGCTCATCATGATGTTCTACAACAATGTGATTATGACGGTGTGCGCCATCGCTTCCAGCCTGGTTGGCCTGCTCATCATGGGCGCAATCATGAAGGTTTCGCAGAAGTACTTCTCCCGTCAGCAGATCGCATTGGGCGATGTCAACGGTCACGTCGAAGAGATGTACGCCGGCCACACCGTGGTCAAGGCGTATTGCGGCGAGGCTGATTCGATTCGCGCGTTCGAAAAGTACAACGGCGATTTGTACGATTCGGGATGGAAGAGCCAGTTCCTTTCCGGCCTGATGATGCCGTTGATGAATTTCGTCGGCAATTTCGGCTACGTGGTTGTGTGCGTGGTTGGCGCTGTGCTTGCGATGGATGGCAAGATCGAGTTTGGTGTGATCGTTGCGTTCATGATGTACATTCGACTGTTCACCCAGCCGCTTTCCCAGTTCGCGCAGGCATTCCAGAACCTGCAGCGTTGCGCGGCCGCTTCCGAGCGCGTGTTCAGCTTCCTTGAAGAGCCGGAGATGGCCGACGAATCCGACAAGCAGGCGCTGCTCGGCGTGAACGGCAAACCGGTGCGCGGTGACGTTGAGTTCAGTCATGTGAAGTTCGGTTACGATCCGAGCAAGACGATCATCAACGATTTCTCCGCTTCGGTGAAGTCCGGTCAGAAGGTTGCGATTGTTGGTCCGACCGGTGCCGGCAAGACCACGATGGTGAATCTACTGATGCGTTTCTATGAGATTTCGGGCGGTTCGATTGCGATTGATGGTGTGGATACGAAGTCCGTGCCACGCTGGAACGTGCATGACCAGTTCTCCATGGTATTGCAGGATACGTGGGTGTTCCATGGAACAGTGCGTGAAAACATTGCGTATTCGAAGCCGGGCGTCACCGACAAGCAGATCGAGGACGCATGCAAGGCCGTGGGTCTGCATCACTACATCATGTCGCTGCCGAATGGCTATGACACAGTGCTTGACGACAAGGCCACGCTTTCGCAGGGTCAGAAGCAGTTGCTCACCATTGCGCGAGCCATGGTTGAGGATGCGCCGATTCTGATTCTCGACGAGGCCACCTCTTCGGTCGATACGCGTACGGAAGAGCTGATTCAGAAGGCCATGGACGCGCTGACCGTGGACCGTACGTCGTTCGTGATCGCGCATCGCCTGTCCACCATCCGCGATGCGGACATGATTTTGGTCATGAACCATGGCGACATCGTGGAAAGCGGTACGCATGAGGAGCTGCTCGCCAAAGGCGGTTTCTACGCCGACATTTACAACAGCCAGTTCGCCCTCACCGACTGATTCGCCGTTTTGGCTGGCTGATTCACAGGAGCCGCACGTCCCCAAAGGCGTGCGGTCTTTGTTTATTTCGGCTGGTATTCGGCTGTTATGCGGATCGCAGGAAGAGTTCGGCCGGGAAGTTGCGGCTGACTGCGATTTGGCGGGATTCGTCCAATGTTGCGTATGTGAAATCGAACGTGCGTTGCAGTTGTGCTACGTCGGAAACGAACAGGGCCGTGGCCAGGCCGTCCGCAACGGCGGTGGGGTAGTCGCGTGCAAGATTGAGCGTTGCGTTTGCTGGAACGTATGCCCAGCTGGCTTCGGTTTGTTGCGTGGGCAGTCCGTCGATGGCATTGAGCAGATGATGAATGGCGATTTGGGTGCGCTCGTTGACTGCCACGTTCCAATGGCGTCGGCTGGGTGCGCTTGCGCACAACGCTCCGTTCGCAATATGTGCGATTCCGATTGCGTGGGACTGATCTTCCGGATCCTCAAGTGCGACGGAAATAGGCTGTTCCGTATGAATCAGCAAATCACCTCCCGCATCAATCACGAATTGTGACGACTGCAGCATGCGCCCGAGCAGATCGACGAGATAGCCTTTGCCGCAGGCGCCGAAATCCAACTGCACCGGCTCATGCGTTACCAATGTGGTTCCGTGGCGGGTCACATCGCGTCCCCAAACGGCGCGTCCGCGCAATGCGCCCAAATGTTCGGGCGCATCTTGCGTAACCGTGAAACTCAGCGACGCATCGTATCCAAGTCGGGTCAAATCCTCGCCGACGCACGGATCAATCGCGCCGGAAGTGGCGGAAAATAGCGCATCGTACAGATCGAACAGCGGCGCGCACCAATCCGGAAAATCGAAACTTCCGCCATGCTCGGCCTTGCCGATCGCCGCAATCAGCGAATCATTGCGGAATCGAGACAGCACGTGTTCGTAATCCTCAATGAGCGATTCCATTGCGGAACGC
>NZ_CAUEQY010000053.1 GCF_959020145.1 uncultured Bifidobacterium sp. | reverse complement strand
ATGACGGTGGCTACAACTGATCAAATATGAAAATCCCCCTGCACAACTGTTTTCAGCTGGTGCAGGGGGATTTTCCATGCTTAAGCTCAGACGTATCTCAGTCTGAAGTCATTCGCCGTAACCGCAATGAATGCAGCCATAGCGAATGGGGCCGAATCACTCAGCGACAACCTTCACGGTGAAGGAAGCGGAGATTTCCGGGTGCAGAGCGACGGTTGCAGCGAACTCGCCGGTGGTCTTGATCGGATCCACGGTGATGTTCTTCGGGTTGACGGCAGCCTTGGAAGACAGCGCGATGGCGATCTTGTCGGCGGAGATGCCACCGAACAGCTTGCCGGACTCGGAGACCTTGGCGGCGATTTCGACGACGGAACCCTCGATGAGCTCCTTGGCGGCAACAGCCTCTTCGCGGGTGGCAACGGCCTTGGCCAGACGAGCGCGCTTCATGGCCTCGATCTGGGCGGCAGCGTTCTTGGACCATGCGAAGCCCAGACCCTGCGGAATCAGGTAGTTGCGAGCGTAGCCGGCCTTGACGGACACGACGTCGCCCGGGTGACCCAGGTGATTGACGGACTTGGTGAGAATAACCTTAGTTTCAGCCATTGTTCAAACCTCTCTAAGATCAGCGGCCGGACGTGGCGTACGGCAGCAGGGCCATCTCGCGGGCGTTCTTGATAGCCTTGGAGATCTCGCGCTGCTCCTGCACGGTGACACCGGTGATACGACGGGAACGAATCTTGCCGCGATCGGAGATGAACTTACGCAGCAGGGCGACGTCCTTGTAATCGATCTCGGTGACCTTGGCGGCCTTCAGTGGATTCGGCTTCTTCTTAAACGGCTTGACCGGCGGCTGCGGCCTCTTGCGTGACATCTTGATGTTCTCCTTACAATCTGGAAATTGCTTTTCTTTTAAGCTGCGATCCGGGTCGGATCAGAATTCCGGTTCGTCGCTGCTTCCGCCAAATTCGGAGGAGCCAAAGGAACCGAACGATGAGGAACCGGAATTATCCGAATTGCCCCACGGATCCGATGCCGGAGCAGGCTGCACGGCGGGCGCGGCATTGGCTGGAGCGGCAGCCCCACCCTGATAGCCAGCGCCACCGGAATATCCGGCACCGCCCTGATAGCCACCGGCATTGCCGGCGAAGCCACCGTTGTTGAATCCGCCATTGCCGCCAGCGAAATTGTTGCCGCCGCGATTGCCGGCAAAATTACCACCGTTGGCACTGGAGGTTCGGGTGACCTGGGCGGTCGCATAGCGCAGGGACGGGCCGATCTCATCGACCTGAAGCTCGACGACCGTGCGCTGGGAACCATCGTTCGCCTGGTAGGAACGCTGCTGCAAACGGCCTTGCGCGATCACACGCATGCCCTTGCTCAGGCTCTGCGCGCAATGTTCGGCCATGTCGCGCCACGCGGAGCAGCGCATGAACAAAGCCTGACCATCTTCAAACTGGCCCGTATTACGGTTCCAGGTGCGCGGAGTGGAGGCAATGGTGAAGCTGGCCACGGACGAGCCGTTGCCAACCGTACGGATTTCGGGATCAGCCGTGAGGTTACCCACCACAGTGATAATCGTTTCGCCTGCCATCGTTACCTACTTACTTTGCAGCTTATTGTTTTGCAGCTTGAAAAGCTTGGAATTACTTACTTGCGAAGAATCTTCGTACGGATGACGGATTCGTTCAGGTTCAGCAGACGATCGAGTTCGTCGCTGGTGGCCGGCTCAGCGGAGTAGTTGACCACAACGTAATTGCCTTCGGTCTTGCCGGCGATCTCGTAGGCAAGCTTGCGACGGCCCCAGATGTCGATGTTCTCGACAGCACCGCCTTCCTTGGTGACAGTTTCCAGATACTGCTCGGTCAACTTCTTCAGACCGCGCTCATCCAGCTCAGGATCGGCAATGAACATCAGTTCGTACTTATGCGCAGACATCACCCACCTCCTTCGGACTATCGGCCATGGACCTTCCATGGCAGGAGTGTGTATGCGTACTGCCTTCACGCATCTATATATGAAAGGTATAAAGATACAGTTCAGACAACCTGTTCAGCATAGCCCTTCTGCTGGACGAGCGGCAATTGCGCACGTTCTGTGGTGCAGGCGCGTCATGGGCACCCGCATTGTTATATTGAATACGGCTATTTTTGTACGGTTGGTACCGTATTTACGCGACTCTAGATTTGTGGAAGGCGAAGCATGTCGGCGATTCTCGAAGGCACCCCGGATAAGAAATTGGCTTTGGTGACGGGTCGTGCGTACCCTGAGCAGGCCCATGAAACCGCGAAATACCTGGGAATCGACGTACTTGAGACCACGGCTTACGATTTCGCCAACGGCGAGATGTATGTGCGTTACACCGAGCCGGTGCGTGGCGCCGATGCGTTCGTGATGCAGGCGCACACCGAGCCGATCAACAAGTGGATTATGGAGCAGCTCATTATGGTTGACGCCATGAAGCGCGCTTCCGCCCGTTCCATTACCGTGGTCGCGCCGTTCCTTGGCTATTCGCGCCAGGATAAGAAGCATCAGGGCCGCGAGCCCATCACCGCCCGACTGATTTTCGACCTGTTCCGCGCAGCCGGCGCCGACCGTATTATGACGGTCGATCTGCATGCCGCCCAGGAGCAGGGTTTCTTCGATGGACCGGTCGACCATCTCACCGCCACTCCGGTGCTGCTTGACTACGTGCGCAACAACATGCCGCTTGAGAACACCACCATCGTGTCTCCGGATGCCGGCCGCATCAAGGTTTCCGAACAGTGGGCCGCGAAGCTGGGCAATCTGCCGCTCGCGTTCATTCACAAGACCCGTGACACCACCCGCCCGAACCATGCCGAAGCGCATGGCATTATCGGCGAGGTCGAAGGTCACGACTGCGTGGTGGTCGACGACATGATCGACACCGCGGGCACCATCTGCGAGGCCGTGCGCACACTGAACAACGCTGGTGCGAAGTCCGTGACGCTGGTTGCCACGCATGGCCTGCTGTCCGGCCCGGCCGTGGAACGCCTGAGAAATTGCGGTGCCAAGGAAATCGTGCTCACCGACACCGTGCCCGTTCCGGAAGAGAAGCGCTTGCCGAACATGACCGTGCTGTCCGTGGCTCCGCTGTTGGCCGCCGGCATCCGTTCCGTGTTCGAATCCGGATCCGTTTCCACGCTGCTCAACGGCCTGCCCGAAGACATGCGTCCCCGCAATATCTACGCCTGATTCGCGCAATCTTTTCAACGTAACAAAAACTCGCCCCCATCCGGTCGGCGAGTTTTTTAATGTCAGATCTTCCCAAAAACGGGGTGCCGCATCCTACGTCGGTAGGATGCGGCACCCCGCGTATCAAGAGAGAAAAGAGAAATCTGGCTAGCGTCCGATAGGCATCCTCGCTTCCGTTATTTGGCGAATGCTTCGCGGATTTGCGCGGCATTGCCGTAGGAGGCCTGCGCACCATACCCTGTGGCGGCGTATGCCGAAACATACGAGGCAAGCTCGGCCGCTTCGGAAAGCGCCATGCCCGAGGCAAGACCGGCCAGCACCGTGCCCATGAAGGAGTCGCCGCAGCCGGTGGTGTCCACCGCGTTCACACGCACGGGGGCAATGCGCTGGATCGGCGTTGCCGAAGTGGAATCCAATACCACGGAACCATCGCCGCCGAGCGTCACGATCGCCTGTTCGAAACCGAATCCACGCATTGCTTCCAGCGCATGATTCCAATCGAAACCGTCCCAATCGTCGTTTTCCGGCTCGTCAATGCCGAGCAGCTGCACCATCTCATGCTCGTTGACGAGCAGAATATCGGATGCTTCCACCAGTTCGGCCGGCAGCGACGGGGTGAACGGCGAATCGTTGAGCAGCACTTTCACGCCCGCTTCATGGCACATGCGCGCGGCGGCCGTCACCGTTTCGATCGGGCTTTCCAAGCACAGGCCAAGTACGGAAGACCGTGCCAGCGCATCGCGCACGGATTCCACATAATCCACGGTGACCTGCGCGTTCGATCCCGGCGAGTACACGATGGTGTTTTCGCCGGTTGCGTCCACGGTAATCACGGTTGTGCCGGATGGTCCGAGCACGCGGCGAACATGCGTGGTGTTCACGCCCGCCTCGCCCAGAGCGCCGAGTAGGAAGTCGGCGTTGGAATCGGAGCCGACCGCGCCGAACATCTGCACGGTTGCGCCGATGCGCGCTGCGGCGGCCGCCTGGTTGCCGGATTTTCCGCCCGGCAGCAGCTGCAGCGGACCGCCGGTGATGGTCTCCCCCGGCCCTGGCAGACGCTGTGCGGTGACGGTGTAGTCCGCGTTCATCGAGCCGATTACGGACACTGTGCCGTGGATGCGGTCCAATGCGGAGAGAACTTCAGTCGCGCTCATCTTTACCTTCCTTACATCAAAAGAAGATTTATGAAAATGGAGATTTGCGAAATAGTGTTGTTCAGTAATCGCAATTATCGCAAATCCCCATTTTTATTATATTGAGGATGTAATGTGCGATTACTTTGCCGATTCCTCGGTTTCCAGCGCATGGTTGCCTTCGTAGATCTTCTTCTTGAAGACGAAGAACACGATCAGGCCAAGCAGTGCGCTACCGGCGGCGACCAGCAGCAGGTTGGCATAGTTGGCGGCAGTGCCGGTTGCGCCGGTGATGGAGCCGCCTGCGAGGGCGTTGGAGCCGAGCAGGCTGCCGATGATGGCGATGCCGATGGACGGGGAAACGTTCATGGCCAGATCGTTCATGCCGACGCCACGGCCGGATTCGTCCTTTTCAATGGTGCCCAGCACGGTGGAGACCACCGGGGAGTACATGAGGCCGCAGCCTGCGTAGAACACACATGCGCACAGGGTCAGCACCACGAAACCGGAGTTCACGCAGAATGCCGCACCGGTCCAGCCGAGGAACATGAGGGTGCCTGCGGTCACGATGCCGGCCTTGATTCCGATCTTGCGGATGATCATGCCGGAGCAGGTGCCCACCACGGCGGCGACCACGAAGGCCCACACAATGTGCAGGGAGACCTGGGTGGTGGTCATGCCGTAGATGTTGGTGCCGATGGCGTTGAAGATCGGGCTCAGTGCGTAGTTCACGAAGTAGAACACGAGGATCAGGCAGATGGCGCGCAGCCAGCGGGTGTTCTTGAAGAACGCCGGGGTGATGAACGGGTTGGAGGCCTTGTTGATGTAGAAGGCGAATGCCACGAACAGCAGCAGGGAGACCACGAGCATCCACCAGGACATGTAGGAGAAGAACAGGGTCAGGAACGCGGTGGCGAAGCCGAAGATCACGAAGCCGAACGCGTCGACCTTCTGGCCGTTGCCGCTCTTGGACGGGAGGGTCTTGAGCAGGATCGGCAGGAACAGGATGGTGACGGACGGGATCAGGAACAGGAACTGCCATGCGATGGAGCTGAGCATGCCGGCTGCGAACACGCCGATGGATGCGGAAAGCTGGTATGCGGCGGTGAACAGACCGAAGAAGATGACCTTCAAATCGTTACGCAGGTACTTGGTGGCCACCACCAGGAAGGCGGAACCTGCCACCTGTTCGCCTGCGGTCTGCAGCACGCGTGCGATGATCACGGTCCACAGGTTTGCGGCAAAGAAGTAGTTTGCCACGAAACCGAAGATGGAGCCGACGAACAGCGTCACGAGACCGACGGTCACAAGCTTACGCAGGGAGACGAAATCGCCCAGGGAACCGTAGATGAAGCACACGATGCCGAGCACGATGCTCGGAAATGCGGTGATCAGGGACGCCTGGTTCGGTGCGCCGACGTCGGCGCCGACCTGCTGGAACACCAGGTTGAAGCCCTGCAGGCACAGGGTGCCGAGCACGAAGGTGATCAGCAGCGGGATCAGGGCGCGGATGGCCATCTTGTTGCTGGTCACCGGATCATCGAACGGATCGGCGGATGCGGTGCCGGTCACGGCGGTTGTGTTGTTAGACATAATAAAAATCCTTGATTCTCTCGAATTGCGCGATATGCGATACGCGATTGCTTGGCCGGTTACGCTTATTCAGCCTTGGCTGCGAGGCCGGAGATGCGGGTCATGAATTCGTTCAGGAAGCGCGGCACGTCGACGCCGACGGCAACTTTCATGGTCTTGGCCGGGTCATTCAGGCGGGTTTCGTCGCCGATGGTGCGTCCGCGGGTCGGGCCTTCCACGTCGACCTTCATATTGATGTCGAGGGTGGTGACGAGGGTCGGGTCCACTGCCACGCCAACGGCGAGCGGATCGTGCAGGCCGCAGCCGCCCAGATGCGGGGACGTGGTTTCGTAAGCCTTGATGTAGAAGTCGGTCATGTCGGCCAGGAACTTGCCGGCCTTGGTGCCGA
>NZ_CAUEQY010000052.1 GCF_959020145.1 uncultured Bifidobacterium sp. | reverse complement strand
TGAAACAAAACGTGCCAGCCGCTTTATTCCGCCGTTTTCGGTTGACGTAATGGCGAGATGGCGTTACCTTGCTGTAACACGTCGTAACGTTTTCAAAACGCGGGCGGCGTTCCATACCGTTTTGTCAGCCCCATACGATGGGGCCGGAAATGTGAACTCAAAAAGAAAGAAAGAGGAGGGTGACATGGGTCAGCTTGATTCTGGAAATGCCGCGTGGATTTTGACGTCCGCGTCCCTTGTGTTCCTCATGACGCCGGGTGTGGCGTTCTTCTACGGTGGCATGGTCCGCGCAAAGGCCGTGCTGAACATGATGATTATGGAGGCGGCCGCTCTGTCCGTCACAATGGTGATCTGGGTGCTGTGGGGCTGGTCCATCGCCTACGCAGGCACTTCGGTCGGCGGTGTCTTCGGTGATCCGGCCACAGGCTTCCTGCTGAAGGATTCCATGGTTTCCGACGGCGGTGTCTTCACGTCGGCTTCGCTGAACTCCAACAACTACCCGGTCAGCGTCGATGTGGCGTTCCAGTCCGCATTCGCCATGATTACCGTCGCTCTGATTTGCGGCGCTATCGCTGAACGTGTCAAGTACTCCACGTGGATGATTTTCGTCGCGCTGTGGATTACCTTCGATTACGCTCCGCTCGCCCACATGGTGTGGAATGGCGGTCTGCTGAGCGCTGACGGCGCGATCTCCCAGGCTATCGGCGCTGCCGCCCACGATTTCGCAGGTGGTACGGTCGTGCACATCAATGCTGCAGTCGCCGCTCTGGTGATCGTGTTGATCATCGGCAAGCGCAAGGGCTTCGGCACCCAGCCGTTCCGTCCGCACAATGTTCCGTTCGTGATGCTTGGCGCTTTCCTGCTGTGGTTCGGATGGTTCGGCTTCAACGCTGGTTCCGCGTTTGCCGCCAATGGCACCGCAGGCTACGCTTGGGTTTCCACTTCCGCTGCAACCGCCGCCGCAATGCTCTCTTGGGGCTTCACTGAGAAGATCCGCACCGGCCACTACACCGCCATGGGTGCCGCTTCCGGCATCGTCGCAGGTCTGGTTGCCATCACTCCGGCCGCCGATGTGGTTTCCCCGCTGTGGGCCATCGTGCTCGGTGCCATCGCCGGCGTGCTCACCTGCCTCGCTTGCGGCCTGAAGTTCAAGCTCGGCTACGATGATTCTCTCGACGTTGTCGGCGTCCACGGCGTCGGCGGCTTCACCGGCACTGTGCTCATCGGCTTCTTCGGCGAAGGTACCGGTCTGTTCGCGGGCGGCGACTGGAAGCAGCTGGTTGTGCAGCTCATCGTTGCCCTCGTTGCCATCATCTGGTCCGCTGTTGTCACCGGCATCATCGCCTTCGCTCTGGAGAAGACGATTGGTTGGCGTGTCACCGAAGCTCAGGAAGTCGGCGGTATCGATCTTGCCGATCAGGGCGAACGTGCTTACGATTTTGCTGGTACCGCCAGCTCTGTTCTCAAGGAGGTGAAGTGAGATGAAGCTCATTACCGCTATCATTCAGCCGCATAAGCTTGACGATGTCAAGGAAGCCCTCGCTGCCGCAGGTGTTCACGGTCTGACCGTGTCTGAGGCTAACGGTTACGGCCGCCAGCGTGGCCACACCGAGGTTTACCGTGGCGCCGAATACACCGTGGATCTCATTCCGAAGATTCGCGTCGAGGTGCTGTCCGATGACGCCGATGCCGAGACTCTGGTCGGTGTGATCGTCAAGTCCGCCGGCTCCGGCACCATCGGCGACGGCAAGGTCTGGGTTGCCCCGCTTGATTCGGTGACCCGCGTGCGCACCGGCGAGACCGGCTCTGCCGCTATCTGATAATTCATTCGGATAGATATTAAGGACCCCGGGCTTGGGTTCGGGTTATCAATAGACAGATCCCCGTACGTGCTTCGCGCCGTGCGGGGATTTTCATACGTTTTTCGCGTCAGATTGTCTGCTTCGGATTTCCCCGCTTTCGCTTTTATCTGCTCAGATTTGATTGTTTTTGCGAAGATTCATAAGGATTTGCTATGACTTCAGCGGTTGATGGTCTTAAACAACGTTTCATGGATATGAGTCAGCCGGATGTCGACGGCGTGTACCGCAATGGTGCGGCGAAACGTAAGGCTCGTACGGATCTGGCCATGGATTGCCTGACGAAGTTGTGGCAGGAGGCCTGCCAGACGGTTTCTTTTGACGTTCCGCAAGCTGGTATTGGTCTTGGCGCGGTGGGTTCGTTGGCCCGCGGCCAAGTGGGACCGAGTTCCGATCTTGATTTGGTGGTCATTTATGAGCCTCACGCGCTCACTGACCGGCAGCTCAATGAGCTTGCCAACAAATTGTGGTATCCGATTTGGGATTCGGGTCTTGATCTTGACCAGTCGGTGCGTACCCGCGTGCAGTGCGAGGCGGTCACCGACCATGATTTGCCTGCCGCGATGGGTTGGCTGGATGTGGTGCCGATCGCGGGCGATACGCAGCTGATCGAATCCACGGCCGTCTCCATTTTGGAGCGTTGGCGTAGGGCCGCCCGTAAGCGCTTGCCCGAATTGTTGGGCTCCGCCAAGTCTCGTTTGGATGAGTTCGGCCGTATGGCGTATAGCAATCAGCCTGATATTAAGGAGTCCCGCGGTGGTTTGCGTGATTCCGTGCTGGTCTCCGCGCTTGCCGCTTCTTGGCTTGCCGACCGCCCGCACGGCCAGTATGACGATGCCGTCGAACGGTTGCTGGATGTGCGCGATTGCATTCATTTGGTGGCCAATAAAGACACGAACATGTTGCTTGCTCCTTATCAGGCGAGGGTTTCGGCGATGTTGGGTTTGGCTGATCCGACGTTGCCGAATGGCGAGCGTGAGGCGAAGTCGATTGATGATTTGCAGACGTTGCTTGCGCGTGTTGGTCGCCAGATCGCGTTTTCGCTTGATTCCACGGCTTCTCGCGCTGAGCATTCGTTGACTCATGAGAAGCCTCGTTTTGCGTTTTTCCAGGTGTTCCAGCCTCGTGGCGGCGGTAAGCGTCAGGCGCCTACTTTTGATGTGATTGCGCCCGGTATCGCCAAGCATGAGGAGGAGATCGTGCTTGCGCCGGGTGCCGATCCGAAGTCCGATCCGTGTCTTGCGTTGCGGGCTGCTGTTGCTGCGGCTGAGTTTGGTCTGCCGATCGCGCCCGGCACGTTGCAGAATCTGAAGTCGTGTCCGATCGATGATCGCACGTGGAATGATGAGTCGCGTAGTCTGTTCTTGCGTTTGCTTGCGAGCGGTCCCGCGTTGTTGCAGGTGTGGGAGGAGATTGATTTTGTCGATATTCCGGGTCGGCTGATTCCGGAATGGCTGGCGATTCGTAATCGCCCGAGTGCTTCGGCCGCGCATCGGTATACGATTGACCGTCATTCGGTTGAGGTGGTTACGCGGCTTGGTCGTGAAACACCTCGTGGAAACCGTTATGATGATCGGCATTATCAGGCGTTGCTGTTGGCTGGTATTTTGCATGATGTCGGCAAGCGTCCGGGGGTTGCCGATCATGCGGCGGAGGGTGCGCGTCATGCGTCCATGGTGTTGAAGCGCATGGGTTTTGACCGTGACATTATTTGGTGGGTCACGTTGTTGGTGCGTGAGCATCTTACGTTGTCGGAGTTTGCGACTGGTCAGAATCCGAATGATCCTAATGTTGGTGACGAGTTGGCGTCTCGTCTTGATCATGATCCGCTGCTGCTTGACATGCTGTTCGATCTGACTCGTGCTGACGGTTCGTCGTTGGGTGCCACGGCCGGCGAGACCATTTCCAAACAGTACGGCTGGAGTAAATGGCGCGAAACCCTTGTCCGAACCATGTACAACGCCACCCGCTACCACATGTGAGGCCGCGTAGGCCGTGGGCGAATGCCCGGCAAAGCGACATGGTTGCCGATGCGGTACCCGCCGCGTCGGCGGAAACCCATCGTGTAAGAAAAAGTGGGGAACATATCACCTTCGGTTCACTTAAGCAAGTCACAACCAGGGGAATGGGCACCCGTACGGAAGATGTCCCCAAGTTGTCCACTTGGTTATCCCCATTTGGTGGATAACTCGATATGTTTTCCACATAGTTATCCCCAGTATGTGGATAACTCGGGTTTTTTCGGCTTTCTTATCCACAGCGAACCGATTCGCGCGTGTCGGGTGATTCCGATCCTGCCAATGCGGAGATTCCTCCAGAATCTCATCGCAACATCATTCGTGAAGTGGCACAGGTATTATGGTTTTTCCCGGTACACCACACATCGAAGAGCTGGAGAAGCATGGCGGAGAGCAATTCTTGGAACAATGGCCTGAATCAAGGGCAAAACCGCGGTTTTTCAGGCAATGGCAGCATTTCCGGCGCGTCGGGAACGGCTATTCGCGACGCCATCTTCGACCGTGTGCCGCCACATGACGACGCCGCCGAAATGGCGGTGCTCGGCGGCATGCTCATGAGCAAAGACGCCATCGGCGAAGTCTCGCAGATGATTGACATCACCGACTTCTACCAGCCGCGCAACCAAACCGTGTACGAAGCCATCATCAACCTGTTCTCCGCATCGCAGCCCGTCGACGCGGTGCTGGTGGCCAACCAGCTGCTCAAAGACGGCGACCTCGAAAAAGTGGGGGGATCCGACTATCTGCACAGCCTCGTCGCATCCGTGCCGACCGCAGCCAACGCAACTTTCTATGCCGACATCATCCACCAGCGTGCCATCCTGCGCAATGTGATCGCAGCCGGCACCAAAATCGCACAGCTCGGCTACACCGCCGAAGGATCCCAAGCCGAAGACGTCGTCAACCTGGCACAGGCCGAAGTCTACGAAATGTCGACCGGCAAAGTGAGGCAGGATTACGCGCCGATCGGCACCGTCATCACCGACACCCTCGACCAAATCGACCGACTGCAAAACGGCGAGGTTTCCAAAGGCGTGCCAACCGGATTCCGTGACATCGACGACGTGACGCAAGGCCTGCAGCCGGGCCAGATGATCGTCGTTGCAGGCCGACCGGCCATGGGTAAGTCCACGCTCGGCGTTGATTTCGCGCGAGCTGCGGCGCTGCACCACAATATGACGTCCGTGATCTTCAGCTTGGAAATGAGCAAAACCGAACTTGCGCAACGAATCATTTCGGCGGAAGCGAATATTCCGCTGTCAGCCATGCGCCGAGCGGAAGAAATCACGCAGGAACGTTGGAATATCCTCAATAATCTGCAGGATAAACTGCAGAACGCACCATTATTCATCGACGATAGTCCGAACATGAGTTTGATGGAGATCCGTGCGAAATGCCGCCGATTGAAGCAGACGAACGATCTGAAATTAGTGGTGATCGATTACCTGCAGCTCATGACTTCCGGCAAGGCCGTGGAAAGCCGCCAGCAGGAAGTGTCTGATTTCTCGCGTGCATTGAAGCTGCTTGCCAAGGAATTGGAAGTGCCGGTGGTGGCGCTGAGCCAGCTGAACCGTGGCCCCGAAATGCGTCAGGATAAAAAGCCGCAGCTTTCGGATTTGCGCGAATCCGGTTCTATCGAACAGGACGCCGACGTGGTGTTCCTCGTGCACAGGCCGGACGCCTACGACAAGGAAGATCGCCCGGGCGAGGCCGATATCATCATGGCGAAGCATCGTAACGGTCCGACGCAGACGTTCAATCTCGCGTTCCTTGGCGCATACTCCAAGTTCAAAGATATGCCGCAGGACTACCAGAGCCAACAGGAGGTATAGCATGGCGTGGAACTCATTCGCAACGCCGTTGATCGGCAAGGCCGTGCGTGCGGCCTCCCGCCTGGCACATGGCGGCGGCAGCGCGTTCCCCGGCAAAATCGTGGAACGGATCGACCCGCAATTCCTCGCACGCACCCTGCAGCAGCTACCGCTTGGCGTGGTGCTCGTGTCTGGCACGAACGGCAAAACCACCACCACGCGCATGGTGGCAAGCATGCTGGAATCGTTGGGATTGAAGGTATTCACCAATCCGACCGGATCGAATTTCACCCGCGGCGTGGTCTCGTCGCTGCTGGCCGAAGTCTCGCTCGGCGGCAAACTGGACGCCGACATCGCCGTACTGGAACTCGACGAAGCGTACGCGGTGCATTTCGTCAAACAAGTGCAACCCGACTACTGCCTGCTGCTCAACGTGATGCGCGACCAGCTCGACCGTTTCGGCGAAATCGACAATACCGCACGACTGCTGAGCAAAGCCGCCGAAGCGACCACCGGAACCGTAGTGCTCAATCGTGAGGATCCACGCATCGCACGACTTGCTGACGTCGCACATACTGAAGATGGTGTGGAAGTGCGCTATTTCGGTCTTGACGGGTCGTTGCGCAGCTTCTTCCCGTCCGACGACGACATGCGCACGACAGTCGATACTGCATCGTCCGC
>NZ_CAUEQY010000051.1 GCF_959020145.1 uncultured Bifidobacterium sp. | reverse complement strand
CCCATATTGCGAACCTCTCACCTCACCTACGGGAAACACACCGTGTTCCCCGCCTCACGGTTCGGGGCGTCAACTTCTGACGAAGTTTCCACCGTTCCTTCGAGGTCATGGCGTTGCGACGTTCGCTAGAAACCGCCGAAATTAAGGTGCAAAAAGGCGGTCACCTACGCATATACGCAAGTGACCGCCCTAAAATGTTGCGATCAGAACGCTACGACTCGTTTATCACACGATCTTCGGCATCGGCGTGGTCAGCGAAACGGTGAGATTCACATGCACCAAACCGGCGCCGGAATGCACTTCAACCTTCTTCAACGTCACCGTACGCTCTTCAGCCGGAGCGGAATCGTTGTCAGTCATCGTGGCCGGAGACTTCACCGCAACCAGTGCAAGCGAACCGAAATCAATACCGGCGCTGGCGCACAGGTCCACCGCCTTATTAAGCGATTCAGCAAAACCGTCCTTCAGGATCACGCGATCTGCCGGAACACCATACGCATTTTCGGCAACCCAACGCACGTTCTCCACCAGAGCCATACCCTTGTGGCTGTGCGGCGTGGCCGGCATGGAACCATTCACCACCGCGTCAACGAACGCGTCAAGCTGCGGGGCGAGCGCATCGCCGCCATCGCGATACAGGTTGCCGATAATCGGCTCGCGGAACTCCAGATCCTTGGCGGTCTGCTGCAACGCCGGAATTTGATCGTCTTCGCCATCCCACAGGTTAATCAGCGGGAACGTAGGAATATCAAGACCTTCCAAACGCTGCACGTGGAACGGGTAACGCCAGGCAAGCGCCGGATCGTCACGCCAAGTGGAAGCGCGGGTCACCACAATCGCGGCGGACGGCCACTGTGCGCCATACTCGCGGCAAGCAATGTCAAGCCACTTCTGAGCGCCCGCGTCAGCACCGTAACCGGCCTCGACGATCACCACATCATGCAGGGCGCACGCCATTTCCACGGAAACCAGCGTCGGAATGCCGATCGACACGTTCGCGAACGGACCGCCGTGCACATACACGGGAGAACCATTCACCGTTTCCGTCTTCGCCGGCTTCACCGCATCGGAAAGAATGCCGGTAATGCGCCACAAATCAACGAATTCACCGAACGTAACGGCCTTGCCGTCCTTCGTGCCGGCAATCATCTTGGCAACGCGCTCGGCGATCTCATCCATGGAACGGGAGAGCACCACGATCTGCATGAGCTCGCAGGTCGGAGTGAGCACCACACGCTCGGCCACATTGCCCTTGCCGCGGTCCACCGCGATCTGACGCAGCGAACGGGACGGCACTTCGGAAACGCGCGGCACGGCGATATCGTCGAGCTTGCCGTCGTCGATGGCCTTCTCAGCGAAGGAAACCAGCAGGTTCTGGGCCGCTTCGATAGCACCCATTTCGCCGCACAGACCCCAGTCGATCAGCTCAGGGTGGGTCAGGGAAGCCTTGCCGCCGCCCGAAGCGCCACCCTTGGAACCGGCAGCGGTAATGCCCATGCTCGGCTGACGGAGCACTGCGGCCGCATCAATGCCACGCTCACGCAACGCGTCGATCAGCGCGATCGTGGTGGTGGTCTTGCCCTCGCCGCGAGACGCCTTCAGCGGAGTATCGGCGGTGACGAGCACGACCTTGCCATGCTTGCGTGGAGCATCCGGATCATTCTTCAAATAATCGAGATAGCCGAACGCATCAATCTTCTGCACCAAGCCGTACTGGCTGGTGAAATCCTCAATGCTGGTCACTGGGGTTCCTTTCTTCAAATTGGAATGCACGCCATTCTAACGATGTTGTATTGCGGAAAATAATTGGCTCCCGCAACGTGGTCACGAGAGCCGAATAGTGAGATTTTAGAAGTCCGACATGTGGAAGCCGTTCTTCATGTTCATGCTGGCGGTGTACAGCACGGAATCAAGAAGCTTGTCGGTTTCCTCCTTGAGCTGCGCGGCCATGGTCTCGTTGGCTGCGGCAAGGATTTCACGGGCTTCGCCGTTGCGCACGGCTTCGATGATTTCATCCGGTTCCATAGGCTGAACATCGCCGATTTCGTCTTCCGCATCGAATTCGTCGGTCACGTCACCCACCAAACGTTCGATCTGCTCGTCGGTAGAGGCAACCATGCGGTGGCCCATCGCGCCGGTCTTCTCCTGATAGCGTTCCACGGCGTTGGCGGTGTCGGCGAAGCTGGAATCGCACAGGGCCGCGATGATGCGGTTCTCCCAATAGAAGTTTTCGGACGTGACGCGCGTGGTGGTGTCTTCCAAATACTTCGGCGTGGAGTTGACGTTCGGGAAGAACGGCACGAGCGTGTTGAACGGATTGGAACCATAGGCGATCCACTGGATCGCACGGCTCACCTGCGGGCGGTACGGGCGGATCTGCATCACCGCAAGCTGGCTCTGACGGTTGATGCCGATCGGGCGGAACATGTGGCGGGTGCGCTGGTCGCCAAGCTTTCCATACGGATCGTACGGAGTGCCCTGATAGTGGGAGCTCAGCACATACTTCACATCTTCGATGGTGATTTTGCGTTCCGGCTGGCGAGCCCACGGAATATCGTCGGAAACCGGCTTGTGGTCGGCATCCTGACCATCCCACTGCTCGTCGTACGGGTTAAGGAAACGCTGCATGTACCAGGCACGCGGAGTGTTGTACACGTGGTCGGAATCGGAGTGGGAGCCGAACGCGTCACGCGGGTTGAACGGAGTGGAATTCTCCACCGACAGGTCAAGATGGTTGCGTTCGATGAACTCGGCCAGATCGGCGGAGCACATGTGGTCCTCCTGCTCGCCAAACGCATCTTCAAGATCAAATTCGTCAATGCCCAGCTGGTTCGGCATGGTCACATACGCTTCGTCCGGCACACGCTTGGCGATCCAATGATGGCCGCCAACGGTTTCCAGCCACCAGATCTCGTCGACGTCGGAGAAAGCAACGCCGTTCATCTCATACGTGCCATACTCCTCAAGCAGAGCGCCCAAACGTTCCACACCCTCACGGGCGGTGGTGACGTACGGCAGCACGAGAGTAAGGAAATCCTCTTCGCCAATGCCACCGGCGACTTCCGGCTCATAGCCCTCTTCGCCTTCCTTGCCTTTGGCCGGCGTGAGTTCCACGAACGGATCGGCACCGAGCACACGCTCATTGGTGGTGAGCGTTTCGGTGGCGCTCATGGCAACGTTCGCTTCGTTCACGCCAGCTTCGCCCCAAATGCCTTCCTTCAGATCGGCATTCGGCACAGCCGTATACTGCAGCGGATTGTCAGGAAGATCGATTTCAACATGCGAAAGCACGCTCTTGTACTTGCGCGGCTGATCTTCAGGCTTGACTACGATGAAGCGCTTCGGGCAAAACTCACCATTTGCACTATCTTCATTACGGGCGATGATGGTAGATCCGTCATAACTTGCGTCTTTGCCAACCAAAATCGTGGTGCACGCCATAATTATTCAGCAATCCTTTCGATTATTGTCAATACGTTTTCGTCGGATATATTTCTGATTTCCGCATCTTTATATCGTTATATTGCTGCGGAAATCAAATTTCTGGCCTTACTTGAGATCCTCTTTCACAAATCAGGCTTTTCCAGTGAGGAAAATAGCGCCCTGATCAACGATTGTACCGGAAGTACGCAGCGCACGTTCCATTTCGTTGAGCCAGAATCCCTGATTGAGGCCGGCGAGCGGAGCCGTGGTACCCCACACATGCAGATAGTAGTCATGATCCTGATCTGGCGGATATGGACCGTTGTAACGCATCGTCACTGCGGGATCACTGCTGCGGCCCTGCAGCAACGGCGAGGCGGCGGACGTGCGTCCCTGAACCGTTTCAGGAATCATCGCAGAAACCGTGCGCGAGAAATCAGCCGGAATCGCGAGCGCGTGAGAATCGTTGAAATCGTACATCAGCGCATCCACGGGCAGGTTCGCGAGGGACCAATGATTCCACTGGAAACCGCATACCGGAATTGAATCCGGATCAACGAATTCCCAATGCAGGAACTGCACTGCAGGATCAAGCGCATCAATGTAGAAGGGGAAGGAAACAATCGGCGTACCGTCGATGCAGTTCTCAGGCGGCGCCGCCTTGGCAAACGCGTCGGGAATGACGGTGAAATCTGCGGAAATCTTCATGCACCCAGTATCCCTCAAGCGTCTGACTCATACAAGGTTTCAATTGACGGCATAACGAAACATAACGAAACGACCCCTGCGGCGAGCCTGTGGGGCACGCGGGCAGGGGTCGGTCCGGGAAACAGGGCCTATCAGACCTCACATCGCTTGAAAAACAAGGCGTTACAGGCGATAGGCACAGCTAGTACGGCTCAGTTGGCCGGGTGGTAGAAGTCGCCGTTGAGGGCGGCTTCGGCACGGGCCTGAGCCTCTTCGAAGGTGACTTCGGCAAGGGAGGCACGCACGTCGTCGAGTGCCACCGGAGTCATGGACAGGGAGTTCACGCCAAGACCGGCCAGCACTACGGCCAAGTCCGGATCGGCAGCGGCCTCGCCGCACACGCCCACCGGCATGCCCTTGGCGTTGCCCGCGTCGCAGATCATCTTGATGGCACGCAGCACCGCCGGATGCCAGGCGGTCTGATAGTTGGCAACGGAACCGAGCGTACGGTCGGCGGCCAGCGTGTACTGGGTCAGATCGTTGGTGCCGATCGACACGAAGTCGGCCACGTCGGCCACCTTATCGGCCATAAGCGCGATCGACGGCACTTCAGCCATCGCACCCACGAACTTCAGACCGAAGCTCTTGCCAAGCTTCACGAAATAGTCAGCCTCATGCTGGTCGGCAACCATCGGGGCCATGACCCACAGGTTCGCGTCGGTGGCGGCATCGGCTGCGGCGAGCGCCTTGAGCTGGCCTTCGAGCACGTCCATGTGGGCGCGCAGGGTGCGCAGACCGCGCAGGCCGAGAGCCGGATTCGGCTCGTCTTCCGGAGTGAGGAACGGCAGCGGCTTGTCAGCGCCGGCATCGAGCATACGAATCACGACCTTCTTGCCCGGGAACTGGCTCAACAGCTCGGTGTAAGCGCGGGTCTGCTCTTCGACGGTCGGCGGCTCGGAGTTGCCGATGAACAGGAATTCAGTACGGAACAGACCAACGCCTTCAGCGCCATATTCCAGCGCCTTAGCTGCGTCGGCCGGCTTGCCCACGTTGGCGAGCAGCGGAATGAGGTGGCCGTCCTTGGTGGAGCCCGGATTGCCGCGCAGTTCCTTGGCTGCGGCCGCGCGGGACTTGGCGGCTTCGGCTGCGGCGATCTCCTCTTCGGTCGGGTCGACGACCAGTTCGCCCTTGGCCGCATTGACGACCACGGTGGTGCCGTCGGTCAGATTCTCGGCTTCGGCTGCGGAAACAACCGCCACGATGCCGCGGGCACGGGCCAGGATGGCGGTGTGCGAGGTCGGGCCGCCCTGCGAGGTGACGATGGCGAGGGTCTTGCTCATGTCGAGCGCCGCGGTGTCGGCGGGGGAAAGATCTTCGGCAACGAGCACGAACGGGGTTTCGCTCTGCGGCAGGCCCGGTGCGGGAGCGCCCATAAGGTCGGCGATTACGCGCTGGCCGACATCATGCAGATCGGCGGCACGCTCGGCCTGATAGCCACCGATAGCACGGAACATGTCTTCCACCGCGGCAAAGCCTTCGAGCACTGCACGTTCAGCGGTCTTACCCTGCTGAACCAGACCCTTGATGGATTCAGCCAGCGACGGATCGGAAGCGAACATGGCGACGGCCTGCAGAATCGGAGCGGCCTGCTTGGCGCCTTCGTCACCATTGGCGGCCTCTTCGGCACGACGGTTCAGGTCGGCGTTCACCAGTGCGAGGGACTTTTCAACGCGAGCGATTTCGCTTTCGGCAGCAATGCCTTCCGCACGCGGAGCGTCCGACGGTTCCGGCAGTGGCTGCGCCATACGGATGACCGGGCCGACTGCAACACCGCGACCAATGCCAACACCTTTGATAATCATGTGAACTCCTTTGACCTGTTTCCTTGTTTCGTTGTTTGCCCGCGAAGGGAACGCGAACCGAACGTTTGTTGTTGTGATTTCCGCGCTTGCTTTGCGCGTCGAGTTACTGCATGATTCCCACCGTCTTTGCCGGTAAATCATTTTCAGCCTGCGCACAGTATACACACTTTAAGCCGCAACACACAACCGGTAAACGTTTTCTGCGTTTCGTGGAAAAAGGTGCTATAGTAATTATTAGCGGCGCACCGAGGCATTTCGCTCGGCAAGCAGCACGACTTTCAAATAACACAACCAAAAATCAGTCAACACACGACTCAAAGGAGTGTCCATCATGGCAACCCGCACCACCGTCATCAACGATCCCGTCGGCATCCACGCCCGTCCGGCCGCACAGTTCACCCAGGCCGTCACCGCCTCCGGCTGCACCGTCACCATCGCCAAGGAAGGCGGCAACCCGGTTCCGGCTAACTCCATCCTGTCCGTCATGGGCCTGGGCATCAAGCAGGGCGATTCCGTGGTCATCGACGTGCAGGGCGCCGATGA
>NZ_CAUEQY010000050.1 GCF_959020145.1 uncultured Bifidobacterium sp. | reverse complement strand
TCACCCGCGATCTGCCGAACGTCGGCGAGGACGCGGTGGCCAACCTCGACGAGCGTGGCATCATTCGCATCGGTGCCGAGGTCGAAGCCGGCGACATTCTGGTGGGCAAGGTCACCCCGAAGGGCGAGACCGAGCTGACTCCGGAAGAGCGTCTGCTCCGCGCCATCTTCGGCGAGAAGAGCCGCGAGGTGCGTGACACCTCGCTGCGCGTGCCTCACGGCGAAACCGGTACTGTGATCGCCGTCAAGGAGATCACTCGCGAGGATGCCGAGGAAGACGGCGACGAGCTGCCGAACGGCGTGAACCAGATGATCCGCGTCTACATCGCGCAGCATCGTAAGATCACCCAGGGCGACAAGCTGTCTGGCCGCCACGGCAACAAGGGTGTTATCTCCCGCATTCTGCCGGAAGAGGATATGCCGTTCCTTGCCGACGGTACTCCGGTCGACATCATGCTGAACCCGCTGGGCGTGCCTTCTCGAATGAACCTTGGCCAGGTGCTGGAACTGCACTTGGGCTGGATCGCGCACGCCGGCTGGGACATCTCCCTTGATCCGGATGCCGAAGCCGCTTGGAAGAAGTACATTCCGCAGGGCGCCGAAAAGGGCGAGCCGGGCACTCCGGTGGCAACTCCGGTGTTCGACGGCGTTCGTCCGGAAACCATCAAGGGCCTGCTGTCCTGCACCCTTCCGGATCGCGACGGCAACAAGCTGGTCGGCGACGACGGCAAGGCTGTGCTGTTCGACGGCCGTACCGGCGAACCGTATCCGAAGCCGATCTCCGTTGGCTACATGTACATGCTGAAGCTGCACCACTTGGTCGACGACAAGATCCACGCGCGTTCCACTGGCCCGTACTCCATGATCACCCAGCAGCCGTTGGGCGGTAAGGCTCAGTTCGGTGGCCAGCGTTTCGGTGAGATGGAAGTGTGGGCCCTCGAGGCCTATGGCGCCGCCTACACGCTGCATGAAATGATGACCACCAAGTCCGATGACGTCGACGGCCGCGTGCGTGTCTACGGCGCCATCGTGAAGGGCGACAACCTGCCGCCGGCAGGCATTCCGGAATCCTTCAAGGTGCTGCTTAAGGAAATGCAGTCCCTGTCGCTGAACGTCGAAGTGCTCAACGCCGAAGGCGTGGCCATTGACATGAAGGACGAGGACGACGATCCGTCTACTTCCTCCGACGATTTGGGCTTCAACATTGGCGCACGTCCTGACGCGGCCGCCAAGGAAGACCAGGTTGTGGAAGAACCTGAATTCCAGTGATCCCAAGGCTGGTCGCGTTGCCTGACAGCGCGGCGCGACCAGCCTGATGAAACGTGATTAAGCATTAAGAATCGATAGACAGGACAATAGAGTGCTGGACGTCAACGCATTTGACAAACTGAGGATTGGCCTGGCCACCGCCGACGACATCCGTAACTGGAGCCACGGCGAGGTCAAGAAGCCTGAAACCATCAACTACCGTACCCTGAAACCGGAGAAAGACGGCCTGTTCGGCGAGCAGATCTTCGGACCTACCCGCGACTGGGAATGCGCCTGCGGCAAGTACAAGCGCGTGCGCTTCAAGGGCATCGTCTGCGAACGCTGCGGTGTGGAAGTCACCAAGAGCCGTGTTCGTCGTGAGCGCATGGGCCATATCGAGCTTGCCGCTCCGGTGACCCACATCTGGTTCTTCAAGGGTGTTCCGTCCCGTTTGGGCTACCTGCTGGACATTGCTCCGAAGGATCTGGAAAAGGTCATCTACTTCGCCGCCTACATGGTCACCAGCGTCGATGAGGAACAGCGTCATGAGGATCTTCCGGGTCTGCAGGACGAGTTCGACAACGATATCGCCAACTTGGAGAAGCGCCGCAACGCGGAAATCGAAGAGCGTGCCAAGAAGGTCGAAGCCGATCTGGCTGAACTTGAGGCCGAAGGCGAAGCCAAGGGCTCCGCACGCGCCAAGCTGCGCAACAGCGCCGAGCGTGAAATGGCCGCCATCCGCGTTCGTTTCGACGAGCAGATCCAGCGTCTGAGCGCCGTGTTCGACCGCTTCAAGAACCTGAAGCCGGGCGACATGGAAGGCGACGTCGACCTGTGGCGTGAGATGGAAGACCGCTACGGCGATTACTTCGAAGGCTGCATGGGCGCCGAAGCCATCAAGAAGCGTCTGCAGGACTTCGACCTTGACGCCGCTTCCAAGCAGCTGCGCGAGGAGATCGACACCGGCACCGGTCAGCGCAAGGCCCGTGCCCTGAAGCGCCTCAAGGTCGTCAACGCCTTCCTGACCACCGGCAACAAGCCGGAGGCCATGGTGCTCGACGTGATTCCGGTCATTCCGCCGGATCTGCGCCCGATGGTGCAGCTCGACGGTGGCCGTTTCGCCACTTCCGATCTCAACGACCTCTACCGTCGTGTGATCAACCGTAACAACCGTCTGAAGCGACTGATCGAGCTCGGCGCTCCTGAAATCATGCTCAACAACGAGAAGCGCATGCTGCAGGAAGCCGTCGATTCCCTGTTCGACAACGGTCGTCGTGGCCGCCCGGTCACCGGCGCCTCCAACCGTCCGCTGAAGTCCCTGAGCGACATGCTCAAGGGTAAGCAGGGTCGTTTCCGTCAGAACCTGCTCGGTAAGCGTGTGGATTATTCCGGCCGTTCCGTGATCGTGGTCGGTCCGTCCCTGCGCATGCACCAGTGCGGTCTGCCGAAGCCGATGGCCCTCGAGCTGTTCAAGCCGTTCGTCATCAAGCGCCTCGTGGACCAGGGCTTCGCGCAGAACATGAAGAGCGCCAAGCGCCTCGTGGACCGCGCCGACTCCGAAGTGTGGGGCGTGCTCGAAGAGGTCATCTCCGAGCATCCGGTGCTCCTGAACCGTGCACCTACGCTGCACCGTCTGGGCATCCAGGCATTCGAGCCGATCCTGGTGGAAGGCAAGGCCATCCACCTGCCGCCGCTTGCCTGCGCCGCATTCAACGCCGACTTCGATGGCGATCAGATGGCAGTCCACCTGCCGCTGTCCGCTGAAGCCCAGGCTGAAGCACGCTCCCTGATGATGGCTTCCGACAATATTCTGAAGCCGGCTGACGGCCACACCGTGACCATGCCGAGCCAGGATATGATCCTCGGTCTGTACTACCTGTCCACCGTGCTGGAAGGCGTCAAGGGCCAGGGCCGCGTGTTCTCCTCGCTGGAAGAGGCCGAAATGGCCCTCGACAAGCATGAGATCGACATGCAGGCCAAGGTGCTTATCCGCCTTCCGGAAGACTTTGTGCTGCCGAAGGGCTGGGAGCCGAGCGAAATCGAAGTCGTCGATCCGGAACCGGGCAGCCCGGCCGTGGTGAAGGAAGAGCGCTTCCATGATGGTTCCGTGCTTTTCGCAACCTCCTATGGCCGTATTCTGTTCAACAGCACGCTGCCGGTGGATTACCCGTTCGTGAACGATCAGGCTCCGAAGAAGCGTCTGAGCAAGATCGTCGACGACATCGCAACCCGTTACTCCACCGCACAGGTGGCGGCAACGCTGGACGCGCTGAAGGATATGGGCTTCACCCGCGCACCGTGGTCCGGTGTGTCCTTCGCGTTCTCCGACGTTATCCAGCCGTCCGAGCGCGACGAGTACATCGAGAAGTACGAAGCCGAAGCCGACAAGGTCAACGAGAACTACGAAATCGGTATGCTCACCGAAGAGGAGCGCCGTCAGGAACTCATCGACCTGTGGACCAAGTGCACCAGCGAGGTCTCCGAGGCGGTCGAGGAACACTTCGACTCCAAGAACAACCTGGCCATCATCGTGCAGTCCGGTGCACGAGGAAACATGATGCAGATCAACCAGATCGCAGGCATGCGAGGCCTCGTGGCCAACCCGAAGGGCGAGATCATTCCTCGACCGGTGAAGTCCAACTACCGTGACGGCCTGTCCGTGCTGGAATACTTCATCTCCCAGCACGGTGCACGTAAGGGTCTGGCCGATACCGCACTGCGTACCGCAGAGTCTGGCTACCTGACCCGTCGTCTGGTGGACGTTTCCCAGGACGTAATCGTGCGCGAAGAGGATTGCGGCACCAAGCGTGGCCTGACGATGAAGGTCGGCGAGCGTGATGCTGAAGGCAACCTGCATCTGGTCAAGGCCGCCGATGGCGGTCCGTACTCCCGTCTGCTCGCAACCGACGTGATCGATCCCGCCGACGGCGAGACCGTGCTGTACAAGGCCGGTGACGCGCTGTCCATGGACGTGCTCAACGATCTTGTTGCCCACGACGTGGAAGAGGTCAAGGCCCGTTCCGTGCTTACCTGCGAATCCAAGCGCGGCGTGTGCGCCAAGTGCTATGGCTGGTCGCTGGCCACCAACAAGCTGGTGGATGTCGGCGAGGCCGTTGGCATCGTGGCCGCACAGTCCATCGGCGAGCCTGGTACCCAGCTGACGCTGCGTTCCTTCCACTCCGGTGGCGTTGCTTCCGCATCCGATATCACCCAGGGTCTCCCTCGTGTTACCGAGCTTTTCGAAGCCCGTACTCCGAAGGGTGAGGCCCCGATCGCAGAGTTCGCTGGCGTGGTCAAGGTGGAAGACACCGAGCGCGGCCGTCAGGTCATCCTGAAGCCGGACGACGATTCCGTCGAGCCGATCGCCTACCCGGTGACCCGTCGCGCCCCGATGATGGTCAAGGACGGCGATCATGTCGAAGCCGGCACCCAGCTGATCGAAGGCTCCGTCGATCCTAAGAAGATCCTGCGCATCCTCGGCCCGCGTGCTGCCCAGGTGAACATTGTGGAGGAAGTGCACACCGTGTACCGCTCCCAGGGCGTGGATATCCACGATAAGCACATCGAGGTCATCGTGCACCAGATGCTGCGTCGTATCACGGTGATCGATTCCGGCGATACCGACCTTCTTCCGGGTGAACTGGTGGATCAGGCCCGCTTCAAGGCCGCCAATATGAAGGCCGTGAAGGAAGGTGGCAAGCCTGCTGCCGGTCGTCCGGAGCTGATGGGCATCACCAAGGCCTCGCTGGCAACCGATTCCTGGCTGTCCGCGGCTTCCTTCCAGGAGACCACCCGCGTGCTTACCGAAGCCGCTCTGAGCCAGAAGGTCGATGACCTCAAGGGCCTCAAGGAGAACGTCATCATCGGTAAGCTCATCCCGGCAGGTACCGGCCTTGCCCGTTACCGTAACGCCGTGGTCGAGCCTGACAAGGCCATTCGCGACACCATCTACCCGAACTTCGGTTTGGGTGGCGACGAGTCCGATGCCGCCTTCGGCGACGCCGATCTGTCCGAAGTCGACTTCTCGAACATCGACTTCGGAGATCTGAAGCTCGGCGACGACTTCAATCCGGATGACTTCCTGGACGACAATGGCGGTCAGATGGATTTGGGCGACACCCTGTGATCCGAAAAGCGATGATGGAATGGCATAACGTCTGAAATCATCTCAATACATGAATGGGGATTGGCTGGAAACAGCTGATCCCCATTTTTTAATGCGGAACTATTTTTAATGCGGAACTGCAGTTGCTGCGATCCCTACGACAACAGTCAGCCTATTGCGGAACCGTACGTATTGCAGAGCGGATATCTTCATCGCAAAATCGCATGGCAAATTACAATGAAGGTATGAGCTTTCTTCCATATCCGCCTCCACCTGAACCAGGTTGGTATGACGATGATGCCACAGTAATGTCTTCTCTCGTTGAGCCCGCCATGGCGGAGGCTGCGCAGTCGCAGCCAACATCGCAGCCAACATACGAATCACCGGAATCCCAAGCATTCCAAGCATTGGAAAATGTGCAGGAATCCGCGGAATCGTATGCGGCGAACATACAGCCGGTGGAACAGGCTGCCGCGGCGCTGGAACCGTCCGACGTCGAACCGGTCAATGACGATGATGACATCGACTGGGATGGCACGGTGCTGTCTTCGGCATTCACCATGAAGCAGCCGAAGCTGGAGTATGTGCTTTACAACGAGCAGACCGGCCAGGAAGTGATCGTCGATATGGGTGTGCTGCTGGGGCGCAAGCCTTCCGCTGAAGTGCCGGAAGGTGCGAAATTCGTGAAGTTGGAGGATCCGACGCGCACCATCTCACGTAATCATGCGGCGATCAGCTTCGATCAGGATGGCGTATTGTGGATCGAGGATTACGGTTCGCTCAACGGCACGTACATCATTCAAGGCAATGAGGAGATCAAGGTCGAACGCAAGCCGATGAAGCTTGACGCGCCTTGCACGGTGCGTATCGGAGACCAGTTCTTCACTTTCGAACAGCGCTGATTTCCTTCGCGCCGCGATACATGTTGCGCCGTCAATCCATAAATGAGGATGACGGCGCAACGAACATATTATGGTACGAAAGCTTACCAATGCAAGCGGCTTTTATTAGGCCTTGTTTGGCGGCTTTCGTCGGGCTTTTGCCAAGTTCTACCAAGGGTTACCGTCGCAGACGGATGGCTGCGTTGATGGCGGAATCATTGAGACTGGCAAGCCAGTTGAGCAGATCCGGGTAGATATGCGGATTGCGCGCAAGGAAGGGGTGCAGCTCCGGAGCTTTGCTTGCGATTTCAGCCATCAGCATCTGATCTTCCGTGGTCATGGCCAATTCCGCGGTGAAACCAGCATTCGACGCGACTGGCTCTTGCGGCTGAATCGGCGAAAAATCAGCCACTTCAGACAGGTCTGCGGGGTTGGTATATGGGTCGACGTATTCCGTCGAAGCATCGTTCGCCATATTCGATGCAGGTGTTGCCGCAAACGGCTCAGGCTGGCATTGCTGGGTTGCCGGCGGCTGGTACTGCGCCTGATATTGCACTTCCGATGATTGCTGCGGC
>NZ_CAUEQY010000049.1 GCF_959020145.1 uncultured Bifidobacterium sp. | reverse complement strand
GAAGGTTGGTAGGGCAGTCCAGCCCGAGGAACCGTCTCAGACGAGACGCTTCCTGCTGTTCCAGACGCCAGCCGCGCCAACCAGCAGTACTGCGAGTCCGCCGATCGAGCCGCCAACCAGCAGCCATTGACGATCCGTGGTTCCGCCCGTCAACGGCAACGCCGACACCGCCACATACGTATTGGTGAATGCGATCGGATCGCCGATTTTCTGCGATTCGGAAACGTTCTTGCCGTTGTCGTCGAGCAGTTTCGTCACGGATTTCACCGAAGCCGTCCATGCGCCGTTCGTTTCGGTAACGGCGACCACAATCTGGTATTTCGCGCCCGAATAGTGCAGGGCTGCGATATTGCCGTTGCCTTCCGTAATGGTGTACGTGTAGTCGGCTTTTCCAGCGTTGTAGGTGATGTCACCGAACGTTGCGGAATGCTGGCTATCCGGGGAATCAGCATCATAGGCGACCGTCACCTTGCACGACTGTTGCGCCTGTTGCGCGCAATCGGCCGGCAGCGGCGCGTCGCCGTCTGCGGTCAGTTCGAAATCGAACGAATCGCCTGCCTTCCAGTCGCGCCCCTCTAGGATTTTCTGCACGGTGATCACATTGGATAGCGTCGCGCTCTTCAACGTGTTGGTCAATGTGGCCGTCATGTTGCCGCCGTTGCCGTCACTCTGCCAGACCATGGCTTTGGTGAGGTCCACGCCGGTCGCGTTGCTCGCAGCATTGCCATACTGGCAGGAGACCGCGTAGCGGCTGTCTTCCGACGTTTCAGCCACGCTGTAGGTGTATCCGGGCTGCAATCTGCCGATCGTGGCCGTCCAATTATTCGACGCGTTCAACGTGATTGGATCGCCTACTTTTTCAGCCTGTGCGGCCGCTTCCCCTGTCTTCGTGCGCTGCAATTGGACCGTCACCGCGTCGCTCGCATGCTTGCTCGCACCGTCGGACCACACCTTGTTGATGGTGATTTGGCCAAGTCTGACTTGCACGACCGGTTTGGCATAGTCGAGCGTCTGTTGGGTGCATTCCGATTCCTGGTCGTTAACGGACGTGACCACGCAGTAGTTCAGATGCGCTCCGGCATTGGAGAAGTATCCTTGCTTTCCTGCGGATTCATTGCCGGTATTGGCTTCTCCCGTGTCCGGGTATTGCTGCTTGCTTGCGTAATCCGCATATGCGGCGTCGCTTGGTTTTACCTTGAAGGAAACGTCGATGGTTTCGTTTTTGTCGACGATCATGCCGTTCCCATTGTTGAATGTCACGGTAATCGTGCGATTGCCGTTGTCGTCGACGTTGTAGACGGCCGTATATCCGCTTACGGTTGTGCCATTGTTGGTTACCGTCACATATTGCGTGATATCGGTGCCGTTTGCCACATCGGCGAAATCGACCGGATCAACCCATTGAGACAGGGTGTCGGTGATGGAATACGCTCTGATTTTCGCGGTTGTGGTGATGGTGTTGTAGATCTGTTCGAATGCCTTCGTCAGATTTCCCGCGGACGTTCCGTCGTATTCCTTGCCGGTGACGGCGTTCGCTTCTTTGGCTAGGTCGCTCATCTTATTGGCGTCGGCCGAAACCTTCACCACATACAGGGCTGCGTTCCCGCGTTCGTTGGCTTCCGACAGAGCGGCCGCATAGTTGTAGCCGTAGCTATCGTCATCGCCCTCGCCGTGGATGTTTCCGTCCGAGCCGTCCGGGTCGGTTTTCCACTGGTAGGACTGGTCCAACCACTTATTGTTAGCCTCGCACTCCGCCTGTGTCCCGTATTCAGGATGGCTTTCCCATCCCTGACCGAACCCACTCCACTTGAAGCATCCGGAATAGGATGTGATTCTGAAGGTCGGATTGCCGTCAGACAGGAAGACGATATGCTTCTGCACACCGGAACGTCCCGATGACAGATCGTTCGCTGTTTTCAGGGCGTCTTCCCAGTTGGTTCCGCCATTTGGCCACGCACTGACGGCCGTGCCGATAGCGCCAGGGGAAGTCGTGAACTGCGAAGTTGTTCGCGCCCTGTCGCTGAACGTCACCACCGCCATCTGTACTTGCTGCTCAGCCGGAAGAGCGGCATTCGCGGCCGTCAGAAGCTTACTCGCCAAGGCCGTGGCAGCGTTTTTCGCATTCGTGTCACGGTTGCTGTTTTTTCATACTGCCGGACTTGTCAAGCACCAGCACAATATCGGCAGGCACCGCGGTCGTAACCGTGGACGACGAACTATCGCCGGACGCAGTCAAATGCAACGCATACTGATCACCGTCTCCACCTTCGATTTTGGCAATGCTTTTACTATTCGCAGGCTGCAAGGTGGAAGTGTCACCGGAAGGATTCTGGTCGTCTTCCGCAATGGCGGAAGACGTGGTGACGTAACCCAAGCCGCCAAGCATGGCAATCGCAGCGAGCGCCGCAACCATGCGTTGAACAAAGCTTCCCCTCGGCTTTGCCTCGTTGTGCGCATGTCTCATATGCATCCCCTTAATTCACGTCTCTCATCGAATCGCGCCACTGACTCGCCTGGAGCAATCCGACACTGCTTCAACCCTGAAAACTAAAGGAAATCAAACAATCGCGCGCACACCCTACGTGCGGGAAAGTCGGGGTTTGGCAACAGCGCAACAACAAAATCCCTGCAACACATTTCCTACGGCGCAATCACCCGACATCACAAAAGGAAAAACGTGCGAAAAGCGCGATTATTCACGCAAATGTAACCGAATCAGCCACGCTTCGGCCACCAAGCAGCATGCCTGCGAATATGCCACGGCTTGCGTCGCAACCAAACCAACAACGCGCCCACTACGAGAGTCGCAATACCTGTGATCGCACCAATCGCGCGGGCATCCTTCACCGCGTCGTTTTCGGCGGGAATCTCATCTGGAATGGCGGAATGTGTGGCCGAAACCAGCAGACGGTGCGTGTTGACGCCATACGGCGTGCAGGTCATCAGGGTCACGCGATCCTCACCAGGCACGATTTTCAGCTGCGACGTGTCGTTCGGCTCGATCACCGTGATACGGTCCACCTGATAGCCGAGCGTTCGACCCATCACTTCGATGTAGAAGTAGTCGCCGACACGCATTTCATCGAGCCGCGTGAACATGGCCGCCTCGACCAGTCCGCGATGCCCGGTGAGCACCGCATGCGTGCTCTTGCCGCCGACTGGCAGGCTGCTGCCGTACAGGTGGCCCGCGCCCGAAGCGAGCGCCGATTCGGAGGTGCCATGGTAGATCGGCAGTCTCACGGAAATTTTCGGAATGCGAATCGTACCCATCACGCCACCGCCGGAATCCAACAGACTCCGGTACTCCGCGTCCGCCGAACTGGCGCTTGCGGAACCGGCGTCCGCGCCTGTACCCGCACCACTCTGATTGTCCGATTCACCAGAATCGGACAACTGTGGTCCACTTTCACCCGCTTCATTGTCCGATTCACCAGAATCGGACACACTGGCACGCGATCCTCCGCGCACATCAGCGAACGGATCCTTCGCCTCACCCAAAATCGGCTGTCCGGATTCCGCAAGCCGCTTGTTATAGTCCTGGGCCGCGGCGAACGCGTCATCCGCCTGCGGATACGGCCAGCCCGCAACCGTCTGCGCGGATCTTACCGACGTTCCCGACAGATCACGCGCCGACCGATACTGCAACATCGCCGGAAAACCGCCAATACAGATCGCAGCGACAATCAACAGCGCCGCAATCGCACGCATCGCCAGCGTTTTGCCGCGAGCGTGACGTCGTTGACGCATTTCGTCGGCAACGTCAATCGCCTCTTCGAACGACGGAAAGCGACTTTCCAACGAAAGTCGACCACCCATCGGAGCCTCTTCGGGTGACGGCCAACGACCGTCATGCCATTCCGCCGTTTCCTCCATCTCACGCAACCGTGCCGTCACCCGACAAGCTTTCGCAGCACACGTTCCAGTTCGTCGATGCGCAACGCCTGTTTCGCGATCAATTCGTCGCATTGGTTGATGATGAGTTGCGCTTGGGCGAGCTTCGAAAGCGCATCCTGCGATTCCGTTGCCGACGATTGCGCATCATCGCGCATAAGATCATGATGCCGAATGACGCGCAGGTCGTCGCGGTCCACCCGCTTGCTGTTGCGGCGGTCTCGTTCCTCCTGCTTTTTCCAGCGTGCAATGCACCGCTCAATGCGTTTGTATCCGATGAGTTTCGGGTCGAGACCCGCCTCGCGGAAGATGGCGGCCGGCGATTCGCCCGCATTGTATCTGCACATGACTTCGATGCGGAAACTGTCGGCATACCGGATATGCGACGCGCTCACGCTTTCCACTGCGGGAAGGCTGGCCAAATACGCGCGCTCCTTTGCGGTGAATTTTCCATCAACCATTCTTCCCTCCCCCTATATTGCCTAAACAGCTTGGTTCAGAATCGTATCGGAGCTTTCCCATTGGCACCCTCGTTAAAACCCTCGAATAAAGCCCACCCTTCCCCCCAATGAAAAGAAGGAGTTCCATCTTCAAAACAAAACAGTTCCGCCATTTTGCACAGATAGTAACGCTCATAGAATTACCCCCCCCCCCCATAAAATTTACAAAAACTTAACCTTGCCCCAGAGTGCCCTTTGGCTCATCATGGGGCATCACGTCCTTGAACACCGTCATGCAGACTCACTAGGCTAGAAACATGACGCAAGAGCTCGTTTCATTGACTATCATCATGGCGGTGGCGGCCGTCAGCCCGATTGTGGCGCAGCTGATTCCAGGAAGGTTCATTCCACAAACTGTGCTGCTGCTCGTCACCGGAGCCGCACTCGGTCCGTACGGACTGGGCGTAATCGAGGTGAACGACGCCGTGAAACTCTTGAGCGAGCTCGGCATGGCGTTCCTATTCCTGCTCGCCGGCTATGAAATCGACCCGAAACGACTCGCCGGACATCAAGGCAAAGTCGGCCTTGTCACATGGATCATCACCTTGGGGCTCGCCGGACTCGTCGTGACCCTGCTTCCATTCTTCGCAAAGCAAGGCATCAACGGCATCGCCACGGTAATAGCACTTACCACCACCGCTCTCGGCACACTCATGCCGATTCTCAAGGAACGCAACCTCGAAGGCACCCCCATCGGCGACGCCATCATCTCGTACGGAACGTGGGGCGAACTCGGCCCAATCCTCGCCATGGCCATCCTGCTATCCACCCGAACCGGCTGGCAGACCATGCTCGTGCTCGGCGCGTTCCTCGCCATCTGCCTACTGTGCGCGATGCTACCTACGAAAGCACTGAAAACCGGCCATCGCCTGTACCGTTTCCTTACGGAAAACGCGAACACGTCATCGCAAACGCTCATGCGACTGACCACATTCCTGCTCATCTTCCTTGTCACCATTTCCGCACTGTTCGAACTTGACGCGGTGCTCGGCGCGTTCGCCGCAGGCTTCATCCTGCGTTACATCATCCCCGACGGCAGCAAGTCGCTGGAAATGAAGCTGGAAGGCGTCGGCTACGGATTCCTTATTCCTGTGTTTTTCGTGGTGTCAGGAGCCGCGATCAACGTGCGCGCCGTGGCAGGCCGACCCGCGCTGCTCGTCGCGTTCATCGTAATGCTCATGCTGATTCGCGCGGTGCCCGTATATGTTGCGCTATCGCTCGACAAACGCGAGAATCCGCTGTCATCGCATCATCGCGTCACCGTAGCGCTGTATTGCACGACCGCGCTGCCGATCATCGTCGCCGTCACGTCACTGGCGGTGAAGGTCGGCACCATGCAAGGCGACACCGCGTCAACACTGGTCGCAGCCGGCGCGATTACGGTGTTCCTAATGCCGCTGCTTGGCTCGATCACATATCAGGTGGCCGACGTACATCCGGTCACCGCGGTTCGGGAGATTGCACACACACCATCCGATTGGCGGACGATCGTGCACGAACATGCGCAGGTGCGTGCGCTGCTGCACCATCAGGACCGGCTCAAGCGTATGGCGGAAACATTGGACGCACTGGAGAAGATGGGAACGATGGGACATGGCGATGCGGCACATAGCAATGCCGGACATGACGATGAATATCGAGCCGAACTTGTGAAACGTGCGCGCCGCGAAATCGACCGGCAGTTGAAGGAACTCGGCCTGGACCCGCAGCTCACCACGCAACTGCCACACAACTACCGTTATCCGAAGAACTGAAACGCGAATCCGAGCCTTTCCGGCACTCTAAGTGTCCGATTCTGGAGAAACGGACAACCGTAACGCACTTTTACCCGTCTGAATGTCCGATTCTGGAGAATCGGACATTCAGACATGCGCCTATTCGACGGATTTGAGCGAACTAATCGGGTCGATACGATCCAACACCGGATTCACGAACAACTGCACGAGCAGCGCGAAAGCCATGGTCGCGCCGGCCGCAATCACATAGCTCAACGGCTTGCATTCCACTTCGAAATACAGTGCGGGCATGTTCAACGCGGCCGTCAGCAATCCGCCGACGAAACGTCCGAGCGGCAAGCCCAGCACCACGCCCATCATGGTGAGCACCATCATTTCACGGTTCACATAGTGGTGAACCTCTTTGTCGAAGAATCCGAGCACCTTGAGCGTGGCCATCTCGCGTTCACGTTCTGACACGTTGGTGTTGGCGAGCGTGAACAACACCACGAGCGCGAGCCCGCCCGCGAGCGCCACTATCAGCGCGACCACCGCGCCCATCAGGTCGAATTTGAAGCTTTCCGCCATGTGCGCGCAGCTCACGGCTTTCATGACCGCATCGTCGTCTTCCAGCTTTTCCGCATAGGCGGCCTGGGATTCGCCTGAACCTTTGAGCTTCGCATACATGGCGTTCCACACCAATTGTTGG
>NZ_CAUEQY010000048.1 GCF_959020145.1 uncultured Bifidobacterium sp. | reverse complement strand
CGGCGATCTGATGGCTTGGGCGCTCGCCGAAGGCGTGCTGTCTGTGGACAATTCTGCAGATGGTGCATGGAATAATAGCGCTTCCCGTAAGTTTGTGGAATCGCTGAAGACCACGACTGACAAGCTTGGTACCGCAGAAGAGGTTGATTTGGGTGCTGCCGCTAATGGCACTTCCGCTACTGTGACGCTCCCTGCAGGCCTGTACCTGTTTGTGGACGCGGATTACTCGGTTGGCACCAATGGAGCTGCCACTCCGTCTATCGCAATCCTCGTTGGCTCCGGTAACGTTAAGGATGGCGTGCTGAATCCGCTCACTGAGGCAACTGTGGCCATTAAGAACCAGACCACTGCCGTGACCAAGAAGGTGAATGGAGAGGACGTCATCACCGCTTCCGTTGGCCAGAAAGTGACATACACCATTACGAGCAAGGTGCCGCAGAACACGCAGTACTACAGCGATTACGGCTACACCTACACGGATACCCCGTCTGCGGGCCAGACTGTGGATTTCGATTCCCTTAAGGTGACGGTCGGCGATAAGAGCCTGAACAAGGGTACGGATTACACCGTGGCCCAAAACAAGAATGGCACCTTCACCGTCACCATCAGTTCCATCCAGAAGCAGACCGCAGGTGCACTCATTACTGTGACCTATGCTGCCAAGGTTACTGAAGCGGGAGCCTCTGGCAGCAAGGCCGTGACTAACGCGGTCGTGCTCTCCGACAATGGTGCTGAAGCTACTGACAGCACTACCATCACCAATAGCGGGTTCTCCTTTACCAAGACCGACGCTCAAGGCAATCCGCTGGCCGGTGCTACGTTCACGATCCGCGTTCCGGGTGTGGATGGTTCGTTCACCGCCACCTCTGACAAGACCGGCACAGTGACCTTCAAGGGTCTTGCAGATGGCACCTACGAAGTCAACGAAACCACGGTTCCGAATGGCTTCCAGCAGAGCCTCAAGGCCAAGTTCAATGTCATCATTGAGAATGGTGAGGTCAAGTTCAAGGGTACGGATGTGTGGGGCCTGGCTCCGAAGGAGTCTTCCGATAAATACCAGGTCAAGAACGTGAAGAACGTCACCCAGCTGCCGCTCACCGGTGCTGCGGGCACGACCCTCTTCACCGTGGTGGCGCTGCTCGTGGCAGGTGCCGGCGTTACCGTCGCACTCAAGTCGCGCCAGCGCGTGCGCTGATACGCGCTCAATCGCTGAAACAATAAGCGAAAAAAACGAAATAAGCGGGCATTCGCGGAAACCATCCGTGGATGCCCGCTTTTCGTGTCTTTTCGTGCCTTTCCATACTTTTTAGGGGTGAAGGTTTTGCACGGGGCAATACGGGATCGAAGCGGGTGAAATCCGGTATCAAACGGCGAAATCCGGCATGAAAAACATCCGCAAGTGGCAAAACAGGCATCAAAACATGCGTCAAACAAAGCAATCATGCAGGGGTTGCAGGTGGGGGCATCTCACGACAATGGCACCCTACAATCGCAAGCACATCCATGAAAACAGTGGAAAGGCGGGTGTCATGGCACGAGGCGGGGGAGCATTCAGCGACGAGGAAATCCAACTATTGCGCGGACTGCCAGCGGTCGCCAACGTAACGCGCAATCGCATCACCTACGCCGATTCGTTCAAGCAAGTGTGCACCATCCGCTACTTGACAGGCGAATCGCCAACCAAAATCTTCCGGGAAGCGGGACTTCCGCCGGATCTCATCGGATACAAGCGCATCGAACGGTGTGTGGATCGTTGGAAAACGTCGGCCATCAAATCCGTGACCGGCAGCGGCAACATGAGCGACAGCGAGATCATCGCGCAACTCGTCAACCGGTATGAGCATGCGTTCGTGATGAGGCGCAACCTCGATAGCATCACCAACAGGACGATGGAACATATTCCCGTCAAAGCGCAAGGCGACGACGGTATCGACGTGGGAACCGCGAGCATCATCATCAAACAGCAGGCACGCCGTATCGACGAACTGGAGCGCGCGAACGCCGAACTGCGCGGGCAAATCGCCGCCACCGCCTGACCCAGACCATCGTTATGCCGCGTAAGTGTCTGATTCTGCAGAATCGGACAAGTACACAGGCAAAAACGGGTCTCAGTTGTCCGTTTCTGGTGAATCGGACAAGTAATGCGGCGAACGTGCGTTGCGGATGTCCGTTTCTCCAGAATCGGACAACTGGAGTACTGAAAGTGTGCTGTGGATGTCCGTTTCTGCAGAATCAGACAAGCGAGGCGCGATTTGTGTCGGACAGTTGGGCGTATCTCACTTATATGGCAGATTTGCTCATGCGTCATGAGCCATTTCGCTTATATATGGCAGTCAGCCTGCGGAAATACGCCCAAAACGTACCCCCCCCTTAAGTGGTGTTTTGCCGTGAGCAAGTGCCATATGTAAGCGAGAAAGTAGCGGTCAACCTCGTGAATCTGCCATATATAGGCGAGATAGGGCGGCAGGGGGTATGGCGAGGCGAAAATACGGGAATAAGGTGGTCGGCTGGGCACGGTTGACCACAAACGGGATGCGCCAGTGCCGCAAAATCTGCGTACGTGCCCAAAAACAAAGCTTCGGCGGGCGCAATGTGCGGTTCGCGGGGTAGGGTAGTGAACATTATGACTTCCGAGAACACCAATTCCGCGGGCTCAAGCGCCGCGCACATCAAATCCGTCGAAAGCCTCGACCAAAGCAATGAAATGGAGCGAGGCCTGAAAAACCGCCATGTCCAGTTCATCGCCATCGGCGGCACCATCGGCACCGGCCTGTTCCTAGGCTCCGGCAAGTCGATCGCACTGACCGGCCCGAGCATCATTTTCGTGTATATCGGCGTTGGCCTGATTATGTTCCTGCTGATGCGTGCCATCGGCGAAATGATGTACAGCGATCCTAGCCAGCACACGTTCATCAACTTCATCACGCGCTATCTCGGCCGCGGGTGGGGCAAGTTCGCCGGCTGGACGTATTGGATCGTGCTCATTCTGACCGGCATGACCGAAATCACCGCCGTAAGCACATATTTCGTAACGTTCTTCGGCACATTCGGCATAGACCTGAACTCGTGGAAGTGGTTGATCGAACTGTGCTTCCTCGTAGCGCTCACCGGCATCAATCTGATTGCGGTGAAAGTGTTCGGCGAGGCGGAATTCTGGTTCTCCATGATCAAGATCACGCTGATCGTCGGTCTGATCGTCACCGCCATCGTGATGCTGATCATCGGCTTCAGCTACCCCGCCACGCACATCGAAGGCGTGGACGGCACGGTGTCGGGTGCCACGGTGAGCCTTACGAATATCACCGACGGCTTCCAGCTCGCGCCGAACGGTTGGATGAACTTCTTCATGAGCTTCCAAATGGTGTTTTTCGCCTACCAGCTCATCGAATTCGTGGGTGTCACGGTGTCGGAAACGCAGAATCCGCGCGAGGTGCTGCCGAAGGCGGTGAACGAGCTGATCATGCGTATTCTGATCTTCTACGTGGGCGCGCTGATCGCGATCATGGCTATTGTGCCCTGGCGTAACTTTCACGAGAATTCCGATGGCTCGTTCGGTTCGCCGTTCATCATGGTGTTCAAATATGCGGGTCTTGATTGGGCCGCCGCCCTGGTGTTCTTCGTGGTGATTACGGCTGCCGCGTCGGCGTTGAATTCGCTGATTTATTCGGCCGGTCGTCACTTGTATCAGCTTGCTTCGGATTCCGAGTCGCCTGCGATGGCGCGTTTGGCTGAGGTTTCCGACCACAAGGTGCCTGCGAAGGCGATCGTCGCTTCGGGTTGCATGATTCTGTTCTCCCCGATCATCAACGCGATTCCGGGTATTTCCGGCGCGTTCGTGCTATTCGCTTCGGCCGCCAGCGCTGTGGTGATTTTCATTTACGTGCTGACGATGCTCGCCCACCACAGGTATCGTCAGAGCAGCGATTTTCTACCGGACGGTTTCGTCATGCCCGCTTGGCAGGTGTTTGATTGGATTGCGATCACGTTCTTTGTGCTCGTGTATGTCACGTTGTTCCTGTCGACGGACACGATTGGTTCTGCGATTGCCGGTCTGATTTGGCTGGTTGCGTTTGGCGGATATTGCCTGCTACACGAACGATTCCAGAATCGCGATCTTAAGGAAGCCTTGCAGCAGTAACGTTTGCAGGTAACGCAGGATACAAGTAAGGGGCGTTTGCCGAACGTGAGTGCATCACGTACGTTCGGCAAACGCCCCTTTCAGCATGGTCTTTGTGCGAATCCCCATTACGGGATCCAGCGCAAATCAGCCGATGTAGTCGGCCTCGTTCGTCGGGCTGGACGGCACGGCATGATCTTCCGTAACCTTGCCCAAGCCAGACAAATACGCTTCACGACCCGCTTCGATCGCCTTCTTGAACGCGCGTGCCATCAGCGGAATATTGCCGGCGGAAGCGATGGCCGTGTATGCCATCACCGCGTCCGCGCCCATTTCCATGGCTTCCGCAGCCTGGCTCGGACGGCCAATACCAGCGTCGATGATCACCGGAACATTAGAGTTCTTGATGATCACTTCAATGAAATCGCGTGCACGCAGACCCTTATTCGAGCCGATCATCGCGCCGAGCGGCATTACGCAAGCCGCACCCGCGTCTTCAAGACGCTTCGCCGCAATCGGATCGGGGAACATGTACGGCATGACCACGAAGCCTTCTTTTGCCAGCTGTTTCGTGGCTTTGATGGTTTCCTCATTGTCGGGCAGCAGATACTTCGCCTCATGTTCGATCTCCACCTTCACGAAGTCCGTCTGGCACACTTCGCGGGCGAGACGTGCAATACGCACCGCTTCCTCGGCATTGCGTGCGCCGGACGTGTTCGGCAGCATGGTGATGCCTTTCGGAATGTAATCGAGCAGATTGTTTTCGGTGGTACGGCAGCGACGCAACGCCATGGTGACGATCTGCGTGCCCGCGTTCTCAATGGTCGCCTTGATGAGGTTCAGATCGTAGCGGCCGGAACCGAGAATGAAGCGGCTCGTGAACTTGTGTCCGCCGAGGATCAACGGATCGGCGTCGCTGGTGGCGATTTCGTCATACGCGTGCGCATCCGGTTCCGGCAGCAGTGCGGTGTTCGTGGTGGTGCCGACCAGCTCGTCGAGCGTGGCGTTCGGTGCCGCCGCGAAGTCTTTTTCCGCGGTGGTGATCGTGTTTTCGGTGCTCATGGTTAATCCTTACTATGCGATTAGTGTTGTGTCATTCGTTGCGATTTGCGATTGCAATTGCGTTTGTGTTTGCGTTTCGCTGTCAGGCGTCTTCTTCGCCGAGAATCAAGCGAGTGATCATATTGGCTTCATGGCAGGCGACCACACCCACGCGCGGTGCCATCAGACCAGCGCCCGGCACCGGAGCGGTTTCGCCATCGCCGCAGAAGTAGAAATTCTTCGAAACGCGACGAGTATTCACCAAATTGGAACTGCGGAATCCCGCCATTCCAGAAGCGCTCACCAGCTTCTTGTCCGGCAGATTCTCAAGCACGGCATTCACCAGCATCGTCTTGTTTTCCGGCACGTCGAACGCTTCGCAAATAATATCCTCATTGTCGAACAGCGTCGGCACGTTCTCGTCGGTCACTTTCACGGTATCGATGGTGATATCGATAAAAGGATTGATCTGACGCAAGTTACTGCGCAATGCTTCCGTCTTGTACTGCCCAAGATCCTTCAAAAAATACTGCTGACGATTCAGATTCGTCATATCCACGCGATCAAAATCAATCAAATGCAGGTGGCCGACGCCAATGCGGGTCAACGCCACCGCAATCGTCGATCCGAGGCCGCCGCAGCCGCAAATGGCCACGTGCGCCGCGTCGAGCTTGTCTTGCGTGGCTGCGGTATGACGGTCGAGCAGGGCCGCACGGATTTCTTCGCGGCTGACGAGCGTGGTCGGGTCGGGCTGGTTGTCGAAAGCGTGCTGGCGGGCGTCGATCTGCGCCTGCGATGCGGATGGTTCAAAAGTCATGGTTGTTCTCGTATTCTCGTTTTCCGTTCGTGCGTTGTTTTTGCCGGGTTGGTTGTGTTTTGTATGTTCTTGCGATTGTTACGCGTGCATTGTGCCGGTCGTAATCGCAAGAAATTTTGAAAGTGGTTCAGCCGCCCTGCACGAACGTGACGATTTCCAACGTATCGGTGCCCTTGAGCTGCGTCTGCGCACGCTGGGTGCGAGGCACGATCTCACCATTGAGCTCGACAGCCACGCGGTCGGCGCGCAGGCCCTTGCTTTCGATCAGTTCGGCCACGGTGATCGGCGTGGCGATGTTCTCTTCCTTACCGTTGATGATCATTGCGGTTCCCTTCTGTGTCTGTCGTGACACATGCTTCCTGCACTCCAAATGTCCGTTTCTGGTGAATCGGACATCCGGAGGTTCATTGTTGGTCTTTAAATGTCCGATTCTGCAGAATCGGACACGCACGGCATCTATTTCAGTCCACGAATGTCCGTTTCTGGTGAATCGGACACGTAGACGCTTGTTCGAGCCGCTTGTGCGTCCGTTTCTGCAGAATCGGGCACTCAAGGTTGGTACGAAAAAAGGGTCGCCGAAGGAACCGTACCCTATGAGGTGGTGCGCCCCTCCGTGACCCTAATCACGCGATATTCGGTTATCGCGAACGGAAATGAGATGCGCCTCGCGGCGCGAACAACCCGTCTCCTTACGGCGGCATTACCCGCATCAAGTCCTCGGTCGAAGCTCTATGAGCTCCCTCTCAGCCTTTCGGCTCCCGTTCGGTTGTGTTTTTATCTTCGCGCACGCGCCCGACAAGCTTGCGCCGGTTCACGTTGGGTTAGTCTTGATGTGAACATGTGTGAATCGGCAGCGTGCTTGCAAGGAAGGGGAAGATGATGATGAACGGTGAATTGGCAGGATTTACGATTCCTCGGCTTGGTATGGGAACGATGGCTTTGGCGATTGAGGGACGCCCGGATCGCGATACCGCGATTCGTACGATTCATGCCGGTTTGGACGCGGGTGT
>NZ_CAUEQY010000047.1 GCF_959020145.1 uncultured Bifidobacterium sp. | reverse complement strand
GGATTTGAACCGGTGTTGGCGCCGTGAGAGGGCGTAGTCCTAGACCGCTAGACGACGGGGGCTTGAGTTATTGCTGTGATTCTCAGCTGAGCCGCGAACCGCAACGAGTGATAAATATACGCGAATCCGTAGGAGTGCGCAAGTCACGGCGTGTCGCGCCATTTTCCGCCATTCTTAAACAGCATCCCAGAACAACAAACCCGCTGGAACGGAACATTCCAGCGGGTCGACAGTCATGCGATCGGCAAAATCACACCATCAGCGCATCACAGGTGCTCGCGCAAGCCCTGCAAGCGTGCGACGGTGATCTCCTTGCCAACGATCTCCATGGATTCGAACAGCGGCGGAGACACGCGACGGCCGCTCATGGCCACACGCACCGGACCGAACGCCAGACGCGGCTTGTAACCGCCATCTTCGATCAGCGACTTGTTCAGTGTCTCATGCAGGAAGTCGGTCTTCCAATCATCTTCAGCAACGTCGGAAAGCGCCGCAATGGCGGCGTCGAGCACTGCCGGAGCGGAATCCTTCAACTGCTTCTTGGCGTCATCATCAGGCTCGATGTAGCCCTCGGTGGAGAGCAGCGAGCCCACCATGCCGGCGACCTCGCCCAGCAGGCGCACGCGCGGCTGCACGAGCTCCACGGAAGCGGACAGCACCTCACGCTCGCGATCGGTCAGCGCATCCCAGGAATCGGCGGAGACCACGCCATCGCGGTTCAGGTACGGCACGGCACGGTTCAGGAAGTCCTGCGGCTCAAGCATACGGATGTGCTCGGCGTTGATGGAAATGGCCTTGTCGAGGTCGAAACGGGCCGGATTGGCCTTGACGTCACGCACGTCGAACTTTTCGATCATTTCTTCCATGGAGAACACGTCGCGGTCGGCGGCGATGGACCAACCCAGCAGCGCCAGGTAGTTCAGCAGGCCTTCGCGAATGAAACCGTTGTCGCGATGCAGGAACAGATTGGATTCCGGGTCACGCTTGGAAAGCTTCTTGTTGCCCTGGCCCATCACGTACGGCATGTGGCCGAACAGCGGCATTTCCTTGGCCACGCCCAGCTCGATCAGGTAACGGTAGAGCACGATCTGACGCGGGGTGGAGCTCAGCAGGTCCTCGCCGCGCAGCACCACGTTGATGTTCATCATGGCGTCGTCGACCGGGTTGGTCAACGTGTACAGCGGATCGCCGTTCGGGCGCACGATCACGTAATCCGGCACGGAACCAGCCTTGAACTCGATGCGGCCACGGATCAGATCGTCGAACGCGACATCCTCATCGGGCATGCGGATACGCAGGGCGGGCTTGCGGCCTTCGGCACGGAAGGCGGCCTTCTGCTCTTCGGTGAGATCACGGTCGTAGCCGTCGTAACCGAAAGCCTTCAGGCGGCCGGCGGCCACGTTGCGGGCTTCGATTTCTTCCGGAGTGGAGAAGGATTCGTATGCATAGCCGGCTTCAAGCAGCTTGGCTGCGACATCCTTGTAGATGTCGCCACGCTCGGACTGGCGGTACGGGCCGTCGGGGCCACCCACGTTGATGCCCTCGTCCCAGTCGATGCCCAGCCAATTCAGGGCTTCGATGATCTGGTTGTAGCTTTCCTCGGAGTCGCGCTGGGCGTCCGTATCTTCAATACGGAACACGAACGTGCCCTTGGTATGGCGGGCCTCAGCCCAGTTGAACAGTGCGGTGCGGACCATGCCGACGTGCGGAATGCCGGTCGGGGACGGGCAGAAACGCACGCGAACATGCTCAGGAAGTTCTGGTTTGGTGTTTTCAGCTTCAGTCATAAGCTCCATTGTGCCCCGCAAACCGGACGTGCCATCCAGTCCCACGCACCAACTCGCTTTTCGCGGTCATGAACATCCTGCAGCTAATTGACCCGATGATCGCAGCCACCAATCCTTACAACACCATGCTGGGCATGAGCCGCGCCATCGACGGACTTCCCCAACGCGTCAGAAGATGCCCCAAGTCAAAGGGGATTTTTGCGGGGTCCGTCGGGATTGTCCCACACTGCAATATTTTTCGGTATTTTTGGCGATGCAAGAGTACTGTGTTAATCGACTTCACTTTTTTGATGTCGATTCACTTTCCGAAAGGGTAATCTAATGACGGACCCCAACCAATATAATCCGCAGAACCCGCAGCAGGCCCAGCAATATGGCGGTTACGGCTCCTACGGTCAGAATGATTACGGCCAGCAGGCACCGCAATACGGCGCACCCGACTACGGCCAGCAGGCACCCCAGTATGGCGCGCCTCAATACAGCGCACCGCAATACGGCAATGCGGCCGGATACAACCAGCAGCAGCCGCAATACGGCGCACCGCAACCTCAGCCACAGGGGTCCGGCAGCTTCTTCGCACTGACCGCTCCGCTCGACCAGCCGGCCTACAACTGCACCATCGGCGAGGCGTTCATCCGCTTCTGGAAAAAGTACGCCACGTTCAAGGGCCGCGCCTCCCGCGGCGAATTCTGGTGGTGGGTTCTGTGCACATTCATCATCCAGATCGCGTTTGCCGTCATCTTCGCGGTGTTGGGCGCCATCATCGACAGCAATACAGCCAATGGAATGCGAAGCTTCGTCAACACCATTTGGGCACTGGCAACGATTGTTCCATCCCTTGCGCTTTCCGTTCGCCGCCTGCACGACACCAACAAGGCCGGCACCACGCTGGTCATCCTCTACGCGATTGACTTCATCGGTGGCGTTCTGCTGAGCGTCGGCCTCGTCATGACGGGACTTGGCGCCATTTCCGTAATCGGTGGCGGATCGAGCTCGACTGGCGCAGCCGGCATACTCCTGTTGATCATCGGTTTCATCGCATGCCTGGCCACGTCGATCGTGCTCATTGTGCTCATGGCCAAGAAGACCGATCCAGCCGGCGCACGCTTCGACGATCCGGCAGCCGGCAACGGCTACGCCCCAGCCCCGGGCATGCCACCGACCGCAACCGCACAATACGCCCCGAACGGCACTCCGGCACCGGTCGCCGACCCGTACGCAGCGGCTGTTCCGACGCCAACCGCTGATCCGTATACGGCAGCCGCTCCGGCACCTGCAATGCCTGCGCCGACTCCGGCAATGCCCACCGCAGACCCGTATGGCGCTCCGACCCCAGCCCCGGCAGCCACCAACACTCCGTACGGCAACCCGTATGGCGCTCCTTACGGAACTCCGACCGATCAGTACGCAGCACCTGCGATGCCAGCCGCTCCAGCCGCCCAGTACACTCCGGCCGCCCCGGCAACTCCGCATGCAGCCCCGGCACCCGAAGCCCCTTCCATGCCGAGCATGCCTCCGCTGCCTACGGTTCCGGAACAGTCCACCCAGCTTGACCAGACGCAGTTCGATCGCCCCACGTTCGGCAACGATTCGCAGGGCCAGACCCCGTACGGATCCGACAATTCCGACGATTCCGACGATCCTACCGTGTACGGCAACATACAGCATTGACGAAATATGCAGGTTCAGCACTGAACTTAAGAACCGAACTTGCAATAATCAGTACTACATAAAGAAAATCCCGGCACCGCAATCGCAAGTGCCGGGATTTTCTTATTCCTATATCGATAATTCCCACTAATTCGGATTATCTCGGATTGCCCACGTCACGCAGCATCCGCACCTTCGCCTGAATCACCCGAATCATCGGAATCATCCATGTAGCTCATACTTTTCATAGCGTCCGTCATCAAATTGAACTTTTCAGCGAGCGCTTCCTTGCTCTTACGTTCATCCTCATCTTTGGCTTCCTGCTCGGCCCTCTTCGGATCCCAACGCAGGCACTCCGCATGATGATCCCACTCCATGCCCGCGCACGGAATGACATTGTCCGCGGTTATGGTGAATGTGTTGTCGCAGAAGGAATTCTCCTCGAGTGGCGTTGCCCTGCCCGCCTCACGCACAGCATTACGCAGCGCAACCATTCGAGACAAGGTCACGTCGCCGACATAGATCGGCGGAACAGCCATCTGCTCGCACAACTCGTTGATGTACAGCATCACCGGCAGCACGCGCACGGTCTGTTCGTCCACATCGTCAATGCCTTCGCACATGAGATTCATCAGACCGTCACCCACCGCGAGCGCCGCGAGGAATCGCCCGGTGAGCGTCCTTGGGGTCGTGGTGAAAGCGTAGCAGTAGTTGACATCTTCCAGCGCTCCGCCGTCGAAGCCCAGGCTGACGCTCTGCCGAATGTACTCCACGATCTTTTGCAGTATATTGCGGACTTCCGTCTCGACATGGGCGTCGATGAAGATGCCCAGAATGTCGGCCGCTTCGAAGAACAGGTCGGCATTGTTGGTTTCGGAATAATTGCGCATCACATCGTATGCCTGATTGGCCCGCGTGAGCGCTTGCACAATTTCCGGATCGCAACCCGGAATCTCGTCCATTCCCTCGTACACGGCTTCCGCCACGGACGGGTTAATCCCGTGGGACAATCGCAGCATTGCCCTTGCCATGGTGCAGGAGAATCTTACTTGCAGATCTTCCGTGTACTTTGCGTCATTCTCCATCTCCTGAACGGTTTGCAGCGGCCATAATTCCACCACTCCAACACAGCTTTCGATGGCAATTTTCATATGAGGCCTATCGAATAATTGATAAAGCGCTCCGTTGTTGATAGTGAAAGCCATGCGTGCCCCTTTGCAGCTTCGACATTTTGTTTTCCTCACTGGACCCAACAGCATCCAGCCCTTCCATGATTGCATGGAATCCCCGTTCTTTCAACAACCGCCGCACTCATTGTCGCGTGTCTCGGTCAAAAGTTTCCAATCCGGCGATTCCATGCCGCATTATGCACTATTTCACGTCGGCCGCGGGATCGACGTAAGCGATCGACAATACTTTGCGTGTATCGCAATCGTACGTAATGGAAGTGATGGAGGCGAGTGCCGTATGGCGTAGCAGCATATTATGTTCCGGGTGCCCGGTTTCCAGCATGTGCCTGTAGCTCCAGATGGGCGATTCATGGCTGACTACGATGATTTGCTCGCCGGGATGCTCCCCCACTTTTTCGAGGGCGAACGCTTGCACACGATGCGCGATCGACTGGTAGCTTTCACCCCAGCTTGGCTTCCACAGGTTGCGTACCAGCTTCCAGTTGCCGTTTTTCCAGAGTGCGCCTTCGCCGTAGCCGATGCGCGTGCCGCGGAATTCGTTGCGCGCTTCGATGATGCGCTCGTCGGTGGTGAGTTCCAGCGGCTCCTCGCCACGGGTTTCACGCACTTCGTTGAGTGCGGTGAGGATTTCGCCGGCCGTTTCGCGCGTGCGTTCCAGCGGCGACGAGTAGATGGCGGAAACTGTGTTGAGTCGTGGATTGACGGCAATGTAGTGCGCGGTCGCCTGCGCCATGCGCACACCCACTTCCGACAGGTGGAATCCGGGCAGTCGTTCGTAGAGCAAATGCCCTGGATTTTCGACTTTGCCGTGACGTACGAAATGGATGGTTGTTGCGGGCATCCCTACCGCCTTTCCGCAAGATGCTGCCGGACTGCTGACGTTGACCGATGGAACGAAAATCCTGCAATCGCAAGCTTTGGAAGCGTTGCGCAACCATTTTGCAACAACCGTCTTTCGCCCGCCGGACATCTTTTCGTCCACCAAGTGAACGTGTGGTGAGTACTTACAAAATAGCCAATCGAATTATGTCTGCCAACCTCAATGCACCGCGTGTTGCGACAGTACCTCCGCATAAAGTTGTCTAGTTCAAGAAAATGGCACACAACCAGTCTCCACCCCCTATGCAACACGCTTGAACGTCAATCGATTGACGTTCAAGCAAGGTTGAAGTGAGAGACTGGGGCTGGAGAGAAAACAATCAAGACAGAACAAGGGTATATCAAGCGGTCCGCGGCAACGCAACGCAGCGGACGCAAGCACCAACCGTGAGCAGAAAGGAGCGGCAAAACATGACCAATTCAGTCCTCGCCGGCGCCAAAAGCATCGGCCAACATCTTTTCGGAGGGTACGCGGAGCTTCTTCGAATACCGCACACCGCCCGATTTTCGGTCGGTTCAGTGATCGCATGCATGCCGTTCCCGATGGTCGGCATGACGATTACGATTTCCGTGCAGCATTATTACGGCAATTATTCGCTGGCAGGCGCGCTGACGGCCGTGCAGGCGATCGCGCTGGCCGTTGCGAGCCCGGTGCTCGGCAAGCTGGTTGACAAGTTCGGCCAGCGTCAGGTGTCGATTCCGACAATCATCGTGTGGATGATTGCGGCGACCGCACTGGTTTCCTGCATCACCGCCCGAGTACCGTCGTGGATTCTGTTCTGTATCGTACCGTTCATGGCGGCGATTCCGCCGTGGGGCGCGATGAGCCGTCAGCGTTGGACCACGCTGCTTAAAGGTGACACGGAGAAAACCAACCGCGCGCTTTCGCTTTCCGGCGTGTTCGACGAATGCATGTGGGTGATCGGCAATCCGCTCGCCTCCACACTGGCCGTGATTTCCGGGCTGTTGGCATTCTCATTCACTGGCGTGTGTGTGGTGGTCGGTGCGCTCATGTTCCTCACCGAACTTTCCACCGAGCCGAAATCGCAGACGCAGCTGGCTCGCGAAGCGGGCATGACCCGCAAGGAATACCGTGAGCGCGAAGCCGCCCGTTCCAAGGCGTTGCAGGCGGAAGCGGCCATTGAGTACGCTCGCGATCGCGCACGTTCCGAAGGCAAAACGGCTGCGGAAGTGCAGGCCGCCATGGATCAGGCCGCCGCCGATGTGAATGCCGGGCGCAAGGAGTCGATTTGGGGGCCGGGCCTAATCGCCGTATGCGTGACGTGGTTCGGTTTGGGCGCGTTCCAGTCGGCCGCCAGCATTTCGATCGTCGCGTTCGCCACGGAAGCGAATATGAAGCAGTACACCGGTTTCGTGTTCGCCTGCTTCTCGTTCAGCTCGCTGATCGGCGCGCTCGTGTATGGCGCAAAGAATTGGACTATTCCGCTGTGGAAGCGTTTCTACTTCTGCCTTGCCGTGGTCGATCTAGGCATCGGCTCGTTCATGTTCGCCAAACATCTGTGGGTGATCATGATCATCTACCTGTTCATCGGCGTATGCCAGGCACCGACGTGGGTGAACGGCAACCAGCTGATGCTGCACTTGGTGCCGCCCACACGCTTCACCGAAGGCATGGCCTGGATGGGTGCGATGAACTCAATCGGCGGTTCCGTCGGCTCGGCGATTGCCGGCCAGTTCATCGACCGTATGGGATCACACGGTGGTTTCATTGTAGTGACGGCTCTGGCGCTCACCTCGCTGGCGATCGCCCTGTTCGGCTTCAAGCAGATCAAGGACTCCACCGAGCAGCCCATGCTTACCACCGTAAGCGTGTGACCTTTCGCACGTAAAGCATGCAGAGCATACGAAAAGGCGGTGCTTATACCTTTATAGGTGTAAGCACCGCCTTTTCATATTCAGGACTGTCCGGCCGTCTGCGCGAGTCGGGAATCAGGGCAGATTTGATCAGGGCAGATTTCCGGGTTGTGCAGGCAGATTTTCCGAATTCAGGACTACTTGGGCCAGCCGTTGGGAGTGTGTTCCAGCGACCATATGCCAAGCTTGTGCGAGAAGCTGTTCTGCCACTTGGCTTCCAGCTCTTCCGGCGTGAGGCGGTTGTCAGCCTTGCGCAAACGGTTCAT
>NZ_CAUEQY010000046.1 GCF_959020145.1 uncultured Bifidobacterium sp. | reverse complement strand
AGATAAGACGTTCACGCAGCCGTCTCAGGGAACGTACTAGGATATGTCCCGTTAAGAAATTTGAGAACCTGGTTGAAGCGAGGATACTTTGCCTACTTACCATTACCGTTGCAAGAACTGCAACTACGATTTCACCGAACAGCAGTCATTCACCGACGATCCGATCACCGTTTGCCCGGAATGCGGCGAAGAGCAGGTCCGCAAGGTGTATTCCGCCCCGCCGATCGAATTCAAGGGATCTGGTTTCTATCGCACCGACAAGTCCAAGTGAGCGAAAACGAATACACGTAACCGAGCAGCCGAAGCAAGGAAACGAGCCAAATAACCAGGGTCAGCAAACCTTGGAAAACAAGGCGACACGCCGAATCCTGTGGATAACTCGCATCTTCCGACCACAACCCTCGATCCGGCTTGCGCAGCAACTATTCGTAAGGTCATCATGCATGAATGGTGACCTTTTTTCATGACCTTAGCCAACGTCTGCAAGGCACGGACGGCAAACACACGAACCGCGTTTCGTCTTCGGCGCCTCATCGACGACGACGAAACGCGCAATTGCATCGTCTACTTGCTTCGCTGTGCGCCGGACTTGCCATATTCGCGGCCCTGCAGTGCGTGCGATTGACGATTTCCACGCAATCCGTCGTCATTGCGGCGAAGTCCATCGCCAAAGGCGGCGTGATTTCCGCGGATTCGCTTGCTTTGCGAGATATTCCATACGATGAGGCCCTGCGCAGCGTTGCTCACGATATCGATGATGCCGTCGGGCTGATTGCCCAAGTGGATATTGCGGAAGGCAGCATCGTCACCTCGGCCATGGCTCGCGCCTCCCCCGTTGTTCCCAAAGGATATACGGCGGTCGAAGTTCGGTTGGCGAGTTCCGCCGACAGTCTGACGATTGGCGATACGGTGACGCTTTCCAGCGCCACGATGTTCAGCGAGGCCACGCCGGAAACGGTACCGGATATGGATGCGGTGTCGTTACGTGAGCTGTGCACGGGAGCGATATTGACCGCGAAACCTTCACGGAATGCGGACGGCGACACGCTTGCGGTGTTTGCCATGCCTCCTCATGAGGCGGCAACCGTATTGCAGGCCCAAGAATACAGCGCGATCATCGCCATCGTCGGTTCGTAACGGCATTCCCAAGCGAATCCGCAGCACCATCATGCGGAATATATGAAATTCGGGAGGTCTGAACGTATCAGAACCTCCCGTATAGCAAACGAACGTCAGCGCTCCCGCTCGGAGAACACGCCCCAATGCGGTGGCAGCTCGCCCAGAATACGCTTGTCGTCGTCAGCATTGCGCTGGCGTTCGGTAAGCACATCGGACGGTTCAAGCTTGACGCCATCGGCATCGAACAGTTCCGTACCCTGCCGAACCACACGCTTGTGTTTGCGCGCCGTACGGCGGGTGGCGGAGTATCCGGACACCACACGCACGGCAGGCTGGTCAGATTCCGCGGACTCTTGGATGGAGGGTTCGTCGACGCTCACTTGACCTCCTGATACAGGTCGCTCAAGCGTGCCACGATGCGATCCACTTCCTTGTCTGGATTCACGAACGCGCCAACGCTCCACACGGTCATAACGGACCAGCCAAGCGATTCGATGTTCTGCAAAAGCACGCGGTGGCGTTCCCTGGTGGACTGCAATCCCATGAACTGCGCATCGTCGGTAAGCACGGCCAATGCGAACGGCTTGTCGTTCAGGCCAACCACCAGCGGCAGCTTGGAACCATTGTCGAAACCGTAGTCGACGGCCACATTCAAACCGCGGGCACGAATACGGTCGGCAAGATCGTTGAGCAATACGTTCGAACCGTTCGTCTTGACGACTGGGCGCACCACGCTGTCATCGAGCTGTTCCGCCCAGCGAAGCACCGTTTTCAGCATCTTCGGACCAGCTTGGTGCAGGCGCTCGTCATCCATGTCAGCTGACGAGAATGCGGACACGATGTCAAGATGACGATCCGGCACGGCCAACGCATCCAGCAACATACCCCGTCCGCCTTCGGATTCCAACGCTCCAAACTGTTGCAGCAGCCTTCCATGAGAAGTCTTCGCGTAGCACATCGCAAGAATCGCATCGGTGGCATGCGCGCCGGCCACATCGGAAATGTCCACGATGCGCACATGACGCAAGAACATGCCCATGGCCTTGTTCTTATTGGCGATCGCCTTAAGCTCGGCTCCCAGTCGGGTGCGGAACGTATGGGTCAGCGTCACCACGGTAAGCATGTACGATGCAGGCACGATCGTGAAACCGGCGGCACGCTTGGTGATCAGCCTGACCACCTCGTCGATTTCCTGCTGGCTGCTTTCCACCAGTCCGGACGTGATGACCGGCACGCCATTGGCATCGGCCACAAAATGGTAGGCGACCTCGCCCTGCGCGCCTTCCCTGGCCACGTCGAAGGGCACGGAACCGTAGCCTTCCGATTCCAGGAACGCGTTGAGCTTCGGCGCGCGGCGAACAGGACGATTGGCGATTTTCACGCTCGGCAGCAATGCGATGAGACGCTTCAGACCGTCGGAAGTGACGGTTTCGCGATGCGCGATCACCACCACCTGCTTGGCTCGGCTGATGATGCTGAGCAGTTCGATGGATTGAATATGCGCTGCGGCATCGATGATCACGACGTCGGCCAATGGCGCCGGATCGGTGATGGCCGCAAGCGTGGCAGGAGTCGCAACGAGAATAGGCTTCGCCGCGGCGAGAATCTGCGGATGCTCCTTATGCAGGCAGTTCAGCGAAACATTACGGGCGCCGGCAAGCGTGGTATGCAGCAGATTGGCCTCCTGCGTACGCGAGAACAGCATGTCGCACAGACGGCGCATGGATTCCTGCGCCACCATCGGACCGACCGAACGCACATGTTCCACATCGACCTGGGCGAACCGCTCCGCAGCGCCCTGCAATGCCGACCCATCCTGATTGGAAATGATCGCGGAGGATTTCACGATGTCTTCGAACGCCGTGGTCCACCATGCCAGCTGCAGTTCCCCTGCAACGGCATCGTTGGCAACGCCACGATTGTTCAGATCTTCGACCAGCTCGTCGAGGCCGACCGAATGGAATTCACGTTCCAGACGGGCGCGCTCAGGCAGAATATCAAGCGACTGCTTATCGTCATACAGGGCCTTCAAACGCTCTTCGACCTGATTGAAATCAACGGTTTCAAGATTGCCGCCCTGCGGAGTTGTGGCAAGTACCGCATTCAACGCGGTCATATCCCGATTGAGATTCTCCTGCGTTTCGATAATGTCATCCAGCTTGGCGGGCAATACCGGCCAGCCGCCATGAGGCACGAACATATGCCACTGATCGGCCTGCTTGGACACCACCAGCAACGCCTCATGCAGGTTCTCCACTTGGGCACCGACGCGCAGCAAACCCTTGGCTTCCTTGATGTGGCGGCGACGCTCCCAAAAGCCCATGGACGTACCTTCGGCCTTGCGCTCGGCCTTCGGCTTGGTCGCCTCGATCATGGATGCAATGTCACGTTCGAAAATCTCCGGCTGGAATACGTCAAGCACACGGCGCAGGTTCTTCAGCACCATGACCTGACGGCTCCACTCCTGCGCGGTCGTGGGAATCGGGAATCCGCAGGTCTGTACCGTACTGGCCACCTGCTCGCGGGTGGCGGGCAACACCTTGCGCAACAGCTCAACCACACGCTGGTATGCGCTCACCGCCTCCTCTTCGGAATACAGCGATGCCTTATACCATGCGGTGTCGTTCTCCGTAATGGTGTATTCGCCAAGCTCGCCCGCACGCTGCAGTTTCGCAGCCCAATCCTCGATCTTGTCCGCGATGGAATGCGCGGTCTGCTTGTTCAAACGCACATGCGTGGTCGGATGGGTGGGCAATGCCGCAATCTGCGCGAGATTCTGAATCGTCTGGTAGGCGGATACACCCCACTCCTGACTCACGCCGTGAAGATCGCCCAGATAACGGGTCAAACGCGAACGCACGCCAACCAGCTCATCGGCAATCTGATCAAAACGGGAGGAAGCAACCCCCGATTGGAAGCCGACGGCTGCAATCAGCTGACGGTCAATCGCAGCGTTGGCACCATCATCGGCGATATCCAGCAGCTGTCCGCTCATTTCGTTTGCGGCAACGGCCTGTACAAAACGACGCTTCTGATCGGTCACACACGGCACATAGAGCACAGACCGTCCGTTCATCACGCAACGCGACGCAATCGCCGCGGCCTGCTCGGCGGTATTGTTGGCGATCGCACTATCCACAAACAGCGAATGGCCCGCGGAGGCAAGCTGCGAGGCGTATCGGACGGTATTGTCCGCATCGCCGACCTCATACTCGCCATGAGGATCGGCATCAAACGGACTGTACTCCGGAATTTCGGCACCTTCCAACGCTTCGGCGGCGGACTTGTCTCCCGCCAAAGCGTCCAAGGCGGTATTGCCGGTCGGACCTTGCGCCAACTGGTCGATGATCTTCCGGCTTTCCACCAGCATCTGCGATGCCGGATCCATAAAGCATCCGAGAATAATGTGCCGTTCGATCTCAAAATCAGGGAACGCGTTGGCCGCAAGGCGTGTGATGGCAGCGAACACCGCGGATGTTTCCGGCGTGCCGCTTTCGTAATTCGAACCGTCGAACAGCTTGGACTCGTCCAATACGACGTTGTTCTCGCGCAGCACGGCGGCGAAAGCCGCATTCAAGCGTACGCGCCCTGTGAACGCGATCACCGTACCGTTTTCAATATTGCGTCCTTCTTTGCGCACCTCAACCGGATACATGAGTACCGGCATCTGGTTGCCTTTCCAGATGGCCACGCCAACCACCAAAGACAGTTCGCCCACGCCGCTGACACGGCTTTTCGCCTCACGATCGTCGAGCACACGCTCCACACGACGCCCGGCGGCACGCAACATGCCGTTGTCGCGGAACAAGGAATCAAGTTGCACATGCCCGCTGGCGAACAGCTGCGCGATGCCGGACGGATGCGCATGCGTCATGTCAAGCTGGGCGCTCAGCTGCGTCACGTCCTCAAGCGGCGACGGCGATAGACCAAGACGGTACTTCTCACGCCACCCCCGAATACGATCCAGCGCGGTGACGGTCTCGTTGCTTTCGCTCATGTATTGACTCACTTCCCTACCGCTTTGCGGTATTCCGCATACCCCGGATTATGTGACAGGGCCGCGTCGATGTCTGCATTGCCCAAAGCTCCCAGCCATGCGTACAAATCGTCGTACAGCGACGGGTTCATGGCAAGGAACGGCAGCAGCTCCGGATGACGTGCCATCTCGAACTGCACGGTGAAATCGTCGGTGCGTTTGGCATCATCCGACGTCAGTCCGTCGACTTCAATGGTCTGTTCCTGCTTGGCAAGCTCTCCCTTGGCGACTCGATCGAACACCGATCCGGGTTCAAAAGCCGGTTTGAATACGCTGGTTTCGTCCGGTGTCGGCTCGCTCACAATCTGTGGCTGCTCCGTGTTATGCGGCCTGAAACGCTCGTCGTCGGCCCGTTGCGCCGCTTCTTCCGGTTGAATCGGATTGGTACCGGATTGTTCTGCAATTTCATTGCGCTGCTCGTGCGTTTTTTCCGCTTGTTGTTCAGGCATGTCGCTGCTATCCGGCAATGCCACGATAATCGGCTTGCTTGGTCTTGCGCTGAATAGTTTGCTCACGGGAATCGTGTCGTGTTCGACGTCGTTGCCTGCGATGACTTGCGTCCGCGATTGGGATTCGGGCAGCATAGCCGGCTTTTCCTTTTCGGCGGCGTTCTTCTTGGCCCCTTCTTCCGCCGCCTGCTGTTCCGCCACGGCATCTGCCTCGGCTGCGGCGTCGGCGAAGAGGTCACGTGGCGCGTTATCCACGACGTCGTTATGCTGCACCAGCGAAACGGATGGGAGATCCCCATAATCCGGCTCGTTGGATCGAACTGGCGCGAAAGACTGACGTTCGGAGCGTTGCATGAGATTCACACGATTGGCGACGTTGCGCGCGTTGAACAATGCGGTCGGCTCTCCGGCACGCAGATTGAGAATGTCGTCGACCGACATATCGGCGGCGTCGGGCTCCTGCGACGCCTCATCGGACACTGCATAGGAGAACAGATTAGATACCGGAGCTGACGTGGTACTCTCGGATTCGGGCATGGCGCTCACGCTGTCACGTTCAAAAGTGACGCGTACGTCGCCGAATTGCAAGGTCATTGGCGTGGATGGCAGTTTGAAATCCTCATCCGCGGGCAGACGCATCAATTGGCCGTTGTCGGCCACTACAAACGAACCATTGGTCGACTTGAGATCACGTACGGAAGCGTTGCCCTGCGCGTCGACTGAAACAATGGCATGCCGTTTCGACATGGATTTGTTCGTATCCATAATGTCAAGGCGCGCGAATCCGTCATCCGCCAGAGGACGTAACGGCTTGCGGCCGATTTCCACGCTTTCGCCGCTGCCCAGCTTCTTCAGTTCGGTTCCATCAACCTTGACGGTCCACTGCTGTGCCGTTCGTTGATCTTCGCTCACCGTTGTCGGCCTTCCTTTCACACATACCACTACTTGTCATTGTGTCATGCCTTGCCACGTATTTCAGGATTATGACGCGATTAATTGACAACTTTCGCCTAATTCCCCCATTGTATGGCACGATATGGAAGCATTCATGCCTAAATCGGATTTTATTGGATCGTCAGCGAAAGAAAATCCCGTAATATGCGGAAAACCCCGCCGCCTTGTGGCGAACGGGGTTTCCACTCAAGATTGTGATATGCGGCTTCAAGCCGCGCGAATCACTTGAGCTCGACGGTAGCGCCGGCTTCTTCGAGCTGGGACTTGGCCTTCTCGGCGTCTTCCTTCTTGGCCTTCTCCAGGACAGCCTTCGGAGCGCCGTCGACGAGAGCCTTGGCCTCAGCCAGGCCCAGGTTGGTGATAGCGCGGACGGCCTTGATGACCTGGATCTTCTTGTCGCCAACGGCGGAGAGGATGACGTCGAACTCGTCCTTCTCTTCCTCAGCAGCAGCGCCAGCAGCCGGAGCGGCGGCAACAGCGGCGACCGGGGCAGCAGCCTCGACGTCGAACTTCTCTTCGAAGGCCTTGACGAACTCGGAGAGCTCAACCAGGGTCATCTCACCGAAAGCTTCGAGCAGCTCATCGTTGGTGTACTTAGCCATAATGGCTTCCTTTCATTCTTGGCGACGGACTGAATTGAAGAGGTGGCCGTCACCTAAAACAATTGTTTTTCTTTTTTGTGGTTGCTTCATTCATGCGGCGAGCCGCAGCGAAATCAGGCAGCCTTTTCCTGCTTCTCGCGCAGCGCATCGATCGTACGCACGGCCTTGGTCGGCAGAGCGTTGAACAGGTACGCGGCCTTGGACATCGTAGCCTTGATGTCGCCGGCGAACTCGGCGAGCAGCTGCGGGCGAGACTTGAGGTCTGCCAGCTTCTTGGCGCCTTCAGCATCGTAGACGGTGCCATCAGCGAAGCCGCCCTTGATGATCAGTGCCTTGTTGGTCTTGGCGAAGTCACGCAGGGTCTTCGCAGCTTCGATGAAGTCACCCTTCACGAAGGTCACAGCGGTCGGGCCGGCGAGGATCTCGTCGAGACCTTCGATGCCAGCTTCCTTGGCTGCGATGCGAACCAGCGTGTTCTTAGCCACAGTGTAGGAAGTATCGCGGCCTAGCTTTTCGCGCAGTTCAGAGATCTGCGGAACGGTAAGCCCGCGGTACTCGGTCAGGTAGATAGCGTCGGCGTTACGGAACTTGTCCGTAAGCTGAGCGACCACCGCTTCCTTTTCGGGCCTCTTCATGGCGTTCCTTCCTTAGTCAACCGTTGACTGTGAGATTCGGAACACCTCGCAGGGCAATAAAAAAGCCCTGCACGCAGGCAGAGCAACATTCGACCGCTAAGCGGAAAGCCCTTGGTGGGCGTATGTTCTTCAACCTGCGCTGGCTTGGCGAACCAAACTTCGTGAGCGCTTGCACGCTCCAACCAACGGTCTGTGGTTTACA
>NZ_CAUEQY010000045.1 GCF_959020145.1 uncultured Bifidobacterium sp. | reverse complement strand
CGACGCCCGGCCAGCGCACGCCCGAGCGTGATTTCGTCGGCATATTCAAGGTCGCCACCGACCGGCAGGCCGCTCGCCAATCGCGTGACTTTAATGTCGGTTTGCGAAAGCAGCTGCGACAGGAAGCTGGTGGTCGCTTCGCCTTCCACATTCGGGTTGAGCGCGAGGATCACTTCGGCGACTTCGCTGTCTTTGAGCCGTTCGATAAGTTTGGCGATGTTGAGGTCGCTGGGCTGCACGTTGGCCATCGGGTTGATGACGCCGCCGAGCACGTGGTACAGGCCGCGGTATTCGCGCGTGCGCTCGATGCTCATCACGTCTTTCGGCTCTTCGACCACGCAGATCACGCTGTGGTCGCGACGAGGATCGGCGCAGACCGGGCATGGGCTGGTTTCGCACACGTTGCCGCAAATGTCACAGAATCGTATTTTCTCTTTGACTTCGGCGATGGCGTCGATCAGCCCCTGTGATTCCTCGTCGGATGCGTTGAGCAGGTAGAAGGCGATGCGTTGCGCGCCTTTCGGCCCGATGCCGGGCAGGTGCGCGAACGCGTCGATCAGTCGTTGGATGGCGCCGTCATAGGCCAGTGCCATGGTTCACCTCTCCTTGGTTTCCATAAGATTCGCGATTATGCAGTGCTTACGATTGCGTTGATTCGTCGATTTTGCTCGGTTTCGCATTTTTGCTTGCGACTGCACCGCCATCAGTCGTCGAGATTCTTCTTCTGCTGCATGTTGCGCGGGTTTTTTGCATCGTCCGGCCCGAAATCCTCGACTTTTTTCACCTCGAACAGTCGGGTCAGATCGTCCACGCTTAACGCGGTTGACGCCCCGATCGACTCGTCGCTCATGGAATATTCGTCATCTTCCGCGGCGACCTGCGGCATTGGCTGCGCCGGCGCGGAGAACTGCTGGCTCCACGGATCGGCATTCGGCTGGCCTTGCTGCGGTGCCGCGTCCTGCCGCGGTGCGCGATGCTGGTGATTGGCGTGCTTCGGAGCCACCTCAGGTTCCGTTGGAGCAGGCATGGGATCCACCGGTCCTGCCTGAATCGGCATGGGGTTACCCCAAGGATCGTCGTCCACCGGCGCTTGCTGCGGTACAGGCATCGGTGCCGCCCAAGGATCAACGTTATCGCTGACATCGGGAACAGCCACACGTTTCGCATGTTGTTCCGGCGTTTTCACATCGTTGACGCCGCTTGCGACCACCGATTGCGGTTGCATCGGCTGTGCAGATGCAACCCAAGGGTCATCATCCGGAACAGGCCGTTCCGGATGATGGACTTCCTGCGTCGGGGCCGCCCATGGATCGACTTCCTCGGATCCACCGGCGGCAGCTCGATGGCCCTCCTCATCGCCGGAATCTCCGGCATTGCCACCGTCTTCGGCGCTCTTCGCGCTTGTGCCGGCCGGCTCCTTGCCGGAGGATTCGAGACCTGCAGCAGTACCAAGATTGGCCGTCAGCAGCGTGGCCGCTTTAAGCTGTTCCTGCACGAGTTGCGCATTGATCTTGCTCTGCTCTTCCGGGCTGAGTTTGCTCCACGGCACCGATTCGGACCCGTCCGCCAGCTTTTTGGCAGGCGCGAGCGTGACGCTCGGTCCGAACGCCTTATGCACTTCGGCGCGGACGATTTTCACCACTTCGGTATTGCCGTCCACCGATTCCTTTGCCACCGCTTTGGCAAACGCGTATTTGCTGAGCGCCTTGTCGAATTTGATCCACAGACGGTCGCCGCTCAGTAGCACGCGAGGCACTTTTTCACGGCTTACGTAACGTTGCACGTCTTCCGGAAGGGCTGCGACCAGCGCATCCCACTTCTGGTCGGGGGTGCGATCGTCATGAATGGGAGCTGGTACGGAAGTTGCGGCAGGCGCAGCGGAAGCGACGGAAGTCGTCGCATTCATCGCCTGCTGCACGTCAGCAAGCACGGAAGCCACGCCGGATGCGACGGCATCGGCAGGATTCGTCGGCGCCACGGACGGCTGCACAGGCGCGGAAGGGGTATCGATCACAGGCGCAGAATCCTGTGCCCGCACATTTCCTGCGGCATGTCGTGCCGCACGGCGACGGGAGCCGGCCATGGATCCACGCGACGATTCGGCAGCCGCGGAAGTTCCGGCATCGCCGGCAAAATCAGGTACACCGGAAGATGACGCAACGACAGCCATCCCTTCCTCACGCCCGGCCAACAAGCGCGCGGCAAGCAATTCCAATCGCATGCGCGGCGAAATCGCACCGGTCATATTGGCAAGCGTCGCATTGATCGTGTCAGCCATCTGCGTCAGCGCAGACAATCCCAAAGCGGAAGCCTGACGACGCAAATCATCCATGTTCTCGGCGGCCGCATCGTCGGAAAGCACGCTTTCCGCACGCTCTCCACCCAACGTGAGCACCAGCAAATCGCGTACGCGGGCAAGCAAATCCTCAACAAATCGACGGGGATCGAAACCACCGACCACGACCTTCTGAATCACGCCATACAGTGCTTCGCCATTTTTGTCGGCAACGGCGTCGACGGCCTCGCCGATCAGAGCGTCAGGCGTGAAGCCAAGCAACGCAACCGCGGAGTCGTATGCGATGCTGCCATCGACCGCACCGACCATGAGCTGGTCAAGCACGGAAAGGGTGTCTCGCACGGAACCGCCGCCGGCACGCATGGCAAGGCGCAGCACGCCCGGCTCGGCTTCGATATGCTCGTCTTCGCAGATCTGCTCGAGGTACGGGCCCATAACCTCCTGCGGCACTAGGCGGAACGGGTAATGGTGGGTGCGCGAACGGATGGTGCCGATCACCTTGTCTGGCTCGGTGGTGGCGAAGATGAACATCACATGCTCCGGCGGCTCCTCCACGATTTTCAGTAGCGCGTTGAAGCCTTGCGGCGTGACCATGTGGGCTTCGTCGAGAATGAAAATCTTGTAGCGGTCGCGGGCGGGGGCGAATCCGGCACGTTCGCGCAGTTCGCGGGCATCGTCCACACCGTTGTGCGAAGCGGCGTCAATTTCCACCACGTCGATGGAACCGGGGCCGCCTGTGGCGAGGTCCTTGCAGCTTTCGCATTCGCCGCACGGGTGCGAGGTCGGGCCTTTCGCGCAGTTGACGCAACGCGCGAGAATGCGTGCGGAACTGGTTTTGCCGCAGCCGCGCGGACCGGAAAACAGGTAAGCGTGCGTAAGTTTGTTCTCATCAAGCGCTCGCATCAGCGGAATCGTGACCTGATCCTGCCCGATCACGCCGTCGAACGTGTCGGGACGATACCTTCTATAGAGTGCCAGTGCCATCGCAATTCCTTCCGCTGTGGTGTCACTAGGCTACCGATTAATTACGACACGTTTTTTCTCAAAGACCGGCCGCACAGCCTGCCCGTAACGGTGAAGCGCGTGTCCCCAAAGACAAGCGCCGCGGCAACGTTTAAGCTGGGAGTGACGACAGCGACACTACGAAATTGACATTGTGTCAATTTACGGTTTAGACTGAGGGCAGTCAAGAAATTGACAGAGTGTCAACGTGTCGCGCAGGTGAGAGACGCCACTCGAACGAAGGAGAGAAAGCCATGGACGGACAGCACAACGCCTCCGCAACAACAGTCGGAGACGCACGCCGCGCGCAAATCGTGCATGCAGCCCGCGCAATCTGCCTGGAAAAGGGCTTTTCGAAAATCACGATCAGCGATATCGCAGGTCGCGTAGGCATGACCAGATCTCTCTTCTACCACTATTTCCAAGACAAAGACCAAGTTGCGGACGCCGTGCTCGACGACGTCATCGACGAAGTCATCTCGCAATTGGAAGAGTGGAACGCCAATCGAGAAGTCGGCAACATCTCGAAAGCGCTCGATGACGTGGTGCGACTGACCCGTTCCCTCATCGCCGATGAGGGCCCGTTCAGCCAACGCATGATCGAAGACGGCAACGCGGGACTGTACATCAAATTCATCGACCGCGTGGCCGATCGCATTGCGGAATACATCTGCAATTCGACAGTGCGCGATTTCGAGAAATTGCATGGCATGCCCATCACCAACGAGCATGAGACGTTCTATACGCTCATCGTTGGCCTGATTTCGCTGATCAGACTGCATCCCGACATTGAAGACACCGTCATCAGACAGGTCGCGGCACAGACGCTGCACCTGAACGAATACATGTAAACGCAGCTCACCCCGCGCGCATACGTGTTGAGAGAAAGGAAGAGCGATGTTGTTCCAAGTCTATGGCGACACCGCCATATACCAGTGGATCGGATGGATCCTCGTATTCTGCTGCCTGATCGGCGCCAATGAGCTGGCCCGTCGCACCAAGACCGGTGGCGTGATCGCGTTCCTGATCGTGCCGGCCATTCTGACCATCTACTTCATCACCATTTACGTGGCCGCCGCGATGGGTGCCGAATGGGCGCTCAGCAATCCGACCTACGTGCATATGACCAGCTGGTTCCACTATGCCAAGCTATATGCGGCCACCGCAGGCTGCATCGGCTTCATGGCACTCAAATACAAGTGGGGCAAGATCGGCAAATCCGAATGGTTCAAGTGCTTCCCGTTCGTGATCGTGGCCATCAACATTCTTATCGCCGTGGCCTCCGACTTCGAATCGGCCATTCGCGCTTGGGGCACCACATGGGTTTCCACCGAAGGCGTGACGCTGTATGGCGGCTGGCACAATGTGTTCAACGGCGTTGCCGGCCTGATCAACATCGCCTGCATGACCGGCTGGTTCGGCATTTACGTGTCAAAGAAGAAGCAGGACATGCTGTGGCCTGACATGACTTGGGTATTCATCGTCGCATACGATATTTGGAACTTCTGCTACACCTACAACTGCCTGCCGACCCACTCCTGGTATTGCGGCCTCGCGCTGCTGCTCGCCCCGACCGTGGCGAACTTCTTCTGGAACAAGGGCGGCTGGATTCAGAACCGCGCCAACACGCTCGCCATCTGGTGCATGTTCGCGCAGCTGTTCCCCATGTTCCAGGATGAGTCCAAGTTCGCCGTGCAGTCGGTGAACAATCCGAACGTGAACCTGACCGTGTCGATCATCGCGCTCGTGGCCAACGTGCTCGCACTCGGCTACATCATGTACCGCGCGAAGAAGCAGCACGTCAACCCGTGGCTGCAGGAAGTCTTCAAGGGCACCCGCGACTACGAGCAGGCCATCGCCCGCCAGGAAGTCGCCGCCTGATCGCAATCCGTGTTCGATAGTTACGGCGTTCGCTAGTTACAGAAAATCCGGTATTCGTAAGATAAAGATCTTGCGGGTACTGGATTTTTCGTTATTATCGCGAAATTATTTGCGATTGCTTACGATTGCCGATCACGCAATCAGTTGCATACATGCCATCTTCGATATGCAATGTTGCGGTTTGACCGGCATGTGCACGCACTACCGCGAGCGCTTCGCGTAGTAGGTGTCGGTTTTGCCGGTGACAGGATCACGGTGATCACGCTTGATGGCTTCCAGCACTTTCTCTTCGGTGTTGGCAGCTTGGCTTTCCGCCACGGCCGGCGGCACCAGCACACGCAACGCACGGTCTTGAACTACGACCTTGACAGGCAGGCGACCAACATATTCACCGTCCGCCATCAAGACCGGCGGCTCATCACCCTCTTGCGCGCGGGTGATTTCGATATCGCGCACACGCTTCCACCCAAACACCTTGCACCCGAGGATCTTGCCGCTATACGCGTGAGACACCGCATCCACGCATTCGGCGACATTGGGCACGTGGTCGAGCCATACCAGGTCAAGCAAACCATCAGAGAACCGCGAATACGGCGAGATCTCAATACCTCCGCCAATATGCCGTGAATTGGCCACCGTAAGCAACGGTGAAATAATGTCTCTTTCTTCCACCGTTCCATCGGCCAACGTGGCTTTGATGTGGTATCCGTACCGCTTCATATGCGTCAATTCCACAATCGCTGCCACGAAATAGCGCACCGAACCGTTGGGCAAGCGGGAATGGTTGGCACGGTCGTTGATACTCGCATCCAAACCACACGACAGCATGCCCGCGTAGAAGCGGTTGACCGCCGGGCGCAATGGCACGTCCGAATCGCCGACCAGATCATCGCCGGTACTGGAATCGACGGCATACCCGCCCTGCAACGACGTGGCCAAACCCATATCAACGTCAATATGCGTGCCGCGCACAATCGCGCCGACGATGCCGTCGACAGCGGTTTCCACGCGATTGACCGGCAGCTCAAGACCGCGGGCGAAATCATTGCCGGAACCCGTCGCCACAATGCCCAACGGTTTACCGGAACAGCCCACGGCATTGGCTCCAAGCGCAATCATGCCGTCGCCGCCGACCGCCACCAGGTAGTCGTATTCGTTCCTGCGATTCCTGGCATTCGCCAAGGAATCGTCGAAGCTCTCGCCGGTCACGTCGATCACGTTGAAGCCATGCTTGCGCCCGGCCTCTTGCAGCAGCTCAACCACCTGCTTGCCGACCTCGGCACCCTTGCCTTTGTTCGACGTCGGATTGCCGACAACGGCAACGGTCGCATTCACACATGACGTTTCGCTCATACTTCAGTACGATAACCGCGATTCGCTCCACACGCCACATGCGAACGGCTTTCCATACAAATGGCCGTGTTTTGTGGAACGAATGTTCCTTTACGTAGAAAGATCCCTTTTTACGAAGCGCGATTTCCCGCACAATGTACCGTTCCGCACCACGCTTATTCGCAGACAATCGGCCCCGCCCGTGACTGTTTGCCGACATGCGATACGAATGGCATTTGCGTGCCGACCTGCGCTTCGACCAGCACATCCTCGCCTTCTATCGTGCAGGATCCGATCGTCGCATTATTGCCGGATATAGTGCGTTCCGCCACGGAACAAGGATCGGACGATCCCGAATACAACGCATTGGCCGCCGCTACCGACGCCAGGTCGGCCGCATTCTGCGCGCGATGCAAGCACAGCAGCAGATTGCCCGCCGACGCGGCCGCGCCCAGCATGATGGCGGCCACTGCGATCAAAGCCACACCGGATATGGTCCCCGAACCCTCATCGGACCCGCGAATCCAAGCAAACCAATGTTTCACAAGGCGTTTCACATTATCCATTCCTTTCCGACCCGCATCCATCAAATGGTTGCCAATAGCGTTTCACAACATGTTTCACACGTCGTATGTCGCAAGCTCCAAACCTCACAGACCTCCATGCACAGGCCACAACCAACAATCCCGCATCTCACTGCGCAGAGACCAGCACGCTTCGGAGCAACGCTAGAAGTAGCGGGTCGCCTTGCCGGTAACTCGAGTGGGCAGCACACCGGTCGGATCCGGCACCACAGGGCATTGCACCGTGACGGTGACGAAGTCCACCCCACGCTCGAACCGTACCGTCGCCGAACCTCCCGCAGCCGCCATGACCGCGGTCCTCGCCTTCGATTCGCCGCCCGTATCATCAACCGCGAAAGCCCTGGCACCGGCCGCCGCCGCATCCTGGCAATTCATAGACACCACAGACGCACGCCCCAAGCACAACACCAAAATCGCCACCGCCGCCACGCAGGGGAGCACCACCGCGAATTCCGCGGTGGCCGCTCCCTCATCGGCATCATCGGTATGGCGTTTCCACCATTGCCTCAGCATGAATCACCCGACGCTCAGCGCTTTCTTGATGATGTTGGTCAGCAGCGTTTTGATGGCATCGGATTTCATAATGCCCACCAAAACGGCGGCGAATCCGGTGGCGGCAACCAAAACCACCGCATATTCGGCAGTGGCAGCGCCTTCCTCCGGTTCGACGGTCAGCGTGCGCATACGCGCGTCCAGCAGGCATACCGCTTTGCCGGCCCGTTCACGCATGGCATGCAGCAGCTGTCCTGCCTTGCACATCAGGTCTGGCGAGCCATCGACGTTGATTGGCGTTTCGTTGTTCATGGCGTTCCTTTCGTTCGAACAACCTCGGCCAGATGGCCGAGTGCACCCAGTGTTGCGCATCATCGTGCCCGTCGGAACGTTTTTTCAGGGTTGTGGTCGGAGGAC
>NZ_CAUEQY010000044.1 GCF_959020145.1 uncultured Bifidobacterium sp. | reverse complement strand
CGCTGCGACACGTTGCCAGCCGTCCACACCACCAGGTTCCACTTGATCAGCTGCTCGTGCAAGGTCGCCACGACCTCGCGCACCTGCTTGACCTCGGCACGAACCTCAGGACCATAATCAGCCAAAGTAGCCATAATCATTTCCTTTCAAATTGAAATAAGTTTTTAAAATATTTATTTACTTGGTTTCCAGCGGAATGCTTTCGATTGCAACATGCTCAATCGGCAGTCCCTTGCGGAAGCGATCGAAGAATTCCTCGAATCCCGCGACATCGCCTTCATCCGGATTTTCCGTGGTCGAAGCGGCATCGGCGAACACGCGAGCGTCAAGGAATTCGTCGAGCGGCTGGTCGGCGTGCCACAGGTAATCGGCAAGCACGGCCATGCCCCATGCGCCGCCTTCGGCAGCGGTGGACATTACCTTGATCGGCGTATCGAATGCGGCTGCGAGAATCTTCTGGGCGACCTTCGGGGTGGTGAAGATGCCACCGTGGCCGACGAGGGAGTCAACGGCAACGCCTTCGTCCTTGGTCATCACATCCATGCCGATCTTCACCGGGGAGAATGCGCTGAACAGCTGGGCGCGCATGAAGTTGCCGAGGCTCATGCGGGCTTCCGGACCGCGCGCGAACAGCGGGCGGCCTTCGGGCAGTCCTGCGAGGAATTCGCCGGAGCGGAACGGGTAGTTGATGAGTCCGCCGCAGTTGGAGTCAACGTCGTCTGCAATAGCCGCGCGGAACAGCGTGCCATACAGGGTGCCGGCGTCGACCGGAGTGCCGATTGCAGCTGCGAACTGTCCGAACAGACCAACCCATGCGTTGAGGTCGGAGGTGAAGTTGTTGGCGTGGCTCATGCCTGCGAGATCGCCTGCCGGAGTGGTGACGAGGTCCACTTCCGGGTGCAGGCGTTCCAGCTTGCGTTCGAGTACAACCATGGCGAAGATGGAGGTGCCGGCGGAAACGTTGCCGGTGCGCACGCGTACGGAGTTGGTGGCCACCATACCGGTGCCAGCATCGCCCTCCGGCGGAGCGAATGTGATTCCCGGCTGCAGCGTGCCTGTCGGATCGAGCAGCTTGGCGCCCTCTTCGGTCAGCGTGCCCGCAGGAGTGCCTGCAACCAGCGGTTCCGGCAGCAGGTCGGCAAGCTTCCACGGCTGGGCTGCGACTTCCGGAATCGCATTGAACTTCTCAATGAATTCGGTTTCGTAGGTGTGCGTGGTAGGGTCGATCGGGAACATGCCGGATGCGTCGCCAACGCCGAGCACCTTCTTGCCGGTGAGCTTCCAGTGCACGTAGCCGGCGAGGGTGGTGAAGAAATCGACCTTGCCGATGTGCTCTTCGTTGTTGAGCACGGCCTGGTACAGGTGTGCGATGGACCAGCGTTCCGGAATGTTGTACTGGAACAGTTCGGAAAGCTTCTCGTGCGCTTCGGAAGTGTTGGTGTTCTGCCAGGTGCGGAACGGCACCAGCAGTTCGCCATCTTTGCCGAAGGCGAGGTAGCCGTGCATCATGGCGGAGAAGCCGATGCGTCCCACGCGGGTGAGCTTTTCGCCGTAAGCGTTTTCGACATCTTCGGCGAGCGCCGCGTATGCGGTCTGCAGCCCGGTCCAGATTTCTTCCTGCGAATAGCTCCACAGGCCGTCTTCCAAGTGGCTGGCCCAGCCGTAGTCGCCGGCTGCGATGGTGGTGTACGTGTCGTCGATGAGCACGGCCTTGATTCGGGTGGAGCCGAATTCGATGCCCAGACTCGTCTTGCCAGCGCGGATTTTCTCGGCGGTCAGCGCGATGCGATCGTCAAGTCCCTGCTCTTGCGCCATAGTTTCAAACTCCTTGCATCCGAGCGCCTCACAACCACATTGTCGACGGAATGTTAGCGCTCACTGTTAACGCTCACTATTCTAAACAGAAAGTGGCGACTATACAAGTTCGACGTGTCACGCAATCGTCAACGTACTACCGGCAGATCGTCAGCCGATTTTCTTGATATACCGGCATTACGAAATCCGGCAATCGCAGCACATGCGGCAAAAAGAGATACGAGAATCACAAGAAATACAAAAATCGCAGGAAATATTCAGCGACGGCTGGCGGTGCCCAAAGAAGTGCGGCCGATCACCTTCGCGGGAATCAGGCCGACGCCATGCTGCGACGAGGCGAACGAATTCTCATCGCCCTCCCCCAGCAAAAACAGCGTCTCACGCATGGCGGCAACGCCAAGCTGTTCAAAATCCGGGCGAACCGTGGCCAGCGGCGGGTACATGTTGTCCATGGCGGGCATGTCGTCGAAACCGACCAAGCTCACATCCTGCGGAATACGCATGCCATGTTCATGCAGCGCACGAGACACACCAACCGCCTGGCTGTCGTTCGCACACACCATGCACGTCGGCAGATTTCCGCCGGTACGACCGATGTTTTCGAGAATATGGTTCATCTTGCCATACGCTTCGGTCGATTCCCAGGTTTCGCATTGCACGGTGACGGAACTCACCGCATTGGCCGCGCACAGCTTATTCCACGCCATCAAACGCGTGGCGGCGTCACGCCATTCCTTCGGACCTGCGAAATAAAGCACGGAACGATGCCCATGCTCGACCACCAAATGCATCACGTCGGCCATGGCCGACCATTGGTCCACTCCCACTACGGATACTCGGCGACGGTCGGCCGGTTTCATCAAGCGCAAACCATCCTGCACGCTGATGCTGCCGTGCGTGGAGGTGACGATGACGCGCGGCTGCGTGATCTGCGCACGGCAGGCGGCGGAAAACATAACATCCGTCGGCGTGAGGAAAATGAACGCGTCCACGTTCATCTCATCGAACGTTGAGCACAATTCGTCGAATTCCGTCTGCGAGCAGAGCGCCTCGTGCACCATGCTCACCGACATGAACAGTCCATGCTGCCTCGCCATCGCCTCAATCGAGGAAATCGCGGAAATCGGACCATAAAAGCGTTGCCCGCCCGCAACCAAGCCGATGGTGCGGGAGCGATGCGAAGCGAGGGCACGCGCGGAATTGCTGGGACGGTATCCAAGCGCGTCGATGGCTTTCTGTACTTTTTCGCGGGTGGCATCAGACACGTCGGGGGAATGATTGATGACGCGCGACACCGTTTGATGGCTGACACCAGCCATTTTCGCCACTTCGAACATCGAGGGGCGTTTGTTTGCCGCATTGCGCTTGCCTGCCATGCTCCGTCGCCTTCCGCACACTACCGTTGTTACTTTCGACTATTCTACACGCAACTTCGGTTAGCGCTAACAGACGCTATTTTTCAGCCATTTGAGCGAGTCGCGCAGCGAAATTCGGCCAGTCGGTACGCATGGCGGTCAACAGTTTACGATTGGGGACTTCCTCAATCGGCACCCATTCGATTTCCATGCTTTCGTCGTCGTTGGCCTTCGGCTCCACGCGGTGCCCCGGCTTTTCGAAAGCGAACACGGTGGTGTAGGCCCACGGTCCGTGGTCTTCGCAGTATGATCCGACCACGTCGATATCTTCCGGCGTGATGTTGGCTTCCTCGTACGATTCGCGCAGCGCGCCCTCGATCGGGCTTTCACCGTCGGCGGTGGCACCTCCTGGAATGCCCCATGTGCCACCTTCCGCGCTCCACACCGCGCGATGTTGCATGACAACGTGCGTCACTTCGCCGGTCTGTTCGCTTCGGCGGGCCAAGAGCACGCCGGACGCGCCGTTCGTGCCCCAATGCTTGCGGCCGCAATCGCAATCAATCCAACCATCACCCGGCTGATGCACGTTTTCCTTGGGAGGAAGCGGCTTCGCGGCACCGGTTCGCGAATCGTGTTCGACGTTCGGTTCTTGATCGGCTCGCGTCACATTCCACAGATCAGTCCATTCCACGCCGAGCTCGGCGGCCAAACGGCGCGCCAGCGGAAGGCTCAGGCCGATAATGCCGTGCGGATCGCCTTCGATGGAGTCGATGAATGCTCCGCCGAAGCCCTCAAGCGTGAAGGAACCAGCCACTTCCAACGGTTCTCCGGTGGCGATGTACCGTTCGATATCGGTGTCGGAATATTCGCAGAAGTGCAGCGTTGCCCTGCTCGCGCCTCGCGCGATACGCCCGGTGGCGAAGTCGATCAGGCAATGGCCCGTCCACAATTCACCGGTGGCGCCACGCATGGCACGCAGTCGTTCCCGAGCCACCTCAGCGCTATGCGGCTTGCCGTAACATTCGCCGTCAAGCAGGAACATGGAATCGCAGCCAAGAATCAGCGGACCGACTTTCGCACGGGTCAGGCTCGGCTTGCCATCAACGAAATCAGCAATCGATTCGGTGATCGTAGGAATGGTGACTCCCGAAAAATCGCGGGTCTTCACATCGGAGGCGGACTGCACTTCGTCCGCACGCAACGTAACACGATGATGTTCTAAAGATGCGGAATCCCCAGTATTTTCAGCATTATCCGAATGTTCGGAAGATTCGGCAACGGCTTTCAGCGGAAATCCGACCACACGATCGCCGTGCGCCGCCGCAGCGGTGGCGGCAACGTTCCGATACGCCTGATGTACGGCTTCGGCTTTGGCCGTAGCGAGAATCATCACCCGCTGTTCCACGCTCAGATCGCTTACGGCAACGCCCATGGCGGCCGCCTCACGTTCGAGCGCCGCCGGCTCGTCCACGTTCGATACGCGAATCGTGGGGCAAATGCCCGCCGAGAAAAGCACGTCACGGCGAGGCTTGGATTTGGAAGCGAGAATCAGCGGAATGGAGTTGTTCATGCGCGTTCCACCTGCACACCCTTGGTGTCGACGCCCAAATGCAGCACACGCCAATGACCGGAAGCGAGCTCTTCGGAAGCAAGCTGTCCCAGCTGTTCGCGAGCGTCGCCATGATGCAGCACGAGCACGCATGGGCCGGCGCCGGAAACCATGGAAGCGAAACCATGGGAACGCAGCTTTTCGATCAGCGTCCACGACGGTTCCATCAAAGGAGCGCGATACGGCTGATGCAGACGATCCTGCGTGGCGGCGAACAGCAACGCGTTGACGTCCTGACGCTGACCAGTCGCCAGCATCGCAGGATTCATGGCGGCCGGCAGCAGGCTCACGCGAGACACATTGTGCACGGCATCCTTGAACGCCAGCTGGCCCGGCAGCGCCTGGCGTGCCTTTTCGGTGGACAGCTCATAATCCGGCACGAACACGGCGGCGGTCAGATCGTCGGCAACGCGATAGTTGATGGTATGGAAGCCCTTATGCAGCGGTTCGCCGCCCGGAATCGGCACGGAACCGACACCTTCGGGGGTTTCCATGTCCCAAGACATGGTGAGCCCGCCGTACACGGCCGGAGCCACGTTGTCCGGATGGCCTTCGATGGCCGCAGCAAGCTCAAACACGGCATCACGGTTGAGTTCGTCGTCCTGCGCGAAGGCGGCCGCGGCTGCGATGCCCGCCACAATGGCCTCTGCGGAAGAGCCCATGCCTCGTGCCTGAGGAATGTTGTTGTGAGCCTGAAGAATGAAGCCCACACGGCCCAGACCAAAGGTCTGGCATGCGCGGCGGAACGTGGAAACCACCAAGTGGGTTTCGTCACGCGGGAGAGTATCGGCGCCTTCGCCTTCGATCATCACCTGAGCCGCAGTGTTCACCGGATCGGCGCTCAGCGTGAATTCAAGTTCGTCGTGGTAGTCCAGAGCAAGTCCGACCGTATCAAAGCCAGAACCAAGATTGGCGCTGGTAGCCGGAACACGCACACGCACTTTACGAGTAACTGGAGTCATATCTCGTCGTCCTTCGTCACATCTTCTTTACAAATGTAGCACCGTATACCCGAAAGGGTACAAGAGTCAAATTCAAGCCCATAATCAGCGGGCGATTGAGTAAACAATCGGCAAGCAATTGCCCAACACAGCAGCCGGAATATGAATAAAGAGACGGCCGCCCAATCGCAACGATTTGAGCAGCCGTCTCATAACTGTTAGTTGAGCACGCGAAGGATGGAAGGCTCGCCAACCACGCAGTCGAGTGCACACACGTCTTTCACGGTTTCACGCAGGGTAAGCTCGTCGGTCATGTGCGTGACAAGGCGCAGCTGCTGCAGTTCGCCGTCGTAGCCCGGATCCTTCAGCGTGGGCTTGAGATCCTGGTTCACACCATTGATGGACACGCCATGTTCGGCGAACTTGGCCGCAATGGCCGCAAGTACGCCCGGATTGTCGTGAATCACGAAACGCACCGCGAACTCGGCCTTGGAAGCCTCGATCGGAGCCTTCTTCAAATCCTTATACAACGGAATGGTCGGGCCAGTGCAGCCCTGTGCGATGTGACGCGCCTCGGTCACCACATCGCCGACCACCGCAGAAGCGGTCGGAGCGCCGCCAGCGCCACGACCATAGAACATCAGATCGTCAGCCGCTTCGGCCTTCACAAACACCGCGTTAAAGGAACCATGCACGGAAGCCAGCGGATGCTCGTTGGAAATCAGCGCCGGATACACGCGGGCAGACACACCGGCCTCGCCATTCTCCACCACGGCCAGCAGCTTGATGACCTTGTTTTCGGCGGTTGCGGCAGCAATATCGTCGGCGGTGATCTTGGTGATGCCCTCAACGGACACATCATCGATGGTCACGTTGGTGTGGAAGCCGAGCGTGGCCATGATGGCCGCCTTGTTGGCCGCATCGTAGCCTTCGATGTCCCCGGTCGGATCCGCTTCGGCGTATCCCTTGGCCTGAGCGTCCTTCAGCACGTCGTCGAAATCAAGACCCTTGGTGGTCATTTCGTCGAGAATGTAGTTCGTGGTGCCGTTGACGATGCCGAGCATGCTCGTCACCTTGTCTCCGACGAGGGATTCACGCAGTGGCTTGAGGAACGGAATAGCACCGCCCACGGAAGCCTCGAAGTAGATATCGACGCCCTTGGCTTCGGCGGCGGCATAGATTTCTGGACCATACTTGGCCAACAGCGCCTTGTTGGCGGTAACCACGGAAGCGCCGGATTCGATGGCCGCAAGCACGAACTTGCGGGCCACGCCGGTTCCACCGATCAGTTCGACCACAATGTCAGCATTGGTGGCCACGCTCATGGTGTCGGTGGTCACCACGGACTTGTCGATCCACGGGAACGGGTCGGTTTCCGACGGATCAAGGCAGGCAACGCCGGTCAGTTCGATCGGTCGTCCGATGCGTGCGGCGAGCTCATCCTTCTGCTCCACCAGCAGGCGTGCGGTCTGAGAGCCGACCGTGCCCGCGCCCAACAATCCAACGCGAATCGGCGCAACATCTTCCTGTACCAAGGCATCCTCCCTTGAATGTGAAGTATTGGTGTAACCCTGCCTATTGTACGGTCCCGATATGACGTAAGACCGCGAAATCATACGAAAATGGACGGTTTCCGAGCTTTGCCCCGAAAACCGCCCATACTGCATCCACGCTGCATCCGTAATTTGAGACGAATCGCCATGAACAATACGAAACACGAGCGAAACGCCACGAATCGCTATTCGCTCACATCCCAATCCAGCAGATCATCGACCGTCTGACGGCGAATCATCACATGCGCGTCTTGCTCGGATACGGCAACAACCGCAGGAATCAGCGCCTGATTGTAGTTGCTGGCCATCGTGCGACCGTATGCACCCGTAACAGGCACCGCCAGCACGTCACCACGCTGAATATCGGCAGGAAGACGCACCTCGTTGACGATGATATCGCCCGATTCGCAGTGCATGCCGACCACACGGCACAGCTTGGTTTCGCTGGAACCCTCACGATTGGCGATTCTCGCAGTGTAATCCGATCCATACAATGCCGGACGAATATTGTCGCTCATGCCGCCGTCGACAGACACGTACACGCGTTCCGTAACCGGATTGCCAGCCTTGTCTTTCGCGGTTCCGGCAAGCTGCACCGGCTTGACCGTGCCCACACGATACAGGGTGACGCCGGTCGGGGCGACCGTCCAACGGCCCGGCTCGAACGAGATGACCGGAGCGGGCATGCCGAGCGCACGGTTCACGGTGGTGACCGCATCGGCAAGGCGGGCAAGTTCCGTATCGAGATCCATGGAATCCTCGCCATCGGTGTAGGCCACGGAATAGCCGCCGCCCAAGTCGACCTCCGGCAGGGTGTATGCGTCGGTGGCGTAGAAGGTCTTGCGCAGCAGCATCATGCGCTTCGCGGCCTGGATAAAGGCGTCCGCATCGTGAATGTTCGATCCGATATGCGAATGCACGCCGACCAGTTCGAGCACGTCCTGATGGCGGTAGATCTCCTTCAATACGGCGAGCGCGGGGCCATCAGCCACCATGGTCATGGCTTCGGCGAGTTTGCGGTCGCCTTCGGAAACCTTCTCGTGGCTCATGTCGTACGGGTATTTGATGTCGTACTGCAGCTGGCGTTCTGCGCTTTCGCCTAGGCGTGCGTTCGACCCTGCGGGGGTCACGTCAGCCAAATCGTC
>NZ_CAUEQY010000043.1 GCF_959020145.1 uncultured Bifidobacterium sp. | reverse complement strand
GGTATTTGATTCGTATTTGACTGACGTGCGATCAGCAGGACTTCAATCGCAATATAAAGCGTGCGATTGCAGCACACTATAAGCACAGCAATCGCACGCTATGCATCGTCAACTATCGACAATCATGTGACGCAGCCGTTCAACGCAACTATCTAACGTGATTATTCAGCGTGATCAGAGTCGGTGTGATCGGTCAGGTCCAGCTTGAATGGGTGAGCAGGCAGATTATTGTCATTAAACAACGGTGCCGGACCCCAGCTACGCCATGCGTAGCGCATCATCACCGGCGCTGGCACTTCCGGCGTGGCCAACGTAATCGTGCCGATACTGCGGCTGTTGATCGGAATACCGAATTCCGTGGCGTTGTAATCGACCACGTTGACCTTTGCGTTGACCAGATCGTCAATATCGCAATCCACGAAAATCGCGGCGTAGGCCGGATGGAACACACCATCGGCACCGGCAAGCTCGAAACCGGAACGTTCCGGCAGACGCACCAGCGAAGGCAGGCTCTTGGCGAACTCGTCACCAAAACTGTCGGGCGTAGTACCGCTGAAATGCAGGCCGTGCGCGTACCGGAAGAACAGGCGTACGCGGCCGCCTTCGTCGCAGCGGAAACCCAGCACAGTCGGCCCATACACCGGAATACGGCTCATACCATACACTTGGCGAAGCGCACAATTGCCTAGACGCTCGCCCGGTGTACGTTTATCAACCGGATGAATGTTGTTGTATTCGCCGCAATCCATAGTGCAGATGGCGAACACATTGTCGATGGACTGCGCGGCATCCCACTGGGCCTCGCGCAACACCGGCCACAGCATCGGATCGCCGTCGCCCTTGTCGACCTTCTTGTCAATCCACTGCGGCAATTGCACGATCAGGAACGGCAGGCTTTCGCTCCACAGCGCACGCCATTCACCAATCATCATGCCCAGCAACTCACGGTAGGATCCGCAATACGGCTCGTCTTCCTCGCCCTGATACCATAGGAATCCCGCCAAGGAGTAAGGCACAATGCGCTCCAGCATGGCATGGAACGCGCCTGACGGACGCCACTGCGAGGTCGGCGTCATCGGCGGCGGCCACGGGCATTCGCCATACTGTTGGGTCAGCGTATCCCACGTCACATCAGGATCGTCTTCGCGGGCGGCTGCGATCGACGCATTCCACGTATCAGAACGCGACTGCCATTCGCCGTACTCCAAATCGAACTGTTCCTGCGTTTTACCTGCGATCGCCTGCTCATAGCGCGCAAGATAGCCGCGCCCGGATTCGCTGGAATTCAGTGCATCTTCGCTCGTCCAGCAACTGATCGACGTACCCCCGATATAACAGTCGATAATGCCGATCGGAAGGTCGGAATCAAGTTCATCACGCAGTTTTCGCGCAAAATAGTACGCTACCGCACTCATTACGCCACTATTTTCAGGCGATGATTCCTGCCAGCTTGCCGCATGTTCGGCGTTGCGATTGATCACACCGGTTTTCGGCACATTGTAGAAGCGCAGTAACGGATCGGCACAGTTATCGAGGGCTTCCTCGGCGTCTTCACTGTTGCGCAATTCAAGTTCCATATTGCTTTGACCGCCGGCCAGCCATACTTCGCCGATAAGCACGTCATAATATTCGATGAAATCGTTGCCTGCGGTGACGCGCAACGTGTAAGGGCCACCTTCGGGCTGTGCCGGCAGCATGACGCGCCACGGTGAAAAACCGTTCTTGATCTCTTTGGAGGCGTACGCATGCGCCTGCACGATCACGGAACCATCGAAATCGCGGATTTCCGCGGAAACCTCAAGTCCGGCGCAATCGGCATCAAGCGCGCCGAACACGGCGATGGGCTTGTTACGCTGCAACACCATATGCGAGGCGAAAATCGCGGCGACGTGCAGAACTCCTGACGTGCTACGGTCTTCGGTAGGTTCAGCCGACGTTGTCATTTCAGAACCAGGTGCGGGACCAGTCGCAGTGACCATGACATCTCTTCCTATAGAAAAACCGTAAGAAACCGTACATATCTATCCTAGAACAATATGCGACAGAACATACAAAAAAAACCGCCACCCGTAAGGGCAGCGGTCTTGTAAAAGACTCAGCGATTAGCCGAATGAGCCACATCAGCCACGGGCGATCTTGCCGGTAAAGGTGGCCATATCAGCGTCGTCATCCTTGCCGTTGTTCCAGGAGAACATGGCGCGCAGCTTCGGACCGACGGTCTCGATGCGGACGTTGCCGTACTCTTCCTGCAGAGCCTTGAACTTCGGAGCGCCAGCGTCCTGGTCCTCGATGAACTCCTTGGCGAAGGAGCCGTCCTGGATGCGCTGCAGGTGGTACTGCATGCGCTCACGCACGTGCTCGTCGATGCAGGTGTTGGTGTAGTCGCCGTACTGGGCGGTGTCGGAGCAGGACCAGCGAGCCTTGTTCAGACCACCCTCGTTCATGAGGTCGACGAGCATCTTCAACTCGTGGCAGACCTCGAAGTAGGCGATTTCAGGCTGGTAGCCGGCGTCGGTGAGGACCTCGAAGCCCATTTCAACAAGCTTGTTCACGCCGCCCATGAGCACATTCTGCTCGCCGAACAGATCGGTCTCGGTCTCCTCGGTGAAGGTGGTCTTGATGGCGCCTGCACGCAGAGCGCCCAGAGCCTTGGCGTAAGCCAGGGTGATGTCCCAAGCGTCGCCGCGCGGATCCTGCTCCACGGCCACGACGACCGGAACGCCACGACCGTTGGCGTACTCACGACGTACGATGTGGCCCGGGCCCTTCGGAGCGACCATGAAGATCGGGTGATCCTCGGACGGCTTGATGTAGCCGTAGTGGATGTTGAAGCCGTGAGCGAAGGCGACGGCTGCGCCCGGCTTGATGTTCGGCTCGATGTCGTTGGCCCAGATGGTGCGCTGGTACTGATCCGGAGCCAGAATCATGATGATGTCGGCCTCAGCAGCGGCTTCCGGAACGGACTTGACTTCCAGGCCCTGCTCCTTGGCGTGCTCGACGGACTTGGAGGTCGGACGCAGGCCGACGACGACGTCAACGCCGGAATCGCGCAGGTTCAGAGCGTGAGCATGGCCCTGGGAACCGTAACCGATGATGGCAACCTTCTTGCCTTCAAGGACCGAGAGATCACCGTCGTTCTCGTACCAGATTTGTGCAGCCATTGTAATTGGCACTCCTTTTATGTAGTGGGGTGAACGCCTCCCGGCGTTCGGGTTTCTACCATTCGCAGATGAATTCGCGTGTTTTTGTGCATGGATTTTGTCCTGCAAACTGGGGTCTATCCTACTCCCGTCCCTTCCTAAATAAGCATTGAGTCCACAAAGTGGGCCACCGCCTAGCCGTGCGGCTCCCCCGACAATCAGTACTGCGATCCCGCATATGAGATATCCCGGTCATAAAACAACACAGCAACAAAAAAGAAGCCACCGCGGTGAGACGGTGGCTTCCAACACGTTTCGCGCGTATTGCGCTACTACGTTATTCAGCGGCCCTTAACATGCAGCCGCTACAGCGAAATCACTGAACCTGGGTACGAGCGATCTTGCCGTTGAAGGACTCGGCCATATCGGCATCGGCGTCCGTCTGGTTGTTCCAAGAGAACATGGCGCGCAGCTTCGGGCCAACGGTCTCCAGGTGCGGGTGGCTGTACTCTTCCTGCAGCTCCTTGAACTTCGGAGCGCCAGCGGCCTGATCATCCATGAACTCCTTGGCGAAGGAGCCGTCCTGAATGCGCTTGAGCTGATACTGCATGCGCTTCTTGGTCTCCTCGGTGATTACGGTGGAGGTGTAGTCGCCGTACTGGGCGGTGTCGGAGCAGGACCAACGGGCCTTGTTCAGGCCACCCTCGTTGGCCAGGTCGACCAGCATCTTCAGCTCGTGGAACACCTCGAAGTAGGCAATCTCCGGCTGGTAGCCAGCCTCGGTCAGCACGTCGAAGCCGAGGTCGCACAGGTGGTTGATGCCGCCCATGAGGACGTCCTGCTCGCCGAACAGATCGGTCTCGGTCTCCTCGGTGAAGGTGGTCTTGATGGCGCCTGCACGCAGCGCGCCCAGAGCCTTGGCGTAAGCCAGGCACAGCGGCCAGGTCTTGCCATCCGGATCCTGCTCCACGGCCACGACGACCGGGACGCCACGGCCGGCGGCGTACTCACGACGAACGATGTGGCCCGGGCCCTTCGGGGCGACCATGAACACCGGATGATCCTCGGACGGCTTGATGTAGCCGTAGTGGATGTTGAAACCGTGAGCGAAAGCCAGAGCAGCGCCCGGCTTCAGGTTCGGCTCAACGTCCTTCTTGTATACGGCGGCCTGGTACTGGTCAGGCAGCAGGATCATCACAACGTCGGCTTCGGCAACGGCCTCGGCAACAGGCTTGACCTCGAGGCCCTGCTCCTTGGCGTATTCCACGGACTTAGAGGTAGGACGCAGGCCGACGACGACGTCCACACCGGAATCGCGCAGGTTCAGCGCATGGGCGTGACCCTGGGAACCGTAACCGAGGATGGCCACCTTCTTGCCTTCAAACACAGACAGGTCGGCGTCCTTTTCGTACCAGATAGTTGCTGCCATGATTGGCGCTCCTTTTATTTTCTTTTATCGCTTCGGGATTGTACTTTTCCCGAAAAATCTTTCGATTTCTGTTACTTGTTCGGTTGTTGCAGCGGCTTGTGATTCCTAGGATGTTGCTCCCCCCGGATTGTGTCCGAGGAATCACTCCCGCCTCTCCTGCGGAACTGTTCTAGTCCCGCTTTCTTTATATTGGTTGCTGGCGTTCACATAGTGGTTATGTTTTGCGTCAAACGTTTTTTCGTAGTGGTACACGGGAGTACCAAGTTCGGCACTCGGGAGTATCGAATGCGACTCACTTGGTGAAGTCGACGTCCTTGGTTTCCTTGCAGGTGATCACCGAGATGAGGCAGCAGACCGCCATCACGCCCAGATACAGACCCACGGAATGCACACCCCAATGGTGCGACAGCCAAGTGGCGATGGTCGGCACGAACGCAGCGCCGACGATGGCAGCCAGGTTGTAGCCGATGCCGGAGCCGGAGTAGCGCACGTTGGCGTCGAACAGTTCCGGAAGGAATGCGCCGATCGGACCAAACGCGGTGCCCATCAAGGCGAAACCGATGCACAGGAACAGCAGGGTTGCCGCGAAATTGCGCTGGCCCACCACACCCGAATCAAGCAGATACGGGAACAGCAGGGCGAACACCACCAGCAGCACCGACGAGATGGTGATCACGCGACGACGTCCGAACCTGTCGGCGTTCACGCACGAGATGATGATGAATGCGGCGAACACGCACACGGCGATCATGAGCATCAGCAGATACTCGCGGTTGGTGAAGCCGAGGTTGCCACCGCCGTCTTCCACGCTCTTGGTGCCCCAAGCGAGCGACCATGTGGCCAACGTGTAGAACAGCGTGTAGGTGACGGCCACCAGGAACGTGGCCTGCATGACTTCCTTCCAGCTCTTCTTGAACACTTCGGTCAACGGGGACTTGACGACCTTCTTCTGCTCCTGGGCCATGCGGAAGATCGGAGTCTCCTCCATCTGCACTCGCACGACGAGGCCGACGATCACCAGAATCGAGGACAGCAGGAACGGCACACGCCAGCCCCATGCCAGCATCGCATCGTCATCGTTGAACGTTTCCAACAGGAAGTAGGTACCGTTCGACAGGAAGAAACCGATCGGAGCGCCCAATTCCGGGAAGGAGCCATACAGCGCGCGCTTGTCTTCCGGAGCGTTCTCGGTGGCCACCAAAGCGGCACCCGACCATTCGCCGCCCAGACCGATGCCCTGCACGAAACGGCACAGGCACAGCGCGGCGACGGCCACAATGCCCCACTGGCTGTAAGTCGGCAGGCAGCCGATCAGGAACGTGGCGATGCCCATGGTCAACAGCGAAACCACCAGCGTGGTCTTGCGGCCCATGCGGTCGCCGAAATGGCCGAACACCAAGGATCCGAGCGGGCGTGCGATGAACGCGATGGCGAAGGTCAGCAGGCTGGCCAGCAGCGCGACGGTCGGATTGGTGGTGTCTCCGAAGAACACCTTCGGGAAATAGTTCGCAGCGGCGGTGCCGTATGCGTAGAAGTCGTAGAACTCGATGGCGGTGCCGACCATGGAAGCGGCGATCACGGTTTTCACCGAATCGCGCACCATTGCCTGCGCTTTGCCAGCGGCTGCTTCGACTGCACTCATTGGATTACTCCTGTTACGTCTGTCATGCGTTACCGGCTCCCAACATGCGCCGATAACGTCTTTCTTCTATTCTCTTGTGTGCAGTCTTCATTTCGTTGCCTTACGCCTTGTGGGCGGCAACAAAAAGACCCCGCAACATGCAGGGCCATCAACGTGTGTGTTTTGCGCGCCTCAAACCCTGCCTCCGTTGGCGAGGGATTGAAGCTGCATTGCTCGAATCAGTCCGCCAACGAAAGCGGAATAATAATTCGTGCGGACAGCAGTACGCGTGCAACCATTCCGTTCATCGTGGCGAACCTCCTTTCGCAAAGTCTTGTATTCGGCGGATTATCCGCTCGAACTAAGCCGTAAAGATAAGCGCGTCCACAGACCCTTTCTACTAAAGGTTCACTATGTGGACGCGCAATTTTGAATTTGATATTCGTTTTTCGGATTATCTCAGGTCATCCAAATCATTTCAGCAGCAACGTCAGCACGCCCGCAACAGCCATGCAACCGGCGGCAACAGCGAAAATCAGCAGATACTCGCCAGTCACCGCAATCGCAATCGCGCAAACGACAGCGCCAATCAACGAACCGAACGTATTCGCCAAACTGAACGCAGCCAACGAACGACCAACGGAACGCACATCCGGCAACGTCGCAAGATTCAACCCTTGGCTCACGCCGTCATACACCACATACGCGAAACCTGCAAACAGCGCATACAGCGCGACCGCCATAGCACTATCGATCGGCGTCAACGGAAGCACCACAGCAACCACAAACAACAAGCAGGCGGCAATCGCGGGAATACGGGAATCTTTGAAAGCGCGGGCGATGCGGCCAAGCAGCAGCGCAGCCAACAGCGAGCCGACGAACGCGGCAACGGCCATCATCGACATAACCGCAGCCGCTCCGGACAAACCAAACATGGTGACCTGCGAAACATCGCCCAAACCATCCTGCGCAAGATACCACTGGTAAATCGCAATGCCGGAAGTGGCTGCGATGGCAAACATGCGCGCGGCAAACGCAATGAAGAACTTCGGAGCGCCCTTCGGCGGACGATACTGCGAAAAATAATCGCCCTTCTTCACACCCTCACGAGGCAAATAGCTGCTGGAACCCTCAAACGGCAACACCAGCAACGTAGCCACACCAGCCACCACCAGGCACAACGCAAACACCATCATGGCGAAACGCGTGGTGCCATCCCAACCGGAATCGTCGGCAGCCCACGTAATCGAAACGGCCGCGATAATGCCCAACACCTGGCCGAACGCTTGGCCAACGCCACGCCACGCGTCCGCACGATCACGGAACTTGTCAGGCACGCGCTCACCGAAAGCGGCCGCCAGCGGCATCGATACCATCGCATGTCCGATCAGCGTAAACAGCCAGAACACGATGACCAACGGCATGAAATCGCATGCGGAAAGAATCGCCACCGACGTGGCGGTCAGCACCGTGCCGGCGATGATCCACGGGGTGCGGCGGCCCAGCGGGCAGTACGAATGGTCGGATCCGACGGAAATCCACGCGTTCATCAGGAACGTCAACAGCGTGCCGACGACGCTGAGCAGCGCCAGATCGGTGACGCGGTCGGTGCCGGAAAGACGGCTGATGGTCTGCGGAATGAGCACGGAGTTGAGCGCGGCCATCGGCGCGGTGAACAGCAGCGCACCAAGCGCGAAGCCGGCGGTGAGACGATGCACCTGCGGTTTGGTGGGCGTGGTGCCGTCGGGCGCGGTCATCGGATCGCGCAGGTCAAGGAACGACGATTCGAGGTTCGGCACAGCGGCGTCGAGATGGGCGAACGCGGTCAGCGGGGAGCCGCCTTCCGTGTTGATGAGGGTCTGCTGCACTTCCGGACGCTCGTTGGAAGCCTCGGGCACGCGCGGATTCTGCTGTACGGCCAAGCGCTTCAGGGCCGCTTTGGTCTCTTCGGTCAGCGTTTTTTCGTAATCGGGACGGTCATCGATGCCGGGGCGTACGAACACCTGGCCCGGCAGCGGTTGCGGCTGCATTGGAGTCTGCTGCTCACCTGCATTATGTTGATTATCTTCAGTCATCTCTTGTTTCTATTCCTGCTTTTCCTGTTTTGTATTGTCGCTTCTCGTTCTTGCTTCTATTTCGTCGCTCGTTTCGAAATGTCACACGAATATTCAGTACATATGAAAATCGCCCGGACACACTGCACCAGTGCATTCGAGCGATTCTTTCGGCGAAATCAACCATATCAATACGTCCTGTCAGACAGCAGAAACATGCGATGGCAATCTCAATATCGATATCGCATAAGAATCGATATCGCATAAGAAAAGCCCGGATGCGATTATCGCTTCGCATCCGGACCGGTTGTGTGAGTCT
>NZ_CAUEQY010000042.1 GCF_959020145.1 uncultured Bifidobacterium sp. | reverse complement strand
CCATGCACACGATGGACAAGGAAACAGCAATAACCGAAGCAAGGCAACGCTTCAAAGACAGGCACTGCCGTCCAGATTCCCGTTCTGTTCCTCCGTTAAACCCGCAACGGACGAACTTCGATTCCGAGCTCATTGTTCACCCCCCATAGATTCGCAATCCCCTTTCGGGAGGTTACTGCATACAACTATACGGAAGAGGTTGACAAAAGAACAAAAAACGTTCATTTGCGGGGGCCGGTTAGCGTATGTCTTTCTAGGCAAAAAGAAAAGCCCCGCAGCTATGCAAGGCTCTTCCAACGAGGTCATAAGAGAGGAAGAGAACGAACCCGTTTAATGGTTGACGAAGCTTTAGGACCTCGACAAATCACTCATCATTCCGCACTTTCGATTTTACGCTGTTTTGACTTTCGATTTTACGCCAATCTCACTTTCGATTTTACGCCGACAGCATTGCTGACGATTGCATTGCGATATTGAGAAATCACGAGAAAGCAGCAAAAGGTCATAAGAAAACCCGCCCGGGAAAAGGAGGAAGACCGGGCGGGTTGAGGAGAGGAAGAAAGGGAAGTCAGCTATGAAGGGCTACTTGGCGGCCTCCTCGCTCTTGGCCGTCTCCTTGGACTCGCTTTTTGGCATAACCCAGAACTTGAGCAGCGGGTAGCTCACGATCACGGCGAGCAGGGTGTTGACCACGGAGGCGATGGTGCCGGCGATGCCAGCGCCCATACCCCAACCCTGGCACAGACCGGTCACGTAGCCCGGCAACACGAGGTTCACGACCACAATGATCACGGCGAGAATCACATACTTCCAAGCGGCGTCCTTGAAGCTGGAGTCAGACTTGAATACCCACTTCATCTGCACGAAGAAGTTCACCACCTGGGCGAGCGCCTCGGCAAGCAGGAAGGTGAGGAAGCCGCCCAGACCGTTGCCCTGGGTGTCGTAGTTGAAAATCAGGAAGTGGAACGGCTGAGTCAGGCCCATGCCGCTGATGAAGATGGCGGTGCCGATCCACGTCACCACAAAACGGGTGATGGTGGAGATGTTTGACAGCAGGTTGAACAGGATGAATTCCCAGATGTTCGGGTGATCCTTGATCCACTGGCGGATCGGACCGACCTTCCTGGCCGGCTGCGTTGCATTGTTATCAGTCATTGTTCAGCTCCTTTGCAGTGCGCCTGTTTGCGGATTGGTTGCGGAAGAAGCCGGCGATAACGCCGCCCAATCCGCGGAAGGTGTGGCCGTTGGCGATTTTGACGATGGCGTCGACCATCGCGGAATCGACCATGCCTTGGGTCATCTTGCTCATGGCTCGCGGAGGCATGTTCAGGATGAACAGGGTATTAAGGTCCGGAGCACCGGTCTTCTGACGAATCTTGGCTTCCTGCTTGGTGAGCGTCTTGGCGACGGCACGCGCCACGAAGCCCTTGGAATCCACCCACGACATGATCGGATCGTTCACGCCGAACGTCACCGGCTTGCCCGGTGCCACAACCTCATGGCCGAACAGCACGGCCATTTCGGCGTCGGTCACTTCCTTGACGTGGCCGCTGAGATAATGGCCGAGCGCAGTATCCGCGGCAACCGGATTGACATCGCCTGCGACGGTGTGCGGAATCGTAAGCGGCAGGTGTTCGGCGTTGTCGCCCACCATCAGCGTCCACTCGCCGGTTTCCGTCTTCCATTCGTTGCTGGCAGCGTCGAAGTGACGGAAGGTGTAACGGTCGAAATCGATGTGCACGCTCTTGCTTTCGTGTGCGGCAAGCGAAACCTTGGCGAAGCCCTTGAGCTCGCGATCCGGACGCAACACACCACCCTGCGGACCGCGCACGTACAGCTGTACAACGGTCGAACCGGCAACATCGGAATCGTTGCTGACCATCACGTCAATGCCGTTCTCACCAGCAGTGGCGGCACTGTAGGTGAACGTGGAGTAGCTCAAGCCATAGCCGAACGGGAAGCGCACGGGCACACCGGCGGTCTCGTAATAACGGTAGCCAACGAACGGGCCTTCGCGATAGATCGCATCGCGATCAATCGCCGGATACCAACCGGAGCTCGGGCAATCCTCGTAATGCATCGGCCAGGTTTCGGCCAAGTGGCCGGACGGATTGATCTCACCGGTCAGCGCGCGCACGGTCGCGGAAGCGCCGGCCTGACCCGACAGACCCACGTAAAGCACTGCGGCAACGTCGTCAATCCACGGCAGTTCCACCGGAGAGCCGGCGACAAGCACGACCACGATCGGCTTGCCCGCGCCCTTCAGCGCTTCGACCAGATCGTTCTGCACCTGCGGAATCGCCATGGTGGAACGGTCAAGGCCTTCGGATTCGCTGCGTTCGTCAAGACCGACGACTGCAAGCACCACATCAACGCTTTCCTTGCCAGCCAGCGCGACTGCGTCTTCCACGAGCACGCGGTCAGCCTTGCCCTGGCGGTCATAGCCCTGCTCATAGCCGGCAAGCACGAGGCCTTCGGCGTTCTTGACCTCTTCAAGAATGTTCTCTTCCTTGGTGGCGTTTACCTTGGAGGAGCCGGAACCCTGATAACGTGCGGTTGCGGCCATATCGCCGATCACCGCCACGCGGGTGCCGGCCTTGAATGGCAGGGTCGCGTTATCGTTCTTCAACAGCACACTGGAGCCTTCGGCCACCTTGCGTGCCACGTCGTGATGCGCTGCTGCGATATCGTCTTTGAGCAGATCGTTACGTCCAACACCGACCAGCTTGGTCGCTGCCGCGATTTTTGCGACTTCTGCGGCACGCGCGTTGATATCGGCTTCAGACAGGGTTCCCGCCTTGACCGCGCCTTCCAGCTCACGCACGGAAGTGAAGCCCGGAGACGGCATTTCCAGCGATCCGCCTGCCTTGACTGCTGCGACCGCGGAGTTGGATCCGCCCCAGTCGGAGACGACCATGCCGTCGAAGCCCCATTCGTCGCGCAGAATCTCCTGGAGCAAATGCTTGTTTTCGTGCGCGTAGACGCCGTTGATCTCGTTATAGGAGGTCATGATGGTCAGCGGCTTGGCTTCACGTACTGCGATTTCGAAACCGGTCAGATACAGTTCGCGCATGGTACGCTCATCGACCACGGAGTTGCTGGCCTGGCGGCGCAGTTCCTGGCTGTTGACCGCGAAATGCTTCGGGCATGCGGAGATGCCGTTGCTCTGGATGCCGCGGATCAGGCCTGCCGCCATACGTCCGGCGACGATCGGATCTTCGGAATAGTATTCGAAGTTACGTCCGCACAGCGGGTTGCGCTTGATGTTCAGACCCGGGCCGAGCAGCACGTTCACGTCAAGATCGTGCGCTTCGCTGCCGAGGGACTCGCCCATTTCTTCGGCGAGCGCCGGATCCCAAGAATTGGCCACGGTTCCTGCGGTCGGGAAGCAGGTGGCCGGCTTGGATACGCCGATGCCGAGATGATCGCCTTCGCCGAGCTGGCGGCGCACGCCGTGGGGGCCGTCGCTCATCACGAAGCTGGGGATGTCTGCGCGGTCGTTGCCTCGCGAATCCCATTCGGATCCACCGGAAAGCATTGCGGCCTTTTCAACGACCGAAAGTTCTTCGAGTTCCATTGGTTCTCCCTTGCACTAACTCCTCGAACCCGCTTGGCCCTCCCTGAGCCTGCGCTGTTCTTGTTGCGGATGTTCTTGGCTGCATCGCATGTGAGCATCCGCCGCTAGTTTGATTGAACCAGCCTTTCGCCGCCAACCTGCGCTCCATTACACAACCTGTCGTTTTGCCCGCACAATCGGACATTCCTTAACTGATTTCGGAATCAAAGGAATTCACATGGCAGATACGTTTTTACCGCTCCGCCGCGCTTTCGTATGCGTTCCATACACACCATACGGCGTAGGAAATGAGTGGACAGATGGTGGCGGAAATAATCACGTCGGTCGGATAGTGCAAGCCGAGCAGCAATCGCGAACAGGCGACCGCCGCGACAAGCGCGACAGCGCCGATGACCGCCCTGCGGAGGAACACCTGTCTTCCGTTTGCACGCCCGTCATCTTCTCCGTCGGGGAAGCATTTGCGCGCGAAATTACGCACGGTAAGAATCATCATGACCGATACGATCACCGCGGCTGCCGTGTGACCACTCGGGAAACTTGGATCGCCTGGCAATAGATCACTGCCGACGGAAGTAATCGGACGGGGGCGTTCGACCAGCCATTTGACACCGGTCACGTACAGTATCGGCGCCGCCGACACGACGACATCGCGGATGACGACGCGCCTGCTGCCGGTAATACGCAAATCGACAGCGGCAAGCGCGGCGACGATTGCGATGCAGCCTACCGTTGAAAATAGGTACGCAAGTACCGTGGAGCAGTCGCGCAACCCTTCTGGCAGCGTCGCTAAAGTCTGCAAAATATTGGTTTCACGCGTTGTTGCGATTGCCGAATTGCGCAGTGCGACGCCAATCATAGGCACAATGCCGCACAATATGGCGGTTGCGATTACCACAGCCGCCGCTCTCGCGATGCTTCCGTTCTTCATATGCATGATTTCAGTTAAGCACAGTTCACCATACCGTTGCCGTATGTTCACATCCGGGGTATCCCCGAAAATCGAGGATTATCCTTCAGGGGGCTTCCCCGACACGCGCGCTGCAGACGGCCGCGCAACGCAAATATGGCATACCCACACGGGAAGTACCGCGAACGATGCGAGAATCGGAATTGGCGTTTAAGAAGGAAAGAAGGAAATATGACCGAACCGATAGCAATGACCATACGCCATATGAAAATCGAGGATTATCCGCTGGTATACGGGCTGTGGACACGATGCACAGGTTTCACCATGAGGGATATAGACGATTGCGAGGATGCGATAAAGACGTTTCTCAAACGCAATCCCGACACCTGCTTCGTAGCCGAGGACGATGACGGAAGGATCATTGGCGCGATTCTTGCCGGCAACGACGGAAGACGGTCACGCATCTACCACACGGCGGTCGACCCCGACGCACGCGGTAGGGGCATTGGCTCGATGTTGGTGGGCCGTGTGGTTGAAACGCTTCGTGCAATCGGTCTGCCGAAAGTCGCTGTCGGAGTGCCCGCAGACAACGACGCCGGCAACGATTTCTGGGAACGGCAGGGCTTTGCAGTCCGTGACGATTTGGTTTATCGAGAACTGCCGTTGTAATAACGAACCATCCACGATGCCGTGCACGTCACCCAGCCCACGTTGTTCGCGGACAGCAAGTAGAAGCCGGCCAGCATGCCGCCCCACCCATGGACACGTAGGCAGCGGAGGCGATGCCGCGGCCCAACGCGTTCATTACGTGGCGCAGCAGCCACGTGTCAAGAGGCCCCTGCCGTAACGGAAGTCCGAGAGGCCACCGATGGTGGATCGCTGTTCGGACGGAAGACACGGTTTAGGCGAGCGAGCTATGCCTTGGCTAGCTTCTTGTGCCTGAGAGTGTAAACGGCATCGGCGGAATCGGCGACACGCTTGGAATGCGTCACCACAATGACACATTTACCGAGTTGATGAGCGGCATGCCGCAAAAGATCAATCACCTCATCAGTCATTTCCGGATCCAGGCTGCCAGTCGGTTCATCCGCCAGAATCGCGCGGCCGGGCGCCACTAGGGCACGGCCGACCGCCACTCGCTGACGTTGACCGCCCGACAGGTGCATGATGTTGCGCTTCGATTCCTCACGGCTCAGTCCCAAATCCTCGAGGATCTTCATATCGGCCTTGGGATTGACCAAACGCAGATTCTCTTCGGGAGTGAGATAGTCGATCAGATTATGGTCCTGGAACACCAAGGACACGTGCTCGCGACGGTGCTTTGAATAACCCGTCGTAGCTATATCCTCACCCTCGAAACGGACCACTCCATCAGAGGGGGCATCCAGACCGGCCAACAGGGACAGCAGTGTGCTCTTTCCCGCTCCCGATGGACCGGTTATCGCATACATCTTTCCGGATTCGAAATCAGCGTTCACGTCCGAAAGAACGCGGATCTTCGCCGCGCCATATGAGTAATTGACATGGTCCAATTGCAGACAGATAGTCATGATTAATATCTCCTAACGCATAGAGGAAAGAATGGATTTCGGGGATTTGGCCAGCACCGCGGCGCACGACACGGCAAGCGCAATCGCGATGACCGCGCATCCGAGCAGCAGGATGAGCAGCGTCTGTTCTGGCGGCAGAGCCTCCACCTGCAATGATTCAAGAGGCGCGACTCCAGAATCGTGCAGCAGAAGCGAGGACACGTATCCAGACAATAGGGAGCCCGTGCCCAGCGAGCACAGGGCTGCGACCACAGCCATGAGACCGGTTTCGATTGCGAACTGGGCGATAATCTGCATCTTGCCGATGCCGAGAGCCAGAAGGGTGCCTATCTCATGAATACGTGAGCGGATCCAGAAGACAAGCGCCATGCCCAGTACCAACACATCAGCCAAGCAAACGGACAACAGCACCATACGAACCAGATCGCGCACCGTTTCCACCGACTGCAGCACACCAGAAAGCCGCGCCGAGTCATCGGTGACGCCATACTTGCTTCCAGCGATTTTTTTCGCTTGGGCCACTGCGGCGGAGAGAGCCTGCGGATTATCCGAGAGGCACCGGATCGTGCCGACCCGTTCCTCTCCAGTCAGCGCGGAAACCACTTGGGCACCCGCATAGATAAGATTCTCCGATGCGTCCGATGGCATAGGGCTCTGTGCCTGCACATTGCCAGAGAAGATTCCGGCCACGCGAACGGTGGAATCGCGGTCTTCCTGACTGAGCCGGAGTGTTGATCCCACCGATAGCCCATTCTCACGTGCGAAATCCCGGTGAATCAGTACGTTCCGGCCATTACCTGAAATGTGGTGTCCTTGTTCCAACCGGTACAGACCGCTTTGGAACTCTTCGGACAACGAGGAGTCAGTGGTGCCCAGCACGCTGACCTGCGTGGATAGACCGGAATCCAGCCGAGGACCATGTTCGGGGACAACCGGATGCGCTCCATCCACCCCTGCCAAGGTCTTACGCTCGTAAACGGTTTTTCCTACGCCGGGGATGCGCGAGAACCGGCTCGCTTCCTTTAGACTTGCAGGATTCTCGCCTGTGTCGACAGTAAAACCTATTCCCATGCTTCTGCCGATATCGTCGGACATTTTCTGAAGTGCCGTTGACACTCCAACCTGAGCCACAAGACTGGTGAAAACCATCAGCATCAGCAGTCCGATGATTCCGCTGCGTACCGGTTTACGCACGATTGCCAGCGTGGCACGATTCCACACGTTCATGCCCGTCATCGGAGCTCCGACAGGCTTCGCGGCGACTTGCGCAGCATCGGTATGCACGATATGGCGACGCATACCAGCATCACCGCCAGCAGGCCGAGCGACACATACAGTACGGCAGTCGTGTCGATCGATACCGTGAGCGAATCCAAGGTACGAACCGACATATTGGATTCGAGATCGCCGCCAACCTGCCCCATGCTGCTCAGCTCCTTCGCCGCGGAGGCGTTCACGGAACGGAGGGCCGAAGTGCCAAGCCATTGGGCCACTCCTCGTGCGCACAACCATCCGAGGGCCAGGGACGGCAGACCGATCAGAATCATCTCGGTTAGATATTGGGCGATCAGGGATGGCTTGCCGATGCCAAGGGACACCAGTACGCCCATCTCCTGACGTCGGTCATTCATCCACAGTAAGAGCATGAGACTGAGAACTATCACGGCCGAAATGGTCACGCCGATCAAAGCGCCGAGCATCATGGAACGCACACCTCGGGCGGCATTCAGCATGCTCGACGTATATTGGTCATTGCGTGTGATCTGGTAGTTGTTCCAATCCACTGGAAGCTTCTTCGCCGCTTCCATGGTTTTCTCCACGTCGACACCCTTGTCCAGAACGAAAGTGGCATCCTGATATATTTCCTTGCCGGCCTTGTACTGGTACAGAGTACTTGTAGTGTCCAAATCGGTGTACACAGTGTTGGAGGTGAGTTCCGCGCGGCTGGATACCTTTCTGTCGCTGTCTCCTTTGAATATTCCAACGATGGTGGTTTTGACGGTTGCCGTCGAATGCGACTCATTGTCGGCATCATATGGATTGGCCTTGAGCGTGAGGGTATCGCCGACTTTAAGCCCATTGGTTTTGGCGAGATCCTCATGGACCATCGACATATGCTTATCGGATGCCTTGAGATGACGTCCGTCGACCATGCCGAGCGTGTGCGACGTGAACACATTGAGTTTTGACGAATCGTTTGTGCCTATGACGTTGGCCGTATTGCCGAACTGCTGTTCTTTCTCCGCATCGTAATCATCGCCGCCGGGGACCTTCACCACGCTGGCTCCCACGAGATCGGCGGTGGCGTTCTGCCTGACCATGTACGAGTCAACACCGGACAGCTTCGAGATTCGTTGCACATCAGCGGGACGAACCATTCCGCCTCCGCGAGGTGTCAGCATGCTGCCTTGCAGGTTACTGGCCAGCACGAATCCGCCGACCGCCTGTTTCTCAATCTGTCCGGCCTCATGTTGCGCTGCCCGAGAAACTGCGGTTGCGGACAGCATACTCGCCGTTATGATGGTCAGCACAATGAACAGCACTGCGGTGCGCACTCGCTTTCTGAGCACATAGCGCGCCGCTCGTGAGATGAATGTCATTAATACCCCCTGTGAAGCTGGGACCTTCTCATCCGAAACAATGAAATCTAATTCGATTCTTCGATTGGTCATTCGCCAAAATACATGGTTCACCTCGGAACATGGCAAGATATGCCTTGAGCGAAAAAACGAAACAACATTGGTTGCATTATGCTCCGGGACATCGGTCGTTTTGTTCATTTGACAAACTTTGAACGGCTATAAAACAGTGCATATACCAATGGAGGCCCCAATCGAAATTGGGGCCTCCATCAGAGAGAAAGGAAGGAGTGGCAAGTATTGGTTATTTATTCGGTCAGAATCTTGGCCTTCTCGTTGACGCTTCAACCGTCTCGACCGTCTTGACTTCCTCGTCGGGGATCTCACCGGCCGCGAGCTTGGCTTCGAGCTGCTCGACGATTTCGGCGTGCATCTTCTCGTTGATCTTCACCTTGAA
>NZ_CAUEQY010000041.1 GCF_959020145.1 uncultured Bifidobacterium sp. | reverse complement strand
CTGCAGAATAAAACTGCAGAATAGGGCCTACAGTCCGAAATATGCGTTGAACTCGCCTTGATCGAGCGTGCGGTCTGACGTGTTGGTGCGAACGGCATCCCAACTGAATACGCCAAGCGCTTCGTCGGCGCTCATAGGCTGCGGTTTGGTGTGTTTCAGGTCTCCCTGCAATCCGAGCAGCCATGCGCAATAGCCGATGATCTGTTGCGCGGTGGCGCCGTGTGCCGTGAGTATGCCGAGATCGAGCGAGCGCTCGCGTTTGGCAAGGCGTTGGCCGGCTGCGTTGTCGATGAGGGGCAGATGCGCGTATGAGATGGTCACATCGTCAGGTTTATTGGAACCGTCGGCAGGATGGAAGGGCTGTGTCGGTTCGGAAGGCTTGAATCCCGCGTTGATAAGGGCTTTGCGAATGTAGATTTGCAAAGCGTTGGAGCGAAGCAGATCACGGCCGCGCACAATGTCGGTGATGCCCATGTCGAGGTCGTCCACGGTGACGGCCAGCTGGTAGGAGTAGATGCCGTCCGAGCGGCGCACGATGGTGTCGCCGATGTCGTGGGCGAGGTTGTATTGCTGGGTGCCGAATACTTCGTCGTGGAAGGTGATGGTGGTGTCGGCGGTGGCGATGCGCATCGAGTGGCGGTCGTTGTTGGCGAGGCGTTGTTTCGCACGCTGCGGTTCGCTGGCGATGAGGCGTCGGCATGTTCCTGGGTACACGGTGAAACGATCGCCTTCCTGTGGCGCAGAGGCGGCGCGGATGTCGGCGCGCGAGCAGAAGCAGGGGTAGATGAGCGGTGTTGCCTCAGAGGTGGCTGCTTCGTTGCCTGCTGTAGTGCTGCAGGGCTTGGAATCGTTGGAACCAGTACTGATAATATCGCTGATTTCGTCAAAGCTCAGCTTGCTGAGAAGCTCAAGCGCTTCCTGGTATAGGGCGTGTCGCGACGACTGGAATACCGGTTCGTCATCCCAACCGAGACCAAGCCATTCGAGATCGCGCATCATGGTTTCGGCGGCGCCGGGAACCACTCGTGGCTCGTCGATGTCTTCGATGCGCAGCCGTATGGAATCACCCGATTTGCGGGCGGAAAGCCATGCTCCGAGCATGGCGTAAACGTTGCCGATGTGCATGCGTCCTGATGGGGTTGGTGCGAATCGGCCGGTCATGGCTGCTCCTTTGGTGGGTTGACTGTGGCAGTACGCAACTGTACCCGTTGGGGTTTAGCTAGGTTTAGCGTAGGGCGATTCAGGTGGCGTGAGCCCCCATAGCCTTACGTTAAAGTGGTAGTATATGCCGTTCGGGTGCGTTCGTTTGTGATGGTAATCTACGAGCACGAGAATGGTATTCCGTTTTGTCGGATGAATGGGGTCGATATGACGAAAAGGCAGTTTAGTAACACGGAGGTCGAGTATCTTCGTGCGTTGCCGGCGGTTGAGTCGGTTACGGAAAATCGGATCACGTATTCGCGTGATTTTCAGATCAGTTGCATGCGCCGATATTTGGATGGCGAGCGGCCGAGCACGATTTTCACGTCGGCTGGGTTGAGCCCTGCGATCATCGGGCGCAAGCGTGTGGAACGTAATATCGCACGTTGGAAAGTGGATCTGGATATTATGGCGGCCGCAAGAAGCAATTCCACGACGGGCGCCTTGTCTTCCGACACCAGGGAACGATTGGTGACTGTGCAGTTGGGGCAGATTCGATCGCTGACGTGTCAGGTGCTTGCGTTGAAGGAACGCGTTGATGCTTTGGAACGCAAATTAGACGAATCGCAAGGCTGAATTTGAGTTCGCTGAGAAATTTTTTTTGAAGTAAAAAGTTTTTTTCGGCGCGTGTTTAGTAAATCTTGCATATAGTTGCTGTCGGACGGAGTCTTTGAAGTTCCCCCTTCTACTGCCGTCTGTTTTATTAGCCCGTACGGATATCGGTCGCTTTATCGCTTCACTTCAGACCGTCGTACGGGCTTCTTCTTACTCTGGTAGAGGTAGTTGGGATTTGAACGCAAGAGGCTGAACATGACTGCATATATGGACCATAAGAATCTTGCCAATGAGGTGATCGACGGTGTGCGTGCCGTGCAGATCGCCGATGGCGTGCACCGTGTGCTGGACCGCATCGCATCGGCGGAGCAGCATGCCGGGCGTGACGCAGGTTCCGTACGCCTGCTTGCCGCCACGAAAACGCGCGACGTGGGTGAGATCATGGCTGCGATCGACGCTGGCGTGCGTATGATCGGCGAGAATCGTCCGCAGGAAGTGATGGCGAAGGCCGAAGGATTGATGGCACGTTGCGGGGAGCGCGGATTCGCGTTGGGCGTTGCCGACGATGCCGGCGCTTCCACTATTGCGGGTGAGCATATTCCGTTCCATCTGATCGGCCAGCTGCAAAGCAATAAGATCGGCAAAGTGCTGCCGGTCGTCAACACCATCGAATCGGTTGATTCCCTTGACTTGGCGGAGAAAATCTCGCGCAGGGCCGTGGCGCGCGGCATCACCGTGGGCGTGCTGCTGGAAGTCAACGAATCGGGTGAGGCGTCGAAATCCGGCTGCGATCCCTCGCATGCCATCCGCATCGCGCAAAAAATCGGTACATTGGACGGACTTGAATTGCAGGGGCTGATGACCATCGGCGCGCATGTCGACGACGAAACCGCCATCCGCAAGGGATTCGAGCACCTGCGCAAAACCCGCGACCATATTCTCGAATCCGGCGAGCCGGGCACGCAATCCTGCCGCGAACTGTCGATGGGCATGACCGGCGACATGGAACTTGCGGTTGCGGAAGGATCCACCATCGTGCGCGTCGGTACCGCGATTTTCGGCGAGCGCGCTTTTATCTGACGTTTTCTTCCTGTGACGGGCCTTCGCATGATGTGATGGCCCGTTTTTTTTTTCGATGTTTTTGATTGTCGGGCGTTGCATGTCGATGATATGGACGATTCGACGATTGTTGCGGGTAGACTGGCAGACATGAGAATCGCACGTTTTTCGCATAATGATGTACCGCAATACGCTTTCGTGCAGACCGACGAAAGCGACGGCAAGGACTATCTCGTGGCGCTTGAGGGGCATCCTCTGGCCGGTGCCGGTGTGAAGCCGACCGGCGAGCGTTTTCCGGTGGATGGCGATGGCGTTCGTCTGCTCTCTCCGGTGATCCCGTCGAAGGTATACGGGCTGGCCAAGAATTACGAGGCGCACGCGCAGTTCATGCATGAAGCAGGCCATTCCGACATCAAGCACGCTCCGGAAGACATGGTGATCTTCTCCAAGCCGAGCACGTCGGTGATCGGCCCGGACGATCCGATCGTGATCCCGTCGTACTCGAACGATATGAATTTCGAGCCGGAAGTGGCCGTGGTGATGGGGCGCATCGCCAAGAACGTGACGGTCGAACAGGCCATGGATTACGTGCTCGGCTTCACTTGCGTGAACGATGTGACATTGCGTGACCTGCAGGGACTTGACCCGATGTGGACGCGTGCGAAGGGCTTCGACACCTCCTGCCCGCTCGGCCCGTGGATCGTGACCCGCGACGATTTGGATTGGAAGGACGCGAAGATCTCTTTCACGCTGAACGGTGAGGATGTCGAGCTGGCTTCCGGCACCACGGCGAATCTGATTCACGGCATTCCGGAGCAGATCGCGGCGATTTCCAGCTTCACGACGCTGCTGCCGGGCGACGTGATTCTGACGGGCACGCCGAACGCTTCCGGCCATCTTGATCCGGGCGACGAGGCGATCGTGCACGTCGAAGGCATCGGCAGCCTGCGCAACGTGGTGGTGCGCGGCTGATTGCCGATTGCTGATTGACATATTGAAGATATGAAGGCCGTCACCTTTCGTGGGTGACGGCCTTTGTGCTGCGTTGTTTGCGATTTCCCGTTTAGTGAACAAAAGTTGAGTGTTGCAGGCTCAACTTTTGGGAATAGAATGGTGGTGAAGTCGGTTGAGCATATCAGACAACGACATATGCGTCGACGCGACCGTGCGAAAAACGGACGATCGGCGCGAACCATGGAGGATGATATGGAACAGAAGTTCACCACAATGGCGCAGGAAGCCATTTCCGACGCCGTACAGAACGCGTCGGCAGCAGGCAACGCGCAAGTCGAAACCCTGCACCTGCTTGACGCGCTGCTGCGCCAGGAAAACGGCGTGATCCGCGGTCTGATCGAAGCCGCGGGCGGCAACGCGCAGAACATCAGCGCCGCCGTGCACCAAGCGCAGGACGCGCTGCCAAGCGCCAGCGGATCGACCACCGCGCAACCGCAAGTCAGCAGGCAACTATCCGCAGTACTTGCGCAAGCCGGCAAGGAAATGCAGCAGATGGGCGACGAATACGTATCCACCGAACATCTGCTCATCGCCATCGCGGCGGCAAAGCCGAATCAGAGCGCGCAAATCATGGAACAATACGGCGTGACCGCCGACGCGCTACGCAAAGCCGTGCCAACGATCCGAGGAGGCGCGAAAGTGACCAGTCCCGACGCCGAAGGCTCCTACAAAGCCCTCGAAAAGTATTCGACCGACCTGACGGCAGCCGCGAAAGAAGGCAAGCTCGACCCCGTGATCGGCCGCGATCAGGAAATCCGCCGAGTCATCCAGATCCTGAGCCGCCGCACCAAGAACAATCCGGTGCTGATCGGCGAGCCTGGCGTGGGCAAAACCGCCGTGGTGGAAGGCCTTGCGCAGCGTATCGTCGCCGGCGATGTGCCGACCACCCTGCAAAACAAGAAGCTCATCTCGCTTGATCTGGGCTCCATGGTGGCAGGTTCGAAATACCGTGGCGAGTTCGAGGAACGCCTGAAGAGCGTGCTGCAGGAAATCAAGAACGCAGACGGGCAGATCATCACGTTCATCGATGAGATCCATACCATCGTCGGCGCGGGCGCGGCCGAAGGATCCATGGACGCGGGCAACATGCTCAAACCCATGCTCGCGCGAGGCGAACTGCGCCTGATCGGTGCCACCACACTCGACGAATACCGTGAGAACATCGAAAAGGATCCGGCATTGGAACGCCGTTTCCAGCAGGTGTTCGTAGGAGAGCCGAGCGTGGAAGACACCATCGCCATCCTGCGTGGCATCGCACCGAAATACGAAGCCCACCACAAGGTGACCATCGGAGACGATGCGCTCGTGGCCGCGGCGACGCTGTCGAACCGGTATATTTCCGGCCGTCAGCTGCCGGACAAAGCCATCGATCTGGTTGACGAGGCCGCATCGCACCTGCGCATGGAACTCGACTCCTCGCCTGAGGAAATCGATGAACTGCAGCGTCAGGTCGACCGTCTCAAGATGGAAAAATCGTACCTGCTTGGCAATCCGAAAGACGATTCCGCCGCGCAGAAAGCGGAAAACGAGCTTGATGAAAGCGCCAAGGAACGTCTCGACGACCTCAACAAGGAAATCGCCGACAAAAGCGAGAAACTCAACGGTCTGAAAGCACGCTGGGACGCCGAAAAGAACGGGCACAACCGCATCGGCGACCTGCGCAAGAAGCTCGACGAACTACGCACCCAAGCCGAACGGTATGAACGCGAAGGCGATCTGGCGAAATCCTCCGCCATCAACTATGGCGAAATTCCGGCCATCCAGAAGGAGATCGCGCAAGCCGAACAAAACGAGGCGGCGGCCAAGAACAGTGCGGCAGGCGGTGCTGACGGTGGCTTGGGTGGCGATATTCCGATGGTGCCGGACCGCGTTGACGCCGACTCCGTGGCCGAAATCGTGTCCGACTGGACGGGCATTCCCGTCGGACGCCTCATGCAAGGCGAAAACGAGAAGCTGCTGACCATGGAAGACTATCTCGGCAAACGTGTGATCGGCCAGAAGGAAGCCATTCAAGCGGTTTCCGATGCGGTACGTCGTTCGCGTGCGGGCATTTCCGACCCGAACCGCCCAACCGGCTCGTTCCTGTTCCTCGGCCCGACCGGCGTGGGCAAGACCGAGCTCGCCAAGGCGCTCGCCGACTTCCTGTTCGACGATGAAAAGGCCATGGTGCGCATTGACATGAGCGAGTACATGGAGAAGGCCTCCGTGTCTCGTCTGATCGGTGCTGCGCCAGGCTACATCGGCTATGAGGAGGGTGGCCAGCTGACTGAAGCCGTGCGTCGCCGCCCATATTCGGTGGTGCTGTTCGATGAGGTTGAAAAGGCCAATCCTGAAGTATTCGACGTGCTGTTGCAGGTGCTCGACGACGGCCGTTTGACCGACGGGCAGGGCAGGACCGTGGACTTCAAGAACACGATTCTGATCATGACCTCCAACCTTGGCTCGCAGTTCCTGGTGAACACCGAACTGGATGACGAAGCCAAGAAGAAGGCCGTGATGGACTCCGTGCATATGCAGTTCAAGCCGGAATTCATCAACCGCTTGGATGAACTGGTTATGTTCCACCCGCTTACGCGCGAAGAGCTCGGCGGCATCGTGGACATTCAGGTGGCGCAGGTTTCGGCCCGCTTGGCGGATCGCCGCATCAAGCTGGATGTTACCGATTCGGCGCGCGATTGGCTCGCCAACACCGGTTACGACCCGGCGTATGGCGCTCGCCCGCTGCGTCGTTTGGTACAAACCGAAGTCGGCGACCAGTTGGCGCGCATGCTGCTGGCCGGCGAAGTGCACGACGGCGACACCGTGCTTGTGGATCAGACCGGCGGCGACCATTTGGAGCTCTCCTCGTGGGCGCCGGGGCAGATTGACGACGATTTTTCGGCAGAGGCTAAGTGACGGTCGGAGTCATTCGGCTGATCGGTTTGGCCTGACTGACTGTTGATTGGCCGAGTCACGAAAACGGTCTAACCGTTGACGGTGGGCGGACTGCGCACATGCGGGTCCGCCCATTTTTCGTGCGATTGCGCGATTTTCTTTTGCGAAAACCGTTTTACCGTGACGGTTGGCGGTCATATGCCTGCAAAACCAAGCCTGCGACCGTCAAAACCGTCGCACCGATCAACACGGCGATCGCAAGCTTCGGCTGAAGCCCGAAAATCAGCCACAAAGCGAACGTCCACACCGCGATGACCATCGTCACGGTCGCGGTAATCTGCGTTACCCGCGTGCGAATCTCATATGTGATGCTGGCCTGGATAAGCGTATCCATGCTTTGCTGTGTTTCTTGCGTTTCTTGAGATTGTATTTCTTGCTTTTCTTGCGATTGTGCGGTCGGAATATCGCCTTCCGATGCTTTCTTTGCCATGGGGCGTTGCGCGATCAGCGAAATCGCAAGCGATAGCACGGCGACCATGCTTGCGAAAGCGAAATACTGATTGCGTGACCCCGCGGGGAAAATCCACGACACCACGCACGCCAGCAGACTGTAGACGTACACGATGGTCATGGCGAGCGACAGCAGCGAATCCGCGTTGGGCGTGTGGCTTTTCAGGGCGGCGGTGCCACGATTGTGCATCGGCGCGGCGCAGTAGAACATGACCGGCGTGGCGATGATGGCGTGCAGCCATGGATTGGTCAGCCAGTGGGGAAGTGTGATGCCGCCGAATGTCAGCATGGTTACGGTGAATGTGGGAGCGGTCAGTATGGTTGCGATGGCGAGACTCTTGGCGATGTCGCTTCGGTGTGTTGCGCCGGCTGCCTCGTCTGGATTTTCGGTGTGATTTTCGGTGTGATTCTTGGCGGGCTTGTCATCGGTGATGCGTTGGTGGGAGGGGGCTATGTCATCGTTTTCGCTTAGGAATAGCCTGAGGATGGCCCAAGTGGCCACGGCCGCCGCAACAATCGCCGCCACCGTCATAAACAAATCGAATCCCATGTGTTTCCGAACCCCCGGATTGCCTCTTGAATGCCTCTCGAATATTCAGCGTGCTCGCGTTGCCGCATGTTCGTGAGCATGCTTTCGGCTCCAAGCATAATGCAGCTGGGCATGGATGTCTTGCGAACTTTGATCTTCCAAGATGTCTTGGTCATGCTGTTATATAGAACATATGTTCGACAATCCTGTGTTTGTGGTGATTCTTCTGGTGGTTGTGGCTGCGCTTGGAGCCGCGGCCGGCTTTTTTGCGGGCCGTTCCAAAGGGCAGGAAATGGCCCGTGATGCGAAAACCGCTGATCTTAACGAGGCGAAAGCGCAGATCGAAGCTGATCGGCAGGAAATCAGCGAATTGTCCACGGCGGTGACCCAATACCGCACGCAGGCGGAAGGGTTGGCCCAGCAGCTGACCTATCTCAAATCGCAACTCGCGCAAGCCCAACGGGCCGAACAGGAACGAGTGGAGCGAGAGCGTGAGCGTGCCGCGGCCGAAGCGGAACGCAAGCAGGCTGAAAACGAGCGGAAACTGCAGGAACAAAGCAAGGTATTGTCTGCGCTCGCGCCCGTGCAGAAGAATCTTGACGCCTTGCAGCAGAAGGTCTCGCAAATCGAAGAAGGGCGCAAACGGGAGATGGGTGCGCTTGGCGAGCAGCTCAAGGGGCTTGGCGAGCAGCAGGCCCGTCTTGACCGCGAAACCAACGCTTTGTCGTCGGCGTTGCGCAACAACAAGGTGCGTGGCGCGTGGGGCGAGGCGCAGTTGAGGAACATCGTGGAATCCGCCGGGCTGCTGGAACATGTGGATTTTGACACCCAGGTGGTCGTCACCGACGTGGATGGGCATACGCAGCGTCCGGATATGATCATCCACATGCCGGGCGGCAAAACCATTCCGATCGATGCGAAAGCGCCGTATGCCGACTACCAGAAGGCGTGCGAGATTCCCGATACCGCCACGCCCGAGGAGCTGACGCGAAAGTCGGAGCTGCTGCATGCGCATGCCAAGGCAGTGCGTGAACATGTGAAGACCTTGGGCGACAAGGCCTATTGGAACGCGTTCGACGATGCCCCCGATTTTGTGATCGCCTTCATCCCCAACGAATCCCTGCTGCAGGCGGCTTTGGAAACTGACCCGACGCTGATGGATGACGCGTTTGCACGCAAGGTGGCTTTGACCTCGCCGATCACCCTATGGGCGGTGCTGAAATCCGTGGCGTACGCGTGGCAGCAGCAAAGCCTGACCGATGACGCGAAAATGCTGTTCGACCTGTCCCGCGAATTGTATGAACGGTTCGCGGTGTTGGGCGATCGCGCCACCAAGCTGGGGTCTGCCATCACCAAAACGGTCGGTGCCTACAATGCGTTCGCCTCGTCGCTGGAATCGCG
>NZ_CAUEQY010000040.1 GCF_959020145.1 uncultured Bifidobacterium sp. | reverse complement strand
TGTCCGTTTCTGCAGAATCGGACATGCGGGGTGGGCGGCAGGTAGGCTGGAATCCGTGAATACGGATCAGAAACTTCCCGCCGAATCCGCAGGCGAACGCCCCAGTACCCCCCTATTTGGTCATGCCATATCACACGCGGCGACACTCATCGGCCTGTTCGCAATCGTCCTGTGGGGCTTCATGGCCGGCCTCGTGCGACTCGTTTCCGAATCGTTCGGCGCCACGCTCGGCTCGGCGCTCATCTACACTGTCGGCGGCATGCTCCTGCTCATCGTGCGACGGCCGAAACCGATTAGCCAAGCGCCACGCAAGTACCTCGTCGCAGGCGGACTCATGTTCATTGCATACGAGACGTCGATCTCGCTGTCGATCGGTCTGGCCACAACGAACGCGCAATCTGTGGAAGTCAGCCTCGTCAATTATTTGTGGCCGACGCTGCTGGTACTGATGACCGCCGCCGTGTCGCACAAACGCGGCTCGGTCTCCGAAGCGCTGCCGGGTGCAATCGTAGCCACCGTCGGCGTGGCAATGGCGGTCGGCGGTGAAAACCTTGACGTGCAGGAAGCGGTTGCCAATATCGCCAGCAATCCATTGCCGTACGCGCTCGCGTTCGCAGGCGCCTTTATTTGGGCGATTTACGCGACCGTGACGCCATCGATGTCCGATGGTTACGATGGTACGACGATTTTCTTCTGTTGCGTTGCTGTTGTGCTGTGGATTATCCATTTCGTTTCGGGCGACGGTTTGCCAGCTGTAGCGCCTGGCATCGGTGGCTATATTGCGCTGCTCGCATGTGCCGCGTCGATTGCTGGCGGCTACGCGTGCTGGGGGTATGGCATGCTACATGGCAGTATGGAAACGCTTGCGATCGGTTCGTATGCGACGCCGCTGTTCTCCACTGCTTCCAGCACGCTCCTATTGGGCGTGACGTTGGGCATGCCATTCTGGATCGGTGTCGCGCTGGTGGTGGTCGGCTCGCTGATCAACGTGTGGTTTGTGCGACGCCGCTGATTGTCCGATTCTGCAGAATCGGACGCTTGTTGGTGTGTGAGGATGCGACATGTGGGGTAGTGGCGGCGCAGAGGAGCGCCGGGATGGTGCAGCGGTACGTAAGGGAAGTGACTGGGCAGGACAATGCCCTACGCATCCACGCTAGCTTAGGTTTTTGTCGGCTGGTATTTGGTGTGTGTTGCCGTTGGCGGTGATGGTGATGCGTCGCCAATGACGCGTCCATGTGTGCCAGCCGAAACCGATCTAAACCGGCTTAAACCAGCCCGTTCAAATCCACCTCGTCACATCACCTTGGTGGATTCCAGATTGCGGCTCACCCAGTTGTTCAACCGGATCACCGGCTTGCGCAACACCAATCCCAGCAGCAGCGAAGGAATCAGGAACAAGGCGAGATACACCATGTCAAGCAGGTACTCATTGCCGTACGATCCGGCCATCGCGGCGTGCATGGCATCGATGGCGTGCGGGAACGGTAGGAACGGGTAGAGCATTTGGAAGAACTTCGGCAGCGTCTCGATAGGGAACGTACCGCCCGAACCGGCGACCTGCATCACCAGCAGCACCACGGCCACGGCCTTGCCGATATCGCCGAACGACACGGTCAGCGTATACACGATATTCGAGAACACGAGCGCGGCAAGCCACCCCACGGCAAGGAACTGCAGCGCATGATTCGCCTGCACGCCAAGGAAATACATGTCACCCAGGCAAACCAGTGTGCCCTGCAGCAACGCGAGCAGTGCGAAGATCGCGTACCGTCCGAAATACTCGTGGTCGAGGCGCAGTCCCCAACGTGAGGCGTTCCCCGGGCCGGACGGGCCGGCGACGCGCGGCAGCGTGTCGCCCAAGCCCAGCACATGCGCCTTCTCGCGGTCCGAAATTGTCACTTTCAGCATGGCGCACAGGATGATCGCACCCACCCAGATTGACAGGATCGTATAGAACGGCGCCATGGCCGAACCGTAGTTCGCGATCGGGTACACTGAGACGCGCTGCAGTGCGACGGGCGCGGAAATCAGCGTGGACAGTGTGGACGCGTTGGCGGTGGCCAGTGCACGTAGTTCGTCCGATTCACCCGAATCGGACGAACTGGCGTCGTTGTCACCGTCTCCACCATCGCTGTTGCCGTCACCGGCGTTCCCGCCCGTCTCCAGCTTCGTGATCAGCTCCTTCACCGTCGCTGCCGACGAGTCGAGTTTCTTCGCGATCGCGCCGAGCGTGGAACGGATGGATGTCACATTCGTCCCCACATCGCCCGTCACATCGTCCAGATCGTCGGCGGTGCCGCTCAGCTGGGTGATCATGCTGTCGGTTTGGGAGATCAGCGTGCTGACTGTGGAGGCGAGCGCGTCGATTTTCGGCTTGACGTTCGTGGCGTAATCGTCGCGCACATTGCTGATCGACTGCTTCGCGGAGGTGATGCGGTTCAGGATCTCCTTGCGGGAGCGTTCCGCGGCTGCGGTATCCTGCGTGACCTGCGTGGAAGCGTCTTTCAGCTGCTGCGCGAGCTTCTGCGAATCGCCTTTGGCGGCTTCCAGCAGCGTGATCTCCCGGTCGATGGCTTCCAGCAGCGCCTGTTTCGCGGAATCACTGTCCGGTAGTTGTTCCACCGATTCGTGCATGTGGTTGAGGCTTGTGATGTACGTGTCGTACAGCGATTCGCTGCTGGAGACTTGTTCGCTCAACGTTGTCAACTGGCTGGCTGCGGTGTCTGAGTCCTTGCCGATCGCGTCGAACGCCTTGTTCACCTTGGCAGCTACTTGGTCGAACGCGCCTGACACCTGGTCGAGCGCGGTGTTCACTGAGGAGGTGACGTTCGCACCTGCCGAAGTGAACGACGTGGCACCTGATTTGCCTTGCTTCAACGCGTTCTGGGCCTGTTTGCCCGCCTTGGTCGCCGAGGCGAGCAGTTTGCCCGTGGAATCCACGATGTCGTTCGCCGAGCCGAGCAGCTGCGAATACGACGTTACCTGCTGCGATGCGCCGCTCAGCGTATCCGCCATGGTGGTGAGATTGCCGTTGAGGTTGCGCATGTATTCGGCCATTTGCGGGCTTTGCGAATAGTGTAGGATGCTTGAGGCCAGGTCGAGTCCGACTTGCGCAATCGTTTTGGCGAAGGTTTTGTCGATTGTGTTGACCACGGTTGTCGCGCCCTGATCGGTGATATGCGGGGCGATCGGGTTGATTTTCTCGTTCAGATAGTACTTGAGCTGCGCGTGTTTGATGTCGGGGGAGAACAGCGTCATCATGTCGGCGCTGAAACCTTTCGGAATTACGATCGCCGCATAGTATTCGCCGGATTTCACCCCGTCGATTGCCTTGTCGCTTTTCACGAATTGCCAGTCCAGCTGGTCGTTGGCGTGCAGTGTGCTGATGATGGTTTCGCCCACGTTGACGCGCACCGGTATGAGATCCGACTTGTAACCCTTGTCGTTATTGGCCACGGCGACCTTCAATGCCTTGGTGTTGCCGTAGGGGTTCCAGCTGGCCGCGATGTTGAACCAGGCGTACAGCGCCGGTACCACCACCAGGCCCATCGAGACGATCACGGCGATCACGTTGCGGGTGGCGTGGCACATGTCCCGCTTGAAGATGCCCCAGATTATTTTCACTGTTCGTTCCCCTCCTCACGCAGACTCCTGCCAGCATTTCCGTCCGTGTTTCCAGCCTCATACTCAGCCGCATGTTCAGGCGCATGTCCGGCCGAACCACCATGCGCAGCCTCATACAGCCTCGTGCGTACGGCATGCATCGGCTTGTAATGCATGCCCGGCCGGAATAGCAGGTTCTCGTGCAGGATCGCGCTGCGGAACTCTTCCGCACTCATCGCTTCCTCGCCCAGATAATTCGCATACCGTTCGCGCAGATACTCCACCACGATGAGATACGTGTCGATGGCGATGATCGAAATGATCCAACCGAGCAGCATGGCGAGCTTCATGCGCGTGATGAATAGCAACAGCAGAAACACGAACGGCAGTACCGCCAGCGCGAGGAATCCCCAGCGCACCAGGCGCGGGTACAGGCGGAAGAAATGAATCGCCCGTCTGCGGGCGAGTTCGGGGAACTCCTCGGCGATCTGCTGCGCGGTCTCGGTGAGCCGCAACGGTTCCACCGTGCCTTCGTTATGTTCGGTGATCATCAGATCAGTGTCCGCCAGACGGTTGTCGAACAGGCGGTTGAGGTTCAACGCCAGCTTGCGGACGACCAAGCCGATGAACAGCGCCACAGGCAGATACCAGAACAGCGAGAGCATGTCGATCCAATAATGGTTGGCATACATGCCGCCGATCGGCCCGCGCATCGCGTTGATGCCGTAGGTGAACGGTAGGAACGGTTTCAGACGGCGGAAGAATTCCGGCATCATCTCGATGGGGTAGAGGCCTGCCGCGCCCGGAATCTGGATGATCACCAGAATCACGGCGACGGCCTTGCCGATATGCCGGAACGCCACGGCGAGCGCGTAAATGATGTTCACGTAGACGAACGAGGCGAAAATGCCGGCGAGGATGAACAGGAACGGATGCTCGCATTGGATGCCCAGCGCGAGATCGCCGATCGTGGCGATGATCGCCTGCAGGAATCCGACCGTGACGAACAGCAGCCAACGGCCCATATAGCCTTGGCGTGGCGTGTACATGCGGATCTTCTCATCGCGGTCCACTTCAAGCTTGTAGATCGCGACGAGCACGAATCCGCCGACCCATAGCGCAAGATTCGTGTAGAACGGCGTGACCGCGGAACCATAGTTTTTGACCGGGTAGAGGACCTGTTCGTCCAAATGCACCGGCTCGCCCACGAACGAGCCGACCTCGCTCGCGTCAAGTCCGAGCGCTTGGGAAAGCTGCTGGAACATCGCCGAACTGCTCAACGCGGCCACATCGGTGCGCGTGGTGTTGAGCTGTTTGGCGAGATTGGCGAGCTGCGTCTGCGTGCCAGCAATGGTGGTGTTCGTTTGGGTCACGGTGCGCGACAACTGGTCGAGCAGCCCGTTGCCCTGTTCCAGTGTGCTTTGCAGCGTGGTAAGCGTGCCGGACAGCGACCCATTGGCCAGGCTGAGTGTATCGAGCCCGGTGTTGAGATTCGGCATGACCGTGCCGGTGATGGTCGTGCGTGCGCTCGCCATCGACGCCGTGCCGTTTTTCGCCAGCGTGGTGACATCGTCGTTGAACCCGTTCGCGGTGTTCTTCCCCGCGTTGATCGCAGCCGTGGTGTCCTGATCGAAGGCGTCGATGCGCTGCTGCTGGAACGTCAGCTGTTTGCGGGCTTCGGCGAGTTGCGCGGAAAGATCCTTATACGTTTGGCTGTTCGGATCCAGCTGGCTGGCCTGCAACGCCTTCTCCACGCCGTCGAGCACATTGCCGGTGGTGGTGTTGACGTGATGCATGGTGCTGGACACTTGGTCGAGCGCGTCCTGCGTGGTGTTCAGTCCGCTGAGCACGGTGCCGGTGGCATTGCTCACGTTGACCTGCAGACCGGACAGTTGCGTGCTGCCGTTGTCGAGCGCTCCGACCAGCGTGTTCGAGAATCGTTCGGTTTGTGTGCGCGTCTCGCTCAGCAAGTCGGACGCCTTGCCGACGGTGTCAAGCGAGTTGGTGATTCCCGAGGCGAGCGCGATGTTGGACTGTTTGGCCGAATCGATGGTGGTGAGGGCCTTGTCGAGCGTGGAACGCGTGCCGCGCAGCTGCTGTTGGACGGTTTCGAGCTGGTTGATGGTGTCGGTCAGATCGTTGATGACGTCGCTTTGCGCGCTTTTCATGCTGCCGGTGGTTTCTCCCGCTGCCTCCTTCACTTCCTTCGCCACGGCGTCGGCCACGCTGGAAACGAAAGTGGTGTTGATCTGCTCGTCGATCGTGGTCGCACCCGTATCGGTGATTTTCGGCGCGATCGCGTTCAGCTTTTCGTTGATGTAGTACGTGATCGACGGTCGGTCGCCTTTACCAGTGACGGTGCCGATTAGTCTGGAGCTGAAGTCTTCCGGCAGTACGATCGCCGCATAGTATTTGCCGGATTCCACGCCTTCGATGGCTTGCTGCTCGGGAACGAAACGCCAGCCGAGCTGATGGTTCTTCTTAAGCTGGTTGACGGTTTGCTGGCCAGCGTCGAGATGACCGACCAGCGTGGAGGTTGTGCCCTTGTCCTCGTTCGCCACAGCGACCTGGATGTTGCCCGTGTTCGCGTACGGGTCCCAGTTGGCGAGGATGTTGCACCATGCGTACAGTGATGGGATGATGGCCACACCCAGCGTGACGACGAGCGCCACTGGGTTCTTCAGAATGCGTTTCACGTCTCGAAGGAAGATGGCGAAAACCTGGTGCATCAAGTCTCCTCGCGGGTATTGGTCGCAACATCTACGTGCGGCGGCATGCCCGTGCGGGAATACCCGGTTGGGCTCTTCGTCGCGCGATCCGGTGGATATTCTATGACTTCCGATGGAACGATCGCAATGGTTTCGCCCTGTTTAATGGTCGGTCCCGCAAATGTCGGGATATGAGACGAAAACGCTCGGCATATGGCCCTAGTGGGGCGGGCGACCTGGATATGGAGCGGACGGTCGGGAAAACGGAAAGGAAAGATGGCGAATGTTGTCACATGATAAGTGGGATAGGGTCGGGCGATAATGGAGGCATGACTATTGCAACGCCGGAACGTTATGCGCAAATGCTGGACGCCGCACGCCGCGGCGGTTACGCCTATCCCGCGATCAATGTGACCAGCACACAGACCCTGAACGCCGCACTCCAAGGTTTCGCCGAGGCGGAATCCGATGGCATCATCCAGGTCTCCGTAGGCGGCGCCGCCTACTTCTCCGGGCAACGCGTCAACGACCGCGTCACCGGCTCGCTTGCCTTCGCAGCCTTCGCGCACGAAGTCGCGGCGAAATACCCCAACATCACCATCGCCCTGCACACCGACCACTGCGCCAAACAGTATCTGGACGAATGGGTGCGCCCCCTGCTCGACCATGAAGCCGAACAGGTGAAGCACGGTCAGGAACCGACCTTCCAGTCACACATGTGGGACGGTTCCACAGTGCCGCTGGGTGAAAACCTCGACATCGCAGAAGAACTGCTCGACAAATCCCAAGCCGCGCACACCGTGCTGGAAATCGAAATCGGCGCGGTCGGCGGCGAAGAAGACGGGCACAGCGCCGAAATCAACGACAAACTGTATTCCACGCCCGCGCAAGGCATCGCCGTCGCGCAACGACTCGGCCTTGGCGAGCGCGGACGCTACATGGCCGCCTTCACCTTCGGCAACGTGCACGGCGCATACAAACCGGGCGTGGTGAAACTGCGCCCCGAACTGCTCGACGAAATCCAGACCACGGTCGCGCTCGCGATTAAGGCCGGCGAAATGCCCGACCCCGCGCACTCGCTGGATGTCGCTCCCGGTAAGCCGTTCGCCCTGGTGTTCCACGGTGGTTCCGGCTCCGCGCCGGAGGAGATCGCGCAGGCCGTGAGCTACGGCGTGGTGAAGATGAACATCGACACCGATACGCAGTACGCATTCAGCCGTGCGGTGGCCGGTCACATGTTCTCCAACTATGATTCGGTGCTCAAAATCGATGGCGAGGTGGGCAACAAGAAGATGTACGACCCGCGTTCGTGGGGGCGCGAAGCGGAAAGCGCCATGGCCGCACGCGTGGTGGAGGCTTGCAGGCAGCTTGGCAGCGCGGGCAAGGCGTTGAAGTAGTGTGATGCCGCACGCGCCGCGTAATGCATGCGGCGTGTGGCGGCACGGTGGGTGTGTCGCGTTGTATGAGACGAAAACGATGGAACTGACTAGTTTCAACGGCCGATCGGTGCATATCCGGCAGATATCCGGTAGAGGGCGCAGGATAGTCTTTGTAAGGCCTTGGTAAGGCTTTGAGGCGAAATCGCATACGCGCGGAGGTGCAACAACATGCCTGGAATTGTTTTGATCGGTGCCCAGTGGGGAGACGAAGGCAAGGGTAAGGCGACCGACCTGATCGGCACGAAGGTCGACTATGTTGCCCGCTTCAACGGCGGCAACAATGCGGGCCATACCGTGGTGGTCGGCGACGAATCGTATGCGCTGCACCTGCTGCCCTCCGGCATCATCAGCCCGACCGCGACTCCGGTTATCGGCAACGGTGTTGTTGTTGATCCTGAAGTGCTTTTCGAAGAGATCGACGGCTTGGAAAGCCGCGGTGTGGACTGCTCCCGACTGCTGGTGAGTGAGGGTGCGCACATTATTGCGCCGTATCATCGTGTGCTTGATAAGGTGACGGAACGTTTCCTGGGTAAGCACAAGATCGGTACCACCGGTCGCGGCATCGGACCTGCGTATGCCGACAAGATTAATCGCGTGGGCATCCGCGTGCACGACCTGTTCAATGCTGAGCATTTGCACGACAAGGTTGAGGCAAGCCTGCATCAGAAGAACCAGATGCTGGTGAAGCTGTACAATCGTCGTCCGATTGATGTGAACGAAACCACGGATGAGCTGCTCAAGCTCGGCGAACGTTTGAAGCCGTACGTGGCCAACACCTCGCTGGTGCTCAATAAGGCACTTGACGAAGGCAAGACCGTGCTGTTCGAAGGCGGCCAGGCCACTATGCTCGACGTGGATCACGGCACATATCCGTTTGTCACGTCCTCCAACCCGACTGCCGGCGGCGCATGCACCGGTACCGGTGTCGGCCCGACCAAGATCACCCGCGTGATCGGCGTTTCCAAAGCGTACGTGACCCGCGTGGGCGAAGGACCGTTCCCGACCGAGCTGTTCGGCGAGGAAGGCGAATGGCTGCGAGCCCAGGGCCACGAGTACGGCGTGACCACCGGCCGTCCGCGTCGTTGTGGCTGGTTCGATGCGGTCGTCAATCGTTATGCGGCTCAGGTCAACGGCCTGACCGACATCGTGCTCACCAAGCTCGACGTGCTTACCGGCCTGAAGGAAATCCCATTGTGCGTGGCCTATGATGTCAACGGCGAACGCCGCGACGATATGCCTACTGATCAGTCCGAATTCGCGGCAGCGAAGCCGATCTACGAATCCATGCCGGGTTGGGACGAGGATATTTCCCAAATCCACGACTTCAATGATCTGCCGAAGACCTGTCAGGATTACGTCAAGCGTCTTGAGGAACTGTCCGGCTGCCGTATCTCCGTGATCGGCACCGGCCCGCAGCGCGACCATATCATCCAGATCAATTCGCTGGTCGACTGACCGTCGGCAACGAGTTTCCCGGCTTG
>NZ_CAUEQY010000039.1 GCF_959020145.1 uncultured Bifidobacterium sp. | reverse complement strand
TGCACGAACACACATCTTCATGTTTCGTAAATGCTTTAGCATTTCAGTCAAAGCATTGCTTGATTATATGACTTGACTTTCAAGAAAGTCAAGTCACTTAACTAAATACTTAAAATTTTTGTTACGAAAGCTCTATATGCAAATATTTACGAAACTTTCGAATAGATTTAAGTATTTCAAAAGCAGGAAATTGCAGGCTTCCGCCCAAACACGATTAACTGCGAAAACTATTTACGCTGTCCCCGGCAATAGCGTTATCATCGATGCTTCATTGGCCGACAAACTGACACTGTACTGGGGAGAGCTCTCTCACTGCGCCACTCGCACGCCCGGTTCCGTTACCGCCATAGCAATCGTACCGACGAGCCTTCACCCGATATATCGAGCCTCCCGGCTCCAAGATGTCAAAAGGCACGTCGCCTGTGCAGACCAATCCCCCTCCCGTATGGGTGAAGGAGATCTCAATGCCGTCATCCTTGTGAATCACCATGACAGGAAGCGGCCCCATCGGCTCGCGATCACGTCCATAAACCAACGACTCGGCAGCCGTTGCCAAGCGCTGCGCGACATGGCGCTTATCCAAAGGATGCAGGTCATTATCCTCTCCATATCCGATCGTCACCACCATCGCCGTGTTCCACAACGTCAAAGCGCGCCGTTGTTCATCACGCAGCCTTGGCCAATCGCAATCGGGTTCCAAAGTATAGTTCGGCAATTGGGCGAATATGAATGGTAGTTCCGGACGCTTGAACAGCGCACACCACTCCTGGATCAGCGACATCAACAGCTGCGCATAGCCATAAGACGCATGGGCGTTGGACTCCCTCTGACTCCGCCGATAAAGGGCTTCCAGCGATTGCCGGAAGCCCTTTTGCATATCGGCTTAGCGCGCCAAACGTTCAGCAGCGGAAGCGATCGCCTCGTCGCTGGCAGTGGCGGAGAAACGCAGACATTCCGGCGCACCATAGAACTCGCCGGGGCTGGCGATGATGCCGATCTTGGCAAGCTGCTCCATATCGGTCCAGCAATCGCCCGACTTGGCTCTCACCCACACATACAATGCACCATCCGGCATGTCGGTGCAGTATCCGTAAGCACGCAACGCGCTCACCAACACGCCGAGACGTTCCCGATAGCGCGCATGCTGAACCTTGACGGATTCCAGATCACGCAGTCCGGCAGCCATCGCAGCCTGCACCGGACCGGGAATAATCTGACCAATCTGCTTGCGATATGCACTCATCGATGCAATCAAAGACTCATCTCCGGCAATGAACGCGGTACGATACCCAGCCATATTGCTCTGCTTGCTCAACGAATACAGCACCAGCACGCCTTCAGCGGAACCCGCACACACATCACTTCGCAAAGCGCACGGCGTCGATTGCAGCGGATCATCATCAGCACTATTCGTAGCACCCCTCCACTGCATCAGCGCATAGCATTCGTCGGAAAGCACCACCGCGCCGATCTCACGCGCAGCTGCGACAATGCCAGCCATCCGCTCGGCCGAATACACCTCGCCCGTCGGATTGCAAGGGGAATTCACCCACACCGCTTTGACGCCGGGCACATTGCGCCACGACGCAACATCAGCCACATCGTCGACCTTAAGCACCTGCGCTCCAGCCAACTGCGTGCCGATCTCATACGTCGGGTACGAAACCTTCGGCTGCACCACAACATCATCCTCACCGAAATGCAGTAGCGACGCCATCAACGCAACACCCTCTTTGGAGCCGACTGTAGGCACCACATCAGCATGGATCGCCTGCAAATCAACATTGCGAGCCGCCGAAAACCATTCAGCAATCGCAGCACGTAAATCGGCAGTACCTGCAGTAGCCGGATATCCATACGCATTCGGATCATTCGCCGCCACTGCGAGCGCCTTGCGCACCGAGTCGGGCACGGGATCGACGGGAGATCCCACGGACAGGTCGATCATGCCTCCGAACGCGGCTTTTGCCGTGCGCTTGTATGCTGCGATACGCGACCAATCGTATGGCGAAGAAAACTCATGAAAGCCCATCGTGGAAACTCCTTATAATCCTCTATAAACAAAAAATATGCGGCCTCTTCCAACGGGAAAAGGCCGCTTTCAAATGCCGATCACTGATTTTGCGGCGGCAGAGCAGCTACCTGCTCCGGATCCTTACCGATCGGGCCGGCTGCGGAAGCGCCGCCCATATCGCCGACTTCAGCGAAGAAGCTGACTGCGGCATCCTTGTACCAGGCCCACTCGTCTGGCAGATCATCTTCATAGAAGATGGCTTCAGTCGGGCACACCGGTTCGCATGCGCCGCAATCCACGCATTCGTTCGGATTGATGTACAGGGAACGGGAGCCCTCGTAGATGCAATCGACCGGGCATTCGTCCACGCAGGCCTTGTCTTTGACATCGACGCACGGCTGAGCGACAACGTATGGCATGGTTACCTCCTTAACACTTACCGTTCAAGACTACTCTTGATTGCCAACTTCCAGCTCTCCCGTACCAAGTCGGGCGTGGCGGTAGCCGTAGCCGAAGTAGATGCAGAAGCCGACCGCAAGCCAGACCACGAATCGAATCCAGGTGAGCACGCTCAGGTTGAGCATGAGCCAGATGTTGGCGAGCGCGATGAGGATAGGCACCCATGGATTGCCGGGGATTTTGAAGACTCGCTTCAGGTCGGGGCGCTTCTTGCGCATGATCGGAATAGAGATTGAAACAAGGGTGAATGCCGACAGCGTGCCGATGTTCACCATGTCGGCAAGGATACTGACGTTGCAGCTGGCTGCGATGAGTGCCATGACCACGCCGACGGCAATCTGCAGACGCACTGGAGTGCCGTGCTTGCCCGTGTGACTGAGCGAGCGCGGCAGCAGGCCATCTCGGCTCATGGCGAACACCACGCGGGTCAGGCCGAGCAGCAGCACCATGACCACGGTGGCCAGGCCGATCACAATGCCAAAACTGATGATTTTGGCGGCCCAGTCAGCGCCGACCATTTCGAATGCCGTGGCAAGCGACGGATCTTTCTGCTTGGCGAGGTCTTTGTAGGAGACCATGCCGGTGGTGACGATGGCGACGAGGGTGTAAAGCACGATGATCAGTCCCATGCCCACGCCTATACCCAGCGGAACGTTCTTCTTCGGATTGACGGTTTCTTCGGAAGTGGTGGCGACTACATCGAAGCCGAGGAACGCGAAGAACACGAGCGCGGCTCCGGAGATGATGCCGGCAATGCCGTAAATGCTGGGGGTCATGCCGGTGGCCCACTGCCATAATGGCTGTTCCATGGTTGCGGCCAACCCGGATCCGGTGGCGGTCGCCGGTTCGCTCGGTGGAATGAATGGGGTGAAGTTCTCGGCTTTGACGTAGAAGAATCCGACGATTACCACGAATAGCACGATGGCGATTTTCAGCATGGTAAGCGCGCCGTCGACCCGTGCGCCGATTTTCGTGCCGCACACCAGCAGTGCCGTGAAGAAAGCTACGACGATGATTGGCGCGAAATCGAAATTGAATGATCCGATGGTGACGTTGGTATTGATATTCCATCCGACAAGTCGGAAGAAATCGTTGAGATAGACGCCCCAATATTTGGAGACGACGGAGCCTGCCATCAGCATTTCAAGGATCAAATCCCAGCCGATCACCCACGCGACGATCTCACCGACGGTGGTGTAGGTGAAGGTGTAGGCGGATCCCGCAACCGGAATCATGGACGCGAATTCGGCGTAGCACATTACGGCCGCACCGCATACCACGCCGGCGATGAGGAAGCTGATGATCACGGCCGGACCCGCATGGAAGGCTGCCGCCTGCGCGCCGATGGAAAAGATACCCGCGCCGACGGCCACGGCCACGCCCATAATGGCCAAATCCCACCAGGTCAGGTCTCGTTTCAGGGAGCGCCCCGACTCCTCTGTTTCCGCCAGCGTCTGCTCGACGGATTTCTTACGTAATACGTTCATTGCGTTTCCCTTCTCCCTTCGTTCTTACGTTTACTTAAGGCTCATGCCGATGACGACCGGTTCGGGAACGAGACGAATGCCGAATGCCCGTTCAACGCCATCCTGCACGGTTTTGGCAAGTTCCGCGATATCTGCAGCTGTGGCTCCGCCGCGGTTGGTCAATGCCAGCGTATGCATGGTCGAAAGCCCCGCTGCGGCATTTCCGCTGGTTTTGTAGCCCTTATGGAATCCCGCATGATCGATAAGCCATGCCGCGGATGTTTTGACGCCCGGCGTGCCATCCGGCAAGGTCGCGTCGAATCGTGGCGCGTCTTCGGGAAGCTTTGCCGCTTGTTCTTTGGTGAGAATCGGATTCATGAAGAAGCTGCCGCAGCTGTGGCGATTGTAGTCGGGTTCATCGTTGCCTGTCTGCGTGCGCTGTGCGTCATGCGCGATGGCGACCAGTTCGCTCTTTTTGGTGCCTCGCATGGCTTCGGTCAGATATCGATGGGAATCTTCAAGCATGCCTTTGGAGGCGCGTACTTTCAACACGGCGTTGCGAATATCCGCGGTCGCCATACGGTCGCCCACTTCCACGCCCAATGCTTTGGCGAGCTGGCCGTAGCCAACTACGCCGGTTTCGCTGTGATGCAGCGCGAAAGTAACGGACAACACCACGTAGCGCGGTGTCGGGAAGAAGTCGGCCGCAGGCGTTGCCGGAGCGCTGTACATGCTCGCTTTGAGCGCGCTCATGCGATAGCCGAAATGAAGTTCCTGATTGGTGAGCTCCTTGGTCTGCTTGTTTTTGCGATCCCAGACCTCCACGCTTTCGACGCTGGATGCGACTTCCTGGCCGTATGCGCCGATATTCTGCACGACCGACGCGCCGACAGTGCCTGGAATGCCGGAGAGTCCTTCCACGCCCTCCAAGCCGAGGTTGACGCAGTAGTCGACGAAATCATCCCAATTGCAACCCGCTTCGGCGTTGACATGCACGATTGTTTCGCCGTTTTCGACGGGAGCCGCCTCATCAAGCACGCTTACGGCGTGTCGCGCGTCACGCACCACGACACCATCGAACGGCGTGTCGGCCACGAGCATATTGGATCCGCCGCCGATCACGCACAGCGGCAATCCTTTGGCGTCGGCATCCTCGACGGCTTCGATAACGCCGACACGCGAGGTCGGTTCGATAAAGGATGCGATTGGCCCACCTACGGCGATGGTCGTGAGATCTGCGAAATTGGTCATGATGCTTAGCTTAGCGTGCGGGGAAGGCAGTTGGAAAGGTGTCAAGAAAAGGTTGAAAGAAAACAAAAAACCCGACCATATTGGTCGGGTTTCATAAAGCTTTGAACTCGCTCAGCGGGTCTCGCGATGCACGGTCTGCTTGCCGCAGCGGGAGCAGAACTTCTTGAGCTCAAGACGATCCGGCGTGTTACGGCGGTTCTTCGTCGTGATGTAGTTACGCTCCTTGCACTCGGTGCATGCCAGCGTGATGCCCGGACGAATGTCGGCGCTCTTGCTTGCCATTTAGTTCACCTCTTGTGGTTCGTTGCTATACCGACATTCCGTCGGCCTTTGTAGCGAGAAAGAGACTCGAACTCTTGACCTTACGATTATGAGTCGTACGCTCTAGCCAGCTGAGCTATCCCGCCATGAGAGCCTCGAGTGAGAATCGGACTCACGACCTCTTCCTTACCAAGGAAGTGCTCTACCACTGAGCTATCGAGGCGTGGCGGATAGTGGATTCGAACCACTGAAGCACGAGGCGACTGATTTACAGTCAGTTCCCTTTGACCGCTTGGGAAATCCGCCGTGCTGCCTGTTTGGTTGAACCCCAACCGGCAACCCGTTTAGTATGCCACAGATCATGCGATTAACGCAAATACGGCGTGTCGCGGAAGCCAAAAAGTCTCAAAATCGTTGAAATTCCAACGATTTCTCACTATCAGCCACATGTCGGTGTCAATCAGAGCAAATCCTCCCGAAAAAAATTCCAAAAAGAAAAAACACGAGTATTTCTTCCGAACCTTCCCTGCAGACCATCTGAACAGCGACGCCAACACCAGCACGCCAACGCCAATGAACACAGCATACATCGGCCGCGCACGGCCTATTGCAGGAACCCCAAGTGCTTGAAATCAACAAGACCCCGCCAACGCAACGATTGTTCACCAATCGTTCGCTGACGGGGTCTTCAAACAGCTACGCGCTACGCTCAGCCGAGAATGGCCAGAATATCGCGGGCGGAGACGATCAGGTAATCCTCACCCTGATAGTGCACCTCGGTGCCGCCATACTTGGAGTACAGCACCTTGTCGCCGACCTTGACGTCGACCGGAATGCGCTCGCCGGCGTCGTTGCGACGGCCCGGACCGACAGCCAGGACTTCACCCTGCTGCGGCTTCTCCTTGGCATTGTCCGGAATGAACAGACCGGAAGCGGTCTGGGTCTCGGCTTCCGCCTGCTTGACGATGATCTTGTCTTCCAACGGTGTGAGTGAGATCGACACTGTGGACCTCCTCTTTCTAAAGAGAAATCGATACTTACCGCGCCGGGACCCGCTAGCAAGAGGCTGACGATCACTTACGGCGTCGTCCTTTCGCGCTGAAACATATCCTAGCGCGATTATTAGCACTCTGCCAACTCGAGTGCTAACGCTGAGAGCAAAATATACGAAAAAGCCTGAAACCATGCGGTTTCAGGCTGATGTTCTTTACGCTTGTTCGTATGTTTCGTGCGTTTCGTGCGTTCGCTTTCCCTCCGTCACGCCCCGCGACGGGCCATGATGGACGCCAAACCCACGCCCAGGGAATCGGAGGTGACGCTGGGAGCCTCAACGTCGGCGCTGACCTCGGAGTCGTGGAATCCCACGGTATCCACGTCCTGCAGATGCACACCAGCCTCCACACGGGCTGCGGCCTCGTCGGAATCCATGCTGCTGATCGCGTCGGTCGGCACAATCAACGGCTCGACATTGTCGGAAACCGTACTCGCAGTCGGAGGCACGGCCTTGGCGACCTGACGAGTGGACTTGATTTCCATGCTTTCCGGAGCGGCTGGCGCGATATCGTTACCGTTGCGTGGCGATCCCAACGAGAACGAAATCAGATCCTGCGACGCGCCGGCCACGGCGGACGAATCCGCATCGCATGCATCCACACCCTCAGTTTTGGCGATTTCATCACGCTCATCGTGGATGGACAGACCGTTCTTCTTATCCGGCACGACTTGCGCATCCACAACGTTCGGTTCCGCAGCGGATTTCGCTTCGGTTTCCCCCTTGCGTTTGCTTACAACAACATCACGGTCGGCCTTGCCGCGATCGATCGCCTGACGGATCTCACCTTCCGGCATAACATCGGTCGGCACCTGAGATTCGGCGATCCTGCGAATTTCCGCAAGCTCCTGCTCCCGCAAACGAGCGCGCTCCGCCTGCTCTTCCTGGGCGCGCTTGCGCTCTGCCGCAGCACGCTTCCTCATCTTGGAACGATACTTGGCGACTTTCCGCTCCCACGCTGCGGCCTGCTTGGCGGCCCTCACCCCCAAAGCGAGCACTCCAGCAAGCAGCGACGCAGGAATCAAAGCAAACAACGGACTGAAATGCAACACAAACGCACACATCAACACGACGATTGTGATCACCAGCATCGAGACAACAATAATCCGCCTTCTGCGGATCGCGGCACGACGAAGGGCACGGACATGCGCGATCCTTTCGTCGGTCAGCTTGCCCTCATGCGTCTCGTTGGACTGCATTATTGCCCCTTTCGCCTTTGCGGCGGTCTCATCGGAGAATCGCGTTCCACTGTCGGCATCCACCAGATGCAGCGACGGCGAAAAGCGGTCCTCTCGGTGCTCGATTACCCGCTTCATGCCTTTGACCGTCCGTTTGGGCAGCCAGAAAACCATGAGAATAATCACAATCGCAAGCACCACAACCGTGCTTAACGATTCATAACCCATAACTCATAAGAATAGGTGACATTCCGACATTCTCCGGGGTGCACGCCCCCGCGTGTCGAACATGTGCGCGAAAGCGCGTGTCGAACCTCGCCAACGGCTCACTCGCCCATCAACCGTGCGGTAAAGCCATTCGGTGCGTACTCCGGCAGCAACGCATACGATTCATGGTCACGCCATTGCCCGTTCACGAACATGTACGCCTTGCGCATCCCCTCATAGGATGCCCCCACTTTGAGTGCCACCTTACGTGAACGTTCGTTTTCGGGAAGCAAGTCGATCTCCACACGATGCAATTGCGGCCCGGAAGGGTCGAACATCGCCCAATCAGCCAATAGCGTAACAGCCATCGGCGCATATCCACGCCCCGCACACCGCTCATCGACCCAATAGCCAACCACGCCGGTACGCATGGCGCCATAGCAGATGGCCCCTAACGAAATCTGGCCGACGATACGCCCATGATGCTCGATGGCGAACACCACTCCGGTGCCGTTTCGCTCGTTGCATCGCATCGCACGCACCCACTCGTTGAACGACATCGACGCGCCATGCACCGGATCCCCGGATTCCCAAGGCTTCAACCAATCGTCGTTGCGCCAGCGGACTTCGTTCCATTCGTCGCAGTCGTCAGTAGTCAGCGGACGCAGGATTATGGGAACGTGAAGCCCATGTGCCTGAATGAACCGCGGAACATCAATGGCATTGGGATCCGAACGCATCATGCCCCGTAAAGATCGCAAAATCGTCACGCCCTCATTCTGCCATACGCATAACATTTCCGATTGCGCGCAACCATCCCGTGGTACAACATGCGGTATGACCACGAACATGCAAGCCGACGTCATGGAAAACAGCGTCTGTGACGAAGCCGCGAACCAACGTGAGCTGAAAAAGCAATGGCGCGCACACGCAATCGCACGAAGAAAACAGACCAGTAAGGAGGAACGACTGGAAGCCGGCCATAAGTTGGCCGAACAGGCGCGGAAGGCGAATCTCATTCATTCGTTCACCACGGTGGCCGCATTCGCGTCCATGGGCAGCGAAATGTCGATGATGCCGATGCTGCAGGCATTATTCGATTCGAATTGCCACGTGCTGGTGCCACGGCTCGGATCCGGCATGGATATTGGCTGGAGCGAACTTGGCGACATTCACGATCTGCAGGACCAGACCAACAGCGACGGGTCCATCAATACGCACCGCCCGCAAGAGCCGGGCAATAGCGCAAACGGACCTGAAGCGCTGAAAAACGCCGGTCTGATCATTGTTCCCGCCCTTGCCGTCGACCAAGAGGGATTCCGTCTGGGACGTGGCGGAGGGTGGTATGACCGCGCGCTCGAGTATCGTGCGGCCGGTGCACGGGTGGTGGCGGTTTGCTGGCCGTGGGAGCCGACGGACAAGCCTGTTCCGCACGAAGACCACGATATTCCCGTCGATGGCGTGCTCACTCCGAACGGATTTACGGCCATACGCGAATAAGACGTCCG
>NZ_CAUEQY010000038.1 GCF_959020145.1 uncultured Bifidobacterium sp. | reverse complement strand
GCCTTGGCCCACAAAGCCCAATCGTGGTCGGGAATTTCAAAATCCACTGGCGCGGCCTGGCTATGCCGATACATGTTGATGCCGTTACGCAAGTCGTCAATGCCGAATTTCGCGATGAACGACGATTCTCCGGCGATCATGATTTTGTCTGGCATGGCAAGATTGGCGATGGTCGCCACCAGGGTGCCGAGACGGAAGCAGGTGCGGTTCACCAGATTCGTCGCTTGCGGTTTGTTCGCGCGTGCGTCACGTGCGAAATCGTCGAATGATGCGGGATGTCCGATGATTTGCGAATATTCCGCCGCGATCGAGTTGTCGGACAGGCATTGCGCGCATCCCTTGTGTCCGGAAACACAACGCGGCCCATCCGGATCGACCAGAATATGCCCGACCAAACCGTAACTTTTATCCGGACAGCTTACCAGCTCGCCGTTGAACGTCAACGAATAGCCGACGCCCGCGCCGAACGTCAGCACCGCGAAGCTATCCAATCCAACGCCCGGTCCAAACAGGCAGGCGTCAACCACCAACGAATCGATATCGTTGTAAATTCCGGTAGGCAATCCGGTCGCCTCACGAACCATGACGGAAAGTTCCACGGGCTGCGACCAGTGCATGAACGGTGCGAACGTCACCACGGTACCGTCGACAATATGCCCGCCAAGCGAGATTCCCACAGCGCACGGTTTCGGCCAGCCCGCCATCTCCGCCTCGTCGGAACAGTCGGTCGTCAGTTGTTTGATCAGCGCGACCACGGTCTGCGGGGAAGCGTCTTCGATTTCCAGATCATGGCATCCGGTGATGATCTGCCCGATTGCGTTGACCGCAACTGCCGAAATATGCGTCGCGTTGATTTTCATGCCAACGAAAGATCGCGCATTCGCAATCACCTGCAATCCGGTTTGCGGGCGGCCGCGACGTTCCGTATTTTCTTTCTGCACGAAACCTTTCGGCAGTTTGCCGGCCTTGCCGGACGGCATCGGCGTCTCCTCAATCACGCCCGCATAAATCAGATCGCTGGTAATTCGGGAAACAGCACCCTGCGAAAGTCCTAAAATCTGCGCCAACGTAATGCGTGAAATCGGACCATATTTCATGATGCAAGCCGCGACTTTATGGGTATATTCCGAGCCTTCAAACCACTGTGGCAGAGGTGAAACCGCCATCTGAACCATCCTTCGTGCTCCCGTTCGCGCACATCGTGCGTCAAATTACTTTCTCAGAGTAACAAAATCTCGTCGTTTTTGTTTTCCGCCCCGCACAGGCGCGCTGAGTTGGGAATGAAAACCGCCCCCCTCTATAATTCTCAGTAACGGTGGTGTGGTAAGGAAGCCGCTCCACCGTAATAGAGAAAAAATACAAAGGAGTCGAGAATGAAACCTGATTCCACCACTAGTGTAGGTAAATTCAGGAGGATTGTATACCGCGCTCTCACGGCCACATGCGCAATCGCGTTGACGGCCGGCCTTGCAGGTTGCGGCAACAGCACCGCTGAAACCGTCACTTTGGATTTCTTCCAATTCAAAGCCGAAGCAGCGGACTGGTTCACCGCAAAAGCAAAGGAATTTGAGAAAACCCATCCCAGCATCAAAGTCAACGTCAACAATTCGTCCGACGCAACCACTGATTTGCGTACGCGACTCGTGAAAAATCGTGAACCCGACGTCATCACCATCAATGGCGACATTAATTTCGGCATGCTCGCCGAAGCGGGTGTCTTCCACGATTTTACCGACGATGACATCGTCGACGAACTCAATCCAGGCATGGTGAACATCGCCAAGAGCCTTGTACAAACCAACGACGAATCCAAGAAGCGCCTGTACGGCCTGCCGTATGCGGGCAACGCGTCCGGCTACATCATCAACGCTGACGTGTGGGAAGAAGCGGGCGAGGATCCCGACAATCCACCGCAGACGTGGAGCGAATTCATCGACCTGCTGCAACGCTTCAAGAGCAAGGGCATTGTACCGATCGAAGCGAGCACTGCCGATCCGTGGACACTTCAGGCGCCGTTGGCGTCACTCAACTCCACGCTGGTACCGGAATCCGAATATCTTTCCCTCAAAGACGGATCGAAGAAATTCTCCGACCTGTGGGGCACTGTCAGCGATCAGCTGGTCGAGATCTACCAGAATTACACGCAGAAGAATCCGGCAGTTACCTACCAGCAGGCTACGCAGGATCTGGCCGCAGGCAAAGCCGCGATTCTGCCACTCGGCACCTACGCGATTCCGCAGATCCGACTCATCAACAGCGATGCCAACCTGCGGTTCGCGCAAATGCCGGCAACCAACGATGCCAGCGAACAGCAACTCACCGCAGGCGATGACGTGATCCTGACCATGGGCGCACACACCAAGCATGAGAAGGAAGCGCGCGAATTCATCGACTTCCTGATGAACGACGAAAACATCAAGGACTACTCCAAGCAGCAGTCCGCCTTTACCCCCTACAAAGACACGTATGTGGGTGACGAAGCGCTGAACGGCGTGCTTGACTTCTACCAGGCGGGCAAGCTGGCCGATTTCTGCGACCATTACGTGCCAGCCAGCATCAACATCGCAGGCTTCCTGCAGACGCTGGTTCAGTCGGGCAACACCGAAAAATTCCTGAACAGCATGCAATCCGAATACGACAAGATCGAAGCCAGAAACTTCAGGTGAGAGGAGGAACGGACATGACTACCGCACATACTGCAAATACTGCGAAGAAATCGGCAAAAACTTCCAAGAATAAGGTTTCGAAATATTCCAAGCGCAAGGTTGATCCGGCATTTTATTGGATGACCGTTCCGGCTGTGATTCTGGTGTCCATCTTCCTGTATTGGCCGTTCCTGCAGGGCGCGGCATACTCGTTCACTAATTCGCAGGGTTACGGTGATTTTAAATTCATCGGATTGAAGAATTATATTGCGATGTTCCAGGATTCTCGTGTCGGTCACGCGTACCTGTTTACTATTCTCATCGCAATTTTGATTACAATTGGCACGAATTTTCTTGGCATGTTCCTTGCGGTGCTGCTGAATTCGAAAATCGCGTTCAAAAACGGATTCCGTGCGATCTTCTTCATTCCGTACACCCTGTCGGTGCTGGTGATCGGCTACGTGTTCAAGTACATTTTCATGACGCCGTTGCCGGCGCTCGGCCAGGCGCTGCATATTGATTGGCTGTCGACGTCGATGATTTCCAATCCGGATTTGGCATGGTTCCCGATTGTGTTCCTGTCGATCTGGCAGGGCGTTGCCTACTCCACACTGCTGTACTTGGCTGGCCTGCAGACCATCGACAACGAGATTTACGAGGCGGCCGCGATCGACGGTGTGAACGCTTGGCAGAACTTCTGGCAGATCACCTTCCCGCTGATTGGCCCGTTCTTCACCATCAACATGGTGTTGAGCCTCAAGAATTCGCTCGGCGCGTTCGACCAGATCATGGCATTGACCAAGGGCGGCCCGGATTCCAAGACCGAAACCGTCTCGTACCTGATCTTCCAGAACGGCCTTGGCAATGGCGAATACTCCTACCAGATGGCGAACGCGGTCACGTTCTTCATCGTGCTGGCAATCCTGGCCTTCGTGCAGCTGAAGTTCTTCAGCGGCAAGGAAAAGGTCTGAGCAAGGGTCTGAAAGTCTGAAGGTAAAGAGGAAATATCATGACTAGCGCAACTGTTGCAAAGACTGCAAAGACTGGCGTTCAAGCGCAAGCAAAGCCGGATAAAATCCGCAGGGATCATAAGGTCAACTGGTGGCTGACCGCGGTTGTGACGGTGTTGAGTCTTACCGTGCTCGTGCCGTTGTATTTCGCTGTGGTCACCGCGTTGAAGACGCCGGGCGAGGCTGGCACGTTCAGCTTGCCGACCACGTGGGAATGGCATAATTTCGCCGACGCATGGAATAAGGTGAACTATCCGAAGGCCGCACTTAACTCCGCGATCATCACCGTGTGCGCGGTGGTGTTGACGCTGCTGACGAACACGTTCGTCGCGTATGCTGTGGCACGAAATATGGATAAGCGATTCTTCCGCTTCCTGTATTACTTCTTCCTTGCGATGATGTTCGTGCCGTTCACGGTGATCATGCTGCCGGTCGCGAAGGAAATGGGTACGTTGCATCTTGATAATCAGCTTGGTTTGATTATTCTGTACACGATTCTTGGCATCGGCACCAACCTGTTTATTGCGATTGGTTTTATTCGTTCGATTCCGATTTCGTTGGAAGAGGCGGCTCGTATCGACGGTGCTTCCACCTGGCGTATTTTCTGGACAATCATTTTCCCGCTGATGGGTCCGATTAATGCCACGATTGCGATTTTGACCGCACTGTGGGCTTGGAACGACTTCCTGCTGCCGTTGATCACGCTGACTGATCAGAGCAATCAGACGATTCCGCTCGCACAGTACGTGTTCCAAAGCCAGTTCACGTCGAACTATCCGATGGCCTTCGCGTCCTATCTGATGGCCATGGCTCCGGTCCTCATCGTCTACATCTTCGCCCAGAAGTGGGTTGTCGGTGGTGTGATGAGGGGAGCCGTTAAGTGAACAGCCCAGTGGTCTGTTCATAGGCTCCCCCTGAGCGAGCCGATAGGCGAGCGAAGGCAGGGACAACGCGGCCGTAGGCCGTCCGTTCAGGAAGTAACACTTCACCGCTCTGAGCGGGACTGGCCTATCCCACTCCCCAGCGCGGGACGTTCCATTTCCCTTTCTGGAACGTCCCGCGTTTTTATTTTTGCGGATTGGTTTTTCGCGTCCGTAAGAAGCGTATTCTTTTCTTGCTTTGCACAACTCGCCGCGGGAAAGAAAGAAAAACAGGGTTGCATACCATAGGGGAGTAGGCAAAATCGATCTTCTGCATGAAGCTGACATGAGCTGAAAACGGGCAGAGTCAGTCACGAAAGATCGAACGAAAATCCAACAAACGTCAAGCAAAGGAGCTCCACGACATGACGAATTTCAATCGTTCCACCCTTCCCGACACCGTGCGTTCCAACGGCGCGACCCCGAACCCATGGTGGGCCAACGCGGTGGTATATCAGGTGTACCCGCGTTCCTTCCAAGACACGAACGGCGACGGCATCGGCGATCTGAAAGGCATCACCAGCCGTCTTGACTATCTGGCCGATCTTGGCGTGGACGTGGTGTGGTTGAGCCCGGTCTACAAGTCGCCGCAGGACGACAACGGCTACGATATTTCCGATTATCAGGATATCGATCCGCTGTTCGGCACGTTGGAGGATATGGACGAGCTGCTTGCCGAAGCGCACAAGCGCGGTCTGAAGATCGTGATGGATTTGGTGGTCAACCACACGTCCGACGAGCATGCTTGGTTCCAGGCTTCCCGCGACAAGGACGATCCGCATGCCGACTGGTATTGGTGGCGTCCAGCCAGGCCGGGGCATGAGCCGGGCACTCCGGGTGCCGAGCCGAACCAGTGGGGTTCCTATTTCGGCGGTTCCGCTTGGGAGTACGATCCGAAGCGCGGCGAGTATTTCTTCCACCAGTATTCCAAGAAGCAGCCGGATTTGAATTGGGAGAATCCGGAAGTGCGCAAGGCCGTCTACAAGATGATGAATTGGTGGATGGATCGCGGCATTGACGGCTTCCGTATGGATGTGATCACGCAGGTTTCGAAGACTGTTGATAAGAACGGCAAGCTGCCGGGAGAAGACGGCTGCGAGATTGAGGATTATCCGGTTGGTGAGGAAGGCTATTCCAGCCCGTTCCCATGGTGCTCCGACGGTCCGCGCATCGACGAGTTCCTTGCCGAAATGCGCCGCGAAGTGTTCGAAGGCCGCGAAGGCTACATGAACGTCGGCGAAGCGCCGGGCATCACTCCGGCACGCAACGAGCATGTCACCGATCCGAAGAACGGCGAACTTGACATGCTGTTCCTCTTCGACCACGTGGGCATCGACCAGGAAGGTTCCAAGTGGAACACCGTGCCGTTCGAAGTCAAGAATCTGCGCGCCCGCCTCGCCGACCAGCAGGAGGCTGTGAAGAACGCCGGCTGGGCCAGCCTGTTCTTCTGCAACCATGATCAGCCGCGCGTCGTCTCCCGTTGGGGCGACGACGCTGATCGCGAGTCGCGCGAGCTGAGCGCCAAGGCGTTCGGCATGCTGCTGCACATGCACCGCGGCACCCCGTACATTTACGAGGGCGAAGAGCTGGGCATGACCAACGCACACTTCACCACGCTCGAGCAGTATCGCGATCTGGAATCCATCAACGGCTACCGCCAGCGCGTGGAAGAAGCAAAATGCCAGTCCGCAGAATCGATGATGGCGGCGCTCGCGCTCATCGGCCGCGACAACGCACGCACGCCGATGCAGTGGGACGCCTCCAGGTATGCCGGCTTCACCGCGCCGGACGCGGCGACGGAACCGTGGATCGGCGTCAATCCGAATCATGTCGAGATCAACGCAGCCGAGGAATTCGACGATCCCGGATCCGTGTACAGCTTCTACAAGAAGCTCATCGCCATGCGCCACAACAACGCGACCATCGCGACGGGCGAATGGAATCTGGTCGCGGCAGACAGCGAGCAGGTGTATTCCTTCACCCGTACCAGCGGCGACGACACGATTCTCGTCATCGTCAATCTTACTGATAAGACGGCGCAGGTGCCTGCTGAGGTCGCGCAACTGCTTGAGGATGGCGTGGGCGAGTCGCAGGTACTGCTCAGCACCTATGATGCTGTACATAGCGTAAAGTCGGTCGCTCGCGGTGAGCTTGCTCGCTGGGAGGGGGTCGTGATTCAGCTCTGATCGATCTTTCCTATAAACTCTCTGCAAAGCGTTCGTGCGATTCATCACGGGATCGTACGAACGCTTTTTCTTTATTTGTATTGTGATTTATCAGATTATGTATTGCGATTATTCCTGATTGCTTGTGATTACTTTTCGCAAGCAATCTCACTTTTCATCGCGAAAGCCGCATGATAAGGCAGTTTCGGCAGACGTACGCTTACAATAACGCTCATGGAACAAAACGAGGTTCTCAAAGCATTGCAGCGCGATCATGCAGCTGAACTGAAACTAGCCGCCGAACGACTCAAGGGCACTGCACGCCACACGGAAATCATTCCGTCCAAGGTGCTGTCCGACATGACCGGACATGAGATTCTGCTCAAGCCTGAGAATCTCCAGGTCACCGGATCGTTCAAGATTCGCGGCGCCTACAACAAGATCGCATCCCTGAGTGATGAGCAGCTGGCTCGCGGCATTGTCACCGCTTCCGCGGGCAACCATGCGCAGGGCGTGGCCTATGCGGCTCGCGAACGTGGTGCGAAGGCAACGATCTGCATGCCGCAGATCACTCCGCCGCTGAAGGTTGACGCCACCAAGGCGTACGGTGCAGACGTGGTGCTGTACGGCGAGGTGTTCGACGAATCCGCAGCCCGCGCCCAGGAATTGAGCGACACCGAAGGCATGATCTACGTGCCGCCATTCGACGATTACGAGGTGCTGTGCGGTCAGGGCACCATCGGCCTCGAAATCCTCGAAGACGTGCCGAACGTCACCGACGTGGTCGTGCCGCTGGGCGGTGGCGGTCTTGGTGCCGGTGTGGCGCTCGCCATCAAGACGTTCAAGCCGGAAGTGCGCGTGATCGGCGCGATTCCGGAGGGTAGCCCAGCATGGAAGAATTCGCTGGCCGCAGGTCATGTGGTTGCCGCCGACCAGGTGCGCACGTCCGCCGAGGGCGTCGCCGTGAAGCGTCCGGGCGATCTCACGTTCGCGCTGCTCAACGAATTCCTTGACGACATCGTCACCGTGACCGAGCGTGACATCAACGAGATGATCCTGCTCATGCTCGAAAAGCACAAGCTGGTGGTTGAGGCTGCCGGCGCTGTGTCTCTGGCTGCGCTCGAGCACCTCAACCTGCGCTCGCGCAAGTTCGCCGAGGCGAAGGGTCCGCATGTGGTGGTGCCGATCATGTCTGGCGGTAATGAAGACACTGTGTCCATTGGCGCTGTGATTCAGAAGGGTATGATCACGCGTGGCCGCATCATGCATTTCGAGGTCGAGCTGCCCGATACCCCGGGACAGCTGGTGAAGGTCGCCACATTGCTGGCCGAGCAGCGTGCGAACGTTATCGCGCTGGATCACGACCAGTTCAAGGCGTCCAGCCATTACGCGAATGCCGTGGCTTTGGGCGTGACGGTTGAAACGAATGGTCCCGACCACATTGATCGTGTGCTCGAGGCATTGCGCGAAGCCGGTTTCCAGCCGAAGCGCATTTACTGATTTCAGTACCGCTTTTCAGTATTTGATAACCAATAAGGGTCTTGGAAAGCCTTGCGATGATTTCTGATTGTCGCAAAGCAATCCAAGACCCTTTTGTTGTTTATATTGCTTGACTAGCCGTTACGTCATTCGGATTTTTGTCGTTGAAAAATTCGGATTTTGGTAACGACCAACCAAAACCGGTGTAATTCCAACGATTTGTGCCGGTACTGCAAGACGTACGAGAAAACGTATTTACTGTGCGGCTTACTGCTCGGCGGTGATGGTTTCGTCGACGAGCTGCGGCAGGGCGACGGCGATATCGTCGTGGATAAGCCGGTCGGCCAACCGATCGTATTGCGTGCGTCCCATGTTCATAATGGTGATCGGCACGCCCGCCTCTGCGGCTATGGGCACGATGCTTGCCGCGGGCATGACTTCCAGCGTGGATCCGATGACCCACAGTTCGTCGGCCTGCGTTGCGAGTCGATACGATTTTTCGAGCGCGCCGTCCGGCAATGCCTCGCCGAAGTAGACCACGTCGGTTTTGATGAGTCCGTTGCATGGCATGTTGCCGCTGTAGGGCAGTCTGCGATGGCAGTGCGGATCGGGTTCGTTGTCGAGATTCGCCATGATGTCGGTGGTGTCATATTTTGCATGGCACTTCATGCAGTGCGAGGTACCGATGGTGCCATGCAGATTGACGATGACGTCGCTGCTATTGCCGGCTTTTTCATGCAATGCGTCGAAGTTTTGTGTGGCGAGCAGCGTCAGCATGCCAGCCTGTTCCAGTTTGACGAGCGCTTTATGTGCGGTGCCCGGCTGTGCGGTCCACACGGGCGATTCCTTCTGCCAACGCCAGGAATACTTGCGATCTTCCTCGTGGCAAAGGAATGCTTCGATGTCATACACTTTCGTTTGTTCAGGGTGCTTAGTCCAGACGCCGTCCGGTCCGCGGAAGTCGGGAATACCTGCGGACGTGGAAATCCCCGCCCCCGTCAATACTGCGATCTTTTTGCTCATATCTTAGGTATAGCCGCACGACGTAACTTCTGATGTTTCACGTGAAACAGGGAACATCGGGCAATCAAATTCGAGAAAAGCAATCTTAATAATCATGCATGGAAAGGAATGAGAGGTGCATTATGACTACTGATATTGCACAAAACATTGCAGATGATGGCGCTGATGCGGCCGAGACTGCCGAAACGACCGAGACTGTTACGGGCGATCGGGGCAATCGATATCGAATCGATGGTGGCGCCGCCGTCGCTGATCATGCATGGTGGCCGCGATCAGTTGGTGCCGTTCAATCAGAGTTGTCG
>NZ_CAUEQY010000037.1 GCF_959020145.1 uncultured Bifidobacterium sp. | reverse complement strand
AGACGGGCATCATATTTTTTGAGGATTTTTCGGGGGTATATTGCCGATTACTCGCCAAGACGGCGATAATCCCAACGGTCGAAATGCTCCCAAACCAGCATGAGCACGCCGATGACCGTACCCGCTTCGCAGACGGTTTGCGCGCGTTCCGCGTCGATGCCGAATGCGATAAGTACGATGCAGACCACCAAAGCGATGGCCCATAGCGCGGTGCCAAACATGAATACCTTGCGTAGGTCGACGCGCACCGGTTTCGGCGAAGGTTTCCTCACGCTGGGATCAATAATCGGAGCAATCTTCATATCGCCACACCTTACCTTGCATCAGAGATGTTCCACCACGTAGTCGATACAGCGGGTGAGCGCATCCACATCGCTGGGTTCCACGGACGGGAACACGCCGATGCGAAGCTGGTTTCGGCCGAGCTTACGGTATCCGTTGGTGTCCACAATGCCGTTTTCGCGCAATGCCGCCACCACTTGGGATGCATTGATGCCATCGTTGATATCGATGGTGACCACGGCGTTGGAGCGCGCGTTCCTGTCGTTTACGAACGGGGAGGCGTAATCGGACTTCTCCGCCCACTGGTACAGCAGGGACGCAGACCTTGCGCAGCGGGCCGAAGCCCAGGCGAGCCCACCGTTGTCGTTGAGCCAACGAACCTGGTTTTCCAGCATGATCAGCGTTGCCACTGCCGGCGTGTTGAGCGTCTGATCCTTGCGGGAATTCTCGATGGCCGAAGTCAGGGAAAGGAACGGAGGAATCCAGCGGCGTGCGCCCGGAAGATCCACGCTTTTGGCGATGCCGTAGGCGCGTTCGATTGCAGCGGGGGAGAGTACGGCAATCCATAGTCCGCCATCGGATCCGAAAGCTTTTTGCGGCGAGAAATAGTAGGCGTCGGTCTGGCTGATGTCGACCGGCAGCGCGCCGGCGCCACTGGTGGCGTCGATCAGCGTGAGCGCACCCTGCTCCTTGGTGCCTGCGATGCGTTTGATCGGTGCGGCAACGCCGGTGGAAGTCTCATTGTGGGCCCAGCAATAAGTGTCCACGTATTCCGTGAGCTCAGGCAGGCGATATGTTCCCGGCTCTCCTGCGAAAATCTCCGGCTCCTCAAGGAACGGTGCGGATTGCGCTGACTTGGCGAACTTCGAGCTGAATGAGCCGTACGTGCCGAATGCGGCCTTGCGGGTGATCAGCGAGGCGCAGGCGATATCCCAGAACGCGCTGGCTCCGCCGTTGCCCAGCACCACTTCGTAGCCATCGGGAATCTGGAAGAATTCGGACAGTCCTTCGCGGATTGAGCCGACCACCTGCTTGATGGGGGTCTGTCGATGGGAGGTTCCCAGAAGATTACGGGCTCCCTTATCGAGCGCTTGGATTTGCTCCGGGCGGATTTTGGTCGGCCCTGAGCCGAAACGTCCGTCTTCCGGAAGCACGTTGGAAGGAATGGTCACAGTGTTCGTCATGACAACCTAGGGTAGTCAGATGGTCGGATTGTGCGTGGTGATGACCGCTTTTCGGAACCATGACGTGGCGATGATGACTGCGATATCCCGGTGTCGGTGTAGCCTGAGCTTCCGTGACGGTTCTGTAACCACGCGGTCATAAGCCTGCTGTGGTTGAAGTAATCCGCAAGGAGTGTTGATATATGAGGCATGCGGCGCATAAAGCTGCCAAGGTTTCGAATGAGCGTTTCAGCGTTGCCAAGGCGCTGTTCACCTCGAGCCGCGGTTCCCACACCGCCAAGGCCGTTCGTATGGTCCAGCTGGCAAATGGTGGGGGTGCCGTTGTAGGTCTTGAGCCTGCGGTTGCCGAAAAGCTGAATGAAGTGGCTCCGATGAGCCGCCGCGCCATGCGTGAAGCCGCTCGTGCGGCCGGTCGTCGCTCCGCATTCATGGCTTCCGCATCGCTGGCCGCGCTGGTCGGCACCGCGGCCACTGCCATGGCGGTCGGCCAGCAGAATGCGTCTGAAATGACTTTTGCCGACAATGCCGCCACTACCACGCAGATGAAGCGTGTCTCCGACGATGCGGCATCCCGTTCCGAGTCCCGTAGCGATCTAGACGCTCTGGCCTCCACCAGCAATAGCGGTGATTGGCAGCTTGGCGAAACCAGTTCCTCCATGGACACGAATCTTCTGTCAAAGTCCATTGCCGACAATCCCAATGTCGCCGTTCTCATGGATCAGGACGCCGGTCTTCTTCCTTCGGGCTTCAATCCGAACCACGGCACCGGTGATACCGGCAATGACTATCCATACGGTCAGTGCACATGGTGGGCGTATACCCGTCGTGCACAGCTTGGCCTGCCTGCCGGAAGCCATTTTGGTGATGCGCGGAGTTGGGGTGATTCCGCTCGCGCTCTCGGCTATTGGGTTGACAATACGGCACGTCACGTTGGCGATATTGTGGTATTCGCTCCAGGCCAAATGGGCGCGGACAGCTATTACGGGCATGTCGCGATTGTCGAAGGAGTGAATGCCGACGGTTCGATTAAGATTTCGGAATCCAACGTCAAGGGTCTTGGCGTGATTTCCGATCGTACGTTCACTGCGCAGGAAGCTTCGCAGTTGACATATATCCATTACTGATTTCTCTGTTTTCGTTAATCTGCGCTTGCCGTCACTTTTTGGCGTAGCGTGATTGCGTCGGCGTGTCGCGTGATATGACACTGTTCTGGTTATCTTGCTGTTCTGCTGCGGGGGAACGTGTATGGTAGCTTCAGACACGATGAATATTGCTAAACGTTTCACGAGTATCTTCGCCGTTGTTGCTGTATCTGCCTTGTTGGGTGCGGCGGTTCCCGCCGCAAGCGCAGGCGGTGCTATGGCTGATACCACGGTAACCGCTACACGTTCTTTCCCGAAGACCACCGCGGCTAAGCGTGATTTTCTCGCCGAGCACACATCCACGGATGTTGAATCTAACGCCGATTGGGGTGGCATCGAAAGCTTGGATGTTCCCCAGACCGAGTCTCAGGCGGAAAAGGACCAGAAGGCTCAGGAGCAGGCTGAGGCCGAAGCTCAAGCACAGGCGGCCCAAGCTCAGGCACAGGCTGAATCTCAGGCTGCCAGTCGTTCTTCCGATCGTGCTTCCATCAGCGTTCCTACGGCTCCCGCGAGTGCCACTGGGCAGGCTCTGGCCGACTACGCTCTGCAGTTCCAAGGCTATCCTTACGTGGCCGGAGGCAATACTCCGTCCGGCTGGGATTGCTCTGGTTTCGTACAGTGGGTGTTCGCCCAGTTCGGGGTAAGCCTGCCGCATTATTCTGGTGCCCAGATGAGCGTTGGAACGGCAGTTGGAAGCATTGCCGAAGCAGCTCCTGGGGATATCATCGTCAATACTCAGCATGCCGCGATCTATATTGGCAACGGCATGGTGATCAACGCGCTGAATCCGGCTCAGGGAACGCAGGTCACTTCGCTGGCCGTATTCTCAGGTGGCTATGCGATTCGTCGTGTGCTCTGAGTGAACATACGGTTTGATTTTTTTAAGGCGTATCCTTTCGGGGATACGCCTTTTTGTATGGAAAAGACCGAGTCGTTACTGACAAAACCGCATGTCGCGCGGTATGGTGGAGCCTAGAGGCGACGCATGGTCGCGTTGCCGAGGTGATTCAAGGAGGTCGTCCATGATTAACGACAAGGCAATCCTCGTTGGTGTTGATGGATCCCACGCCAGCTATAAGGCCACTTGGTGGGCTGCGAACTATGCGAAGCATGCGGGACTGACGCTGCAGATCGTATGCGCATACTCGTTGCCGAGCTATGCCGCTGTTTCCTTCGACGCGACATACACCGCCATGGGGGATGACAATGCGGCCCATAGCGACGCGCAGGAGATTCTTTCGAAGGCCAAGGCCATCGCCGACGAGCAGGGTGTTGAGGCTACCACGCTTATTGTTACGGGCGATCCGGCTTCCGTATTCGTGGAACTGTCTCGTAACTACAATCTCATCGTCATCGGCAATCGCGGCAAAGGCGGTCTGGCGGAACGTCTGCTGGGCACGACCAGCTCCAGTCTGCCGGCGTATGCATACTGCCCGATCGTAGTGGTGCCGTACACTGACGATGACGGCAATCTGATGCACTTGAACAACACCATCACCAAGGTGGCCGTCGGCTCCGACGAATCCAAGTGGGGTTTGAAGGCGCTGGAGATCGCGGCGAATTTCGCCGCCGCATGGGATGCCGAGCTGGATGTTATTTCCGCGGTGCCGAACATGAAGGGTTCCGACGACGAAGGTGTGATGGCCTCGTTCAAGGATGATCTGGAAGTGCGTATCAAGCCGCTTGAGGAAGCCCATCCGGATTTGAAGATCAACAAGCAGATCGTGCCTGGCCCGGCGGTTGGCGCGCTGACCAAGGCCAGCTATGATCACGACGTCGTCGTGGTCGGTTCCCGTGGTCGCGGCGGCTTCACTGGCCTGCTGCTCGGCTCCACCAGCCAGGGCTTGCTGCAGCACGCGGTCGGCCCGGTGTATGTGGTGCCCCGCAAGTATGTCGAGGCTGCGGAAACCCGTCTTGACACGGTTCCGAGCTCGCCGGCGGAAGTCAAGCCGAAGGCTCTTGACGATATCAAGGGTGTCGAGGAGGTGCCGGTTTCCAAGGCCGAGCCGGATGTGGTCGAAGCCATCGAAACCAAGATCGATCCCGATCGTCAGTAAATTCAACAGGTACATATAAAAAGGCGATTGCAACACTGCGAAAAGCGTTGCAATCGCCTTTTTTTTTAAAAAAAGAAAACGTCAGTGCTTGATGGTGACGTCCATGCGGACCGGAGTCTTCTCCACGTACGTATGCTTCACCGTGCAGCCCTTGTCGATATGACGAGTGACGCGTTCCTTAAGCTTTGCCGCATCCTCATCGCTCAGACCGGCGTCGGTGGCGTCGATGACCACCTGTTCGTCGAAACCGATGTATGCGTCATTGTCGGCGTCATAGGTGCCGTCCACAACGATTTTCGCGCCCTTGCCCTCGCCCAGCGTATGCTCGACGGCGAACTGGCTTGACAGTGCGGCGCAACCGGCCAGCGCGATCTTCATCAGGTCGCCCGGCGTGAACTGTCCACGACCCTTGCCGAACTTGATATGCGCGCCATCCTCGCCGAAAGCATCCCAAGAACCGTCTTTGTTACGCTCGACCCACAGTCTTTTGCCCATGGTGAACTCCTCATCGTCTTGCCGGGAGCGCCGTTCGCTCCTCGCCTACATACCTAATGTAATCCATTGATGCCTGTTCGCTAGGAGGCATTCCGAAAAGCGTAAACAATCAACGCGCGGGTGGCATATGCTTGACCTGCCGTTCTGTACTGTTAAGCTTGCAACCATGGCTTTGACACCTGAACAACTTGCAGATATCCGTACCCGTATTCCGGCACGCCCGGAAACCGACATTCCCATGCCATATGAAGACCTTGTGCGCAAGATCCTGACGGAAGGCACGTTGAAGTCCGATCGTACGGGCACTGGTACCGTCAGTCTGTTCGGCCAGCAGATGCGATTCGACCTGAGCGAGTATTTTCCGCTGCTCACGACGAAGACGGTGTTTTTCAAGGGACTTGCCTATGAGTTGCTGTGGTTCCTGAAAGGTTCCACGAACGTGCGTTGGCTGCAGGAGCGCAATGTGCATATTTGGGACGAATGGGCCGATGAGAACGGCGATTTGGGTCCCGTATATGGCGCGCAGTGGCGTAGCTGGCCGGCGCCCACGCCCGATGATCCGAACCGTACCATCGATCAGATCAGCAATGTGCTTGATCTTGTCGAGAATCACCCGGATTCTCGTCGTATGGTCGTGTCCGCTTGGAATCCTGCCGAAGTGGAGAATATGGCGTTGCCGCCATGCCACGCGCTCTTCCAGTTCTACGTGGCGGATGGCAAACTTTCGTGCCAGCTATATCAGCGTTCCTGCGACATGTTCCTCGGCGTACCGTTCAATATCGCATCCTATTCGCTGTTGACGTTGATGATCGCTCAGCAGGCGGGACTGCAGCCGGGGGAGTTCGTGTGGACGGGTGGCGACTGCCACGTGTACGACAATCACATCGACCAGGTGTTGGAGCAGTTGAGCCGCGATCCATACCCGTATCCGCAGATCCGTATTAACAAAGCCGATTCGCTGTTCGATTACGATTACAGTGATTTTGAAATCGTCGGCTACCAGCACCATCCAACCATCAAGGCGCCGGTGGCGGTCTGAGAGTCGTCGCCAGACGTTAGACTACTGACCCTAGTTCGACTGCAAGGAGTGAGTGAAATGGAGCATGACAGTAGCCGCAGTGGCTATCACGAACCCGAGCCCGGACTTGCCGGGCTTGAGGACGAGGAGGATTGGGGCGATGATTTCCCCAAGACGTTCTCGGTGAATCTGATTTGGGCGCAGGCCTGTGACAAGGAAGGTCATGACGGCGCCATCGGATTCGAGGGTGGCATGCCATGGCATCTGCCCGAGGATATGAGGCGTTTCAAGGAGCTTACCGTCTCGCATCCGGTCATTATGGGGCGTAAGACGTGGGAGTCCCTGAGCCCGAAGTATCGTCCGCTGCCGAATCGCGACAATATCGTGGTTTCGCGTGATCCGGCTTACACTGCGCCGGGAGCGACCGTGGTCGACAGTCTGGATGATGCGCTTGATCTGGCACGACAGGAAGCCATTCCGGATGACGGTCTTGACCGCAGCGAAATCTGGATTATCGGTGGCGGCCAGCTGTTCCGTGAGGCCATGCCATTTGCGGACAAGGCGTATGTGACGCAGATCAGCATGCATGCCGATGCCGATACCTACGCGCCCGACGTGAAGTCGCTGGTGGAATCCGGCGCTTGGAAGGTGCTTGAAGAGGGCGTGTGGCAGAACACGCGGAAGGGTTCCGGAGATATCGCCGGATTCCGTTTCATGACGTATGCGAAGAATCGCGAGGAGTAACCGTATGTATACCGTGATGACCGTGTGTACCGGCAATATCTGCCGTTCTCCCATGGCCGAAATCATTCTGCGCACTGAATTCGAGCGTCGTGGCCTTGCCGACAAGGTCAACGTCGAGTCCAGTGGCGTGAGCGACGAAGAGTATGGCAATCCGATCGATCGTCGTGCCGTCAAGGTGCTCCGTGAGCGTGGATATGAGCTGCCGGCACATCATTTCGCCCATCGCATCACCCGCGATGAGATCGAGCGTACCGACCTGTTTCTGCCGATGACCGCTTCGCATATGCGTGCGCTACTGCGTCAGCTGCCGCAGGCCAAGCGTGAGAACGTGCATATGTACCGTAGTTTCGATCCGAATCTTGCCAAGCCTGTCGCAGGCTACGAAAGTGAGATTGATTTGGTCGATCCTTGGTATGGCGGCGCCCGCGAATTCGAAGTGGCGATTGACCAGATTGAGGAAGTGGCCCCGTTCATCGTTGATTGGGTTGAGCGGCAGCTCTGACGATTGCATACGATTTTTCCGTCGAAAAGCCCGGTTCGCAAGAGCCGGGCTTTCTTGTATCCGTATGATTTCAATGATTTCGAAAGATCTTAAGAAATCGCAAGAGATTGCAAAAGTAATATTGCGCAATTGATGTAAATCAGAGAAAAATAGAAATGAAAAATAAAAAAAGCGACCCCGGCCGGACTTGAACCGGTGACCTCCGCCGTGACAGGGCGGCGCTCTAACCAACTGAGCTACGGGGCCGTTGTTTCAGCCTTGCGACTGGCAACAGATAGATATATTACGGCAAAGTCGCTATCGTGCAAATTTCGGCGTGTCATCGATGAATATTCGTATGAATTGCTGAAAGAAAGTATTTGCTTAAACTGCGGCAGTAGTAGGGAAGAAAAGCAACGGCCGGTCGCATATGAGGGGAAAACTTCTCATATGCGACCGGCCGTTACCGTTGCGGTGCCGTGTTGTCGCTCACGACACTACGAATTGCTGGTGGAATCAGTCGGTCTGTTTCCAGGTCTCGACGTCGATGTGGTGTTCCGGATTGGCCTGCCATGCATCCCAAGCGGACTTCACGATGTCTTCGACGTTGTACTGTGCGTGCCAGCCCATCTCTTCGTTGATGCGCTTCGGGGAGCCGATCAGGTGCGGCGGATCGCCTGCGCGACGGGCCATGACGGTCTCTTCGAACGGCAGGCCGGTGACCTTCTTGACCTCATCGACGATCTGACGCACGGAGGTGCCTTCGCCGGTGCCGACGTTGAAGGCGTCGTACTTGCGTTCATCGCGGTCCAGATACTTCAGGGCGGCGATGTGGGCGTCGGCCAGATCGGAGACGTGGATGTAGTCGCGCACGCAGGTGCCATCCGGAGTCGGGTAGTCGTCGCCGAAGATCGCAGGGGCCTTGCCCTTCTTCAGACGGTCGAACAGCATCGGGATGAGGTTCAGGATTGCCGGATCCTCAAGCTCGACCGGGCCGCAACCGGCCACGTTGAAGTAGCGCAGGCCGCAGAAGCGAATGCCGTACGGCTCCTCGCAGGCGCGGGCCATCCACTCGCCGAACAGCTTGGTCTGGCCGTACGGGTTGATCGGCAGCATCGGAACGACGTCTTCCGGAACCACGTCGACCGGCGGAACGCCGTAAGTGGCTGCGGAAGAGGAGAAGACGAGCTTCTTGGCGCCGGAGTCGCGCATGCCGATGAGCACGTTGAGCATGCCGTTGATGTTCTGCTGGTAGTACCACAGCGGCTTTTCAACGGATTCGCCGACCTGCTTGCGGGCTGCGAAGTGGATGACGGAATCGACGCCTTCGGCCTTCATGATTTCGGCGAGGCGTTCGCCGGCACCCGGTGCGGCGATATCCATGCCGTACAGGCGGGAGCCTTCGATGCGGGTTGGCTTGCCGTAGCTCAGATCGTCAACGACGACGACCTGTTCGCCGGCCTGGTGAAGAGCGTGGACGACGTGAGCGCCGATGTAGCCGCACCCACCAGTGACGAGAACTGTCATGTTCTGTCCTTTCCTCCAAAATGAGCGTTAAAGCGCTTTGGTTCGAAAAACAAACGTCCAACGAACGTTGTTCACTTTTGCTCTAGTTTGTTACCTTTTGAACAATTTGAGTATAACACATGAACAGGAACGCACATAATCGACCCTTTCCTGCGTTTCCTCTATAAATTAGGGTATGCAAGAAGATGTGAACACGCCGACTGAAAATCAAGTTAACGGCGAAAACGAACAAAACATGTCAAAAACGCAAGATGAACAACGGGCTGATGCTGGCCAGCGTCCTGCCTTGTATGGGCGCAAGGTGTTGTCCTTCGTGCGTCGTTCCGCCAGGCTCGACGCACGCTTGCAGCGTGCATGGGATGCCTATGCAGATACGTATCTGCTGAAAATCAACGCGGGCGAGGGGTCGCTTGATGTGCGAGGCGATCTGGTGTTCGATCGGGCGTATATCGCGGATGTGTGGGGCAATGTCAATCCTCTGATTGTGGAAATCGGTACCGGCCAGGGGGAAAACGTTGTTGCGGCCGCTGCTGAACACCCCGATATGAACTTCCTGGCGCTTGAGGTCTATGATCCGGGCGTGGCGCATACCATGCTGCTCGCAGGCAAGCAAGGCCTGACCAATCTGCGCATCGCGCAGGTCAACGCTCCTGAGCTCTTCAAAGCCGCGGCGGATGGATCGATCGCTGAAGTATGGACCTTCTTCCCTGATCCGTGGCCCAAGATGCGCCACCACAAGCGTCGTATCGTGCAGCCGGAGCTTGCCGGTGAGATTCATCGCACGTTGCGGGATGGGGGAGTGTGGCGTATCGCCACCGACATCGAAGACTATGCATTGCATGTGCATGAGGTGATGGATGGTCTTGAAGGATTCCATAATGACGGCATGCTTACGGTGAGTTTGCCGGTCGAGCATGTTGGCAAGGGAAATGCCGACGAAGCGGCCGGTCTGCGACACGCCGATTTCACCGAATCCGAGCGTTTTTCCGGACGAATTCTCACGAATTTTGAGAAAAAAGGACTTGCTGCCGGTCGTGTGATTCATGACTTCACCTATCGCTGCGTATAGTGCCGGTTGGTCTGTTGTTGAAGTGCTGAAATGGCTTGATTTCAACGATTTTCAGCACTTTGGCAACGGGTTGATGGCGATTTTGCGACGCTGCGACACGCCGAGATTTGCATGTTCTGAGGATTCGCGTATAGTTAAGCGAGTTGTCAAGCGGAAACGCTGAAAGCGCCCCCTTCGTCTAACGGTTAGGACACCAGACTTTCAA
>NZ_CAUEQY010000036.1 GCF_959020145.1 uncultured Bifidobacterium sp. | reverse complement strand
AAAAGGCGCCGACGGGTTTGTTCGTCGGTGCCTTGAAATGTGGAAGTGTGGCCTAGCGTCCGTTTGGACGGAACATCTGGCAGCGCATCATCCGCGGGAACCGTTGGCGTAGAAGCGGGCCAGGGTTTCGTCGCGGAATTCGTCGAAATATCCGCCGTCAATCGACGCGCGAATATCGTCCAGCAGCTTCACGAAGAAATGCTCGTTGTGGATCGTCGCCAATGTGAAACCGTTGAATTCGCGGGCACGCAACGCATGATCCACGTAAGCGCGCGAATAATGCGTGCATGTGTAGCAATCGCAGCCCTCTTCAAGTGGGCCAAAATCATGCTTGAATTGCGCGCGCTTGATGTTGTAACGTCCGCCGCGCGTGAAAATCGCGCCATTTCGGCCGCAACGCGCCGGTGCGACGCAATCGAACGTGTCTCCACCATTCTCGACGCATGCGAAAATATCGTCGACTGCAGCGATGCCGAGCACGTGGCGCGGTCGGCTTTCCGGCATCGCATCGCAAATCCAGGCGCAAGTGTCGCCGATAATGCGCTTTTCAATCGCACCTCCAATACCGACGCCGTCGAAATCCAACGAAGCGATCTGTTCGGCCGCATGCCTGCGCAAATCCTCATAATTCGCGCCCTGTACCACGCCATACAGCGCCTGATACGGCTTGCCGACGCGCTCTTCGGTAAGTCTCTTATGCTCGGCAACGCAACGCTGCGCCCAACGGTAGGTGCGTTCCACGGAACGCTCCTGGTAGCCGCGCGTGTTCATCAGTGTGGTCAGCTCGTCGAACGCGAACATGATGTCGGCGCCGATCTTATGCTGGATTCCCATTGAAATTTCGGCGGAAAAACGGTGCAGTGAGCCGTTGAGCGGCGATTTGAACGTTACGCCGTCCTCGTCCACGAACGCGAGGCGCTCCTTGCCTTCGGCGATCACGTCGTCTGATTTCATGCCGGTCACATCCATGGCGAGCGTCTTCTTGAAGCCCGCGCCGAGCGAAAGCACTTGGAAACCGCCGGAATCGGTGAAGGTCGGACCGTTCCAGTTCATGAATTTGGCAAGGCCGCCGGCTTCGTCGAGCACTTGTTCGCCGGGGCGTTCATACAGGTGAAACGCGTTGGACAGCAGGCATTGCGCGCCGAGGTCCTTCATGGTTTCGGGCAGAACGGCTTTCATCGCGGCCTGCGTGGCCACGGGCACGAACGCTGGAGTGTGAATATCGCCGTGGGGGGTGTGAATAATGCCGGTGCGACCATATCGTGCGCCGCCTCGCCCCTTACCGTCCGCCGCGTCGGGAAGGCGGTTTTTCTGTTCGAAATAGAAGGCGTCGCGGCGGCCCGGCTTGCCTGGTTCCGCTCCACGCGGATGTTCGATGAGATTTTCGGACACTGCGGTTGCCGCGTTTTGCGTGTCTTGCGCTGTGTCGGTAGATGATTCGGTAAGGCTTGTCATGCGGAATATTTTATGCGATAGCAGCGATTCTTGAAAGTGCTGCAAAGAATGCGATCGGTGAAATGAAAATAAGGAAGATGTGGAAAGTGCGATGAAGGTGCCGATCGCATTTTGGTGCGATTTTCAGATTCAATGGTGATGTTGAACGTATTTGGCTGCTACTTTCAACAAACATTCAGGAAACTTCCAGAGCGAGTATCTTTACTCATAGATAGCAGTTCGAGCGGCACGATTGCTGATTTGTGAAATGCCGCGAGACGAATAAGGAGCGAAAATGGCTGAAGAGAACGACCAGAACGCCGTGCAGCCGCAGAATGACGAACAACAGACCGTGCCGATGCCGTCGGTTGATGCGGAACAGACGCAAACTTACGCAGGTGAGCCGTATGCTGCAGAGTCGGCTACCGAACCGATTGACGTGCAGGGCGGTATTGAGGATCAGCCGACGGCCGCCATGCCTGTTGCGAACGATGGCGCTTCGGCGGAATCCGCGGCTGCGGCGGGCGATACGTCGGATTATGCTTCCGCGGCGGGCGAACGTACCGTGGTTGGCGGTTCCACGCAGGATGCGCCGGCCCAGCAGTACCGTCCGGCACCGGAATATGGTGCGTACGGTCCCGTGCCGACGCAGCCGGCTGATGGCACCGCAGCCGCGAACGATACTGCGAATGGTGCGCCGAACATGCCTCCGCAGCCGCAATATGGCGCGTACGGGCAGGCTTCCGGACAGCAGCCGCAGCGGCCTCGCAATCCTTTCTTCGGGAATCCGTATGTGGGTGGAAATCAGCAGAACGATCAGCAGAACGCGCAATCGAATAACGGCAATCCATTCATGAAGCCCGCTGCGCAAGGCGGTGCCAACGTGCCGCCAGCAGCGCCGAATACTCCCAATAACGGCAACCCGTTTGGGAATCCGAATAACGGTAATCCGTTCGGTGCCCCGCAGCAGAATGGCGCTGCAGCCAAGCCGAAGTCCGCTTCCGGCGTGACCGGGCATGTGATGACCGGCGTGGTGGCGGCCCTCGTCTCCGCGGCATTGTGCCTCGGCGTCGGCTACGCGGCAATCACCAATGGATGGGTGACCGTACCCACCTCCAGCTCACTGACCAGCGTGAAGTCCAACACGTCCGGATCCGGTTCGGCGAAAGCCAAATCCGGCGAGGCCGCGGACTGGAGCGCAGTGGCGAAAGAAGTGTCCGATTCTGTGGTGTCCATTGACGTGGCAACCAGCGACGGCAGCGCCAAAGGCTCCGGCGCAATCATCAGCGACAAAGGCTACATTGTCACCAACAACCATGTGATTTCCGGCGCGAAGCAGATTCAAGTGACGCTCGCCAACGGCACCATCTACTCAGCGCAAATCGTCGGCACCGACACCACCACCGATCTGGCCGTAATCAAACTCGACAATCCGCCGAGCAATCTGAAAGCCGCGGAATTTGCCGATTCCGACAATCTTGCCGTGGGTGAATCCGTGATGGCCATCGGCAATCCGCTCGGCTACGATGACACCGCAACCGTCGGCATCGTTTCCGCGCTCAACCGCCCGGTGACCGTGTCCGATGACAACAACAACGACATCGTTACTAACGCCGTGCAGATTGACGCGGCCGTCAACCCAGGCAATTCCGGCGGTCCGACCTTCAATGCGGCCGGCCAGGTGATTGGCATCAACTCATCCATCGCATCCACCACAACGTCTTCCGGCACCGCCGGATCCATCGGCATCGGCTTCGCCATTCCGTCGAACCTGGTAAAGCGTGTGGCTAACGAGATCATCGACAACGGCACCGTGCAGCATGTGGCGCTCGGCGTCACCATCAAGAGCTCCACGGTTGAGGCGGACGGCGTGACCCGCGGTTGCACGCAGGTGCAGTCCGTGGTCGACAACAGCCCGGCGGCCAAGGCCGGAGTGAAGGCCGGCGACTCCATCGTGGCGTTCAACGGCAAGGCGGTGAACAACAACTATTCGCTGCTCGGCTACGTGCGCGCCTCCGCCATGAACGACAAGGTGACATTGACGGTCGTGCGCGACGGCAACACCATGGAGCTTGACGTGACACTCGACCAGGAGGAATCCCAAACGAACTCCGCCAACAGCCAGAACCAGCGGAACAACGGCAATGATGGCCAGAGCCAGAACGGCAATGGCAACGGTTACGGTAATGACGGCAATGGCAACGGAAATGGACAGAGCGACGGCAACGGCTACGGTGACGGTGGCGGCCTGTTCGACCCGTTCGGCCTGTGGTAAAGCGAGATGTTGATGCGGTGCGTGAATTGACGGACGCAAGTTGTTGCGGTGCGCAAGTCAAGACTGTTGGGCTGACTAAAACGTTTCGCGACATGCGAACGGACGGAAGCCACCCGATAGGCTGACGGCGAAGACGCGGCTGGCACCACGAAATCGCAAGTACAACGAAAACCGCGAAAATCAACAAAAAGCAAGCCAAAAGAAGAATGCAATAAGGGCTGTGTGAGCAATCGCACAGCCCTTATTGCTGTATTGCGGCACAAAAATCGCAAATATTTGCTATGCTGAAAATATCTTTTTACGCCGTGTATCGATGGCTCGCGCGGGCGAGGCGCCGATGGGTTAACAAGGCGTCCGATACGAGCGTAAGGAGATTCTCATGCGTAGAATCATCGATATTTGCTGGCGACTGTGCAAACAGGTTCCGTTACTGCCGATTACCATTCTGTCCGCGATTCCGTTGGCATTGCTGGGGGAGTGGAAGCCGTGGGGCGAGGCTGCGTGGGATTCGTGGATTTCGCAAGTCGGCGTTGACGGGTTGAGTGCGTTCAATCCGGGCGTTGGGCAGTGGATTGTGATCGCGTTGGTTGCGTACACGATTGTGGTGACGGTACGCGGCATGATCGACGATCTGCGGCACGGGCATGTTGGCGTCGATCTGCTGGCGGTCGTCGCGATTGCGTCGACGGTCGCAGTGCAGGAATATTGGGCCGCATGGGCCGTGGTGCTGATGATCTCGTCCGGCGAGGCGATCGAGGAATTCGCGCAGTCAAAGGCCGAAAGCAACCTGACCGCGCTGATCGACGCGGCACCGCGAACCGCGCACGTGGTCGTGCTGCCCGGCATGCGGGGGCATGTGCACGCGTCGGGCAGCGAGCATACGGCCGACGTGACCGCCGACGGATTTCGTACTGTCAGAGTGTCCGATTCTGGAGAAACGGACAACCAAGACGGTGAAAAGCGTGCTTTTGCGTCTGAATCTCCAGAAACGGACACAAAAGGTGCCGCGCAGACGTATGATGCGGCTGGAGAGCGTTTCGAAACGGTCCCCGTTGATCAGGTACAGCTCGGCGACGTGATCCTGGTGTTGCCCGGCGAAACGGTGCCGGTCGACGGTGAGCTGCTGTCGGGCGTGGCCACGTTGGACCTAAGCAACATCAACGGCGAGCCCGTTCCCCGCGAAGTATATGCGGGCGCTCGCGTGATGTCCGGTGCGGTCAATGGCTCCACAACATTGACCATGCGCGCCACGCAACTTGCGCACGATTCGCAATACCAGAAGATCCTGGAGCTGGTCTCGTCGGCGCAAGAGTCGCGCCCCGCTGTCGTGAAGACCGCGGATATGCTTGCAGTGCCGTTTACCGTGCTTTCGCTTGCGATTGCTGGGATTGCATGGGCGATTTCCGGATTGCCGCTGCGATTTGCGCAAGTATTGGTGCTTGCTACGCCATGTCCGCTGTTGATTGCCGCGCCGGTCGCATATGTGGCTGGAACCGGGCGACTTGCCAAAGCGGGAATCCTGATCAAAGCGCAGGATGTGCTGGAAAATCTAGGTCGCGTATCGCATATTTTCTTCGACAAAACCGGCACGCTCACCGTCAAGCAGCCGCAGGTCGTACGTGTAGAGAAGCCGTTTGAGACGAGTTCGCCGTTCAATGAGGACCATATTCTCATGATGGCCAGCGTGGTGGAAGGCTATTCGGTGCACATTCTGTCGAAAGGCATCGCGGCGGCCGGACGCAAGGCTATGGATGATTTGTATGCGCGGTATGCGGCGGGGCAGAGGCTGTGCGTCGAGCGCGATTTGCCGGGGCACGGGCGCGACTATCCGGTGGTGAAGAACATTGTAGAGGAGTCCGGCAAGGGTATATCCGGCGAAGTGAACGGGCATCAGGTGCGCGTGGGGCGGTTCGCATACGTGACGGCTGACGAATCCGGATTCATGCCGGTGCTGCATATGCCGGATGCGACGTATTACGTGTCCGATTCTGCCGAATCGGACAAACGGGAGACTCAGAATGCGCTGCGGATGTCCGATTCACCAGAAACGGACATCCAGAGGGCTAAAACGTGTGTTTACTTGTCCGATTCTCCAGAATCGGACACTATGGGAGTGAGGAACGGGGTGCCTGACGATGCGCAGCCTGCAGCCGCGCCCTCTACTTCCGCGTCCGTCGCAACCCAATCCGCCGCTCGCAAGCCTGAAACCGCAAACTCGCTGTTTGCCCCGCTCGCTCCTGACGAAATGGCTGCATACGTGGCGATTGACGGCCGTCTTGCCGCCCGCATCGTACTTCGTGACGTACCTCGCGAGAATGCGAAGCGTTCTTTGGCTCGCCTGCACGAGTTGGGTGTCAAGGAACTGTCCATGCTTACCGGCGACAAGGCTGCGTCCGCCCGCATCATCGCAAACGAAGTCGGTATCGACGACGTGCAGTCCGAACTGTTCCCTGAAGACAAGGTTGCCGCCGTCAAGAGCGCCACTGAATCCAAGCACCAGAAGCTGTCGTTGTGGAATCGCATCAAGCAACGCGTAACCGGCGAATCCAAGAATCGTCAAATCACCATGATGGTCGGTGACGGCGTCAACGACGCCCCCGTACTTGCGGTTGCCGATATCGGCATGGCCATGACCGACGGCACGTCCACCGCGGCTTCCGAATCTGCGCAAGTGGTCATCATGAATGACGACATTGCGTCCGTTCCGCGGGCCATCGCCATCGCGCGCCGCACGAAAAAGGTGATGTTGCAGGCGGTGCTGATCGGCCTCGGCCTTGCGATTATCGGCATGATCGCGGCCGCGTTCAATCTGATTCCCGTGGTTGTCGGCGCGTTCATGCAGGAAGCGATTGATGTTGTCAGCATTCTGTGGGCGCTCACCGTGCTTTTCGACCGTGGCGAATCAGCCTGATTGCGCCTCGAAACCCCGTATCTCGCCTATATATGGCAGATTTGGAGGTCTGTCAGCAAGTATTTCGCTTATATCTGGCAGGTCCATATGAGAAAACCGGACTTAGGGGGCGAGAATACACCCTCTAAGTCCGGTTTCTCAAAACAGCTCTGCCATATATAACGCAGATAGCTCCGGACGAACTTCGGAATCTGCCATACATAAGGCATGTATAAGGCAGATTCGGAAGTTTTGGGATTGTTTACAGCGAGCTCGGGGAGATTTCTCCAGCAATCGATGTGTGCATCCACTTGCCGAAGTCGGCTCCGGTCACGCCTTGAGACAGCAGGAACATGATTTTCGCATACGTGGCTTCCAGCGTCATATCGCCAGATCCAATTGCGCCGGCGCGTGCGATCGCATCACCCGTCTCGTAATGGCCGAGCAGTACTTCCGCCTGCTGGCACTGCGATGCAATCACAACGGGAACGCCATCATGCAGCACGTCGGCAATCACGTCAGTCAGTCCAGGCTCGTCGCTTGGCACATTGCCGACGCCGTACGCACGCAACAAAACCGCTTCCGGCCGCGGCGTAAGCATCGCTTCCAACCGTGCCGCGGAAATGCCGGGTGCCATATCGATCACCGCAACATCATGGCGAGAGTAAGGCTGAGGCGACGTCCAACCGCAGCCAACCGCAGCGGAATCGCCCGCATACCAATGCCATGGCGTGCCAGTGCGTGCCAGCGGGCCGACGGAAGGCGCCGAAAAACCTTCAAATGCCCAGCTCGACGACTTGCTCACACGATTGCCCGCAAACAGGTGATGTCCAAAAAACAGTCCCACACCGTGGAATCGTCCGCTCATCGCGGCATTCAGCGCGCCCGTGACATTCGCAGTGGCATCCGATTCGATCTTGCCAAGCGGATGCTGTGAACCCGTGAAAATCACCGGCTTGCCGAAATCGGCCAATGCGTACGAAAGTGCGGCGCTCGAATAGCTCATCGTGTCGGTGCCATGCAGCACCACGAACGCGTCGGCATCATCGCGGTGCGCACGCAAATCGTCGACCATCGTCTGCCAATTGTCGGGAGTCGCATTCGACGAGTCGATAAGAGGATCAAGCTCGGTGAACGTGAACAGGCTCGCGTCCATGTGCGCGTCCTCCAGCAGACGGGACAGCCATCCGCGAGTGTCGGCGCCCGGAATCAGGCCGTTCGGCGAGTCAATCATGCCGATAGTGCCGCCGGTATATGTGATGTGAATGCGCATTGCCACCTTCTTACGATTGCCTGGTACTTAATAAGTACTTGCTTGCGATTGCGGGATGGACGAATTCCGATATTTCGGATTCCTACATCCCGCGATTCTGCGACTACTTGCGATTGTACGTGCATCTGCCGCGCTCATCGCGTACGATTAATGCAGCCACACGTTGGATTCATCTGGATTCAGCGCAAACACCAACGCCAGTGCGCACAAGGCGAAGAAGTCGTAAGAAAGTGCATGAGCACCCCTGTCGCAAATGCAGGGAATGCATTAGGCTAGAGCGCGTGACTGAAACTCATGAACTTCGTATTGCTGTAATCGGCGCCGGCCCTGCAGGCGTCTACTCCTCTGACATTTTCCTGCGCCAGTTGAAGAAGCTCGGCGAGGAGCTCGGCCTCGGCGCTGCCGCCCGAATCGACCTGTTCGAAAAGCTGCCGGTGCCGTTCGGTCTGGTGCGCTACGGCGTGGCCCCCGATCATCCGTCCATCAAATTCATCGCGTCGGCACTCGAAAAGACGCTCGACAATCCGGACATCCACCTGTACTGCGACGTGGAATTCGGCAAGGACGTGACGCTCGACGAACTGCTCGAACGTTACGATGCCGTGCTGTTCGCCACCGGTGCCGTCGAAGACAAGCCGCTCGGACTGCCGGGCGCCGATCTGGACGGCGTATACGGCGCAGCCAAGTTCGTGGAATGGTACGACGGTTATCCGACCGGCGCTCGCGAATGGCCGCTTGAAGCTGAGGAAGTCGCCGTGATCGGCGGCGGCAACGTGGCCATGGACGTGGCTCGCGAGCTCATGCGCAATGCCGATGATCTGAAGGAGCGCACCGACATTCCGGACAACGTATATGAGGGCATCAAGTCCAACAAGGCGCGTGTGCTTCACTTGTTCATCCGTCGCGGTGTGGCGCAGGCCAAGTTCTCCGTGCAGGAATTGCGTGAGATGGAGAAGCTGCCGGGAGTGCAGCTGATCATCAACGAAGACGATTTCGATTTGGATGAAGACACGATTGAAGAGGCCGGCAAAGACAAGCTGACTCGTCAGATGGTCGAAGAGCTGTTCACGATTCGTGAGATGGCGGAAGACATGGAAGATGACGGTGACGTGGATTATGAGGGTAATCCGGCTGACCGCAAATATTACGTGCACTTCAATTCCGCTCCGGTCGAAGTGTTGGGTGAGGACGGCAAGGTCGTTGGCATCCGTGTGGAAAAGACCGAGACATCGGCGGACGGCAAGATGAGCCGTACCGGCGAATTCGAAGAGTATCCGGTGCAGGCTGTGTACCATGCGATCGGCTACAAACCGGCCACCGCGCCGGGCATTGCGTACGACGAGCGTCATGCGCACTTGGCGAACGCGAACGGTGACGGTCGTATCACTACGGCCGCTGAAGCCACGGATGAAGTGCGCGAGCGTCTGTATGCGACCGGTTGGGCGAAGCGTGGTCCGGTTGGCCTGATCGGCTCCACCAAGTCCGACGCACTGCTGATCGTGACCAATATGCTGGAGGATTTGTCGAAGGCTGCTGAAGGCGGTCGTGTGGCTGCCGATCGTGATCCGGAGTCCATCGACCGGCTGCTGGAATCGCGCGGTGTCAAGCCGATCGACTTCGCTGGCTGGAAGAAGATCGATGCGTTCGAACGTGCCGAGGGTGCGAAGGAAGGCCGTGAGCACAAGAAGGTCATCGATCCGGAGCAGATGCGCGCCCTGGCTCACGCTTAAGGTGGGTGTTTGGGATCTGATCTGATAGGTCCCAGGTTTCTTTCATGCGTCTTGGATGTCCGATTCTGGAGAATCGGTCACCCAAGACGCATTTTTTATCCTGTGCTTGTCCGTTTCTGGTGAATCGGACATCTGGAGTGTTCGAAACATGTTCTGTATGTCTGTTTCTGGTGAATTGGACATGTGATGTGGACGAAGGACTTGCTACTTGTCCGATTCTCCCGATTCGGTCACCCAAAGGCCTCTTGGCATGCATCGGATGTCCGTTTCTGCAGAATCGGATATCCGGGGAGAAGCTGAGCATGCGAACTTCCGCAACTGCCCCCTAGTCCTTTCCGCAGTCCAGTCTCCAGCACATATCCAGCAAAAACTCAGGCTCCGTTTCTACGCTAGTGACCATGAACGGCAAATTGCGGGTGCATGGCCATTGCAATGGCTTGAAGACAACGCTGTTATTCGCGTTGATGTGGGGCGTCATCATGCTCATTTGGTGGGCGACCGGTGGCGGCCAGCGTACGCTTGGCATCTACATTCTCATCGGACTTGGCTCAACGTTCGCATCCTACTGGTTTTCCGACAAACTTGCGATTGCATCCATGCATGCGCAGGAAGTCAGCGAGCAGGAAGCGCCGGTACTGTACAAAATCGTGCGCGAACTGTC
>NZ_CAUEQY010000035.1 GCF_959020145.1 uncultured Bifidobacterium sp. | reverse complement strand
TTTTCAGGAATCATTCAGACTTCATGCAGGGGTATAACAGTGTTGCGCAAGAAAACAATCACGTTGGAAGCCCAAGATGATTGCACGGGACGCACCATGCGCTACGGGCCTGCCTTGCTGCGGAGCGCGCGTCCCGGCCAACGCTGACGTCGGCATGCGCCGGCGCGCTATAACAGAGAACTGGAGAAGTACCGCATGTTCGTTCTCAAGAACGCATGGGCGGCGCTCGGCCGCGTCAAATGGCGCACCGCGCTGATCGCCCTACTCGCACTACTGGTGTCTTTCTCGGCTGCCGTGGACTTGGCAGTGATTCGAGCCGACGACACCGCCAATAATGAAACATACCAGTCGCAAAAAGCCACGGCGGTGATTCGGCCGAACGCGCAAACACAAGCCAAGCGCGACGGTGCCGATTCCAGCTATACCGACAAGTATTTGACGTGGGAAAAGTACAGCACGTATGCAACGGCCGCACAGAGCAACAACGTGACCTTCAATTACACGTTGGCAACATCGGTGCCGGTGCGCGAAAGCAAGTCGTTGCAGGCAATCGCCGCGAAAAACGATACCAGCGAAGACAAGACCGGCGGCAACCTGACCCTGCAGGCGTTCTACACGTTGGACGCCGCGAAAATCAACGATTACGGCTACTACAAAGTGGTCAAAGGCAAGCATCTGAGCTATAAGACGCAGAGCGACGGCGTACTCATCTCGCAAGCGCTGGCCGATAAGAACAATCTCAAGATCGGCGACAAGGTGACGGTCGGCAATCCGTCGAAGGCTTCCGACACATACACGTTCACCGTGCGCGGCATTTACGAATACGACAGCGACGTGCCGGAAGGCAACGGATCCGACGCGAAGTATGCGAAGGACAATCGTGAGAACGTGATCTACACGACGTATCTCAATTTCGCCAAGAACGGGCTTGACACGACGGATGCGGAAGGCTGGGCCATTCCGAATCTGAATATCATCTTCTCGCTGGCGAATCCTTCCACCTACAACACGTTCGTGCGCTTGGTGAAGAAGGCCAAGTTGGACACGAAGACGTACGAGATCACCTCGCCGTCGCTTACCGCTTACAAGAAGTCGATCGAGCCGCTTGATTCCGCCGCTTCGGCAGCGCGCATCATGCTGATTGCCGTGACGATTGTCGGTGGCATCGCTTTGCTGGCATTGATTGCATGTGCTGCGATTGGCGGCCGCCGCGATGAGATCGGCATGGCGATGATCACAGGTGTGACCAAGGGCCGTTTGGGATGGCAGTTCATGCTGGAAACGTTCATGATGACGGTTCCGGGTTGGATTGTCGGTTTGGTTGCGGGCGCGCTGTTGGCGAAGCCGATCGGCACCGCATGGGCCGGCGGGCAGGCTGTGTCGATGACGTCCGCTTCGGTGTGGAACGTGATCTGGTACGGCTTGGGCGCATGCCTGGTGCTTGGCATCGTGGCATTCGCGCGCGTGGCCTGCTTCAACCTGAACCAACTGTTTGAGGAACGCTCGGAGGTGAAGGCATGAGCGACAACATGAATGATAAGAACGAGAACCTCGACGAGACCGTGGTCGACGAGACTGCCGAGACCGCATCAAACGAGACCGTCGATGATGTTGCGACTGACGATATTGCAGCTGACGCATCTTCCGCTGATTCCATTGAATCCATCGATTTTGCGGTGGTATACGACGATGACAATGCAGATATCGAAATTGCCGCAACTGACGGCGCGGAAATTCCCGACGATGTAAACGATGGCGATACTGCAGTAGCTGCCGACGGCGATGCTGTGGTATCTGCAGATAATGCAGATACCACTGAAGTTGCAGATGACGCTGCAACTGCTGCTGATACTGCGGATGGTTCGGATGTGGTCGCCAACAATGCGAATCAGGTGAGGGAAACGCTTGCCTTGCGTTCTTCCGACGAACCGACCGTGCTGGAATCGCATGAAATGGTGAAAGCCGATTCCGCAACCAGCGTCTCCTCACAGCTCGACCGCGAAATCAAGCATCATCGCAAGAAGGATGCGTTTTTCTTCAAAGCGAATCCGACGTTCGCACTCGATCATGTGACCGTGACCAATCGCAAGACCGGCCGCAATATTCTCGACGACCTGTCGCTGTCGTTCCATGCGGGCGCCACGCATGCGGTGCTCGTGGACGCGGAGGATCGCGAACAGCATCAGGCGTTGCTGGCCACCATGGTCGGCATGGTACGCACGGACCGCGGCAACGTGATGCACAAAAGCACCAACCTGAGCGACGTCGAACCGGTCGAAATGTTGGGACACCGCATCGGATTCATTCCGCAACGTTTCGCTTTCCGCCCCGATCTCGACGCGGAAAGCAATGTACTGTACGCCATGGATGCGTCGAACCGCAACTTCCTCAAGCCGAAGCCTGTGATCGCCCGCGAACTGCTCAAGCGCGTGGGCTTCGACGAAGTGACGTCCGGCCTGGCAGTCGGCGAAGTAAGCGAACTGAACCAGCGCCGCGTGGCCATCGCTCGTGCGCTGAGCTGCGAGGCTGAAGTGATCATCGCCGACGAGCCGACCGCTGGATTGGATGCCGACGATGCGGCCGTGGTGTTGGATCTGTTGAAGAAGTTCAAGCGCGATGCCGATCGCAGGCGCGCCATCATCGTGGTGACCACCAATCCGGAGATCGCCGATGCGATGGAGCACAGCGTGGAACTCGACTAGCCGCCTAGTGCAACGGGCGCACGAACATAGACTCTTTCGTGCGCCCATAGGTAAGCCCTTTGGAATTCTGGTTTTAGCCAAATTCCAAAGGGCTTGCGTGTTCTGGAAACGGTCTGCCCTACTCGACGATACGCATGTGGTACTGCTCAGCGAGCGGCGTGACGTCAAGCACGCCGTATCGTTCGAGCAGCCGCAGCCATTCGCGCCTGTTACTTTCGCCGAAACGGGCCGCCTTGCGCGCATAGGCTTCGGCCGTCAGGAACTTCGGCGGAATCGACTTGCTGTTGTACTTGTCGGCCACCATCACCACTTCCTGCTCAAGATTCATGGGCACATAGTCAGCCGGAGGCAATGGCAATCCTTGCGATTCCACCGCTTCTTTGGTGAGTCCCACACCGGTGTGGTTGCGCGCGAACTGCGCGATAGACTCGTCAACACCCTCATTCAACAAATATTCGTAGCCTTTAAGCCCATGCCGCACGTAATTCGGACCGTCGAATTTCAGCGGTCCACCGTCGGAACCGTCTTGCTTGAGCAGAAAATACGTGCCGATATCATGCAGCAGACCACCGATCACTACCAGATGCTCGTCGATCAGCCTCGGCGGAACGGTCCCACCCGTAAGCCCGTCCGATGATGGAATGGAGGGGATGCGAAGCATACCGAACGATTCGCTTCCATTGCCGTCTTGCGTAAGCCTAAGGCCGAAATCGCCCGCTTTTTCAGGGGCATCGTCCGGTAGTGTGCAGCGGCGGGTGAACAGTGCATTCTGCCTGCGTGCCATGCGACGTGCGATGTCGGCGACGACTACGCAATGTCCGTGAATCAAATCGTATGCGGCTTGCGATTGCGCGATTTTTCGATGCAGTTCGTCAACTTGGGCGAGTGTAGGAATATATCCGGTTGTCATACCGCCTATCTTAGGCGCTGTATGACGATTGCCGCATGCTGAATCCGGTCGAAAAAAAACTGGAAATCCCCGATGAAAGTTTCAGCCGAAAAATTCCGAAATACGGATTTCAGATTACGGATTTCAGATGGAACGCACGCGGAATGCGCCGGTACGGTTGGAAGCAACGATCATCTGATTGTTTTCCAAACGAGTCCAGCCATCTTCGGCACACTGATCGAAACCGGAGCTGGCCACAACCACGCCCTTCGGCTGGCCTGCAGCCTGATCCGCTTCGGATTCACCGAGCGTACGATAGCGCATCACACGATAGTCATGCGCCTGGTCGCCACGGCCGTACTGGTCATAGATTTCCACAATGCGCTTGGACGTGACCTCACGACCGGCCGCACACAGAGCGATGAATTGGTCTTGGCTCTGGATCATGCAGTTGTAGCTGGACTTCGGATAGCTTTTGCGCAGTTCGCGCACCGCCTGCGCGACCGCCTCGTCGAGTGCGAAACCAAAACCGATGTACTGCAGGATCACTGCGAAGAAAATGGCGGAATCGGAACGGCCGCCAGTGGACTGCACGATGTTGGGATCGACCGGGAACGCGCGGTTGGTGATGATGTTGCGACCCTGATCGTCGGAAATATCGCCATTGTGGATGAAGCTCAATCCGTTGGCGTAGAACGGCTGCTGGTTTTCGAGAATCAACGGCAGGTTCGAGCTGGCCAAACGCAGGTGCCACAGGCCTCCACGAGCCGGAGTGTTCGCAAGCTCGTCGAAAATCGGATCATGTCGGGCTGCGATCGTGTTCTTGTAGACGGCGGTGCCGGTTTCCGGGGTGGGAGCGCCACCGTCACGCAGGTACGGCGATTCGCTCGGCACGGTGACCAGCGCGGAGCCCCAGCCATCGTTGTGGATTTCGCTCAGATTCCGGAAATCGCGTACGGCCTGCATGCCGAGCACGCCATTGAGACTGGTGTTGCTTCCGGCTGCCGCGAATCCAAGTAATCTGCACATGGTTGATTACTCTACAGGGCTTGTAATGCAACGCGCGCATATGGCTATCGACATTGCTTATAGCGTGCGAAAAACAGCGTGATTCCAACGATTCTTCGAGATAAGACCATGCAAAAACCTACAAAATGCCCTACGAAAACGGGCTGCGCGACGATGGCAGATACGATCGCCATCATCACGCAGCCCGTTTCACGGCTTGTTTCACACACGCTTTAGCCGCGGAGGACGCTGAGTCGCGAGGAACAGCGGCTGTATCTCAATCAGCGGATTGTAAGGCGCAAGGCCGAACCATTTGACCGGAGATCCCGCAAAATGACGAATCGCATACTTGACTTCCAAAGAAATCGCGCCACGCTGCGACACCTTCGACTCAGGCATAAGCGCCTTGTGTATCAGCACATATCGAATCGGACCGATATTCGGATCAGCATCAAGCTTCGGATAGCGGCTTTCCTGCCTCGGCAGATCCCCCGACTTCGACAAATCGTTCATGATCTGATGAATGTAAGCTGGAATCGACTGAGAAACCTTGAAACCAAGCCGAATGCGAACACGGAACATATAATCCGTACCGAAATTCTCAACCGAATACTCGCGGGTGAACGGCTCATCGGCAGTCTCGACGGAAACAGCCCACCAAGCGCGGGCACGTTTTGGATGGTCGGCGAAAATCGAGAAGAAGATATCGGTATCGATACGCTTCGTCTCCGGATCCGACGTGAGATAGACGATATTGTCGGCAAAATACGGAATCGTATCGTCATCATGCAACCGCTTCAGCACCGGTAGGCATTCGGCGGGCTGCATATGGCGACGCTGCGCACGTTCCAGCTTCGTGCCTTCGTTCCACGTGTACATAACCAGCAGAATCGCGAAGGTAAGCAGCATCGTGAACCAACCACCATGCAGGAACTTCGCCATGGAAGCGAAGAAGAACATGAATTGGATCGCAAGAAACAGCACGGTGAATACGACCGCTCCGATACGACGCCCCGAATGCCAGATGTAGACGGCAAGCAGAATGGTGGTAGTGATCATGGTGATGGTCAACGCCAGACCATACGCCGCGGAAATATGCTCGGAATCACGGAATAGCGCCAAAACCAACAGCGTGGAAACGCAAAGCACCGCATTGACCACAGGAATGTACAGCTGACCGCGGGTACGGGCCGGGTAACGGACCTGAAGATGCGGCATCCAGTTCAGATGGGTGGCTTCAGACACCATCGTGAACGCGCCGGTGATCAACGCCTGCGATGCGATAACGCCCGCGACCACGGAAAGCACGACGGCCACGTAACGCACGCTGGGCGTCATCATTTCGAAGAACGGGTTCAAACCGTGCGTGCGGATGTAAGCCGAATCATCCCAATGATTGAGCATCCATGCGCCTTGGCCGAAATAACAGAGCACAAGCGCGATTTTGATGAACGGCCACGTGAAATAGATGTTGCCACGGCCAACATGACCCATGTCGGAATAAAGCGCTTCGGCACCGGTGGTTGACAGGAACACCGTACCCATGATGGCAAGCCCGGCGGCATTATGGCTGCTGAACAGGAATCTGACACCGTACACGGGGTTGAGCGCCGCGAACACGCTCCAATACTGACTGAGGTTCGCCAAGCCGACAACCGCCAGGAACGAGAACCAGACAAGCACGACCGAACCGAACGCCTTGCCGATACGCTCGGTGCCACGCGACTGCACAGAGAACAGCATCAGAATGATGGCCGCGGTGATCATCAGGGTCAGCTGCTTGTTTTCAGTGAAAAGTTTTTCAAAAGCTGGTAGCGTCTCCAAGCCTTCCACTGCCGAGCTGATGGACACAGCCGGGGTGAGTACGGAATCGGCGAGGAACGCGGCGCCGCCGAGCATGGCAGGAATCGCAAGCCATGCACCGTACTTTCGAACCAACGAGTACAGCGCGAAAATGCCGCCTTCGCCCTTGTTGTCGATACGCATGGCAATCAGCACGTATTTGACGGTGGTGATAAGCGTGATTGACCAGAACACCAACGAAAGCACGCCGAGCACGGCTTCGCGGTCGGCATGCGCAAGTCCGCCCTGCCCGTTGAGGAACGTCTGCATGGTGTACAGCGGCGAGGTGCCGATATCGCCATATACCACGCCCAACGCCACGATCGCCATGGCGGGCGTGATTCTGTTTGGACCGGATTGCAGACGGCTCCACCAACGACCGACGGGACCCTTGCTGGCCACCTGGTCAAGTTTGGCGGCCTCCTGCTGTTTCTCCTCGTGCTGCTTGATCAGCACCTGTCGCTCTTCCTTAGTCAGCACCTTGTGCGAAACCTTCGGCGCCTGCGTGTATGTGGCTGCGTGAAACAGCGGCTCATCCTCGTTTGGCTCGTTAGCCATAACGCTACCTCCAAGTGGCGGGCCTTCCAACCCACTCCCCAAAATAAACGCAAAAAGGCACGTTAGGAGCCTTACGAAGTCTTGTCAAATCTTCACATTGTTTCTTGCGATTCTTGATCTCGCACGAAGTAAACTTCCTGTGGGTTTTTTTCTTATTTTACCTCTTGTCTTTCTCTTACTCTCTCTTATTTTCGGATAAATCGTTTCCGTCCTGTCGATTTTCGGAATTTGTTCAGATTCCGTACACTTCGCGCGTGGTCTTTCGCGTTGCCTGCGCGACTTCCGTCAGCGGTTTATCGAGATAATTCGCCAACGACTGCAGGGTGTAGGGGATCATGTATGGCGCGTTGGTGCGGCCCCGATACGGCATCGGACTTAGGTAGGGGGCATCTGTTTCGACCATGACATGGCTCAATCCGACAATGCGCGCCGACTCGCGAATACCATCGTTGCCCTTATAGCTGGATGTGCCCGAAAGGCTGAGATACCAACCGTTTTCACGTGCGATCTCACCCATTTCGGCATCACCGGAATAGCTGTGGAACACGGTCCGTTCGGGAGCGCCGTCCGCCAGCAGCGTTTCGATGACTTCCTTATGTGAATCGCGATCATGGATCTGCATGGGCAGGTTCAGTTCTTTCGCGAGCGCGATGTGCGCGCGGAAGGCTTCTCGCTGCAGTTCTTTGGCGGCTTCTCCGGTGCGGAAGAGGTCCATGCCCGTCTCGCCGATGGCCACAACCTGGTTGGGGTAGGCGGTGGCGAGGCGGTGCACTTCGGCCATGGCGTCTTCGAAGCTGGTGTCGTGCCATGGCTTGTATTTGAGCGGCAACCCGTCTGGGCCCGGCACCCCGCGGTGACCGTGGAGCACGGATTCGTTGGGGTGTATGGCGATGGCCGCATGCACGGTTTGGGGGTGTTCGCGTGCCATGTCGATGGCCGTCATGAGGTTCGGCAGTTCGCATCCGCAGTCGATGACGCCTTCGACTCCGACTTGTTGCGCTTGGTTCAGCAGTTCGTCGACGCTGTATACGGGGACTTCCGGCTGTCCTTTTTCTTGCGCTTCGTGGCTCATGGCCCGCGAGAACGGCACGACGGACGCCACATGCGTGTGGTTGTCGATGACGTGCGCGTTCTCGGGAAGTGGTTGCGGTGCTGGCGCCCAGCTGCGGTCACGATGGTGTTTGCTCATGCCTCCAGCCTACGCTCGATGGCAGTCTTGCTTCGGAAGCCGCGTTATTCATCGATGGCAGTGGGATTAACCAACGCACCTCCATATGTTTTGCGACGTAGCGCTGAAACGCTTTCCGCGATTAGTCATGGAAGGTGAGGGTGGTGAAGGACCAGGAGGGGGCGGTGTAGGCGCCGCTGATTAGGTCGATTGCGGTTTCAACCGGAACGGTTGGCGAAGCCTTGCCGATTTCACCGGCGTACGGGTCGGTTCCGGCGAGCACGGTGGCAGTTGCCGAAGCGCGGGATTCCGCGGAAACACCAAGCTCGTCAAGCACCTGGTTCAGATCAATCTCGGCTTCAGCGTCGAGCGCGTTGACGATACGCACGTAGGTGACGCCTTCAGCATCATTGCGAGCCACGGTGACGGTACGGCGGGGCTCTTCCGGCTTCTCAACACCCTGTGCAACAAGCTCTCCATCGATATACAGCTTCATGCTTTCGCCGCGATCGGCCACTTCGATGCGCACCTGCCACACGGTTCCGGGGAACACTTCGTCCATGGACCATTCGGTGCCGTCAAGATTGTAGGCGGTACCGTCGCGCACCACCTTGATTTCGAAAGCACGACCGAAGGAGGTGATGTTGTGGTTCTTGCCGTTGATGTCGCCGTGGACCAGCTGCAAGCCCCAACGACCCTGATAGTAGGTGATGGTGGCGTTGATGGTGTAGGCGTCAGAGTCAATGTTGAGGCTCGTGTTCATCGGACCATTGCCTGCGTAATGGCAGTCCTCAAGATCGACATGGCGGCCATCAGCGGTGTCAACGCTGAAGTTGGTGATGTCGGCGTGAGCGGCACCTTCCAAGCGCAGGCCAACGGTTGGTGGCAGTTCGCGACGCAGCGTGGTCTTGCCTTCCACCGCGACCGGCCATGCGGTATCGGACGTGGTGGTGGCATACATCTGCTGCACCCAGTAGCTGTACGGCAGGTAGGTACGTTCGTTGTCGAAGTAGATCAGATCAGGATTCCAGCTGTGATGTCCGTTCTTGGCAAACAGCGGCGCATACGAAGACATGACCACGGCATCGCCGTTCAATTCCATGCGACCCATGAACGCCGCTTCGGAAAGACCGTTGATCAGCTGCGTGTTCCACGAACCATACTCGCCCAAGTACACCTTCGGGCCCTCACGATCCGTGGTGTCGTAGTGGTCGAGATTGTGGAACCACCAGCTGGAGGACTGATAGGAATGCTCGTCAACGATGGGAACTCCGGCTTCACGCGCATACTGCCAACCAGCCTCGTAGTCGGGACCGCTCGGAGCCGGACCGACCGTGCCAACCACAACAATATCCGGGTAGGTGGCCTTGACCGCGTCGAAGATCTGCTGGAAGCGGTTCCTGAACACGTCATCGATGAGATCTTCGTTGCCGATGCCCAAATATTCAAGGTTGAACGGTTCCGGATGACCCATGGCGGCACGCTTGGCACCCCATTCGGTGGTCGCGGCATCGCCATTGCAGAATTCGACCAAATGCAGCACTTCATCGATGTATGCCGGCATGTCTTTCTGCGCGATCGGCACCGGGCCCTGACTGGTGTTCTGGCAGCTCACGGCGGCGGGCAGCACCGGCAGCGGCTTCGCGCCAATGGTTTCGCACAGGCACAAGTATTCGTAGTAGCCGATACGGAACGACTGGTGGTAGCCCCACAGGTTGAAATTGTGCGGCCGATGCTCAACATCACCGATGGTGCGATCCCAGTGGTACATGTTATCCATGCCAAGACCGTGGGTGATGCAGCCGCCCGGGAAGCGCATGAAGCGCGGCTGCAGGTCGGCGAGCGCCTTGACCAAATCGGGACGGAAATGCTTGAGCCCGTTGTAGGTGGTGCGTGGTTCGAGGGTAACGAAATCAAGATCGACGGTACCTTCCGTGGTGAAGGTAAGTCGCAAAGCGCCTTCATGTACAACGATGGCATTGCTTTCACCGGAAACCGTCAGCGAAACCTCTTGCTTACGCCAATCGTTGGAATCGACGGTGATATCTTGTTCTGCAATCGCATTTCCATCGTCGTCAATCAGAGCGACGGTGACGGGAAGCGCGGAAGCTTCGCAATTGCTGGAAATACGCATCCATGCGGAAAAATCGTAGGTTTCGCCGGCACGGAAGACCATGCCGTCCCAGCCGATATTTTCAAGCGAAGCCGGCGCCTGTTCGACTTCGACGGACGCATAGTGCGGGTTTTCTTCGGCTACCGGATTGTCGGTGAGCACGTCGAAGGCTGCGAAGGAGCCGGCGGGCACGATTTTGCGCCAGAAGCTGTAGTTGCTCCAGTCGGAGGAGTCGGCGCGATTGTATTCGAATGCGCCGTTCTGTACGAGGTCGGCGTTGAGTCCGCCGTCGCCGGAGTAGCTGATGTCTTCGTAGAAGATGCCCCACAGGTCGGTGCTGATGTT
>NZ_CAUEQY010000034.1 GCF_959020145.1 uncultured Bifidobacterium sp. | reverse complement strand
GGATATGAGATCAGATATACGATCAGTTGGTCTTGACGCCCATGTCTTCCACACCGACGTCGTACTTCTCGTGGATACCCTTGAGCACGTCGGCCGGCTTCTTGGTGCCGTTCACCAGTTCCTGGAATTCCGCCGGAACAGCATCGGTAAGGTTGGAAGCGGCGTAATCCGGGTAGTAGCTGAGCTTGCCATCATTGGCGTAGGAGGCGTATTCCTCGATCATGGCCTTGCTCTTCTCGTCGTTGATCTTGCTGGCGTCGCCCGCCACCGGAATTCCGCCGGCGTTGCCGAGGTAGTTCTGCACATCGTCGGAAAGCACGTAGTCAATGAACTTCGCAGCGAGATCCTTGTGGTGAGAGCGTTCCGGAATCACCAGCAGATTGCCTGCGCAGCCAATCGCGAAATTCGATTCCGGCATCACCGCGGCGTCCCAATCGAAAGTGGTGATCTGCTTGACGAAACGTCCCTGATTCCAGGTGCCGGTCTGATAGATCGGATACTCCCCCTTGATGAATGCCTGCGTGGTGTCTTCGGCCTTCATACCGGTGGCGTTGTGGGAGATGAAGCCCTTGTCGAGCCAGTCGTTGATGGTGCTCACGGAATTGGTGAGAATCTTGGAGTTCCAGTCGACATCGCCCTTGTAGAGCTGCCAGTTGTCGATGAATTTGGCGTCGGCCTCCTTGGAAACCAGCTGCCACCACAGCCACATCACGCCGTATTCCTGCGCGTCGGCGGCGATCGGCGTCACTCCGGCATCCACGAATTTCTGGCAGACGTCCACGAACTCGTCATAGGTGGTCGGAATCTCCAGCCCGTACTTGGCGAACAGATCCTTGTTGTAGTAGACGCGCTGGAATTCCGCGTAACTGGTCATGCCGTACCAGGTGTCACCATCCATGATGCCGTTTTCATCATACTTGGCCACGGCCGCATTGGCGCCGGTCACCTTCTTGTCCCAACCGTATTGATCGACGTAATCACCCAAATCGGTGAGCAGCCCCATGGTGGAGAGCACGCCGGCCGAACCGTTGCCGCGATTGGATTCCATAAGATCCGGCGCCTCATCGGAATTGAGGAATTGGCTGCCGTTCTGCGCGATCTGCGTGAACGACTTGCGTTCGAAATTGATTTTGACACCCGTTTCCTTTTCGAAGGCTTCCGCGGCGCGACGCCATGCCTGGGTCTGGCCAGCGTCGTCTTCCTCGTAATACCAGAACGACAGGCTGTCTGGCGTTTCCTCGTCTTGCGCGGTGTCGCTGCCGCATGCAGCGAGCGTGGTCAGCGACATTGCCGCCGCGGCCGCAAGTGCGATGCCTCGTGTGATCTTCATGGTTCTCCTTTGTTATTGGTGGTTGTGTTGTTGAGTTATGTCTCAAGTTGTTTTTCAGTTATGAAGATTGATATGTGTCGCCTCCTTTTTTCGAAACGTTTCGACGATGGCCGCGGATTGGCGCTTTTCAATTCGGCAATCACCATCTTCGCTTCGGCTACAACGCCTTCACTTACTTTCGAATCGTTTCGATTATGGATACGGAAATCCGTCCGCCTTTCACGGACATACTCCTACAACCTTCTTTTCACACGTCACCAACTTTGGTAACGGAACCTCGACTATGCATGACCGGAGCGGACAGCTCCACCAATCCCTTGATGTCGCGATGCTCATCGATGGCGTCGACCAGCAGATCCACAGCCTTAGAACATAATTCCTGCGGCATGACCGGCATCTCGGTAATCGGCTGCGGCATCAGCTCTCCCTCGAAATACGTGCCGCACGACAATACCGAAATATCATCTGGCACCCGCAATCCCGAAGCCTGTAATTGCTGCAATACCAACTTCAGCACATTGGCGTTCGCCTGGTTGACAATCGCCGTGGGGCGCTCATCCAAAGAACGAAGCTCACGCACGAATTCCGCGGCATCAAAGCGATCGTCACGATGCTTGGAGGATTCATGAATCGTCATGCCCAACTCTTCGGCACGTTCCAGCAAAGCCTTGCGGAACAGCAGCACATAGCCCGAACCGCGATCGTAATCGGTCTCATTGTCACGCAAAAACATAGCGCTCCGATGCCCCTTGGAATACAGGCAATCCACAGCCATACGACCAGCCGTGGCAAAATCGATATCGACACAGGCACAGCCTTCATGCTCTGCAGGGTAACCGATGGCCACACAGGGTTTGGAATATGAGCCAGCCTGGGCGGTACGCTCGTCATGTTCCTCAATGTCGAGCAGCACCACGCCATCAACCAAGTTGCTTTGCGTCACGCGCCGAATGTCGGCCACCGCGTCCTCGCCGGTAAGCAACAGCACATCGTAGCCACGGTTCTTTGCCTGCCATGCGGTCTGCAGAAAGTAAGCGTTGTATTTGGCCTGATTGATATCACCGCGAATCGGCGCGCTGAGCGCAAAAATATGATTACGCATACCACGCATTTTACGGGCGCTGGCATCCGGAGTATATCCAAGTCGTTCAACGGCGGCCATCACCTTATCGGTGGTTTTGGCGGAGATGGAACGCTTGCCGGAAAGTACGTACGAAACGGTGCTGACTGACACCCCCGCCTCCCGAGCCACATCTTTGATGCCCGTCATCTTCCGCCTCCTTCGGCTCTCCAAGTCATTTGCGTTACACGTCATGCGTACCGCAGCTCTCGTCCATCGTTCAACAAAGCCATCCGCCGAGCCTTCCGGAATTTCTTCCGCAGAATCACGCTCGTATTTTATCGAATCGTTTCGTCGAAACGTTTCACTAATCGTAAGCCAGCAACTCAGCTTTGTCAAACGTTTCGACACACCTACCCGTCATTCCTCGAAATGATGGACACCAGGATGCTGCGACCCCGTTCCTTCATATCATGATTTTGATGTACCGACCGTTGCAATCTTGAGTCCCGTCGCACGATTGCGATTTGGTTTCGACCTTACGATTTTATTTTCCGCTTTTTCCCAAATCGTGAGGTCAGCAAGCCAAAAACGTGCGGCCATCCTCCCCAAACACTAGGACGTGCAGACGGAAACGCAAGTTGCATAGGAATGGAGGCATCTACAACCGCCGCCCGTACACGTACACACGGGCTAGAGAAGTCTCAAGGCTACAGCGGGCGGGACTCGTAGATCATTTGGCGGTCGCCGAAGTAGAGGGCGTCACGCCAAGAGGCCTTCTTGCGGGCCGCCTCCTGCTGAGGCTCCTTGATCGGCACGAAGAACCAACGGACCAGACCAACCACCATGTCTTGCACGGAATGCCAGATGCCGATATACGCGGTCAACGCCCAGAACGTCACGATCGCATTGAAACCGGCGAACACCGCGTTGCCCCAATTGTGCGAAAGCGTATCGGCGTAGAACACCATGCACGAGTAAATGATGATCACCCACGGCATCGTCACATACAATGCCGGAGAAGCGGTACGATTATTGACTTTCGGCGTACGCGCGAACGGAATCTTCGTGTTCGTCATGCCCTGCTGAATCGACTTGAGCGTGCCGGAAAGATTCACCGTCAACAGCACGATGTTGAAGCCGTAAATACGGAAAATATCGGAACGTTTATACCCGTTGCGTTTCAAATCGCTCGACATGGTGGAGAAATACGGCAGCGACGCGAGCACCACCCACGGGCTCAGCAACCGCTGGTCGAACGGATATGCCAAGAGGAACATCAGGCCGAAACTCGACCATGCGATGGACGCCATATAGTTCACGCGCAGCGCCCACTCACCCAGCTTCACATCATTGCCCTGCTGATGCCGCGCGTGCACAATACGGAAGAATTTGCCGATGATCAGCAGACCGCCATTCGCCCAACGCCGCCGCTGCACCACCAACGAACCGAAATCAGGCGGGGTGGCACTATAGCTCAACCGCTCCGGATAGTTGACCAAATGCCAGCCGAAATAACCCAAATCGATGCTGGATTCGGTGTCCTCGATCACCGTGCGATCCTGAATATACGTTTTCACCGTGCGCGTGCCCTCAGTCGACACCACGCAGATATCGTCGAGCGCGGCCTTGCGGATCACCGCGTTCGCACCTACCCAGAACGTGGCGTCATAGTAGGTCATGCCCTGATGCAGCATGTGCTGAATGTCGGTGGTGGCGGCCGCGATGCGTTCGATTCGCGTCGGCGCGCCACGATACGAGGAATACGGGGTTTGGATCACGGCCACGCGCTCATTGCCGGGCTGTTCCATCTGGTACACCAAGCGCAGGCAGTAGTCGCGCAACAGCATGGAATCGGCGTCCAACGTCAGCACGTATTCGGAATTGCGCATCACGAAATCGGGAGATTCTCCCTCGCGCACGTCACGCAGAATCACCCCGTCCGACGTTTCCACGCGCTTGAGCGAGTGCCCCATCAATCCGATGAACGAATTCAGATTCATGGCTTTGTTGCCTTCACGGGAGGTCGACGCATACAGCTTGCGTTCGAACGACCATCCTTTTGCGGTGAAAATGCGTACCAAACGTTCGTACAGTTGCAGAATGCGATTCGCGTCGACATGCTGCTGCAGGGTGATCGATTCGTTCAACGCCTGTTCCGTCAAACGCAGGTCGCGTGCAAGACCGCGCAATACCTGGTCGCAGAAGAAATCGTCGGTATGATCTTCGACCAGCCATGTGTCGGCCTTATGCTCCAACCATTGCGCGGCCGCACGATAGTCTTCCGCACAGCGTGCGACCACACTACGCCTTGCGTCCATCTGATCGGCGAGCGCCGCAACGGTTTCGTCGCGCGCTTTGGTGAAACGTTCCGCAGGTGCCGCCAATTCGGCCAATACTTTCGGCATGAGTTCGCGGCTTGCTTTGAGAATCGCTCGCGCTTCGTCATTGTTAGGATGCGGAGGATCGTCGATTAGGAGTACGACTGCAAGGTCGGGAAATTCCTGCAATGCCGCCGACCAGATCGTTTTTTCGACGACTTTCGGCTGTTCCACGTACGAAGGAATCAGCACTGTGATTCCCTTATCGTAGTTGTGTGCGAAATGGTCGTCGAGCATCGCCCGAGGCACGCGTTCATGCCGGATGAAACGGTATAGCGCCCCTTGCCGTGTGGTCAAGTAGACGAGCGCGCTGAAAATCAGCGTGGTCACAATCGTCATGTACAGCACGCCTTCAACCACGAAAACGTAACGTGAGTGAAGGATTGTTGACGAACAACGACAGAATCATCGTGATCATGTAGATCAGCCATGAAACAACCGTGCAGATGATGGCAACGTAACCACGCACAACGCGCGTTGGCGAAGGCTTGGCATGCATGATCGCAAGCGGTTGCGTGGAGGTTTCAGCACCCCACTGGTGCCTGCGGTCATCGCCGTCAAAATCCCCTATTTTTGCCACCATATACCCCTTTGCCTTATCAGCGCTGCCTCACCTGCATAAACCATACATCACTGTTGAAATCGTCGTACTAGCCACAGACTACACTCCCTAACTGTAAGCGAGATATAAGGAAAACAGCGCACGAGAGGAAAGCTTAATCCCCCGTAAAATCCCCCGCATATGCACTGAAGCCCAGCGGGACACAGCCTGCTAGACGCCCCAATGTCCCCATCAACATTGGTGACCTGACGATTTCGAAAGGGAATGATGAAACCCCTGTTTCCAGGAAGACGATTTTCCTTCCTCCGACTGTTCATAGCGATACTGTGCATCGCGCTCGTCGCGGCCGGCACATGGTCGTGGATCACGTTCACGCGAACGGCGGCTAAGAAATTGCCGGAACCCTGGTTCGGCGGCTATGTGGACGTGACCGCAACACCCTCATACGAGTTCGAATCCAAGGTAGGCAACGTCTACCGGAATGTGATTCTCGGATTCGTCACCGCCGGCGACGGCTGCCAGCCAAGCTGGGGCGGCTACTACACGCTCGACGAAGCGGCCTCCACGCTCGATCTCGACAGCCGTATCGCGCAAACCTACAAAACCGATCGCACGGTAACCGTCAGCTTCGGCGGGCAGAACGGCACCGAACTTGCCAGCGCATGTTCCGACGTCGATTCCCTTGCCGACGCATACCAGCAGGTGATCGACCGCTATCACATCACCTCGCTCGACTTCGACATCGAAAACTCGAATCTCGACGGGTACAGCGAAACCGCAACCCGGCGAGCGCAAGCCGTGGCAAAACTCATCGCCAACGAAAAAGCCAAAAACAAAGGGAAAGACGATACCAGTCACGATCTGATCATCAGTTTGACGCTTCCAGCCGACGCGAAAGGTCTTACAACGCAAGGAATGCAAACCGTGAACGCGTTTCTGGATGCCGGCGTGACGCTATCCACCGTGAATCTCATGACCATGGATTTCAACGTGGCGTCCACGTCGATCACGCAATCCACGCTGATCAAAAGTTCGCTGAACGCGGCCCACGCGCAATACAAAACGTTGCTGTACAGTCGCGGCAAACTCTTCAGCGACCATCAGATCTGGGAGCTGTTGGGAGCCACCGTGCTCATCGGCCAGAACGATACCAAAAACGAGTATTTCACGCTCGACAATGCGCGCGAAATCAACACGTTCGCACTGGAAACAAGCCTGGGCCACTTAAGCATGTGGTCGCTGAACCGCGACCAGCAATGCGGCGAAAACTATACGAACACCAACACGCTCAAAACGTTCTGCAGCGGCATGAAACAGACGGACGGCGAATTCGCCACCACATTGGGGTCAGGATTCCGAGGCACGCCGGGCACGCTCGTCGACTTCGACAATGCCAGCTGGAATTCCTCGCAGCAGGCCTACCCCACGTGGGAGCCAGACGTACTGTACAAGCAAGGCGACAAGGTGATCTGGAACGGCAATATCTACGAATCGTTGGGCAACAACGAAAACGAGCAGCCGGACAGCGCCGAGGAAGGCACGAACGCACCGTGGCGCATCATCGGACCGGTGCTATAAACGCTTGCCGCAGCGAGACGCGACCACAGACACAATACAAGGCAGGAACACAAGGCAGTCGCTACTTTTCAGTAAAAGTGGCACGCAACAGGGGAACGAAATCAGGCAATCATGACATCGAAGCAATCAAAGCATCAGGCAGCCACCGGCAGCCAGCCAAAAGACGGCATCAGAAAACCAGCCAGACTCACCATTCTGGCCATCATCTATGCGTTGTGCATTGCGGCCGCAATCGCATTCCATGCACAGGAAGGCGTGCAGCAACTTATGGAAGACCCTGCGCGCATCTGCATATGGTCGCTGTGTTTTCTGCTGTGCCTGATCTACCACAAAAAGCGTTCGTCGTATCGCGTTGCCGCCGAACACACCGTGCTGCCACCGTTGACCGTCATACTGCTGGTAACCGGCTATTTTCCCGACGTGGCCATGTTCCTGATCATCGTTACCATCATCACGTCGATCATCACCGCACGCAGTCTGAAAATCGGCATTCTTCGCGCCGGAACCACGCTTGCGCCAATCCCACTGATCAAAATATTATTTGCGAACACTTCTCACGTACTGTCAATTATCATCAGCCAGAATTCCGTCAATGCTGCGATTAATCCTTATCAATTCCAGCATTGGTTGCTGCCATTACTGATTATGACTGTTGCAGTGCCGATTATTCGATTGATTTGTGATATTGTAACGTTCTTTTTTGTACAAATTCCGATTCGTAAAGCCATGCGCGAGTATTCGCTGTCCCACATTCTTGCCATGGCTTTGGCTGATTTGATGGCGATTGTGTGGATTCCTGAAATTCTGGAGTTCGCCAATATTGGCTCGGATACTGCCACCGTGCTTTCCGTGTTCATGCTGGCACTGATCGCCTACTCGCTGTTGCTGATGACGGTCGATACGATGAGCCGGCTCACGCGATCCCGAAGTGCGTTGAAATGCATAGCGAATGTGAGCGACGCGCTGCCGTTGCCGAATCAAGTGCCGGAAGAGACCGTCGTAAGACGCATCAATCGTGGCCTCACCCGCATGCGCTGTTTCATCAGCAATGCAAACAATCTTGATAAAAGAGGGTATTCCTACCGCTATTCCGCGCCTATTTCCACCGGCTCGCGACAGTATTATCTCGCGATGGAACGCAGTATTTGGAATCGTCCGTTCATGTCGACCGACGAGACGATATTGCTCACCTGCGGCGAAGTGCTTACCGAATCGTTACGCGTGAACAAGGAAGTGACGCTGCTACGCACCGAATCGGAAACGGATACGCTGACCGGCGCACTCACGTATCGTGCGTTCATCGGGCATTTGAAGAGTCTGCAGACCGAGAATGTGCATAATCTGGTTGCCGTGGTGTATTTCGGCGTGGAGCATTTGCGCACCGTCAACGAACATTATGGACGCAAAATCGGCAATGCCGTGCTGCGATCCGTGGGCATGCGTTTAAGCCAGCTGCTGCCGGGAAACGCCACGCTTTCGCGCGTGAACGGCGCGGAATTCGCCATGATCGTAACCGATGTGACGTCAACCAGCGATGTGGAGGAGTTGGCCACGCGCATGCGCAATCTTGCCGTCATGCCGGTATACACCGAAGAAGGCGAGGTTTCCGTGGACGTATCGAGCAGCATTTCGTTCTCGAACGCGACAGACGGCTTCTCCGTGCTCCTCGCCGATGCGAGCGCGCACATCTACGAGTCGGAGAGCTCCAATCTGCCCGTAGTCGACGGCATGACGTCCACGCTCGCCGCGCAGAATGGTTCGGGAGACTATTTCAACGCTTCCGACGTGCTTCGCCATGCGATCGAAGACAATACGATTTCCGTGCTCTACCAGCCGATTTTCGATGTGAATACGAAACGTATCACTTCGCTGGATACGATTGTGCGCGTGCATGACGCGAAGGGCCGTACGCTGGCACCGTATTTCGTAACGGCTGAAGCGCATCGTCTCAACATGAGCGTGCAGCTGACGCTCGACGTGCTGGAAACCTGCGTGAAAGACATGACCGCATTCCGCAAGGTGGCACCCGAATTGGATATTGTGGACATTTGCATGAATGGTTCGGAATTAGGCACGTCCATCTTCCACGAGCGCTTGGAGCAGTTGACTCATGAGCAGCCACAGCTGCGTTTCGGCCTGCAGTTGGGATCGCATGCCATTCATGTGGTGCATGATGAAGTTGATGATGAGGTTGCCGCTCTTGCCGCTTTGCCGAACGTCGAGTTGGGTTTGACCAATGCTGGCACCACGTATTCGGAGGTTGCCGCGTTCGCGCATCTGCCATTGGATTTCGCACGATTCGACAAGACGGTGGTTCGCGATTTCCGTACGCCTCGCGCAAAGCAGATCATGCAGCGCACGCTCGAGATTTCGCGCGATAACGATGCGTTCCATGTGGTGTTCGATGGCGTGGAGTCCCTGGACCAGGTTGAGTTCATCCGTTCCATCGGAGGCACGCTCGCCGAGGGCACGCTGTTGAGCAACGCCATGAGCGCCAACGAGTTCCTCATGCGCCTCGAAACCATGGGCACTTCATTGCCCGAAGCCGCCCCGAGGCAAGCTGAGTAAAGAGGAGTCTCGTTTGTCGCACGATTGCTTCATCTCGTGAAACGCTTGAAGGAAATATGGCGAGATGGGAGCATGTGTGCTAAATTAATTAGTAAACGTGTTTAGCCAACGATGGCTTTGAGGAGGATTCACATGGCCACTATCAGAGAGATAGCGAAACGGGTAGGTTTCTCCCAAGCCACTGTTTCCAGGGTTTTGAAGGACGATCCCACTTTTTCGGTGAAGGATTCCACCCGCGAGAAGATTCTAAACGCCAGTCTGGAAATGGGATACAAGAACGTACCGCAATACCAGCGTATCACCATTCCGCAGGATGTTGCGATTCTCGACAATGTCGTACCCGACAAGGGCTTGCAGGACGCGTATTTCGACGAGCTGCGCGAAGTGCTCGTCAAGCATGCCGAAGAGCAGCGCATGAACGTGACCATGCACGAGGACGTGGATTCGCTGATCGCCGATGCCGATAAATACGCGGGATTTATTTCGATCGGCCCGTCCCCACTAAATCACAAGACGCTTCACCGCTTGCATAAGAAGCTCCCCCACGGCGTATTCATCGACATCAATCCTGCGCCGGCATTGTTCGATTCGGTACAGCCGGATTTGGAACAAACCATATTGGATGCGATCGACGCGCTTATGGGGTCGGGTTGCTCTCGGATCGGCTTCATTGGCGGCTTGGGCAACATTATGGGCAAGCATGAATATCCGGAAGATATTCGTACGTTCGCATTCCGCAATTGGGCGTTGCGCTTGGGATTGGATGCGCAAGGATTGGTGTATGCGGACGGCCCGTTCACTGTGGAAAACGGCCGTTTGCAGGGGCGTCAGTTGGTGCAGGATCATGCGGACGATCTGCCCGACGCGGTAATCGTCGCAGCCGATCCGTTGGCGGCTGGCGTACTGCAGGCATTTGCCACCGAAAATGTGATGGTGCCGCGAGATATCAAAGTAATCAGCATCAACAATCAGGAGATCGCAAAATACACGTCTCCCGCATTGTCGTCGTACGACATTAGCCAGGACGAGCTTGCGAAAGCCGCGGTGCTTATGCTTGCCGAAGCGCTGACCGCCGACCGCAAAATCAGCCAGCATATGCGAATCTCCACCAGTCTCGTCGCACGCGACAGCTTCACCCCGCAAGACTAAATATAAAAACTTGAGATACGGCAAGGGCCGGCATCCTGTTGCGGAGCCGGCCCTGCAATTGTGCTTCAGTAATCTCGCTT
>NZ_CAUEQY010000033.1 GCF_959020145.1 uncultured Bifidobacterium sp. | reverse complement strand
GGCATCTGGTATTGCGTCTGTTCAGAAGCCGTCTCGGCCTCCTGCTGCATGATTCCGTCCTGTGGAACCGGCCACCCCATCGCGACCAGCTGCTGACGTGCGCGTTCGTCGCCGAACTGGGCGACCCAACGCTTCAGGCCTGGGTACGCACGCGGATTGGCAACCACATTCGCGCCGAATTCCGGATTTTCGTAAGCGATTTTCGCCAGGAATACGGGATCTGCGTTCGGATCCTGCACGGCCGCCACCGCGGCATCGAAATCGACCATCATGATCTCCTTATCTCGTGGTCTGTAAATATTGTATTGAAGACGCCGATATAACGTGACAAATCCGATTATTGACGATTGTCATTGCGGGAACATGCGCATTATTGGACGGCACGTAACGTTTGCAATGTGCTTTCCTGTAAATCGCCGATATCCTCGTGATCGTCGATTTTGCTGACGTTCCAATCGTCGTTTGCCGAATAATCCGATGATTTGCCGCATATATCAAGCACAATCACGGTGACGTTGTCGTTGCCGCCCGCGTCGAGCGCGGACTGCACCAGCATATCCGCGGCGACTTGCGGATCGCCATATGCGGCCGCCACATCGGCGAGCAGTTCCCGATCGATCTGCGCGTGCAGGCCATCCGAGCAGATGATGAAACGTCCCGTGGAGCGCGCCGCATACCAGTCCGGCTGAATGCCGTCAGGAGCGCCGACGCATTGGGTGATGATATTGCGCGGTACGCATTGGTTCGCCTCGTCCGGTAGCATTTCGCCGGTGTCGATGGCGTTCTGCCGTTCGGAATGGTCACGTGTGATCCGGGTCAGCGACTCCGCCATCCAATGGCCTTCCGCATCGGCGCGCATATGGTAGGTGCGTGAATCTCCGACATTGATGACGTAGCAGTACTCATCGATGGCTTGTTCATGCACGCTATCTTCAACGCGAGTCGGCAGCACCACGCCGGTGATGGTGGTTCCGGCGATGCCGCCAAGCTCCTGGCCAAGTTCGAGCACCTGTTGCTGCGATTGGCTCAACGCATGTTCGATGGACGTACGGTTGCGCGACGGCTGTTCGGCAAGCTGCGAGAAACATGCCGCCACCTGTGCGCTGGCCCGCTCGCCGCCTTTGCCGCCGCCCATGCCATCGCATACGACATATACGCCACGGCTGGCGAGAGCGTTGTCTTGGTTGTTTTTTCTTTTGCACCCGACATTGCTATTCAGGCCGGCCTCGATGCTACGGAAGATCATGAGTCCCGTCCTTTCTTACGATTGTGCTTCCGATCGCTGCCGTTGTTCCGCCTGCTGCGGTTGCTGCGGCAGTGGAAAACGTCGGCAAGCGAAAGTTTGGCACGCCATCGGCGTAACGTCGGCAATGACTTGAGCATGTACTTGCGTTCCTGTGCAATATCGCGCCAATACTGCTGCACATGCTCTTCGTTGACGAAATTACCGGAGAAGGCCGCGTAATCGGCTTGCGCGCCCAAAGCGAGCAAGGTCTCGCGGGAAATATCCATCTGATTCGCGATCGAAACCGCCTGTTCGCTGCGTGTGCCTCGAATGTCGAGTCCGCTTTGCCGTGCGAGCGCGGCGACCGATTGCCAGCCGGCTGCCACACGCTGCTGCGTGCTGCCGTGTTTTCTTGATCGTGCCAGTGCGATCGCTTTGATGGCGAGCAGGAGACCGCATATGATGAGCAGCGTCCATAGAGGGCTTCCGTAGATGGCTACTTTTCTTGCGATTCTGCCGAAATGCTGCCAGAACAGGTTGGCTGAGGTTTCGTCGGCCATGCTTCCGCCGATTGAGGACTTGCCTTTGGCCTGGGTGTCGTCGCGTAGCGGGTCGGTGAGTGGTACCGGGGGCTGGCGTACCAGGGTTTGCGGATTCGGTGGGGTGAGGTTCTGGTTTTCGTCGGGGACTTTGGTTTCCTTTGGCGTTGGATAGAATGCCACCCAACCGTAGCCGTCCAGTTTGATTTCCACCCATGCGGTCACGTCGTTGCCGGTGAATTTCGTGATGGTGGTTGTTCCTTGTTCTTCGGTGCGGCTTTCGCTGATTTCACCTTCGTCGTCTTTTGGCAGGAATCCGAGTACCACACGGCTGGGAAGACCTAGGCTGCGTGCCATCAATGCCATGGCGGAGGCGTATTGTTCACTGTCTCCGACCATGGCCGTTCCGGCGAGCAGTTGGTCGATGCGGTAGTTGCCGTGGCCTGCGGTTGACGGGTAGTCGCCGCTTAATCCGTGTGAGAACCAACCGGATTCTTTGAGCTTTTCGGCTAAGGCCTGGGCCGCTTCGCCGCCTTTGGATTGGCCTCCGGCGATGGCTGTGGCGAGTTTGTCTACGCAGTCGGGCACATCTTCGGCTTTTGGCTGGCTGATGGCGGCCGCGTCTGTTTTGGCGATCTGTTTGTCGGTGGGAACCGTTGGCATGATGCCGGTTTCCGTGTAGGTGAGACCTTCGGAGGTGCGTGAGGGGTAGATGGCCGACATGGTGTCGCTGTTGTAGTAGAACGAGTCGGAGTTTTCGCTGTTGTCGAATGTCACGCTGGATGCGGCTCCGGCCATGGGCAGCCAGTAGTCGCTGAGTCCTTTGTCCACGGTGAATGTGGCGGTGAATTTCTTGCCTTCGGCATTGTTGGTGATGGAGGTGCCGACACGTCGGTAATTGGAGGAGTCCGACGACATGGTGGAGTCGGACAGATTCCATACGTTGCCGTCGAAACGGTCCATGACCGCTAGTCGCACGCTTGATCCAGCGGGCAGGTTTTCGACGGTGAGGAGCACATCGTCCTTACTGTTTGTAATGTACGAGCGCATGCCGCTTAACGGACTGGTGTAATTGTACGGGCTAAGCGGCGGATCATAATGGTCGCGCAGAATGGTGCGGTCCTGATCGACGACGAGGCATCCTCCAATCGCCAATGCGACGGAAAGCACCACGATCACGACGGAACTGAGCCAACGTCCCAATTCCAGTAATTTCCAACGTGCGCTGATCCAAATCACCAATATGAGCGCCATTATGGTGCCTACGAACATGCGGTAATAGCCGGAAGATGAGCCGAGCAGCGCGCAAATCGCAAGATTGGCGGTAACGGGAATAATGGCGATCATGGTGAATCGGCCATCTTCAGTCACTGCGAAAATGCCGGTCAGTAGCGCGAACCACAGGCAGATGGTCCATACGGCCAGCAAACAGCCATCGGCGGTACCGGTAGGAGGTTCGACCGACAGAATGAATTTGAACGATCCGAGCATGTTCATCCAGCCTTGTGTAAGCGTGCGCAAGGTCGGAACAATATGGGCGATGGTGGTGTCGTTGAGGAACAGTACAGGGCCGACAACCAGCTGGGCGACGGCCATGAACAGCATCTGCCACCAGAGACGAAGTGCCGGAACCGTGCCTGCGAGCGCCACGAGAGATCCGATGATGGTGGCCGGAATGGCGGCGAGCGCCCAGGATGCGGCCGATCCGTAGACGTCGATGAGGTTGCTGGCGGCGGCGAGGGTGAGTAGGGCTGCGACGAGCAGGCTTGCGTATTGCGAGGCGCGTGTCCGGCGTAGGTAGGGGAGTGCCTGTGATTTGCCGTCTCGTGACATCCAGATGACGGAGTGTGTGGAGTCGGCCCATGAGCCGGTGCCGGTTCCGGTGAAGGTGTTGCCGAATCCGGTGGTGCGGCCGGTGTCGCCGGTGTTGGTGTTGTGGGTGGAAAGTCCTGTGGTGCTCATTCCAGTACCCCCATGATCATTGGGAGATCGTCTAGGTTTCCTACGGTCGCCAAGGTGAAATCGGCGTATCGTTTGATGGCGCGTGGCTGTCCGATGGCGGTTTGCAGTACCACGCAGGTTGCGGATCGGGGGAGTGCGAGCGCCATGCGTTTGATTTCGTCGATGTTTTTGAGCCTGCCGACGGTGATGTAGTAGAACGATGAGTCGGGGGCATGGGCGAGGGTGGTTTGCGCCAGATTCGGATTGTCGCTGATATCGGGGGAGATGGCGCTGCAGCCGTCAAGGAATTCCGTGGAGTTGCGTGGCATGATGTGTTCGGTTCCCGCGTGTGAGGTCACCGGTCGGTTTTGGAGCAGGCATTGCACGCCGATGGAGGCATGGACGGATACCGCCAGTTCGAATTCGTCGGAGCTCACATAGTCGTCGGGGTTCACGCTGATGGTCAATGCGGTGTCGGTGCGTCGGGTCGCCTCGTATTGACGGATCATCAGTGCGCCTGTTTTTGCGGAGCTGAGCCAGTGCACGTTGCGTACGTCGTCGCCTGGCTCGTATTCACGCAGTCCGTAGAAATCGAGGTCGTCGTCGACGATTTCGCCGCTTGGCTGGCCTTCGAGATCTCGCGGAATTCCGGCGTTGAGTGTGTTCAGCATAACGGTTTTCGGGTGGATGAACACGTTGATTTGGTCGACAAGTTTCTTTTCGTGTCGTACGAGTCCGAATGGGTCGCCTTTGCGTATGGACAGGGGACCGACCGGCAGTACCGCGCGGGAGACGGCGGTGAATTCCACGGTGGTTTGGCGTGATTGGCCGGCGGCGAGCATGGGGATGGCGAATCGTTCGTGGCTGTCTCCGATGGGCAGGTCGCCGCGTGCTGATGTGGTTGGCGTGCGCCCTGGATTGTCGACGCACACATCGACTTTCACCGTGTCTGACACGGTGACGCGCCTGCTGGACACGTCTATGGTGGCGGTGAACGACGTGTTGCCGAGCGACAGCATGATGGCGGCGACCATCATGCATGCGAACACGATCGCCATGGTCAGCAGTTCATGCCAGCTGAGGATTGTGAACGCTATGAGTGAGGCGATGGCGAGTCCGGTCACGGCCCATCCGAGCGGCGACACGTATGAGGTGACCAGTCGTTTGATGCGATGCTTGATGCGTCGCAGGGATCGTTGCATGGTTCTCCTGCGCTGCATGGTTTTGGATTGTCGCATGCTTGACCTTTCGGGGGTTTACGAACGTTTCGTGTGGGGTGTGCGCTTTGCGTGTGCCGTGTCGTACGCGGCTGGCTGCGCCGTGCGTTTCAGGCGGTGGCGCCCACGGTCGGTGAAGGCACTTCATTGAGGATCTGTTCGATCATCTGTTCGGGGGTGGATCCCGCGAATGTGGCCTCCGCGGTGAGCGTGATGCGGTGTGCGAGCACGGCGACGGCCAGTTGCTTCACATCGTCGGGCACCACGTATCCGCGATTGCTGGACGCGGCCCACACGCGGGCGCATCGGGTCAGTGCGAGCGCGCCTCGCATGGACGATCCGACTTGGATGCGTTCGTTGTGGCGCGTCGCTTCCACCAAGCGCACGATGTATTCGATGATCGCGTCGTCGAGACGCACGGTTTCGCTGATGGCGCGCATGCGCAGCACGTCGTTGCCGGTGAGCACCGCATGTACGGTGGAGGCACGGTCGATGACGTTGACCTGCTTGAGGATGTTCACGCTTACGTCATGGCTCGGATAGCCGATGGTTGTTTTGATGAGGAAACGGTCCATCTGCGCCTCAGGCAGTTTGTAGGTGCCGAGTTGCTCGATGGGGTTCTGAGTGGCGATGACCATGAACGGCTGCGGTACCGCATGGGTTTCGCCGTCGACGGTGACTTTCTGCTCTTCCATGACCTCGAGCAGTGCGGACTGCGTTTTTGGCGAGGCTCGGTTGATTTCGTCGGCGAGCACGATGGATGCGAAAATCGGACCTTCGCGGTATTCGAATTCGCCGTTCTTCTGGTCGTAGTAGGTTACGCCGACCACGTCGGACGGCAGCAGATCCGGAGTGAACTGGATACGTTTGAACGACATGTCGATGGAGTTGGCGAGGCCGCGGGCCAGCTGCGTTTTGCCGGTCCCCGGATTGTCTTCGAGCAGAATGTGGCCACCGACGATCATGGCGGTGGCGCATTGGCGGATCGGCTGTTCCTTGCCGACCACGACTTGGGAGACGTTGCCGACCAGTTGGGCGAACAGTTCATGGAATTCGGTGATGTCGGCCTGCGGCGCGGACATCATGGAAGAAGCCATGGCCGGCTGCGCGGGCTTGACGCTTGGTGCCGTAGTCTGCGGGAATTGGCGCGTTGCCATTACGGGAGCCGATTGCGATTGTGGTAGCGGCTGTTGTGTTGGAGCGGATTGCGTCGGTTGCGCCTGCATGGGCTGCGCCATTGGAACCGTAGGCCTCGTCGGCCTGGAAGGAGTTGCGTTATGCGTGCTGAGTACCGTGCCCTCCTCGTCGGCGTCGAACGTGTTGGCGGCGTAGTGGGTTGCGTTATGCGTGCTGAGTACCGTGCCCTCCTCGTCTCCGTCCTGTTCCTGCGGATGCGTCGGCAGGCTTGGAGCTTGGAATGCGGGGCGTGCCTGCGGATTGCCGGGCTGTTGCGGCTTGCTCATATGGCGCCCAATGGAACCCAGCTGGGTGGCGTCGTCGTTTTCGTTGCTCATAGGTACTCCTTGGTTGCTTCTATTGATCGTATTGATGATTGGTTGTGATGTTGAATTTGCTTATTTGACGGTGAATGAGATGCCTCGCGCCTGTTTTCCTGCCAACCCTGTTCGTAATGAGATGGCTGAAGCATTGGTGTCTATCGAGGATTGCGTCTCTCCATTATCAGGGGTTGGTCCCGGTTCCGGATCGGGGGTTTTCTCCTCGTATCGGACTCCGGTCACGGGATCAGAGCTTTTCTTGGTCGCATTGATTTCTGGTTCCCCGGCAGTGGTGATCACGCGAACCTCCCAATCGCATCTGGTACCGGAAGGACTGGTGATGTCGGAAACATCCAGTGTGCCGTTAGCTGGCCAATCGTAGGTATGCGAGCTTTCCCCTGCCGGAGTGATAACGATCTGGCCTTTGACACTTCGCCCGTGGGCCTCCCAACTACCGCCATTGACATGAATGATGTTGGCGTTCTGTGTATCCCACGTCAATGAGGATGGCAGTGTGATTTCCGCTGGCTTTTTGTTGCCGACGGTATTATCGGTAGCGATTGCTGGGTCGCTGAGATGTGAGGTGTCGATGAAGTACTGTTGCACGCTTACCGTATCGCAGGTGCTCCAATCACCGGAAAGCGGCCATTCGGCTCTGCTCTCATGAACATCATCATCGTAATAACCCTTGGCCTTTACAACGAAACCTGTGACGCGTCCACCTTTTCTGGACCAGGTCGCCACACATGTGTTGTTGTTGAGTTCCAGCTTCACATTGGTTGGAGGATCGACTGCTGTGAAAGTCGAAACGGACGCTTCGTTGCGCAATGAGCCACTGCGTTCCGTAACCACGGTAATCGTCGGCTTAAGTTTTCTGTAGTACCACTCGTTCTTAATGTCGAATTCGACGGAATAATCCTTGGCGCTTGTCTCCACGGATTTGTCTTCGCCCTCGATGCTTACCGTAATCGACTGGTATTTCGAGTTACGTGCGTCATTGATCCGCCCTCTCACCACGATCTTGTCGCCTGATTGATCGGCGGAAATAGTCGGATTGTCAGGCGTACCCCAAGGCGAAACGGCATTGGATGCCGTGGAGGGCTGGCTCCAGTTCACTTTGTTATGCGCCTTGACCGTGGCGGTATAGGATGCACCGTCGGTGATCGCATTGTCGTCGAATTTGAACGTGATGCTGGTGCCAGTGACTTCCTGGACCGGATTCGCCACATTCGGACCGCTCAACGTCACCTGATACTTGTCGACGGCGGAGAAATTACCCTCCAAAGCCTTCCATGTGACAGTGATGGTGTTCTTGCTAGCTTCGGCCTTCACATCGGTCGGCGTGTCCGGAAGCTTGTCAGGCGTGCCTTCCACGCCATTCGACTCCTTCGACCAGCCGACCTCATTCTTGGCCTGCACCTTGAACGAGTACGTCTTGCCGTTCTTCAAGCCGGTGATTTGGCAGGAGGTCACGGATCCGCACGATTTCTCGCCGGAACCGTCGCCGCCCCACGACACCTTGTATTCGCTGATCGGACTGCCGTTCGAAGAGCCGGCCGTCCAACTCAGATTCACCGCGCCATCCTGCGGGTCTCCGGCGATGGGGGAGAGCAGCGGCGCATCCGGCTTGTCCATCACCGAAACGTTGATGGTGCCCGTCACCTCACGTTCCTTCGTATTGGTGGCATCGCGCACGTTGACGATCACCTTGTTGGTGCTCGCGCCGATATCGGACGAGGCGCTGATCGACACCACACCGTTGGACGGGCAGTCCACGGTCAGCTTCGACGCGCCATCGGACGTGCATCCGGTCACGGTCAATGCGGAATCGGGGAACGGATTATACGCATCGGACAGCAGGTTCACTTCCTCACTGGATCCTGCCTTGACCTTCACGGTTTTCGCGTTGATGCGTGCCAAAGGCCTGTTGGAGGCCGTCACGCGAACCGTGACGCCCGCACTCACCGTGCCCTTCGAATATTGAATCGAAATCGGCACGCTCACCGTTGTTCCCGGCGAAGCGGTCTTGTCGGCGGACACGGTCAGCTTGCCGTTCGAACTCACTTTGGCGCTCACCTGGTCGGAATCGGTGCCACCCGAATACGTGTACTGCTTCTCATCGTCGTACAGGTCGGACGCCGAATGGGTCAACGCGGTCAGATCGATGGTGGTGGCGCTTTCTCCTGCGACCACGTCAATGGTGGACGAGGAGAACGTCGGCGCGGGCATGTCACGTCCGATCACGGTGATCGGCAACGTCAACACCGCCGAATTGATGATTTTCACATTATCGTTCTTGTCGCGTTTGCCATCCACCGCGGTGAAGGTGATGGACGCTGGACCGGAATAATCCTTTGATGCGGTGAACTTCAACGTCTGGTCGTTCACATACAGGTCGCCGTCCGCGGCCTTCGTGGCGCTCACCGAATCGGCGCCGTCCACATACGCGGTCTTGCCTGCGCCCACACGCACGTAATCGGCGATATTGATGGTGATCGTCTCGCGTGCGTTCACCTTCAAAGCCGGCGCCTTCGGTCGAAGGGTCGGCGGGAACACGCCGTACGCGGGCACTTGGATGAACGCAGTGGACGTGATGTTATACGTCGTGTTGGTCACGGTGTACGGCACGGCTCGCGCCTCGTCCGTCAAGTCCACGCTAATGGTCGTGGACTTGTCACCGCCCTTGACATGCGCATGGTCGGTGGCGGAATCATCCACGGCCACCTGCAGTTCGTCGGCGCTGCCGGAAGGGTTCGCGATCCATTGCGAAACGTCCACGTCGATGGATTTCTTATCGATCGTCGCGGAAGATGGCACACGGTAGTCGTATGCTGTCGGCGGTTCGATGGTGGCGTTGTCGTCCACGTTCACCGTCAATGTCGCGGTGTCGGACAATCCTGCCTTGTCTTTGACCGTATACACCACGTAATAGGTGCCCGCCTGCTGAGGAGTGGTGAAGGCGAGCGTATTGTCCGCCACGGTCACATTGCTGATGTCTTGCGATTCGACGTTTTCGCTGACGGCCAGGTCGGTGTTGTCTCCGGAGATGTCGTTTTGCGCCACGGGCACGGTTGCTGCGGTGTTGGGGCGCAATGTGATTTCGTCGTCGCGCGCGTATACGCCCGAGTCGGTGCCGGATGTGAATACGCCTACGCGGATTTGCGCTTGGGATCGTTGGCCGGTCCAGTCTTCGACGGCGTATGAGAAGGTGTCCGTTCCTGTGGAGTCGGCATAGGCTTCGTATACCAGGTAGGTGGCGCCGACTTCGCTGATGCGTCCGAGTGTCGGCGCCTTGTTGCCGAGACCGAGCAGCTGCACGTCGTCGCCGTCGGCGTCGATGCCGGTCAAGGTGATCGGGATCTGGACTTTTTGGCCGGCCGCGACTTGCGCCTCGACGTCGGATGGTGTTGGCGCAGCCTTGTTGGAAGCGTCTTTTTGATGCACGTTGATGGTGATTGTGGCGGATGCCGCGTTGCCGAGATTGTCTTTGACAGTGTACGTTACGGGGAAGGATCCGGTTTGGTCGGATGCTTGGTATCGTACGGTGTTGCCTGATACGAATACGAGTCCTTTGAACGTGTTTTTGTCGTATTGCAGGTCGTTTTGCAGGCTTACCGTGGTGCCGTCGGAGTAGGTCACGTGGTCGAGCACGTCGATGGAGACGATGCCGTCGGTGCGTACCTGCGTGGTGATGTTGTCGGCTTTCGGCACGGAGTTGGAGGTGGTCAGTGCCGGTGGCTGCAGTACGATCACGCCGGTTGACGTGCCTGCCGCGTTGGCGACGCTGTATTTGATCTGCACGGGCTCGGTCGGTACCTGCCGTGCGGTGATGTAGACGCGCTTGTTGCTTACGACGCCGGTTTTGATGCCGCTCGCCGCATCGGCGGTCACGCTGGTCACGGATAGCACACCACCCATCGGGTCGACGTCGTTAGACAGTGGTTCCACGATTGCGGTGTTGTCGGCGCCGAGCAGTGCCACGTCGTTGGCTGCGATGGGCTTGGCGGAGTCTCCGGTCACCGCCTGCACTTCGATGCGGGCCAGGCCGGTCGAGGGGATGGATCCTTGTGTGATGGTGTAGGGCACGTAGTAGGTGCCGGGGTTGGATGCGCTGAAGGTGAACGACATATCGGTGGCGTTCATGGTGGTGGATGCGCCGGATGGGGTTTCCACGGCGGTCAGCTGCGCGGGTTCGGCCGAGGTGCCATGCACGTATTGTTTGAGCGCGATGGTGGTGCGGGTGTCTGGCGTGGTCTGCTTGACGGCCGGATCGATCACCGCGGCCAGCGTGTTGGCCGGTTTCACTGAGAAATACACCATGCCGGTGCCGGTCTGCTGGCCGTCGGAAACGGTCACTTCGATGCCGGCGCGTCCGGAAGACATGGATCCCGCGTTGAACACGAGCTGCCCGTCGGCGCGTGTGGAAACGGTCACCTGGTCGGTGTTTTGCGGGGTTGCGGATACGAGGGTGAGCGGGTCGCCGTCGGGATCGGAGAAGCTGCCCAGCGCGTTGGTGGTGTAGGTCGCTCCTTGTTCCACGTCGATTTCCGGTGGCGTATCGGTTTGCTGGGGCGCGTTGTCGTCCCCGCCTACCAGTGTGAGGCTTACGTTGGCGTTGGAGGTTTGCCCGCGTCCGTCGGAGATTTCATAGCTGAACGATACGGATCCTTCGGATGCCGCGGAAGCGTCGAGCTGCAGATATCGTCCGTCGTATACGGGGGAAACGCTGATGTTGGCGCCGTCGGGGGCGCTTACCGAGGTGATGCGCAGTACGGAGCAGTCGGTCTGTTCGTCGTTGCGGAGCACGTCGAGGATCTGCTGCGATCCTGTTCTCGCGCCGAACGAATCATCTTCGGCTTTGATCTGGCCGGATTGCGACGAGCAGGTCTTGCTGAAATTATGCTGGTTGTTGGCGCTGTCGTTGTTCTGTTCCTGTTGCTTCGACTGTTTGGTTTCCACCTTGTTCCATTGGATTTTGATGACTTTGGTGGATTCCTGCGGATTCCAAACGTTGCCGTTGACCACGTCGTTGAGTATGACCAGACGATGGTTGGTGCGGAATATCAGTTCCGAAGTGACGTTGATGTTGGTCAGGGTGTCGAATGCCGTATCCGAACCGTCTACGGAGCACACTTTGGCGTAATTGTTGGCTTTCTGCGCCCATGCGGCGAACACGCATCCGCCTGTGGATACCGGCTGGGCGG
>NZ_CAUEQY010000032.1 GCF_959020145.1 uncultured Bifidobacterium sp. | reverse complement strand
TACGGGCGGCCTGCTGCATGTTGTGCGTCACGATCACGATGGTGTAGTCGTTCTTGAGCTCGTTGATCAGATCCTCGACAGCCAACGTCGAAATCGGGTCAAGAGCGGAGCACGGCTCGTCCATCAGCAGCACCTGCGGGTGCACGGCCACAGCGCGGGCGATGCACAGACGCTGCTGCTGACCACCGGAAAGACCAATGCCAGGATTGTCAAGACGATCCTTGACTTCGTTCCACAGGTTGGCGCCACGCAGAGCCCATTCGACCAGATCGTCCGCATCGGACTTCGAGATCTTGCGGTTGTTGAGCCTCACGCCAGCGAGCACATTCTCGCGGATGGACATGGTCGGGAACGGGTTCGCACGCTGGAACACCATGCCGACATCGCGACGCACGGCAACCGGGTCGATGTCCTTGTCGTACAGGTTCTTGCCTTCCAGCAACACCTCGCCTTCGCAGTGAGCGCCCGGAATGATCTCGTGCATGCGGTCGAGCGTGCGCAGCACCGTGGACTTGCCACAGCCGGAAGGTCCGATGAAAGCGGTGACCTTGTTGGCTTCGATGTTGATGTTCACATCTTCAACGGCCAGGAAGTCGCCGTAGTAGATGTTCAGATGATTGACATCAATACGTTGTCCCATTTTGGTTCCTTATATGTTGTTTCTGTATGTAAGACTACCGCTCATCGTTCCGACTTGACGGCGAAGACCTTCGCCACGAGTCGACCGATAAGGTTGAGGATAAGCACGATGAGGATCAGCACGAGAGCCGCGGCCCATGCGCGTTCCATCGGGATGGTGGTCACGCAGGAAGCGTCGGCGGAAGCCGGGCAATTCGCGTTGAGCTTGGAGTACTCCTGGTAGACGTACACCGGAAGGGTGGTCATCTGGCCGGAGAAGAGGTTGACGTTCGTGGAGGCGATGTAGCCTGCGGTCATCAGCAACGGAGCGGTCTCACCAATCACACGGGCGACGGCGAGAATCGCACCCGAAACAATGCCCGGCAAAGCGGTACGCAACACAATCTTCGTAATCGTGCGCTGCTTGGTAACACCCAAAGCATACGACGCTTCACGCAAGTCGTGAGGCACGATCTTCAACATTTCTTCAGAGGACTTGACCACGGTCGGCAGCATCAGCAGCGACAGTGCCACGGAACCTTCGAAACCGTTGATGGTGCCAGGTCCAATCAGAATCGTGAACATCGAGAATGCGAACAAACCTGCGACGATGGACGGAATACCGCTCATCACGTCGACCAGCAGGGTGATGACGCGAGCCAGCTTGCCACGGTTGGAATATTCCACCAAGTACACGGCGCACATCAGACCGATCGGAATGGAGATGATCATGGCGCCGAACGTGATTTCCAGCGTACCGATGATGGCGTGCTGAATACCGCCGTAGCCACCGGACGGCGTCGGATTGCCGCCGACCACACCGGTCATGTTATAGCTCAGGAAGTTGAGGTTCAGCCTCTTGACACCGTTGACGATGGTGGTGAGCAGCACCGAGAACAGCGGAATCAGCGCCACAATGAACGCAAGAGCGATCAGTACGCGCATCGCAAGATCCTTGCGCTTACGTGCAGCGGTAAAGGAACGCGTCGGCTTGAACTTGTCGAAATCGATGACGGGGGCACCGTCCATCGGAGAAGCGTTGTTATTCACTGCGGTCATCACGCACTCGCTTTCTCGGTAAGCTTACGGGCGATGAAATTCACCACGAAAGTAATGAGGAACAGCACCAGGCCGGTGCCGATCAGCACGGACACGCCGAGATCGTTGGCTTCAGGATACTGCGCGGCGATGTTGGCTGCGATCGTCTGGTTCTGCGAAGCCTGCAGCAGCTTGATGGAGTAGTTGAGACCTGGAGACAGGATCATGAGCACGGCCATGGTTTCGCCAAGCGCACGACCCAAGCCAAGCATGGAAGCGGACACCACACCGGACTTGCCGAACGGCAGCACCGCAAGCTTGACCATTTCCCACTTGGTGGCGCCAAGAGCAAGCGCGGCCTCTTCCTGAAGGCGCGGAGTCTGCAGGAAGATATCGCGGGACATGGAGGTGATGATCGGCAGGATCATGACTGCGAGCACCACGGCCACGGTGGCGACGGTACGGGAAGGATTGGCGGCAGGACCTGCGAACAGCGGAATCCAGCCAAGATACTTGGCCACCCAATTCCAGAACGGGTAGATGGCGGGCACCAGCACCAGGCCACCCCACAGACCGTAGATAACGGACGGAATTGCGGCGAGCAGATCGACCACATAGCTCAAGGCGGTGGCGAGCTTCTTCGGCGCATAGTGCGAGATGAACAATGCGATGCCGACCGACACGAAGAAGGAAATCAACAGTGCCAGCGCGGAGATCAACACAGTACCGAACAGCAGCGGTCCGACATAGCCCCAGAAGCTGGAAGCCTTGCCGCCGGTGAAGTTGCTGATGGTCGCGCTGTTGGCCTGCTGATCGCCGCCGATCAACGGCCACGCGCGGAACAGCAGGAACAGCGCGACGGCGGCGAGCACGACGAGGATCAGGATGCCGCAGGCGTAGGCCACGCCCTTGAACACCTTATCCGCGTTCTTGCCGCTCACCGGCTGCTGTGCCGTTTTGCTTTGCGAACTCACGGGTTCTCCTTAACTTGCGATTGTTTGAAACAGATCTGCGATTACTTGCGATGACTGCGTTTTTTGTTTTACCTGCAGGTACCGTTTCAGGCCGCACCCGCTTTCATGTTGCGGCTGCGGCCTGAAACAGACGGTCAGTTGCCGTTCACCGAGAGCCTATCGCTTACTGTATCAAAGCTCACTTGGTTTCGATGGCGTCGATGGACTTGAGGACCTTCTGGCGCATGGTGTCGGACAGCGGAGCGGAGCCTGCTGCGGAGGCAGCGGTCTGCTGGCCTTCGTCGCTGACCACGTAGGTGAGCCAAGACTTGACGAACTTGGCGGTGTCGGCATCCTTGTATGCCGGGCAGGCGATGTCGTAGGAGACAAGCACGATCGGGTAGGCGCCAGCCTCGGTGGTGTTGTGGTCGAGCTTGACGACCACGCGGTTGTCGCCAGTGGCGGATTCGTCGAGCGGGGAGGCGTCCACAACCTTGGCAGCGGCTTCAGCGGAGAACGGCACGTAATCGTCGCCGACCTTCACTGCAACGGTGCCGAGCTCGCCAGCCTGGGAAGCATCGGCGTAGCCGATGGTGCCGTCAGCCTGCTGCACGGTGGAGATCACGCCGGAAGTACCCTTAGCGCCCTGGCCAACCTCGTTCGGCCAGTTCTCGCCGAGCTCGTAGCTCCAAGCGTCGCCGGCAGCATCCTTGACGTAGCTCAGGAAGTTCTTGGTGGTGCCGGACTTGTCGGAGCGGTGCACCACGGTGATGTCGAGATCAGGCAGGTCGACCTTCGGGTTCTGCTGCTTGATGGCGTCATCGTTCCACTTGGTGATCTTGCCGTCGAAGATCTTGGCGATGGTGTCGGCGTCCATGTTCAGGGTCTTGCCCTTGCCGGAAATGCCGTTGAGGTTGAAGACCACGGCGATCGGGGAGACGTAGACCGGGATGTCGAAGGCGTTGCCGGAAGCGCACACGCTCTTGGACTGCTCGACCTCGTCATTGGACAGGGCGGCATCGGAGCCGGCCCATGCGGTGGCGCCGGTCAGAAAGGTGGAAACGCCAGCGCCGGAACCAGACGGGTTGTAGGCGACCTTGGCATCCGGGTTGGTGCCCTGGAAGCCGGCGATCCAGGCTTCCACAGCAGTCTGCTGGGAGGAAGCGCCAGCGCCGGAGAAGTTGCCGGACACGGCTTCGGTGGTCTTGGTGTCGGTGCTAGCCGAAGAATCAGTGTTGGAAGCAGTGTTGTCGCCGCAAGCCGCGACAGAAGCCAGCATCACAATGCCGGACACAGCTGCAATGGAGCGTACGAGAATGGAATTACGCATTATTCTTTTCCCTCTGTCAACATTCTGATGGCGTATGTTTCTGACATTTCATATGCTGTTGTCGCCATCGTTCTTCATGACACTGTCAAGCCTATTGGTGGTTTGGGTCCCGCAAAACCAAAATCGGTGAACGGAAGATGAACACTCTACGACACTTCGGACGTTTTCGTCATTTCCATTCACCGATCTTCGGCGACTACCGTGATACCACGGTCTTACATTCAGTTATCAATTAATAATCAATTATTCGGAAACTTACGATGAGTACTGGAATAGCAGTGTTTTATCTTATATATTTCCATCTATCGCGATATTTCCGCTTTATTCCGCAGGAACGTCAATTTTGTAGCCCAAACCACGCACGGTAGTCAGATATTTCGGATGCGCCGGATCCTCCTCGATTTTGGAGCGGACACGCTTGACGTGCACATCCAACGTTTTGGTATCGCCAACGTAATCGGACCCCCAAATGCGGTCGATCAGCTGGTGGCGGGTCATCACACGGCCCTTGTTCTGCATGAGATATTCGAGAAGCTCGAATTCCTTCAGCGGGAAGAACACGTTCTCTCCGCGCACCATCACCTCATGCTGGCCGATCTTCATGGAAATGTCGCCGCAGATCAGCGGAATATCGTCATCGGAGGATTCCGTCGCGTCGGCCACCATCTGGTTGCGTCGCAGCACCGCACGCACCCGCGCCAGCAGCTCGCGGAACGAGTACGGCTTGGTGATGTAGTCGTCCGCGCCAATTTCCAAACCGACCACCTTGTCGATTTCCGCGCTTTTCGCGGTGAGCATGATGATCGGTACACGGCTTTGCTCACGAATTCTGCGGCATAGCGCGGTGCCGTCAAGCCCGGGCAGCATCAGATCGAGCAGCACCAGATCGATGCCTCCTTTGGTGAACAGTTCCAATCCTTCCTCACCGGTGGCAGCGGCGGACACATCGTAGCCTTCGCGGGTGAGCTGGTAGACCAGCGGCTCTCGATACGATTCCTCGTCCTCGACGATCAGAATGCGCGTCATTGGTGCTTCTCCTCTGTGTGCTCTTGTTTGATTGGAACGTTGATTGATTTGGTTATTTGCTGTATTCGGTTTAGCTCAGATTATTCGGATTGCGTAGTTTCGATGCGTTCGGTTTCGCCCGTCACTTCCATGCGATCCGCTTCCGCAGTTTGTACGTTTCCCGCAGTCTCTGCAGTTTCCGCTGTTTCCACCGCTTGTGCCTGAGGCAGGGTGATGGTGAAAGTCGATCCCTCCCCCTCACGCGACCACACGGCGATAGTGCCTCCGCAATCCTGCACGCAATGTTTGGTGATGGCCAAACCCAATCCTGTACCCCCTGTTTCGCGGGAACGTGCGGGATCGACACGGTAGAATCGCTCGAAAATACGATCCAGCGAGGATTCCGGAATGCCAATGCCCTGATCGACGACACGAATCGCAACCTTGTCATCGCCACTGCCGATGCCGACTGCGACGGTGGTGTGTTCCGGAGAATAGTTGACGGCGTTTTCCACCAGATTCTTCACCGCCGTTTTGATGGTTTCATGATCGGCGTTGATGAACAGATCATCCTCATCGACAGCGTTTACGGCACCCTCGACGTGCACCAGCTTCTGCTTGCCATTCAGCGAAAGCACCAGATTGATATGCTTCGATTCGGCCTTCACCTGGTTTTCGACGATCGCCTCGCGTACCAACGCAAGCACGGAAAGCCGTTCCGCGTTCAGCACCGCAGCCGTGCTTTGCGCCTTCTGCAAGTCGATCAAGCGATGCACCAATTCCGTCAATCGTTCGGATTCCTTGGAAATGCGGCCCGCAAAATACTTCACCATGCCGGGATCGTCCGCAGCGTCGCCGATCGTTTCGGCAAGCAGGGAAATCGCACCGGCAGGAGTCTTCAATTCGTGCGAAACGTTCGTCACAAAATCGCGTCGCATAATCTCAAAACGACGCTGCTCGCTCATATCCGAAATGAAAATCGCAAAAAGATCATCGGAGATCTGGCCGACCCGCACATGCAGATACAGCGTGTCGGAAGGACGGAACTTACCTGCCTCAATGCCTTTGCCGTCAGTGTTTTTCGCGGCCGCACGGGCGGCTCGATCCAGCGGAATCGACAATTCGCGTTCGCGCACCACGCTGTCGGTCGACACCAATCGCAGAATATCGCGGATTTCGGCAAGCGTCATCGCACTGTCCTCAACAATGCCGAAACGTTGCGCGCCCGGGGAAACGTATGTGACCGACGCCAGTGAATCGACGACGATCAACGCCTCCGGCATGACGGCGATCAGCTGGCGTTCCGTGGACTGCACGGGCACGCGCGGCCCGAACAGCGACATGTTCTTCTGCGCGCCGAACAGGCTTGGATCGTTCGGGTCGATCTCATCCTCCCCCAATTGCACGCCACGGGCACGCCCCAGCACAAAGGCGACCACAGCGACGGCAACAACCACAATCGCCATCACCACGTGCTCCAGCGTCATACGTTAACCTTCCGATAATCCGTCATTCTTCTTCAACAATAGCGGTTCCGGAAAGCGATTTCCGTGCGCGATTCCCTCACGCCATCGGAAGTTTCCCCGCAGTTCACTTTCGTGAGATTCGCCATACCGAAATATGAGACGGCCCGTCCAGCAACCGATGCGTTGGACGGGCCGTCTTTCATGCGCTTACATGCGCTTGACGATGTTCACCGCGATTTTCGCCGCGGTGTCGGCATATTCGGAAATGTCGAATTCCTTGAATTCCACGTAATCCGTGTCGGCATTGTCGCTCAACGCGCGGATGACCAGCACGGGCAGGCCGTTGCGCGCCGCGACATGCGCCACCGCGGCGCCTTCCATTTCGACCGCGTCCGCGCCGGTTTCGCGAATCACCTGCTCCACTTTCTTCGGATCGTCCACGAAATAGTTGCCCGTGGCGATGATGCCGGTGATGTGATGCACGCTCAGATCGGTCAGCACCTTATCGGCGACTTCGATCAGACGGTCATCGGAGTGGAATTCCTCCACCGGCTGGTCCGCAGTGCCTGGCTTCCACTGGCCGACGAGACGCATGTCGGTGTCGAGGTAGCGCAACGTGCCGCCAAGCACCACGTCGTTGATGTGCAGATGCGTGTTGAGATTGCCTGCGATGCCGGAGAAGATCACGGCGTCAGGCTGGTCCGCGTCGATGAGATGCTGCGTGGTGGCGGCGATATTGACGGTGCCCATGCCGCCGACCGTTGCCGCAACGTTGACGCGAGTGCCCTTGTTGGTTTCGATGGTGCCGCGTGTCACGCTGACGCCGGCTTCCTCCGTTACGGTGATGTCGCTCAATGCGGATGCGATATTGGCGACTTCCTCGTCCATGGCGCCGATGATGGCGATTGTGCTCATGCGTTCGTTCCTTTCAATTGCTTCACGCTTTTCGCTCGGTTTCGCTTATTTTCGCTTCTCTCACTTCCAGCGGCGCTTGCCCACAGCTTGCGCAAGTTCGCGCAGCAACGCTTCCGTAATCTGCCAGCTCAAGCATTTGTCGGTGATGGATTGACCGTACGTGAGTTCGGCGAGCGGTGCCGGTTTTTGACTGCCACCTTCGATGAAGCTTTCCATCATGATGCCGGTGATGCCTTCCTCACCTTCGGCGATACGGCTTGCGATATTACGTACCACTTCGACTTGGCGATGTTCGTCTTTGCCGGAATTGCCGTGCGAGCAGTCCACGATCAGACCGTGTGCCGCCGCGGATTCGACCGGCATTTCCTCACGGATGAGCTTCATGGCATTCGCCACGGATTCGGCGTCATAGTTCGGGCCGCTGCTCGAACCACGCAATACCACATGGCAGTCGGGATTGCCGAGCGTTTTGACTACGGCCGCACGACCCATATGATCGATGCCGAAGAACGTATGCTGCTGTGCCGACGCAAAACACGAGTCGGTCGGCGCTTTGATGGAACCGTCGGTAGCGTTTTTGAAGCCGATCGGCATCGACATGCCCGAAGCGAGCTGGCGGTGCACCTGGCTTTCCGTATTGCGAGCGCCGATCGCACCCCAGCTGACCGCGTCGGAAATGTATTGCGGGCTGGTTGGTTCCAGGAATTCCGTGGCGGTGGCCAAACCTGCGTCCAATACGCCAAGCAGCGTACGACGGGCCAAAAGCAGGCCTTTTTTGATATTGCAGCTGCCGTCGATGTCGGGATCGTTGATCAAGCCTTTCCAACCGACCGTCGTACGCGGTTTTTCGAAATACACGCGCATCACAATCAGCAATTCTCCGCCCAGCTCGTCTTTCAACGCGGCCAAGCGACGGGCGTAATCGAGTGCGGCAGCCGGATCATGCACGGAACACGGACCGACGATCACCAGCAATCGATCGTCCTGGCCGTACAGGCAGGCACGAATCTCATCGCGTGAATAGGCGACGATCTCTTGCGCCTGATCGCTGAGCGGCAGGTCCCCCAACACCTGCGCCGGCGTGGGAAGCACCTCGAATTCAAGCACCCTGCGGTTCACGATGCGGCTGATGCCGACCTGATCTTCCCAGCGTGGCACATCCGTAGCCACCAGCGGATTCTTTCCCTCATCCATGGCCTCGCGGATGGCGCGAAGCTCTTCAGGCGTGTTCAGCTGCTGCTGCATTTCACTGCTCTCCTTGACAATCACCTATCTCCCCAAGAATATCAATCAAATGGCAGTCGCTATGCAAAAACCGTGCGATTACGCAGTTACGCGTATTCCGCACGGTTAGTTATTTGCGATTATTTGCGCTTATTTGGCGAGTGCGCGACGGCTTTCGACCGCATCGGCAAGCGTGTGCAACAACTGTTCGGTACGTTCCCACGGCACGCAGGCGTCGGTGATGGATTTGCCGTACTCGAGCTGGTCGAGCGGAGCGGGCTTCTGATTGCCGGCTTTCAGGAAGCTTTCCATCATGATGCCGCTGATGCCCGACTCTCCCGTTGCGATGCGGGAGGCGATGTTTTCGATCACTTCGGCTTCGCGCACTTCGTCCTTGCCGCAGTTGCCGTGCGCCGCGTCGATGACAAGACCGTGTTCGCTCGGGCCGGACGCCTTGGAAACCTTCAGATCGGCCAACGCCTTCGCCACGGATTCGGTATCGTAGTTCGGGCCGTGCGAGGAGCCGCGCAACACCAGATGGCAATCGGGATTGCCCTTGGTTTCGGCGGAAATCACACGACCGTCAAGATTGATGGACAGGAAATGATGCTCGAAGGCGGCCGCGAAGCAGGAATCCGCTGCCGGCTTGATCGAACCGTCGGTGGCGTTCTTGAAGCCGATTGGCATCGACATGCCCGACGCGAGCTCGCGATGCACCTGGCTTTCCGTATTGCGAGCGCCAATCGCACCCCAGCTAATCAGGTCGCAGATGTACTGCGGGGTGATCGGGTCAAGCCATTCCGTGGCTGCCGGGAGTCCAAGGCTCAGCACATCGGCCAGCACCTTGCGTGCGAGCCACATGCCCTTGCGAATATTGAACTGGCCGTCGAGATCGGGATCGTTGATCAGACCCTTCCAACCGATGGTGGTGCGTGGCTTTTCGAAATACACGCGCATCACAATGACCAGTTGGTCTTCCAGTTCTTTTTTGACCGCGGCAAGTTTTGCCGCGTATTCGTGCGCCGCTTTCGGATCATGAATCGAGCATGGACCGACGATGGCAAGCAGACGATCGTCTTTGCCGTTGAGCACATCGCGGATTTCCTGACGGGACTTCAACACCAGATCGCTCATCTCGTCGGTGAGTGGAATTTCCTTCAGAAAATATCGGGGAGCCGGAATCGGGTCTAGCTGTCGAATATTGATATCCACGGTCTCCGGAAACACGGCGTTATCCAACAACTGCGCATCCTTCGAACTATCTGGACCGCGAAGACCTGACATCTCTTCTGCTCCTCCTTATACCTGCATACCTGCTTCATGCATACTGTGCATGGATGATAATCACCGAAGTTACCTTAACGGATAAAAGCGGAATAACACGAATGCCGACTGCATGCTGGACTTTTTGCGAAGTCCCATGCAGTCGGCATTCGTCAATCGGTTTGTCGGTTTACGTATCAGTCAGCCAGAGCGCCCATCGGATCCCATGCGGGGAGCATGGTGGCTGGCTCGTCAAGAGCGGCCTGATATTCGGCAGGGAGCAGCGCCTTCGGCACGGCGACCTCGTACACGTATTCGGTGAACCAGTCGTCGCTCATAGTGAAGTAGCCCTTGTCTGCGATCTTGTCGCCCCAAGAGTTCTCCACACGCCAACGACGGGTGGTCGTGCCGTCTTCGGCCACGTCCACGCCGACGAACGCCATAGCGTGGTTCATCGCGGAATCGGCGAAACGCACGCGATCTTCCTTGTCCAGATCGAAGTCGACGCCATACACCTTGCCGTATTCAAACAGATCAGTGGCCCAAGCGCCGTTTTCACGATCCATCATCGGGTGGCAGTCAGCACCGAACCATACTGGAATGCCCTGCTCTTCGAGAATCTGACGCACGCAATCCTTCATGAACTGGTTCGGCACGTTCAGGTATTCGGTCGGGTCTCCCCCGGCCACATTACCCAAGTGCCCGATACCGATCTTCTTGCCCTTCGCATGCTCCTGACGAGGATCGTCGACCAGGCACACGTAGCTTTCCAGATCGGCGGAACCGACGTACTTCTGCCAGAATTCCACAGGCGTGATCTCACCATCGCGATGGAACTCGCCGTCCTTGTCGGTCCACTCCCAGTCGAAGCTCTTCGGCGGCTCGCCCAAGTGAATCGTCAGAATACGGTGTCCGGCGGCGGTCGCTTCGGCGATTACCGATTCGATCGAAGCCGGATCAGCATACATGTGCGCGACGGCCGTATGCAGCAGGCGACGCAATTGCACGTTCATTTCGCCGGTGTTCTTGGAGGATTCGGTTTCCGGGAACAGATCCTTCGGAACGGCACCGTACTTCTTGTACACGTTCATGGCCATGGTCCACTGGCCGCCGTCGCCCATCACGTCGGCGAGCAGATGCTGGATCAGGCGGGAGTCGGACGGCTCGCCGGCCTTCACCAGTTCGGCCACGTCCTGCAGGAAGTAGTTGACGCGCTCGAGCTTGTCGTAGTACATGGCATAGTTCTGGGAGAACTCGAATTCCTTCAGCCCCATGTTCTTCTTGGCCACGAAACGAGCCACGTTCAGCGAGCTGAACAGCCAGCAACGGCCGGAACGATCCTGATGGGTGGCGGTGCCATTGTCGACAATGGTGGAGAATCGGCGCTGCATCAGGCGGGCGCGGTCATAGTTGCGTGCCACCTTGTTGATGCCAGCCGCGGTGACCGCGTTCATGGCCATACGGTTGTGGTCGCTGGCTTCGAAATCCTCAACCAGCGTTGCCAATGCATCAGCGCTCAACGGCGTGATGTCAGTCATTGTTCTGTTCCTCCTGTGCTTCCTCGCCCTGGTCAGACTGCTCGTCTTCGGACGGTTCTTCAAAATCGTCATTATTCTGCTGTTCGTCGGAGACAACATCCTCGTCGAAGGTCACTTCCGGTTCACCCGCAACGGTTTCGCCACTCTCGTCGTGCGATTTCGCCGGAGTTTCAGCTTCAGCTGCGGAATCATGCTGTTCGCCGTCGATGGAATTGACCACGGACAGGCCGTTCGCGCCGAAACCGGAGAACGCGTTGGCAAACATGGCACGCAGTTCACTGACACGCTGCGTGATCTGCGCCTCACGGGTCTGCAGGTCGGCGATGCGCTGCTGCACACCTTCAAGCTCGCTCTTGGCTGCCTCACGACGCTCGTTGATCTGCTCGTCGGCCTCTTCGGTGGCCTGCTTGAGAATGCTGGCAGCCTGCTTGTCGGCTGCCTCACGCTTGTCGGAAGCGTATGCCTCGGCCTCATCGCGCGTATGCTGCGCTTCTGAAATCAGCTCGTCGGACTGCTTCTTGGCGATTTCACGGCGTTCGTTCAGGTCGGCGAGCAGCTCGTTGACCTTCTTCGTAGCCTCATCCTGCTGGGCGGAAATGTCGGCGCGGATCTGCTCCACCTCGGCATTGACCTGGCTGATGGTCTTGGTGCGATGCACTTCGGCCTCGTCGGTGATCTCCTGTGCCTTGGCTTTGGCGGTATCCGTGATTTCCGAGGCACGGCGCTGCGCGTCCGTCATCATCTTGGACACCTGCTCACGCACGTCGGCCAGCTTCTTGTTGGCTTCGGCCAACGCGGATTCGATCTGGTCGTTGGTCTCGCTTTTCATGCGGTTGATCTCGTCATTGGCGTTCTTGCGCTGCGCCGCGATCTGCTCGGTGGCTTCGGCGCGCAGATCGGAGAGCTCACGCTCCTGCGTGGCGCGCTCCGATGCGAGACGCTTGTCGTGCTCCTCACGGGAGTTCGTCAATTCCAGATCGACGGTCTGGCGTTGCGCTACCACGGCCTTCTGTGCTTCGCCACGCAGCTGGTCCGCTTCGCGCTGGGCGTTGGACTTCAACGTGTCGGCATCATTATTGGCCTTCGATAGCACCGCTTCGGCCTTGGCGTTGGCCTCGTCGAGAATGCGCTTGGCGTCGAGCTTGGCGTTGTTCAGCAGGGTTTCGGCCTGAAGCTGCACCGTGGCGCGTGCCGCGGAAGCGTCTTTCTTGGCACGGTCGAGCAGCTCGGCGCTGGTCTGTTCCGCGCTGGCGAGCATCTGCTGCGCGTTGGCGCCCAGAGATGCGAACGAATTCGGGTTGGCCTTCTTGTTTTTCTCTTCCTGCAGCTGTGCCTGCAGTTCAAGGATGGTCTGATCGTCGGCCTTGACCTGCTCACGCAGACGGTCCACCGTCTCCTGAGCCGAAGCGAACGCCTCATCGACCCTTTCCTTGTCGTACCCCCTCAACACGATTGGGAACTGCTCAACCATGGTATTCCTTTCACGAATTCCCTTCCATCGCGCATCTTGCCCGCGCCTATCCGTTTTGAACTTTAGCGCAGAACAAACGTTCGGCACACGGCAGTCGCATAATTCTCACAGAGAGCACAGAAATCGTTCGAGGAAACGCCGACGCCGTTCAGCCGAGCAGAATCTCACTTGAGGATGGCTGCAGATAATAACGCACCGATTCGCGGATCACATCGTTACCTGCGGCGATTTGCTGCGCGATTGACAGTCCATGTTGCGGATGTGGCTGCTCGTTGACGATCGGCAGGCTTACGAAACCCGACAGAATGCGCTTTTCCTGCGCTGCAGACCAGTCGAGCAAATGGTAGAACAGCGAATTGCAGACGAACGTGCCCGCATCCGAACTCAGCGCGGCGGGAATCTCATGTTTGGCGAAATCGCGCAGAATCGAACGCAACGGCAGGCGCGTCCAATATGCCGCAGGCCCTTCCGGATTGATCGGACGGCGAGGCGGAATCACATTGTCGGCGTCAGGCTTGGCCGCGTCCATCAGATTCGTGGCGCATCGCTCCAACAGCACGCCGCGGGCGGACCGCTTCAAACCGGTGGCGATGACAATATCGGGATTCGCCTGTTCGATGGCGTTCAGCAACATGGGCCAGGCATTGGCGAAACTGACCGGAAGCGTCACCGTCGTCACGCTCATGGAAACATCCTGCAGAAGATCGTCGGACAGCGCCATGGATTGAGATGGATCATTCCAATATTCGGCGAGCGCCACGGGAACAAGTACGGCCGGATTCACGTCGATGCCGTCGTACGGGGTGAAACCTGAGATGACGATGTTGATCTGCTGCATGTGTTCCAGTGTACGTGGT
>NZ_CAUEQY010000031.1 GCF_959020145.1 uncultured Bifidobacterium sp. | reverse complement strand
GTCAGGTTGGCGACGATGTCGTTCGGCACGGTCAGCGACACTCTGCGATTGTTGACTTCGATGACGAAGGTTTCGCTGGATTCCTTCTTGTCGACCTCGGAAGCGCCAGACATGGACGCCGGCTGCCCTCCTTGCGATGATGCGGCTTCCTTGTTGAGGTACTTGCGTTCCAGCCATTTGGTGCTGACATCGTATGCAACACCATGTTCGGCGGTGAATTCGTCGTCGTTGAAAATCTGTTCGAACAAGCTTGCCGGAGTCGGCACGCCTTCCACCTTCAGCTCGCTCAAGGCGCGGCGCACGCGGGCCACTGCTGCCGCTCGGTCAGATGCGGTGACCACGAGTTTGCCCATCATCGAATCGAATTTCGGCGAAATGGTGTCGCCTTCGACCACGCCGGAATCCACACGGATGCCCGGGCCGGACGGCCAGCGCAACGAGGCCAGCGTGCCGGAGCTTGGCGCGAGGTTCTTCGCCGGATCCTCGCAGGTCAGGCGCAGTTCAAAACTGTGTCCACGAAGCGGATGGTTCACGGTCAGTTCCCCACCGTTGGCGATGGTCAGCTGCTCGCGCACCAGGTCAAGTCCGCAGACCTCCTCGCTGACGGTATGCTCCACCTGCAGACGCGGATTGACTTCCAGGAAGTACACTTTGCCCTGTTCGGTCACCATGAATTCGCAGGTGCCAAGCCCCTCGTAATCGACGGCTTCGAACAGTCGGCGAGAGTAGGTTTCCAGCTGGTCGGTCACCTCGGAGGAAAGGAACGGTGCCGGCGCCTCTTCGACAAGCTTCTGATTGCGGCGCTGCACGGAGCAGTCGCGCGTGGAATACACGGTGAAGTTGCCGTGCGAGTCGCGTCCGCACTGCGTTTCGACGTGACGTCCTTTGTCGATGAATCGTTCCACGAAATATTCGTTCAGATCACCGCCCTGCAGCGCATCATGATTCATGTAGAAACCGCGCAGCTCGTCATCGTTGTGCACGAGCGTGATGCCGCGACCGCCGCCGCCATCGGTACGCTTAAGCATGAGCGGATAACCGTGCGTATGCGCGAAATCCAGCAGCAATCGCATGTCGGAAATCGACTGGGAAATGCCGGGAACCGGCGGAACTTTGGCGAACGTGGCCACACGACGTGCGGTGATCTTATCCCCCAAATCCACGAGGGCTTTCGGATTCGGACCAACCCAAGCCGCACCCGCATCGATCACTTTCTGCGCGAAAGTGGCCACTTCGGAAAGGAATCCGTAGCCTGGATGCACTGCGTCGGCACCGCTGCGCTGCAGAATGTCGATCAGCAGATCCTCGTTGAGATAGGTGTCTTTATACGTGTCTCCGGAAAGCAGATATGCGTCGTCAGCCATCTGCACGTATTGTGCATGGCGATCCTGCTCCGCGTACACCGCAACCGTGGGAATCCCCATCTCACGGGCGGTGCGCACTACGCGAAGCGCGATTTCGCCGCGATTCGCCACCAGAAGTTTGTTGACATTTTTAGGCATAACGTCAAGTTTGGTCGCGCGAACGAAAAATCGTGAACTCGTTTCCCACAAAAGACACGCAATCTTTTTGTAAGGCTCCACAAACGTTACCGAAACTTGGCAAGCCTACGATTGGGGGCATAAGTTGACAAACCTTGCATTTTCGTCACTTTCGCGCTTGCCATCATTTCGGCTGTCAACAATCGTCGATTCATCAACGTAATGCAATCACATCCAAGGAGAATTATCGTGCGTAACGCAATGCTGACACTCAAAACCACGCTGAAAACCGCCACCAGCGGCACTGTCGGATCCATCCTCAAGCCGGCGCTGTTCGCCGTGCTCATGTGGACCGCCTCCGCGGCCGGTGCCGTGCCGATTCCGGGCACGCCGGTGCCGATCACGCTACAGACGTTCGTGGTGATGCTGGCCGCGCTGATGCTGCCGTGGAAGCAGGCCGGCGCCGCGATGCTCATGTATCTGGCAGCCGGCGCGGTCGGTCTGCCGGTGTTCGCCGGCGGCGCTTCCACCATGGCATTGGTTGGCCCGAGCGCCGGCTTCCTGATCGGCTTCCTGCCGGCGGCCATCGTCACGTCGCTGCTGAAGGGTGAGGCGCGCACCGATTCGCTGAAGCATGGCGCGCTGACCGCCGCACGTTACCTGTTTGCCTGTGTCGCCGGCTGCATTGCGCTTGACTATCTGCTTGGTTTCATCGTGCAGTCCGCCATTACCGGCATCGCACTGCCGATTGTGGCCGTGGCTTCCATGGGATTCGTCGCAGGCGATGCGGTCAAGGCCGTTATCGCTTCCGCCGTGGTCGCAGGTCTTGCCAAGCTGAAGTGAGATTGCGGCAAATTTCAGCAATCAAGTAATTTTTTACTTACTGAGCACGCCTACGTCGGCCGTGCTCACCCGATGCAATACGCCTTCCTGATCCTCAATGGTCAGGGAGGCGTCGTCGTTTAACGCGACAGCCCTGCCCTGCAAAGTGGTTCCGTCCACAAAATGAGCCTCGCACTGCTTGCCGAGCGTCCAGCAGATCGGGGTCATCGCTTCCCGGGCGCGCACAGCCTCACGGTGAGGGTCCTCTTCGAAATCAGCCAACCGCGAGCGCAATCCTTGCACCCAACGTACGGCAACCGCATCGCGCAACACCATCGCATCAGGCAGATTGCGCGCAACCAACTGCAACGATGTGGACTTATCTATCGGCAATCGTTCCTGAGCGACGGCAAGATTCAAACCGACGCCGATCACAATGGCAACGCGATCCCCGCAATCCGGAATCGGCACCATTTCAGCGAGTACGCCACCAAGTTTCTTGCCGCCAGCAAAAATATCGTTCGGCCATTTCAGCAAAACATCTTCATCGAGCGTGCCGCCGAAATCGCATACCGCACCAACAATCGCCTCACGCATCTCGCAACCGGCAATCATCTGCAGCCAACCATTGACGGACGAATCGCGCACAATCGCAACCGGCACGCTCACCACCAGCGACACGATGAATGACTCCCCCGGCACACTGGCCCACGTATGGTCGAGCCGCCCGCGACCGGCCGTCTGCTCGTTCGCCGCGACAACCACGATCTCACGCCCGCTCCACACGAGGTTCCCTGCAATGCCGTCCATGCCATCCATGCCGAACAGCCGACCTGCACGCACCAAATCCGCGGCATACGTGTTGGTGGATCCCACCGTATCCAAAACAAGCACCTGATCCGCCGCAACGCATGTACGCGGCATGATCGCAGCCGAATCCAAAATCGCCATCATTACCTCCTACCTACTACAGCGCGGCGCGCCGACGCAATGTCGCCGCAACGCAACAGCTCATGCAGCAGCCAACGCAGCCGCTACTCGTCCTGCCGCACCTGGCTGGCCTCATGCGCACTGGCCACGTTCGCGCTGGCAGCCGATCGCGCATTACGCGACTCGCGCCAGAATTGCAGGCATACGAAACCGAATACGAACGCGACCGGTAGCATATGCCGTTCGAAATTGTTGGCCGGAGCGGTGATCATCACGCCCATGAGCAGCAGCAGGGGCAGATGCCATGACAGCGAGCGCCATCGCCGCAACACCACTTCGGCAGCGCCGACCAGCAGCATCAGCGTTACGTACAGATTGCCGTGCGTCACCCAGCCGATCACGGGAATATTGCCCCAACCTTTCGCGAAGCCGGCCACCGCATCGCGCCAATCGTGGTTATACAGGTGGATCCACGCATTGTCGTTCTGCACGTAATCGTTGTTCACGTAGTAGTCCATCGACACGTATGGCAGGTCGGTCACGTCGAAATAGCCGAAGCATTCGGCGAAAAACGCGTCGAGCGCGATAACAGGATTTGCGACAACGATTTCAAGCCAGGCCTCGTTGAAGTTTGTCATGTCGTCTTCGGTGACGGTGCGCCACTTGTAGCTGACTTTCTTCGATTGGATGCCGGAGGATTTCACCGGGTCGGCGTCCTGCCGGAAGTACGCTTCGGCCATCTGGTCGAGGTTGAAGACCGGTTCAAGCTTTTTCGCCGCGTCCGCCGGAATGCCTTTCGGATTGTATTTGGCGACGCGCGCGATCTGCTGCAGTTGGATGCCACGGCTTTCGATGGGGTCGCCGCCGATGATGGCGCCCGTGTTGGTGAGGAACACGATGCCGCCATGAATGAGGATGGTTGGCAGCAGAAGTGCCACAAGATAGGTTTTCCAACGTTTGCGATCGTTGATAAGTGCCAGGATCAGGGTGAAGAGAATGATGTACCACGCGTATTTCGCGCTGATCAGCATCACGCAGCTTGAGATGGTGAAGGCCATGATCGAGCGTTTGCGTAGGTACGTCGGCTTGCCGTTGATGGTGGGCAGCGCTTTGATATGCGTCATGTGCAGTTCGTACCACACGCCGAACCACCATACGAATGCGAAAGCGAACAGCGGCGATTTCGTCAGGGAAATCGTGGCGAATACCGCAAGCGGGCACACCATGAAGAACAGCAGTATCATGAATCGTGTTTTCGCACCGGCCCGCAGTCTGGAGGGGCGTGCCACAACGCCTGCTTCAGGATGCGCGTAATCGCGCATATTCCAGCAATCGTGGCGTTCCGGATGCGAGAAGTCGAACGTGCCGACGCCAAGCCTGCGCCACGGCAGGTTGAAGAACCGGTTGGCGGTGGCCGAACAGCAGAATGCGGCGAATAGCCATTGCAAGGCTGCGAGCACCACGATGCCCGCATCGTTGGAGTCGGTGAAGTAGCGCGAAACCGCCGCTGCGGCACCGTAGAACACGGTGAGCACGACATTGTGCTGGTCGGTCAGATATGTGGGATTGTCCGGCCACATGTAATGCGCGGTCGGGTAAATATCCATGGGCACGAACGAGAAGAAGCCGATATATGGCTGTTTCAAGCCCGTCCACTGGTTCAAGGCCCAGCTGAATTCACGGATCTGCGAGCGAATGTCGGCGCCGAACGCGGCCAATAGCGTGGTTGGAATCCACAGCCAGCCGATTACGAACACCAGCATGAGTTTCCACCAACAGTCGGTGCAGCGGATGAGTTTGCGCCCCGTCCATACGATCACTGCATGCAGGGCGCGCCCTGGGCGGCTGTGCGCGGCATCATGCAAGTGTCGCAACATAATGCCAAGCACGGTGGTCGGCGTTCCTGCAATCTCGTTGCATAGTTTTTCATGCCGTCGTGCGAAATATTGCGGAAGTACGCGACGGCCGCGGCCGAATCTGACCAATGCGACAACTATCGAAAACCATATCGCGAAAGCGACCACCAAATACAGCACATTCAGCCAGCCGAAGTCGGAAAGCCCATCGCCGAACCAATACAACGGCCCGATCGCGCAACACCATGCCACCCAAAGGCATGCCAGCACGGCCAGCATCCAGCTGAGGAATGTGCCGATACGCTCGCCACGCTTTCCAGTTTGTTTGACTTCGCTCATAAGCGGCATAATAGCGGCACTCCCCGAATGAACTTCACCTCGTTGACGCTTTCCGTTCAGCGATTCGCCAGTTGGGCGGCTACACTTAACGCTTATGAACTCCGATCAGGCAGACATTCTCGACCTTCTGGCAGGGCACACCGACGATTCAACCATCGAACGGCTCGCTTTCGAATGCCTGATGACTTCTCTTACGGATGATCGCGTCGCCTCGTTGATGAATGTGCTTGGTTGGCGTGGGGATTTCGATTGTTTCGCGATTGGCGGCACACCGGAAACGAGTCCCGCTTCGGCTTCGCTCGTTGCGCGTAAGGCGGTGCGCGATCTGGGCGGAGAACATGTGATTGTTGGCACATACGGCAGTTTTCTGCTGGCGCTTGTCTGTCAGAGTGGCGCCGCCACTGCCGAAGTGACCTGCACGTCGATTATGCCCGCTTTCAAAGATGACGAATCGGTGTATTTGAGTCCGGTGCGTTCCGGTGTCGCCGGCGCTTCGCACGTGTTGCGTGAAACCCTGTTTTCCTTGCAGGCTGCTCCCGCTTTGGCGTCGCCGTCCCGCCCGTTGCGTGCCGATGAGTTGCTGCCGGAACGGGCGCTGTTGGGCGATGATTACGCTCGTGAAGAGTTGTATCAGAACGTGTATCAGGTGCTTCATGGCGAGAATCCCGACGATCCGACGTTTGTGACGGTTTCCACGTTTTTGCGCAACGGCAGTTCGTTGGAAAACACGGCGAAGGAATTGAATGTGCATCCGAATACGGTGCGTTATCGCTTGAAGCGTGCCGCGGAAACGACCGGTTGGGATGCGACCGACCCGCGTGACGCATACGTGTTGACGACGGCGCTTGCGATTGGCCGTATGCGCGATCGTTGAACATCACTTCTCTGTTTTAATATCTATCTGATATCTGGTTTCATTGAGATTCTTTGATAGTCAGACGATTGCAGGATCATTATTTATTAAATGAGATAGATAATCGCAAGATATATGTGAAAAGACCCGCATCTCGCGTTGGGGCAGGATGCGGGTCTTTTGCAAGCTATATAGAAGCTATCTGCAAGCTATATTGCTCAGGCGATGACCGTCGGATCAACCGGGACGCCCGGGTTCATCGTGGAGGTGATGGTCGCCTTGGTGACGTAGCGGCCCTTCACGGTGGACGGCTTCAGACGCTTGATTTCGTCGGCAACAGCCTTGAAGTTCTCGTCGAGAGCCTGCTCGGTGAAGGAGAGCTTGCCGATGAGGAAGCTCAGGTTGCCATTCTTGTCAACACGGAAGTCGACCTTGCCGCCCTTGATGTCCTTGATGGCCTTGGTGACATCCATGGTCACGGTGCCGGTCTTCGGGTTCGGCATGAGGCCACGCGGACCGAGCACGCGGCCGAGGCGGCCGACCTTGCCCATCATGTCCGGGGTGGCGACGACGGAATCGAAGTCAAGGAAACCGTCGGCGACCTTCTGCACGAGGTCGTCGTCACCGACGATGTCGGCGCCAGCCTCGAGAGCCTCGGTGGCCTTCGGGCCACGGGCGAACACGAGGACCTTGGCGGTCTTACCGGTGCCGTTCGGCAGGTTGACGGAACCGCGGACCAGCTGGTCGGCCTTACGCGGATCCACGTTCAGGCGCAGCACGGCCTCAACGGTCTGATCGAACTTGTACTCCGGCATGCTCTTGACGAGAGCGATGGCTTCGTTAGCGGTGTAAAGATTGTTGCGATCGATCTTCTCAGAAGCTTCGCGGTACTTCTTGGAACGCTTTACCATTTGTCCCTCTCCTCTCAGTCGGTAACCGTGATACCCATCGAGCGGGCGGTGCCCTCGATGATCTTCATGCCGGCTTCGACGTCGCGTGCGGACAGATCAGCCATCTTGATTTCAGCGATCTCACGGACCTGAGCCTTGGTGACGGAGCCGACCTTGTGGGTCAGCGGGTTCTCGGTACCCTTCTGGATGCCAGCGGCCTTCTTCAGCAGAGCTGCTGCCGGCGGGGTCTTCAGGATGAAGGTGAAGGAACGATCTTCGTAAACGGTGATCTCGACAGGGATGACCTGACCCATCTTGTCCTGCGTCTGGGCATTGTATGCCTTGCAGAAGTCCATGATGTTCACGCCATGGGAACCCAGAGCCGGGCCCAGCGGCGGAGCCGGGTTGGCCTTGCCGGCCTGAATCTGGAGCTTGAGAAGCGCCGAGACTTTCTTCTTAGGAGCCATTGTATGGTTCTTCTTTCTGTAGAAGCGGTGGTAGCGGCACCGGAGTAGGTTTCCCGCGTCCGGTTCCTTCCGCAACGTATATTGCTGTGCTGTGCTAGCGGATTCCGTACCCTCATTCAGGCACGCCAAACCCTCCAGACACAAGCTTTCCTATTGTGCCCACTCCCCCAGACAAAAAAAGACCCCGCAATGCGCGGGGTCTTTCAAAGACTTATCAGGACAGTTTTTCTACTTGGTTGAAGCCCAACTCCACTGGCGTGTCGCGACCGAAGATGGACACGAGCACCGTGAGCTTCTGGGTGGTGGGCTCAACGTCGGAGACGACAGCTGCCATGGTGGTGAACGGACCGTCGGTGACGGTGACCTGATCGCCAACGGCGTAGGAGACTTCAAGGACGCGCTTCTTGTTGGCGGCCGGCTTGTCACCAGCCTTCTTGAGCGCTTCGGAAGCGATCATCGGAGCCATCATGGAGACGACTTCCTTGCGGCTCAGCGGCGCCGGTTCCTTGGTCGGACCGACGAAGCCGGTGACGCCTTCGGTTTCACGCACAATACGACGGGCGTTCTCATCCGGAAGCATGCGAATCAGCACATAGCCGGGAACACGCACGCGGGTGATGACCTTCTTGCCCTTTTCGGTGTGCTTTTCGACTTCTTCCATCGGAACTTCAATCTGGAAGATCTTATCTTCCATGCCGAAGCTTGCCACACGGGATTCAACGTTGGTCTTCACACGCTTCTCATAGCCGGAGTAGGTGTGCAGCACGTACCACTTGCCTTCGAGGGTGCGCAGGCTGTTGGAGAAGTCTTCGACGGCCTTGGCGCCAGCATCCAGCTCTTCGCCGCCCTCGTCCTTCGCGGACTCTTCGGAAGCAGCTTCAGCAGTCGGCTCGGCCTCAGCGACTTCCGGAACGCTTTCACCCTCGGCCTGCAGCTCCTCAACGGCAGCTACGGCCTCGAGATCAGCTTCTGGAGCTTCGTCGAGGTTGTCGGAAAACACTTCGTCAGTCATGCAGTTTCACCTTCAAGTCGTTGATCAGCCGAAGATCCACAGGGTCAGCTTGCCCAGACCGAAGTCCATGCCGGTGACCAGTGCCATCAGGAGCAGCACGAAGATGAACACGGCGAGTGCCCAGAAGAACAGCTCTTTGCTGGTCGGGGTCACGACCTTGCGGAGTTCGTCGATAATCTGTTTGATGAACAAGCCAAGACGCATGAAGATGTTCGGCTTAACGGCCTTTTCGCTATTTTTTGCCTTCGCCATAATAATCCTCCGCTGAGCTTGTTGTAAGAAGCTTGGCAGGGAAGGCGGGACTCGAACCCACAACCTACGGTTTTGGAGACCGTTGCGCTACCAATTGCGCCACTTCCCTAGGTGTACTCTGCCGTTTCTACTTGCTGGCGAGGATTTTGTGCGAAAAACCACGCAAGAAGTAAGCGGCAAAACCGCCAAGTCGAAATAATAGCGGGTATTTGCGACTTAGTCCAACCGGTTTTTCAAGAAATGTCCCAAAACCGCTATTTTTCAACGAAAAAAAGATTCGCACCCGGCATGTCACCGCGGTGCGAATCGTGTGAAAAGTCTCAGTCAGGCCAGTATCAGTCCTCGACCCACTGCTTCATACGCTTCATGCCCTCAACGAGGTCGTCGTCGGCAAGCGCGTACGAGAATCGCAAGTAGCCGGGGGCGCCGAACGCTTCGCCTGGAACGGCCGCCACATGACCTTCGTCAAGCAGTGCCGCAGCCAGTTCGGACGTGCTCGCATAAGCGGTTTTGCTGGTGCCGAGCGGCTTGTTCAGCAGTGCGCTCACGTCGGCGAACGCATAGAATGCGCCGGTCGGCGTCGGGCAGTTCACACCTTCGATATCGTTCAACGCGGCGACGATGGTCTGACGGCGCCTGTCGAACGCCTCACGCATCTCGTACACGGCGTCAAGAGATCCGGACACGGCTGCGATCGCGGCACGCTGGGAGATATTGTTCACGTTCGACGTCATATGCCCCTGCAGCTTGGATGCGGCCTTCGCCACGTCGAGCGGAGCGATCATCCAGCCGACACGCCAGCCGGGCATAGCGTAGGTTTTGGCCACGCCGTTGAGCACCAGCAGCTGATCACGCACTTCAGGCACTGCAGCGCCGATATACGTGGTTTTTGCACCATCGTAGTTCAGATGCTCGTAGATTTCGTCGGAGATCACCCACACATGGTGTTCCACAGCCCATTCGCCGATCGCCTTGACGGTTTCCGGATTCCACACGGCACCCGTCGGATTGTTCGGCGTATTCACGATGATGGCCTTCGTACGTTCGGTACGTGCCGCTTCCAGGTCTTCCAAGCTTGGCTCGAAATTGCGGTCAGCTCCCGCGAACACTTCGACAGGCACGCCTCCAGCCAGTTTCACGGCTTCCGGATAGCTCGTCCAATACGGCGTCGGAATGATGACTTCGTCGCCGTCATTGAGCAGGATTTGAAAGGATTCGTATACGGCCTGCTTGCCGCCATTGGTCACGATCACCTGATTCGGATCGACTCCATACCCCGAGTTGCGCAACGTTTTGTCTGCGATCGCCTTGCGCAATTCCGGCAAACCTGCCGTCGGAGTGTAACGATAGTTCTTCGGATCCTGCACCGCTTCGGCCGCAGCCGCGACGATCGCAGCCGGAGTCGGAAAGTTCGGTTCGCCCGCACCAAATCCAATGACGTCGATTCCTTCAGCTTTCATCGCTTTCGCTTTGGAATCAACGGCCAGAGTAGCGCTCGGAGCCACGCGGTTAATACGTTCGGAAAGAGTCTGCCAGTCAGCCATAGTCATGTTTGCCATGCTATCCCTCCCGCCCGAAAAACAACAGCCTTTTAGCACATTTTGGAATTCCTTTTCCCTGTTGACCGGTAGGGGCGGCATATTGCTATTTACAGGGCACCGAACAAAAGAGGGAAAGGGATTAAACCAAGACGAGGTTGTCACGGTGGACTAGGGGGTGGGCGTATTCTTCGCCGAGGAAACGCTTGAGCTGGGCGGTATTGCGGCCGAGCATTTGCGGGATTTCTTCGGAATCGAATCCTACGAGGCCTTTTGCGAGGTGATTGCCCGCTTCATCGTCGATCCACACCGCGTCTCCGGCGGCGAAATCGCCCCGCACTTCGAGTACGCCGGCGGCAAGCAGGCTGGCGGCCCCTCCGCGTACCGCATTGGAAGCGCCGGCATCGGCCACGAGCGTGCCTTGCGGGTGTGCTGCGAACCCGATCCATAGGCGGCGTGATGATCCACGGTCGTTGATGGGGGCGAATGCGGTGCCGACTGGGTCGCCCATCATGGCCGGGCCTGCGTTTGCCGCGCAGGTGAGCACTGCGGGAATGCCGGAGACCGCCGCAACACGCGCCGCTTCCATTTTGGTGACCATGCCGCCGGTACCCACGTTTGATCCGGTGCCGCCGACCTGCACTTTGGCGAGCGCGTCCTCCACGTTCGGCACGTAGCTGATGCGTCGCGATCCGGGTTCGCTTGGGGGTGCCGTGTAGAGCGCGTCCACGTCGGTGAGGAGCACCAAAGCGTCGGCGACTACGATGTTGGCGATCAATGCGGAGAGTCGGTCGTTGTCTCCGAAACGGATTTCGTTGGACGCGAGGGAATCGTTTTCGTTGATGATCGGCACCGCGCCGAGGTCGAGCAGCCGGTCGAGGGTGCGTCGCACGTTGCGGTATTGCTGTGGTGCGATGGTGTCGGACACGGTGATGAGGATTTGCCCGACGCGCAGTCCGTATTGTGAGAAAGCATTCTCGTACTGGGCCATGAGCAGGCCTTGTCCGACGGCCGCGCACGCCTGCTGGTCAGCCACGTCAGTTGGGCGTGAGTCGAAGCCGAGGGAGCCGAATCCGGCTGCGATGGCGCCGGAGGAGACGAGCACCACGCGCCCGCCCATGAGTCGCACGCGTGCGAGGGCCGCCACGAGCGCGTTGAGTCGCTCAGGATCGAGGTGGCCGCTTGGTTTGGTCAACGAGCTGGATCCCACTTTCACCACGATGGTTTGCGCTTCAGCGATGGCGCGGCGCACTTGGGCTTGCGATGGCGTGTTCATGGTTCCTCCAGGCGTTCGAATGGCCGAAAAGAAAACCCGCCGACATGCCAATCGGCACATCAGCGGGCGTTTTGCTGCTTCTATTGTTCCACGTTTTCGGAATCGGTGGTTTCACCGCGTCCGAAGAGGCTGGTTTCGTCATGGCGGTCGTCGTCCACGGAAGGATCGGCCCAGTGTCCGGCCTTGCGTTCGGCCATCATGGCTTCACGCACGGCTTGGCGCGCATCCATCATTTCGTGGTACTGGCGACGGCGTTCCGCGTTGGTGCGGCGCTGCGAACGGCCGTCCTGTTCCTGCAGTCGCAGGTCGACGCCTCGTGCGCCAAGCTGGGCGCCGTCGAGCATTTCCGCGCCCGCAGCAATGGTCGGATCCCAATCGAATTCCACGGCTCGCGCGCCCTTGCCGATGCGTACTTCGTCGCCAGGCTTGGCTCCCTTGTTGCGCAGCTCGTCTTCGACACCGAGTTTGGCGAGGCGGTCGGCCAGGTAGCCGACTGCTTCGTCGTTGTCGAAGTTGGTTTGCATGACCCAACGTTCCGGCTTGGTGCCGAGCACTTCGTACCAGACGTCGCCGTTGCCGGCTTCCTTGCGTTCCACGGTGAAGTCAAGCGCGGTGCCGCCTTCGTCGTTGCGGCGACGGCGGTTGCGCGGCTCTTCGAGCGGCTTGATGACCACGCGCGCTTCTTCTTCGGCCTGTTCGCGTTCGGCGACTTCCTTGCGCATGTCGGCGACCATGGCCGCCAACGCCCAGTTGAGTTCCTTCAAACCTTCGTGGGATGCGGTGGAGATGACATACACATTGAGACCGAGTTTTTCGAATTCCGGTTTGACGAATTCGGCCAATTCCTTGGCTTCCGGCATATCGACCTTGTTGAGGATGATGATTCGGGGGCGTTCGGGGATTGGGATTGCGCCCAACGGCAGTTCCAGCTTGTCGGCATATTCGGCAAGCTCATGTTCGAGCGCCTTGTAGTCGCTCATCGGATCACGGTCAGGTTCCAGCGTGGCACAGTCGATGACGTGGGCGATGATTTCGGTGCGTTCGATGTGGCGCAGGAATTCAAGGCCGAGGCCCTTGCCTTGGGATGCGCCCGGAATCAGGCCCGGCACGTCGGCGATGGTGTACCGCATGTCTCCGGCCATAACCACGCCGAGGTTCGGCACGAGCGTGGTGAACGGATAGTCGGCGATTTTCGGCTTGGCGGAGCTCATGGCTGCGATCAGGCTGGATTTGCCTGCGGAGGGGAAGCCCACCAAGGCCACGTCGGCGATGGATTTGAGTTCGAGAATGACGTCACGTTCCTCGCCTGGTTCGCCAAGCAACGCGAATCCCGGAGCGCGACGGGTGCGGTTGGCCAATGCGGCGTTGCCAAGACCGCCGTTGCCGCCGGCCGCCACCACGAACTTGTCTCCGGCATGGCGAAGATCGGCGAGCTGCTCGCCCGGATGCTTAGGCTTGCCTTGCGGCCCTTTGGCTTCGAAAATCACGGTGCCCACAGGAACGGGCAGGATCAGATCGGCACCTTTCGAACCGTCTTTGGTGTCTCCCAAGCCCATGGTGCCGCTTCCAGCCTCGCGGTGGGGCATGAAACGGTAATCCAACAGGCTGTTGGCGTTCTGGTCGGCCATGAAGATCACGGAACCGCCATCACCGCCGTTGCCACCGTTCGGTCCCGCCAACGGCTTGTATTTTTCCCTACGGATGCCGGCGGAACCGTTGCCGCCGTCGCCGCCCTTCACATGGACGGTCACGCGATCGACGAAATCACTCATGTATCTACCTTAATCGTTTGTTCGAAACGGTCCGATTATTGTCCGTTTGATATGTCTTATGCAACTGTATGCAACGTTACGTAACGTTTGGGACGGGCTGAAGGAAACCAATCCTCAGCAATCATCAAAATAAAGAAAAGCCGCGTCCATAACGGGCGCGGCTTTATCTTGTAAGCGTTAATTGCGCGTATTTCAGGCGGCAATCACGTCGACGACCTTGCGGTCACGACGCACGCCGAACTTCACGCTGCCGTCCTTGAGGGCGAACAGGGTGTGGTCCTTGCCCATGCCGACGTTCTCACCCGGGTGGAACTTGGTGCCACGCTGACGAACGATGATGTTGCCGGCCACGACGG
>NZ_CAUEQY010000030.1 GCF_959020145.1 uncultured Bifidobacterium sp. | reverse complement strand
GTTTGTGCGATTTCTGACTTGTATTGGGCTGTGAACTGCGATGAGCACTGTTCCATGGAAATGTGCGGAGGGTATACGATTCCCTCGCAGGAGGCCCATTGTGGCAGTTTTTTGCGTGCGATCTGCCATCCGGCAATCTGGTCGAGCGCCAACGGCAGGTCGAGCCCTTCCACACGTTTGGCCTTCAACGCCAGTTCGCGCACGTCCTCGTTGCGATGCATCGCCACGAATTCGCGCGTCTCGTCATTCATGATTGTCATTGGTGACGTACCTGATTTCGTTGTGTTGATTCGTCGTCATTCTGGGGATTTTCTGGTTTCACACGATGTGGATAAGTCGTGGATTATTGTGGACGAATGTGGATAGCGTCTATATCTTGTAGGCAGTTTTATGACCGTCCACAATATATAGGATGGTGTTTTTCCCCATTTTTCCACTATGCACAGTCGGGTTATCCACATTTTCCACCGTTGAAAAGCCGGGGAATCCACCGTTTTGTGAATATCCTTGTGGATAATGCACCGAGTTATCCCCGACTTACCCACAGCTCAACCCTCACTTATCCACACACTTATCCACATTTGTGGATAAGTGTGTGTCTGCAATTCCCCAAATCTGTTTTTTTCTCCTGCCTACCAACTAGAAGAACATGCCAAGAAGGGGGTTTGCGCGAAGTGGATTGCTCATATTGCATGCGACGACAATCGCAATAATCACGGCCAACATGATTACGCCGTACATCAGCGTGCGCTGCTGCAGACTTTTGCCGCGCAACGCATGCAGACCGGAAACCAACAGCCAGGCGAACACTCCTCCGATGATGAATCCGCCGACATGCGCCTGCCATGCGATGTTCGGCGTGATGATTGGCATCAGGAAGTTGATGAGCATCCAGATCAGCATGGATCGAATGTCGATGCCAATGCGCTGGTATACCACCAGAATTGCCGCGAACAGGCCGAATAGCGCGCCGGAAGCGCCGTATGCGGATGTCAGCCAACCGTCTTGCGAGAACAGTGCCCAGACCATCATGCCGGCGCTTCCGCCGAGTCCTGACAGCACGTATAACGCGAGATATGGCAGATGCCCCATCATGCGTTCCAATACAGGCCCGACGCACCACAAGGTCAGCATGTTGAAAAGAATGTGCCATAGGGAGGCCGGCTGGTGCAGGAACATTGACGTAATGAAGGTCCATGGGCGGTGAGTCGCCAGCGCGGGCATGAATACGCCTGAGCCGACGAATGCGTTGCAGCCGGTCGGCCAGACGATTTTCAATAGTGTTTCGACAATCCAGACCGCGACGCATATCGCCATGATCGTAACGGTGATCACAGGATCGCCGTTACGCCAACGGTATCGCATGGAACGTGCAGAGAAGAAGTCTTTGAACGACGGGGAATCGGGAAACAGACTGAAACGTTGATAAGCCATGTTTCAACCCTACTGGAACGTGCGAATCCGCGAATCTGCGAAATCATTGCAAATGATTGCATTCTTGTGAATCCCCGGCGCGTAAATCCACCCAATCAACACATTCAAGGAATTAATATAGTGAACAGAGTTGGCTTGAACGAGCAGGTCAGCCAATGTTCGCCGATATTTGGGAAAGGATCCGTCATGGAGAACAAGTCTTCTAACGGTTGGAAGTTCTTCGCACTGCTCTTCGGAGCTTTGCTTGCCGGTGTCGTCGGTCTGTATGTGTACAAGCAGCAGAATCCGGATTACGATCCGTGGGAGGAGCCATGGGAGAACAGCTCGTCTCCTGTCGATCTTGGCCTGACCAAGGATGCCGAGGATGGCGAAGCCGAAGTCGCTCCCACCACCCCAGAAGCTGCCTGATTTCTCTTTCTTTCAAGCCCTGCGCCCCACGCGCAGGGCTTTTTGTTTTGCCCTGGAAAACGAAAAGGGACGATTCCAAAACGGAATCGTCCCTTCGTCATCACGCCCTATCTAACGCTACGAGTCATACATCACGCGATAATTCACGTCACATATGGCCCGTGCGAAGCGAAAGTAATGACGAGCGCAGTATCACAAGGCGTGGAAGGCGCAAGCGTACGAAGATACGTCAAGCCTTCCACAACGCAGATAACGCTCCGTCATTACTTGAGCGGACCGGTCATCCAGATGCGCTCGAGGTAATCCTCCATCGAGCGGTCGGAGCTGAAGTAGCCCGAGTTCGCCACGTTGATGAGGGCCTTGCGGTTCCATTCGAGCGGCTGGGCGTAGAGGGCCTCGATTTCCGACTGGATGGCGGTGTAGGCGCCGAAGTCGGCGAGGGTCATGAACCAGTCCTTGGTGAGCCAATCGTGGACAAGGTCTTCGTACACGGTCTTGTCGCCGTTGGAGAAGGTGCCGTCCGCGACCATGTCGATGGCGGCTTTGAGACGAGGATCGGCCTCGTAGTACTTCTTCGGATCGTAGCCTTCGGCGTAGAGGGCGTCCACCTCGTCGACGGTCATGCCGAAGAGGAAGAAGTTCTCAGCGCCGACGCGCTCACGGATTTCGACGTTGGCACCGTCGAGGGTGCCGACGGTCATGGCGCCGTTGAGAGCGAACTTCATGTTGCCGGTACCGGAGGCTTCCTTGCCGGCCTGGGAGATCTGCTCGTCGAGGTCGGTTGCCGGGATGAGGTGCTGTGCGAGACGCACGTTGTAGTTCCACGGGAAGTAGACGTTCAGCTTGCCCTTGACATCCGGGTCGTTGTTGATGACGCGGGCGACGTTGTTGATCAGCTGGATGGTCTGCTTGGCGAGGTAGTAGCCCGGAGCGGCCTTGGCGCCGAACACGATGGTGCGCGGCATGACATCGTCGGCGGCGATCCTGCCGGACTTGATGTCGGCGTAGCGTGCGATCACGGCGAGGATCTTCAGTGCCTGACGCTTGTATTCGTGCAGACGCTTGACCATGGTGTTGATCATGGTGTTCGGGTCGATGTCGAAGCCGTACTTGCGCTTGGCGAAGTTGGAGAAGTCGACCTTGTTGGCCTGCTTGACGGCGGCGAACTTCTTGACGAACTCGTCATCGTCGGCCAGCGGGATGAGGCCCTTGAGCAGCTCGAGGTCGGACAGCCACTTGTCGGTGCCGAGGCCCTCGGTGATGACGTCGGACAGACGCGGGTTGGCCAGCTTGATGAAGCGGCGAGGAGTCACGCCGTTGGTCACGTTGGTGAACTTGTCCGGATACACGTCGGAGAAGTTCTTCAGGGTGACGTCCTTGAGCAGCTGGGAGTGCAGCTCGGCCACGCCGTTGACGTGGGAGCCGCCATAGGTGGCCAGGTAGGCCATGCGCACGGAGTCGCCGGTGTAGATGGCCATGTCCTTGATGGTGGCTTCGTCGACGCCCTTGGCCTTGAGCTCGGCTGCGAACTGGTCCTGGATCTTCTCGATGATTTCGAGGTGACGCGGCAGGAGTTCGCCGATGAGCTTGGACGGCCACACTTCCAGGGCTTCCGGAAGCAGGGTGTGGCAGGTGTAGTTGAAGGTCTTGTTGGTGACGGTCCAGGCGGTGTCCCAATCGTAGCCGTACTCGTCCATGAGGACGCGCATGAGCTCCGGAATGCCGATGACCGGGTGGGTGTCGTTGAGCTGGAAGGTGATCTTGTCCGCGAAGGTGGTCAGATCCGGCTTGTCCTGACCCGGGTAGAAGACGCGGATGGCGTCGTGGATGGAGGCGGACACGAAGAAGTACTGCTGCTCGAGACGCAGTGCCTTGCCCTGCGGGGTGGAATCTTCCGGATACAGGATCTTGGAGATGTTCTCAGCTTCAACCTGCGGCTTGACGGCGTCAAGGTACTCGGACTTGTTGAAGGTGAGCAGGTCGAACTCGTCGTAGCTCTTGGCGGTCCACAGACGCAGGGTGTTCACACGGCCGGAGGCGTAGCCCGGAACCATGTAGTCGACCGGCACCGCACGCACGGACCAAGCCGGCTTCCATACCTTCTTGCCATCTTCCTCAACGACTTCGCCGCCGAAGGAAACCTTCTGGTCGCGGTTGTAATCGATGTGTCCCCACGGCTCTTCATTGGTCAGCCAGTAGTCCGGGGTTTCGATCTGCTTGCCGTTTTCATCGAACTTCTGCTCGAAGATGCCGTACTTGTACTGAATGCCATAACCGAATGCCGGCACGCCCAGCGAGGCGAGCGAATCAATGAAGCAGGCAGCCAGACGGCCGAGGCCACCGTTGCCGAGGCCCGGCTCGTGCTCGGCGTCGACGACGTCCTGCACGGAGAAGCCGAGTTCCTTGACCGCGGCGTCGAACTGCTCGGTCAGACCGGCGTTGAGCAGCGCGTTGCGCAGCTGCTTGCCCATCAGGAATTCTGCGGACAGGTAGCCGACTGCCTTGGTGTTGCCGTTGACCATGTCGGACTGGGTCTTGAACCAGGAATCCATGAGGTGGCGGCGCACTGCGGCGGACGCGGCGACGTACACGTCGGCCGGCTTGGCCTGCTCGACGGTGACGCCCTGGGTGTACTTCAGCTGCTCGCGGATCTCGTCTGCGAACTGCTCCGCGGTGACCGCGGACTTCGGTGCGGTAATTTCAGTCATTAATCGACTCCCTTTGACGGATTACTCTCCAGGAACATTATGCCTTACCCCAGCGTCCTTGCATTAGCGGCCGCATGAACACTAAGTAACATCATGCATACGTTCTCATACATAGCATACTACGTAATCATAAAAAGATGAAATTTCAAGCAATTACAAGCAAGCATTCGTTTGCAGAAATAATGCAAACCGGCTGCAAAAACGTTGCGAGCAACATGCAAACGACATGCAACAACATTGCGAACGCTGTCAAGAATCGCAGGTATTTTCCCTCTCTTCACACCCCTATTCAGTTGTGACTACGTTGTCTGCAACACCCCATCATAGTCGCTCGCAAACGGCAAAATAACACGTATGGCTGTTATTCGAGAACAAGATCTGCATAAGGGGCATGACGCATTTGCACAATGGCTGCAAACGTCTCATCGCATGATCGCCGACAATATTCCCGCAAATACCGACGCGGCCCGCGATTTCCGTCTGGAATTCTCTCCACGATTGCCACGCCAACTGTGGGCGATGGCGGTGCGCTACTCGCTGCATCTGCTGGAGAAAAAAGCGCCCGGGGCGGGCGTGGAAGTTCGTGTCGCGCCGTGGGGTGCCATCAAGATTCTCGACGGACCGGCATCCGATCCGCATAATCTCACACCGCCGGACGTGATCGAACTGGAACCGGACGTGTGGATGAGACTCGCCACGGGCATCACCAGCTGGGCTGAGGAGAAGGAGGCAGGACGCATCACGGCCGTTGGCGAACGCGACGATTTGAGTAGCTTGCTGCCATTGGTGTGACAGGCTGCGAGAAGACCGTCACAGGCGCAAAAACGCATAGCAAAACCGCGATGTGGATACACCTGGCAGGCATATCCGCATCGCGGTTTCACAAAGTACCTGATATGCCGATCAGTCCTGCTTCTTCGGCTTCAGTGCGCTGGGCATCGGCATCGGGATGGGCTTGTGTGGCTTCGGCGCGGCGGACTTGGCTGCCGGGAACTCTCCGCTCGTGGCCTTCGCCGCCGCCTCTGCGGCCCACTTTGCATACTCGTCGAGGTCATCCTCGGCGTCGGTTTGCGCGGACTCCTGAGCATCTTCAGAAATCTCATCTTCAGCGTCCGCATCGTGAGAATATTTTGCTTCGATATCGGCGAAAGGATCAAAAGAACCCGAACCAGGCTCCTGGGCACCGAGCTCCTTGGCGAGCTCATCATAATCGGTGTCGGTGGTCAGGTACTTGAGCTTTCGGGCTATTTTCTGCTGTTTGGCTTTCTGACGTCCGCGGCCCATCTGACCCCCTGAGGATTACTGTGCTATCAATTCATCAAACAAGAGAGTACCACTTGTTATGCCATATTTCGTTGTCGGCTCAGACTTTTACGATAAAATCGCTGATTTTCTTAAGAAAAGGACACGTATGACGGACGAAACCCAGGAGCAGCAGATCACCGCTGTCGGCAATGAAATGAGCGCGAGCTTCCTCGCAGCGAAGAAGCGTTCCGACGCAACGCTCGCCGCAATCGAACAGAATCCGGGCAAGTTCACCATGCTGACCGGCGACCGTCCGACCGGACGTCTGCATCTCGGCCATTATTTTGGTTCGATTCGTGAGCGCGTCGCCATGCAGAATCGCGGCGTGAATTCGAATATCATCATCGCCGATTATCAGGTGATCACCGATCGTGACACGACCGCGCACATCGAAGACAATGTGCTCAATTTGGTGCTTGACTACATGGCTGCCGGCATCGATCCGGAAAAGACCATGATTTTCACGCATTCCGCCGTTCCTGCGGAGAACCAGCTGATGCTGCCGTTCCTGTCATTGGTGACTGAGGCCGAGCTGCATCGCAATCCTACGGTGAAGTCGGAAATGGAAGCTTCTGGCCATGCGCTGACCGGCCTGCTGCTGACTTATCCGGTGCATCAGGCATGCGACATTCTGTTCTGCAAGGCCAATGTGGTGCCGATCGGCAAGGATAACCTGCCGCATGTCGAGATCACGCGCACCATCGCGCGTCGTTTCAACGAACGCTACGCCAAGAAGCATCCGGTGTTCCCCGAGCCGGCCGCGATTCTGTCTGAAGCGCCGGAGATTCCAGGCTTGGATGGCCGCAAGATGAGCAAGTCGTACGGCAATTCCATCATGTTGGGCGCCACAGCGCAGGAGACCGCCAAGCTCATCAAGAAGAGTCCGACCGATTCCGAGCGCCGCATCACGTTCGATCCGATCGCACGTCCGCAGGTTTCCGCACTGCTGACGACCGCCGGTTTGGTCACCGGTCACGATCCGAAGGAGATCGCCGAGGAGATCGGCGATTCCGGTGCGGGCGCGCTGAAGGCGTATGTGATCGAATCGGTGAACAGCTTCCTTGAGCCGCATCGCGCCCGTCGCGAGGAACTCGCCAAGGATATGGATTACGTGCGCGACGTGCTCGCCGAAGGCAACAAGAAGGCCAACGCCATCGCCAACGAAACGTTGGAGCAGGTGCGCGACGCCATGGGCATGCGCTACTAAAGCTCCAGAAACACCATAATCACGCTTTAAACAGCGTTTCAGCATCGACAAAGGCCGGATTGCGTATTGCACAATCCGGCCTTTGTCTCGTCTGAGTGGCATGTGCCACATTATGTTTGATTAGATTTTCGCGCGCTTTTCGCCGGAAGCGATTTCCGCTGCGACCAAATCGTCATCCACCTTGCGGTCATCGGGATCATCAAGATAATGATCGAACTCGTGCAGCACTTCAGCATCGGGAGCCGGAGTCAGCAGCGACACCACCACAATGAACAGCAGCGAGATGATGAACGCCGGAAGCAGCTCGTAAATAGCGAAGACACCACCAAGCGGCTTGATGAAATTATGCCAGATCAGCACGGTCGCAGTACCGGAAAGCATGCCCGCAATCGCACCGAATTTATTGGTACGACGCCAATACAGCGAGCAGAGCATCAGCGGACCGAACGAAGCGCCCAAACCGGCCCATGCATACGAAACAACCTGGAAAATCGACGAATTCTGATCGAACGCAACCACAATGCCGAAAATGAACATAACCAGCAATGTGATGCGCGCAACCATCATCACCTGACGATCGGTGGCCTTGCGATAGAGCAATCCGCGGAAAATATTCTCACCGACCGCGGAAGCGCCGATAATCAGGTATGACGATGACGAACTCATGGACGCGGCGAAAATGCCCGACACCACGATGCCGCACATGAAGCTCGGCAGCAGCGCCTGCGAAACCACGATGAAAATGTTCTCCGCCGCGGACTGCGTGACGAACTGCGTCGGCATCATCGCACGGCCGACCAAACCGATGCACACGCCGCACGCCAGCGACACCACACACCACGTGGTGGCGATGATACGGGACTTCTTGATCTCTTCGGAACTGCGGATCGACAGGAATCGCACGAGCACCTGCGGCATGCCGAAATAGCCAAGACCCCACGCAAGCATGGAAATCATGGTGATCACGCCGTATTCGGTAGGAGCGCCGAACATGGCCTGGCCAGCCTTGACAATCTGCTCGCCGGCATCGTTCAGAATCGGCGTGGCCATTTGCGTGCCGTCAAGGAAGCCTGGAATGCCTTTGAGGAAGGCGACGGTGTTGTCGACGCCGCCGACGGATGCGACGGAACCGATGAACACCACTGCCAGCGCGAAGAACATGAGCAAGCCTTGGATGAAGTCGGTCACGACCACGGAAAGATAGCCTCCGATCACGGTGTAGGCGAACACGATGGCAGCGCCGATCACCATGGTCAGGTGGTAGTCCCAGCCGAACAGGGTCGAGAAAAGTTTGCCGACCGTCACGAAGCAGCTACCGACATACACACAGAAAAATACGAGGATGATCAGCGCCGCGATGGTGGAGACGATATTGCGTTTGTCATGGAATCGTTTGGAGAAGAAGTCCGGAATGGTGATCGCGTCACCTGCCACCACGGAGTAGCGGCGCAAACGGCGTGCGACGAGCTTCCAGTTGAGGTAGGTGCCGAGAGCCAGGCCGAGGGCCGTCCACAGCGGGTCGGCGGCACCGGTGAAGTAGGCGACGCCCGGCAGTCCCATGAGCAGCCAGCCGCTCATATCGGAGGCTTCGGCGCTCAATGCCGTCAGCCATGGACCAACGCCTCGACCACCCGCGAAATACTGACGAGTGGAGGAATTGGACCGCTTGGAGTAGATGAAGCCGATGGTGAGCATGGCCACAAAATAGATGACCATCGCCAGCAGCACCCAAAAATCTTTGGTAACCATGAATTCTCTCTTCTTAGATTGCTAGCCGAATTTCTTTCGAATCTCTTTCTTCAAATCTCTGTCGAAACGAATTTCTTTCGAATCTCTTCTGAAAAAAATATGCGATTGTCCCAATGTACCGGTCGAACATTGCGACAATCGCATTTATCTCATTTACGCGCCCAAATGCCGAAACGGATCAAATATCGTATCTCCAAGACTTATCGGTGATAACGCGAGCCATGGCTAGGCCGATCGGCAGACAGATAATCACCATGAACGCGCGGAAAGCCCAGTCGAGGGCGTTCAAGGTGTCGAATTGGCCGAGGTGGAACATGGCTTGATACATGTACAAACCGGGAACCATGATCACGATGGACGGCACGGTCAGGCAGATGCGCGGGTAGCCGAGATGCGGGGCGAGCCAGCTGCGATGAACCGCAGAACGCCATGCGGAGGCAAGCAGGCCTGCGAGCAGTGCGCCGATGAATGCGCCGGCTTCGGCGGGAACGCCCATGTCAACGATTTCCAAACGCAAGGTGTCAGTAATGGCGCCAATGGTGGCGGCGACAAGGCACATGCGCTGCGGCGAGTTGAACATGGTGGAGAAGCCCCAGACGCCGATGAATGCGAACACGAAACGCAACAGGCAATTGACAACCGGATTGAGTCCCAACGGCTCGAATCCTTCCGGATTCAAATGCACGATCGAAGCGACCATCCAGCCTGCGAGCGTCGCCATCAAAATAATGCACAACACGTACGCAACGCGCTGAATACCTGACGGAAAATCAATTTTCGCCATATCAAGTCCACCCGTAATCAGCGGGAATCCAGGAATCACAAACAGCATGGCACCGATGTAAGCCGTATCATGCTGCAATGCGACGGGCTCGAAAATACCAATCAATCGCAGGGTGCCCGTGCAGGCGAGTGCCGCGACGGCCACGCATACGAACGTCACGAAGAACTGGTTGAGATGGTGGGCGAACAGGCGGCGGCGCAGCCAGTGACCAAGTCCCGCGCCAATGAACGCGCCGATCATGTCGAAGGGACCGCCACCAAGCAGGAACACGAAGGATGCGCAGGCGCAGGCCGAGGCGAATCCCGCGAACGCCGGCGAATACAGGGGTTTGCGTCGTTCGATCATGTCGAGTCGTTCGTGGGCTTGGCGAACGGTGATGCCTTGCGATTGGTCCGCTTCTTTTCCGACGTGGTCGAAATGCTCGGCGTATTGACCTTTTGGCGGCTTGTGATTGCGATTTTTGCGCGCTTTTTTCGTGGTCGCTTCGCTTGACGTAACGTTGGCCGTACCGGCAGTTTCACGCTTGGTTTCACGTTCGGCTTCACGTTCACCGCGATTATGCTGCTCGCTTGCCGCTTCGATGTCACGCAAGTGCAACGGCTGCGCGGTGGTATCGGTCACTTCGGCGCGTTCCGTCACCATTTCAAGCGCGTCGAGCACGGGATCATCAGATCCCTCCTGATTCTGTTCGGCTTTCTGACGTTCGCGAAGACGCTTCGACAGGTCAGCCGACACCTGCGACGCATCACGCTTGTCGAGATGCTGCATAAGCCCTTCGGACACGTCGGATTGGCTGTGGTACATCGATCCTTTGCCGAGGTTCACGTTGAACCAGTCAGCGAAGTGTTCGAGCAGCCAAATGCGTTCCGTGTTGACGCCGGTGGTTGGCAGGTCGACGACTTCGGTGATACGGTCTTTGCCGTCGGTGCAGGAGGCTTCGATGTCGGTGAGGTTCACGTCGGCGCGCACGTGCACGCCTAGCGGATAGGCGATGCGGTGCATCATTTCGCGTACGCGGAAGCTTCCGGTGCCCGCGCCGAGATCGAGCATGCCGACGCGTACGATCACGCTGGCTTTTGCTGCGATTCCCGCTTCAGCGACCGGCTTGTCCCAATCCCGTTCGATATCTTCCATATCGAGCGGAATGGAGTGTGTATGGAATTTGCTGACGGCCGAAGCGCTTTTTTCCGCGCTATCGAAATTCGTCTCATGTTCATGTTCGTATTGTGCGCTCACAAGTTCAGGTCTAACGTGTGGGCTGGTCGGAGGATTTTCGAAATTTCCATCGATTTCACTTTGTGGACACCGTCGGACCACGATGCGGACATTTCCGGTGTTTCCGTAACCAAACTGTCGATTTGCCGAGCATACAATGGGCGTGCATTACCGACCGAACTTAGGGCTGTGGGCTCGCAACAGACGGCCAAAACAATCGCGGAGGTGCCGCGAAGGACCGACAGACCGGGCAACCCGATGGTTTGGAGAAGGAGGTCTGATGACAATAGAAAACGAACAGATCACGCCTGCCGACGCAGCTATCGTCTCGTCCGGCACCGGCACCAAAGGCCCCGAGGAGCGTGATCTTCCCGCTTCCCTCAAAGAGGAAATGGATCTGTGTTTGCAGATTCTTCGCGAGGTGCTCGGCGAATTCGACGAAAAGCTGCTGGCCAAGTTCGATGAAGTGCGCGAACACGCACTGAACGCTAGCGCCGAACGCTTCTCCGGCATTCTGACGGATACGAATCCGAATCAGGATGACCTGCAGAAGGTCGTCGACATCATCGATAAAACGGATGTGCATGAGGCACAACTGCTGGCCCGCGCCTTCACCACCTACTTCCATCTGGCCAACCTATGCGAGGAGAACTACCGTGTCTCCGTGCTGCACAGCCGTGAGGCCGCCGTAGATGACACCCAAGCCGTCGACCCAGTGAACGAAATGACCTGCGCCTACCACCAGCTCATTAACGAAATGGGTCCGGCCAAAGCCAAGGAACTGCTCGACCAGCTCGAGTTCCATCCGGTGTTCACCGCGCATCCGACTGAAGCCCGCCGCAAAGCCGTGGAAGGCAAAATCCGTCGCATCTCCCAGCTGCTCGCAACGCACAAGCTGCTTGGCGGTTCAGACAAGAAGGAAAACTCCCGTCGACTCTTCAACGAGATTGACGCGCTGTTCCGCACCTCTCCGATCGCACTGAAGAAGCCGACTCCGGTTGAGGAATCTGAAACCATTCTCGATATTTTCGACAATACGTTGTTCTATACCATTCCACAGGTGTACCGTCGTTTCGACGATTGGATCCTCGGAGATAAGGCTGGCCTCGTGCCGCCGGTATGCCCGGCGTTCTTCCACCCGGGAAGCTGGATCGGCTCCGACCGTGACGGCAACCCGAATGTCACCGCCAAGGTGAGCCGTCAGGTGGCCCGCAAGTTCAGCGACCACGTGCTGGGCGCGTTGCAAATCGAGACCCGCCGCGTTGGCAAGAACCTGACCATGGAAGCTGAGACCACTCCGCCGAGTGCCGAGCTCAAGAGCCTGTGGAACCATCAGAAGGAAATGAGCGAGCGCCTGACCGACAAGGCCGCACTGATCTCCACCAAGGAGCTGCACCGTGCCGTCATGCTGGTCATGGCCGATCGTCTGAAGGCCACCATCGACCGCGATGCTGATCTCATGTACCACTCCTGCGAGGATTACATCGCCGACCTGAAGGTCGTGCAGCGCTCCCTCGCCGAAGCCAACGCCAAACGTTCCGCCTACGGCCCGCTGCAGGACCTCATCTGGCAGGCAGAGACCTTTGGCTTCCATATGGTCGAGATGGAGTTCCGCCAGCACTCCGTCGTGCATTCCCGAGCGCTGGAGGATATCCGCGAACATGGTCTGCACGGTGAGCGTGGCGAACTGCAGCCGATGACCCACGAGGTGCTCGACACCTTCCGCGCCCTTGGTTCCATCCAGAAGCGCAACGGCATCAAGGCCGCCCGTCGTTACATCATCTCCTTCACCAAGAGCGCCCAAAACATCAGGGACGTGTACGAGCTGAACCGTCTGGCGTTCTCCCATCCCAAGGATGTTCCAACCATCGACGTGATCCCGCTGTTCGAACAGCTTGAGGATCTGCAGAACTCGGTAGACGTACTCGAGGAAATGATCAAGATTCCGGAGGTCCAGGCTCGTCTGAAGGCCACCGGCGGCAAGATGGAAGTCATGCTCGGCTACTCCGACTCCTCGAAGGACGCCGGCCCGACCTCCGCAACCCTGGCCCTGCATTCCGCACAGGAACGCATCGCCAAGTGGGCGGAATCGCATGACATCGATCTGACCCTGTTCCATGGCCGCGGTGGTGCCGTCGGCCGCGGCGGCGGCCCGGCTAACCGTGCCGTACTCGCACAGCCGGTCGGCTCCGTAAAGTGCCGCTTCAAGCTCACTGAGCAGGGCGAGGTCATCTTCGCACGCTACGGCAACCCGGCACTGGCCATCCGCCACGTCGAGTCCGTTGCGGCTGCAACGCTGCTGCAGTCCGCTCCAAGCGTGGAGAAGCGCAATACGGACATGACCGCCAAGTACGCCGACATGGCCAACAAGCTCGACGAGGCCGCGCATAACCGCTTCCTCGACCTGCTGAACACCGACGGCTTCGCACCGTGGTTCTCCACCGTCACGCCGCTGACCGAAATCGGCCTGCTGCCGATCGGCTCCCGTCCGGCCAAACGTGGCCTTGGAGCCAAGTCCCTCGACGATCTGCGTACCATTCCGTGGATCTTCTCCTGGGCGCAGGCACGCATCAATCTGGCCGCATGGTACGGCCTGGGCACCGCGTGCGAACAGTTCGGCGATTTGAACACCTTGCGTCAAGCGTATGAGGAATGGCCTCTGTTCTCCACGTTCATCGACAACATCGAAATGTCGCTGGCCAAGACTGACGAGCGCATCGCCAAGATGTACCTTGCCCTCGGAGACCGTGAAGACCTCAACAAGAAGGTCCTCGACGAGATGGAGCTCACCCGCAAGTGGGTGCTCGAGATCGTAGGCGACAAGTGGCCTCTGCAGCACCGCCACGTGCTCGGCCAGGCCATCCGCATCCGCTCGCCGTACGTGGACGCGCTGTCCGCCACCCAGGTGCTCGCCCTCGGCTCGCTACGCAAGCGCGTGGACAAGGAAGAGCTCACGCATGGACAGAAGGAGAACTACACCTACCTGATCCTGTGCACCGTGTCGGGTGTCGCAGCAGGCCTGCAGAACACGGGCTGATCTTCGGCTGACCGCCTGACAAAAGCGAGCGGGGAGGTTCCGTGCCGATAAACGGCGCGGGCCTCCCCGTTCGCGTCGCGCGGCCCTAGCCTGGCCGGCGACAGCGCACAAAACAGGCACGCAGGCCGAGCGACAGACTCCCAATCATCCGACGTAACCCGGCGCCTGTCCGCGTTTACCCACGCCGCGACACCGACAGCCATCGTGGGCTTATACAACTGGTTCGGTCAGACTTATATTCTCGGCAGATTGAGCCTAGTCCACATTTCTCTATTTCTTCCTCGTCCTGCTTATAACCCCAATGACAACCCTTTTGGTTACGGCTTTCCTTCATGACAAACTGTCTTGGAAGAAGATTGTTCGCATCATAGCGCTGTCTTACTGTTTGACCATATTGGGTGTATTTCTGAACGAGTTGTGTTGTTGACGGAAGACGCCGCACTCGAAGGTTTTTGTTCAGCGCCTAACATGCAGCACTAGCATACTTATCCTCAATCCACTCATGATTCAGTAACAACTGCATGACTCCTGAAACACAGACACATAGCGAAGCCCTCGTTTGTAACTTCCACGAGAGAGAACCTTTGCTATTTTCACTAGAAAATCACATCCTAAAGTGCACCCCTACTCATTTTCCATTAGAATACTCTTAATATCTTAATCATTGTCGATTGAGATTAAATTTTCACATGGAGGAAATTATGAAATCCAGAAGAGTTTTTTTATCTCCACAATTATCTCAGTTTGCCTATGCACAGTTATGACCACTCCAGCCTTTGCTGTAAATTGGTGGCAGGTTGGATGGATTGTCGCCAATAACGTCATCGACCGGGTAGTCAATCTCGATGGGCAAAGTTCAAATGATCAATATTCCACCTATATGGTTTCACCTTCCATTGTTTTCAACAATGGCACCAATGGGGGCGAATTCTATATGCGCCCTCAAGTCTCCAGCCGTGTGACCAGTTTCGAAATGCACGCGCATAGAGCTAACCCCGTCGATTTTGGAGCCAATATAGTTCTAGCCTTGTCCACAACCTCAGGCAAAAGGGTTATCAATAAAACAGTAGGGACAAACCAGTATGTCTCATACACCAGATCAAGCAGCGATGGCACCGGAACATGGGACGCTCG
>NZ_CAUEQY010000029.1 GCF_959020145.1 uncultured Bifidobacterium sp. | reverse complement strand
GCAACTTCCGAAACTGCAGCGAACGCAGCATCTTCCGAATCGCAAGAAAACGGCGATGCTGCGGATGGTGCGACGCAAGATGGTGAAGATACGCTGACTCCGCTTGGCCAGGCCAAGAAGGAAGCGGCGGAATACTTGGAAGCCCTTCAGCGCGAACGTGCGGAATTCATCAACTTCCGCAATCGTTCGCAGAAGGAGCAGGAACGCTTCCGCCAGCACGGCATCATCGACGTGCTGACCGCACTGCTGCCGGCACTTGATGACATCGATCGCATTCGCGAACACAGCGAAATGGACGAATCCTTCAAAGCCGTTTCCGCCAAAATCGACAAGGCGTTCGAAAAGTTCGGCGTCGAGAAGTTCGGCGAAAAAGGCGAGGATTTCGACCCGACCAAGCATGACGCGATCCTGCACAAGCCGGATCCGCAGGCCGAGAAGGAAACCGTCGACACCGTGGTGGAAGCCGGCTACCGCATCGGCGACCGCGTGATTCGCGCGGCTCGCGTGGTCGTGGCATCCCCGCAGAGCTAGCGCAGTGACAGCGATTTCAACAACAACAGGCATTTGACATCAGCAACCTCGTGAAAGGAGGCACATCATGGCTGAGAATGAATGGCTGAGCAAGGATTTCTACAAGGTCCTCGGTGTCTCCAAAGACGCCACGGACGATGAGATCACCAAAGCGTACCGCAAGCTGGCGCGCAAGTACCATCCTGATCTGAACAAGACCAAGGAAGCGGAGGAAAAGTTCAAAGACATTTCCGAAGCGTACGACGTGCTCAGCAACAAAGACAACCGCCAGAAGTACGACGCCATCCGTCAGTTCGGCATGGGCGGCGCGCGCTTCGCCGGCGGCTCCGGTGCGGGCGGATTCGACGCGGGGGCATTCTCCGACATTTTCGGCTCGATGTTCGGCGGTGGCGCTGGCGCTGGAGCGTATGGCACGGGCGGCAATGGCTCGCGCATCCGCTTCCAGACCGGTGGCGGCAATCCGAATATCAACGATATTTTCTCGATGTTCGGTGGCGGCGCTGGTGGCCCTGCCGGGGCTGGCAACCCCTACGGGGGCAGCTACGAGCAGGCTGCGCAGCCGGAAGATGGCGAAGACCGCAATTCCAAGATCAATCTGACTTTCCGCCAGTCGGTCAAGGGGGCAACGGTTTCACTGTCTGCCGACGGAAAAAAGTTCAAGACGCATGTTCCAGCGGGCGTGCGTGACGGGCAGAAAATCCGTATTCCAGGCAAGGGCAAGCCGGGTCGTAACGGCGGAAAAAACGGCGATCTGTACCTGCAGATCAACGTTGCCGAAGATCCGAAATTCAGCCTGCGCAAGCGTGACATCATCATGGATCTGCCAATCACCGTCGGTCAGGCTGTGGCGGGCGCGAAAGTGACCGCACAGGATATCGACGGCAACGAAGTCACCTTCAAAGTGCCGGCAGGCTCGTCCAGCGGCACCGAAGTGCGCATCTCCGGCAGGGGCGTGGCCAACAGGCAGGGCGACGGCGATCTGATCGGGCGTGTGCAAATCCGCATTCCCGACAAGCCGAGCCTGAAAGTCAAGCATGCGGCAAAGGAATTCGACAAGGAGTGCGGCGATTTCGCTGACGAACTTGCCAAGGAGCGCTGATTGCCATGGCACGCGCATCCCGGACCTCCCAAGCCCGTGCGGCGCGGCAGGCCAAAATGCTGTACGACATGTGCGCAATGGCGATCGTGGCCGGCAGGGCCGATCTGGACGGGGCGGACGAAGTTGGTTTCGACATCGAACTGCCGATGTTCACGGTCGGTCGCGCCGGCGAACTCGCCAACGTGCATCCGCAGACGCTCCGCCAATACGATCGTTTGGGGCTGGTGGTGCCGCAACGCACGGACGGTGGCGCTCGCCGGTATTCGCTGCGAGACATCTCGCGCCTTGCGAAAGCGCAGCAGCTGAGTCAGGAAGAAGGCATCAACCTGGCTGGCATCGCGCGGATCCTTTCCTTGGAAGAGGAGAACCGCGAGCTGCGCCGGCAAGTCGAGCGATTGCGCCGGCCGGCCGGTTCCAGCGTGTTCGCGGCCGATGCGGACGGTGGCATTGTGGAAATCGAACGTTCCCGCCGCGCTCGCATGTGGCGTCGGCAGATTCAGGTCGACGCCCGTCAGCTGCCGTCGCGCGAGTCCGTGGAGGCCGCGCGTGTCGCGGCTGATGCGTACGACATGCGCGGTGGGGGTGTCGCAGGCGAAAACGAGGGGATTGAGAGGGGTAAACCCGTTTCTCGGCCGATTTCCAGGTCTATCGTGCTTTGGGGGATTGACTGATTTTCAGAAAACATTGAAAAAAAAATTCAAAAACAGGCATATCTTGCAACAGATGTGCCTGTTTTGTTATATAGTTTTACCAAATGCATTGCTTCCTGCGACGATGTCGTCGTTGTGGGAAATAATGTTGAGTATCCGCGTTCTAACTGTCATTCTTCCGGTCGTCAAGGTGCTTCGGTGAAAGATGGTTCTCTTTGCCCATGAATAATCATGGAGGAGGGGGTAAGATATGCGGCGAGAACAGGAAAGGTTAGGAGCGTACAGTGCCAAGAGTTGCGTTCACAGCTAAGACCCGCAAGTATCTCGGGTCTCTGGATGCCGTGGAATCGGTCACCCAGTATCGTATTTGTTACTCCAAGGAGTTTCGCGATGATTGCATGCGCAGGTATGCCGAAGGTGGCTCGCCTGCCGCGATTTTCCGCGAGGCCGGGCTTGATCCGAAGATCATCGGATACAAGCGCGTGGAACGTTGCATCGCTCGCTGGAAGGCGGAAAATGCGGAAAAGGCCGCGGAAACCGCTGTGGAAAACAGTGAAAATCAGGGAGAGTGAATTTCAAATCTCCCGATACAAGTGAAATTTTCGAATTTCATGGATTATAGCGATGGGGGTTGCCGATAATTCGTGAAAAAAATCGGATGATTTTGCGAATACGTAGGCGCGAAGTATTGCGTCGATATGGGAAGCGCTCGGATGGAGGACCGTCCGGGCGCTTTTCGTTTGCCTCGCTTGTATGCCTGTTTGTTGTCTGCCGTTTTGCCGCGACTCGCGAATGCTGCCGTCTTGCCGCCCTGCTGAAATGGCAGTGGAAGTCGCGATGGACGGCGCTGCCCGGAAATCCGGTGCTCCGCGTCCGACGGTCGTAGGGAAGGAACATCATGACCGAGACGAACCTGATGATCAAGGCCGTGTTTTGGGATATGGACGGCACGCTGATCGATTCCGAACCGTATTGGCATGAGGGTGAGATGAAAATCGCAGCCGCGCATGGCGGATATTGGGATGAGGAGCTCGCCTGGCAGGGTTCGGGCACGCCGGTTCCGGATGTGGCCCGTCGCATGGTGGAGCATGGTTGCCAGCTGTCGATTGAAGAGATCGGCCAGGGCATGATCGATTACGTCGCCCAAAAGGAATTCGAGCGCATTCCGTGGATCGAAGGCGTGGAAGACGTGCTTGTCGCGCTGCGTGACGCTGGCGTTCCTTCGATGCTGGTCACCACGTCGCCGCGTCATCTTGCGGAGAATCTGGTTGCCCAAGCGCCGGCTGGCGCGTTTGCGGGCTACGTGTGCGGCGATGATGATGTTGAGAAGAAGCCGTCTCCGGCCCCGTATTTGGAGGCGGGTCGTCGCTTGGGTATCGCTCCGGAAGATATGAAGTACTGCATTGCGATTGAGGATTCCATGTCGGGCCTGCGTTCGGCCGTCGCCTCCGGCGCGACGACGATCGGCCAGACCGGGTTCATGCAGATCGACAATTCCAACGGCCCGCAGTTCGCCTCGATCAAGGGCTACGAGGGCATTGACGCGGCCTCGCTCGACGCTTTCGTGCGTCAGCGCGTATCTCAGGCCTGATTTTTCGCCCCATCTCGCTTACGTATGGCAGATTTGTCTGGTGGCTAGGAAAAGAAAAAGCCCGCTGCGGTGGAATGAATGCAGCGGGCTTAGTGGAGCCGACGGTAGTCGAAACCGCGACCTCTTCGATGCGAACGAAGCGCTCTACCAACTGAGCTACGGCCCCAAGTCATGTCTAGCAACACGCTAAGCAAGACAACTCTCGCGATTCTAGTACGAAGTCTGTACGAATGCAATCTGCGAGATTCGCGTGTTGCGGAATATCCCTTGCAGGAAAAGCATGCGAAAGCATACGAAAACGGTGCCTTCCGAAAAATCGAAAGACACCGCAATCGCAAGAAAAGGAGAAAACGTAAGATCAGGCTTCCGCGGTCGCGGTATCAGCCTTCTTTTTGCCGAACTTTGCTTTGAGCAAGCCGACGAAGGTAGGAATCAGCGACAGCACGAGAATCGCAATGATGACCAGCTCGAAATGCTTCTGCACGGCCGGAATGCCGCCGAAGAAGTAGCCGAGCAGCGTGAACAGGGTGGACCAGCACAGGCCGCCGAGCACGGAGAACGGGGTGAAACGGCTCCAACGCATGCCGGAAATGCCGGAAATGAACGGCATGAACGTGCGGATGAACGGGAAGAAACGGCCGAGGAACACGGCGAGCGGGCCCCACTTTTCGATCATGCCTTCGGTTTTGGCGAGGCGTTCGGGGGTCATAGCCTTGACTCTGCCGGATTCGATGATGCGACGGCCGAAGAAGTGGCCGATCCAGTAGTTGCACTGGTCGCCGATGATTGGAGCGCACCAGACCACGGGCAGCAGCGCGAACAGCGGTAGTGCGGAAACGCCGGTCTGGGCGTCGGGCGCGGCGAAGAAGCCGGCGGCGAACAGCAGGGAGTCGCCCGGCAGGAACGGGAAGAACACGACGCCGGTTTCGACGAACACAATCAGGAAGATGAAACCAAGCGTGGGGGCGACGCCCATGGAGATCCAGCTGGCGATCGCCGTGCGCGGATCCTTGAGCAGATTAATGAAGAAGTTGATAATTCCCATGAAATGCTCTCTGTGAGTACCTTACATCTAAACGTCCAAAATTAAGTGGTTCAGGCTGCCTTGTGTGGGTTGGCCTCGCGGAACCAATGTCAGCCTACCAGTGGCCCTCTAATGCGGCGCCTAGTAATGCCCGACGGTTGGCAAATCTGCACAAACGGACGCAAAGTGCCAACTGTGGTGGGTGATTTTGGTTTGGTGGTGTTTGGCGTTTGGCTGTTTGGCTTTAGAGTGTGCGATATATCCGGTATATCGCGTATCGCTCATTGTGATTTGGCGTTGTGACCTCACGATTTTGGTTTTTTTTGGGGGGCCTCATGATTTTGATTTGGTGACCTCACGATTTGAAAAAAGGCGGCGAAAAACGGAATCGTGAGGTCAACAAATCAAATAGTGGGGCCGCTGAACACGAATCGCGCATGTTGACGGTACGAAAGTGTGTTTCGATGGCGCGGAAGATAGCGTGGAAACAGCAGTAAGGCAATGCGAGAGCGGTTGGGGCAATGCAAGACTAGGCGAATACGGCAAATACAAGGGAGTGTGAATCGTGGCGGAAAATCTTGCGCAATCGGTTGATGGGAATCTGAATCGGCAATCGCGGGCGCTGTTCGAAGCGTTGCGTGCGGCGACCGGAAAATTCTCCATGTTCGGTCATCAAAACGAAACCAGCAAGGTGATTACCCCCGATGTGGATTCCGACGTGCATGCCGTGACCGGCGCATATCCGGCGGTCTGGGGCAATGATTCGGGCGCTGCTGGCACGGGCGCATATGGCACTCCGCTGCCGGAATCGCCGTATGCGCGCGATTTCAGCGCTTTCGCGCGCAACAGCTTCATACGCATGGCCGATTCGCTGCCACGTATGTACACGAGGTAAGTACGTGTGCGCGGTGTAAGCATGCGTTTGCGGGCGGATTCTTCCAGTCGGTGGAGGAATCTGCCCGCTTTTAGTCTTGTAGGCGGGCGGATTCTTCCAGTCACTGGAAGAATCAGGACGTTTTTAAGCCTGTTGGCGTCCGAATTGTTCCAATGTCTGGATGTTTTGGGACGTTACTGGGGCTGTAAGCGGGGTGATTGTTCCAGTGGGTGGGGGAATCACCCCGCTGAGGGTCTGTTTTGTGTCCGGATTGTTCCAGCGATTGGGGGTTTAGGACGCGGGGAGGGCTGTTTTCCTTTGCGTTGGATAGGCTGAAGGCATGGAACGCATGAATGAGACGTTGGACTTGAAACTGAATGAGTTGAGTGCGAATACGGCAGAAGTAACGGGAACTGCGGGAATGGTGAATACGGCGGAGATGGCAGAATCGCCGACAGCGGCGGAACAGTCTGGAACAGAACAGTCTGGTACGGGACTTGACGCCCTCGTGTGCGGAACCGACGTTCCGCAAGGCACGGTGGTGATGGCTGCCACGCCGATCGGCAACACGGCCGACGCCTCCGCACGCCTCATTGCGCTCCTGGAACGCGCCGACATCGTGGCCGCCGAAGACACCCGCCGTCTCTACGCGCTCGCCAACCGTCTCGGCGTGCACGTGAACGGCCGCGTGGTGGCCTACCACGATCACAACGAGCGAGACAAGTCCGACGGTCTGCTCGATCAGGTGGAAACCGGCGCTACCGTGCTGGTCGTGTCCGACGCGGGCATGCCGACCATCAACGATCCGGGCCTCGCGATCGTGCGTCGCGCCATCGAACGTGGTCTGCCCGTCACCTGCGCTCCCGGCCCGTCCGCAGTGCTGGACGCGCTGTGCCTTTCAGGACTGCCCACCGACCGCTTCTGCTATGAAGGATTCCTGCCGCGCAAGCATTCCGAACGCGTGCAATACCTGCGTACCCTGCGTTCTGAACGCCGCACCATCGTGTTTTACGAAACCCTGCATCGCATCGACGATTCCATGGCCGACCTGCTTGACGTGTTCGGTCCGAACCGCAAGATGGCGCTTTGCCGTGAACTTACCAAGGATTTTGAGCAGATCCGTCGCGGAACCATCGCGCAGATTCGCCAGAGCGTGATCGACGAGCCGCCGCGCGGCGAAATGGTGTTGGTCGTTGCCGGCGCTTCCGAAGAGGAGGCTGACGCTGCTGCCCCCGCATCGTTGAGCGTCGAAGACTTGGCGGTGCTGTCGATCGACCGTGCGCAGGAAGACAATCTGCGCATCAAAGACGCGATTTCGCAGGTCGTTGCCGAGCATCCCCTTGCGGACGGCTCGCTGGCTAATCGCAAGCAGGTCTACAATGCGGTTCTTGCGATGAAGCAGTAAGTCCACATTATTTACCGTCCGGCGATTGCCTATCGTGCGATTGCCCGTCGCGCAAGTGTCAGCTGCATGCTTGCGATCCGCACGATTCCAACGATTCCAGCAGTATTTGCAGGGCGCGGGCCACGTCCGGCCCGCCGACTTGCGCAAGATAGTCCAACATCGCCGGTGTTGCGGAAGGATTGGCGACCAGCCATTTGCGCAGTTGCGGCGCGTATTCCGCGATATGCCATAGCACGTCCTGCGGTGTGTCCGGACTGCACGCCACCAGCGGCGTCAATGGAATTGGGGGAGACGGCGGATCCACCAGCGGTTTCGGCCGCGGTTTGGGCTGGTATGGCGGCGGTTCGCGGCGCGTCCGCTGTGCACGGTGTGCGAGATTCCGCGCATCCCGATGCGTCGCGCGATGCGTCCGTGGCCTGCGTTTTTCTTGGATTCCGAGCAGTCTGCGGAATCCGTTTGCTCTGTCGGCACCTATCCTGTCGGCGTGCGTCGCGCGCCGCGCCTTATGCCTGCTATGCGCTGCGCTCATAGTCGTCGCTTCTTCCGTCGATCGCAAGAATGTAGTTGCGCGCCTGTGGCGCGTTGCGAATATGCTTCGTCTCCTGCATGATTTGCATGCAATCGTTGGAGCGGAAATGAAATTCCTGCATGAGCATGCAGATGATTTCGGAAACCAACGATTCGCTTTCGGGGGTGCAGTTCAATGCGAGATCGCATGCGGTGCGAACAGGCGTGGTCACGATGATCGGACCGACTTTGATGGTGTGTTCGTTTGGTGCGAGACGGTTGAAAACGTTGATTTTACGGCCGTAACGTAGCGCTCGATAGTGGGCTTTCGCGATAATGTCGATGGATTCGGGGAAGGTGCCGCCTAGCCAAACCCATGCGGCGGTGCGTGAACATGCCACGGACCGGCTCGGCAGCAATGTCGCGATGATGCAGGACCGCCCGTACAACGTGTCCGAATCGTGGCATGAATAGGCGTTCGCGCTGTCGAGCTTGCACAGCGCGCCGGATGAGGCCAGCAGGTTCAGGCACATCGGGCCCGGAAGGTCATCGTTGCCCAGAAGGGGTGGTGGAGTGTCCATGACGGTACCGTAGCGGATTCGAATTCCGTTGCGCCACCAGCCCCCGAAAATCTGTGGATATGTGGAAAATGATTGTTACGTAATGCAACAATGTGGATAGATCGGCAGATATGCAAATTATGATGCAAACTATTTCAAACGATTGAAATCGATGATCGCACGTCCATCCTCCAATAAAAATCCAACTACCGAAATACATGGAAAATGCGGGATATGGCGCTTTGTATAATCGGGCACCATGAGTCATATTTTGGTGAATGTTGCTTGGCCGTATGCTAACGGCCCCCGTCATATCGGTCACGTCGCCGGATTCGGCGTGCCCTCCGACGTATACGCGCGCTACGAGCGCATGAAGGGCAATGACGTGCTGATGGTGTCTGGCACCGACGAGCACGGCACCCCGATCCTGGTGGAAGCCGACAAGGAAGGCGTCAGCGCACAGGAGCTCGCCAACCGTTACAACCGTGTGATCGCCAAGGATCTGTGCGATCTCGGCCTGAGCTACGACCTGTTCACCCGCACCACCACCGGCAATCACGAGCAGGTGGTGCAGGAACTGTTCAAGCAGTGCCTCGCCAACGGCTACATTTATAAGGGCACCCAGAAGGTCGCCATCTCGCCGTCCACCGGCCGCACCCTGCCTGACCGTTACATCGAAGGCACCTGCCCGATCTGCGGTGCCGACGGTGCCCGCGGCGACCAGTGCGACGCCTGCGGCAACGAACTCGACCCGGACGAGCTCATCAATCCCGTTTCCAAAATCAACGGCGAAACCCCGCGCTTTGAGGAAACCGAACACTTCTTCCTCGACCTGCCGGCGCTCGCCGAAGCCAATCTCGCATGGCTGAAGACCCGCGAAGGCTGGCGTACCAACGTCATCAACTTCTCCATCGGCCTGTTCAAGGAAGTCAAGCCGCGTGCCATCACGCGTGACATCGACTGGGGCATTCCCGTTCCGGTTGCCGGCTGGATCGACAATCCGAACAAGAAGCTGTACGTGTGGTTCGACGCGGTGATCGGCTACTTGTCGGCATCCATCGAATGGGCTCGCCGCAAGGGCGATCCGGAAGCATGGCGCGCATGGTGGAATGATCCGGAAACCCCGGGCTACTACTTCATGGGCAAAGACAACATCACGTTCCACTCCCAGATCTGGCCGTCCGAAATGCTCGGCTACAACGGTCAGGGCTCCAAGGGCGGCGAAACCGGCAAGCTCGGTCCGCTGAACATGCCGGAGCAGGTCGTGGCTTCCGAATTCATGACCATGGAAGGCAAGAAGTTCTCGTCTTCGCGTGGCATCGTCATTTATGTGAAGGACATTCTCGCCCGCTACCCTGTGGATGCCGTGCGCTACTACATTTCCGTGGCCGGTCCGGAAAGCTCCGATTCCGACTTCACATGGGCTGAGTTCGTGCGCCACAACAACGAGGAGCTTGCCGCTTCCTGGGGCAACCTCGTCAACCGTGTGGCCAATCTGATGAACAAGAACTTCGGTGAGATTCCGGCGCTCGATGAGAGCGAAATGACCGATGAGGATCGCGCTCTGCTGAGCGAAACCAAGGCCGCGTTCGACACGGTCGGTTCGCTGATCGAGAACCATCGCCAGAAGAACGCGCTGAGTGAAGCCATGCGCGTGGTCGGCGACATCAACAAGTACATTTCCGCCACCGAACCGTGGAAGATCAAGGACAATCCGGCTCGCCTCGGCACCGTGCTGCACGTTGCCGCCCAGGCCGTGTCCGACGCGAACCACCTGCTGGCCCCGTTCCTGCCGCATTCCGCGCAGAAGGTGTGGGAGGCTCTCGGCGGCACAGGCACGTTCTCGCCGTTGCCGCGCTTGGAAGAGGTCGAGGATCTCGACAAGCCGGGCTTCATGTATCCGATCATCACCGGCGACTACAAGCTGGGCGAAACCGTGCATCCGTGGGCTTCCGAGCCGATCGTGGCCGGCACTGCAGTGCCGAAGCCGCATCCGATTTTCGCGAAGATTCCGCCGGAGGCCGTCGAAGAGGAGCTCGCTCGCTTCGATTCGGAGCTGAAGGCTCGTCGTGAGGCCGAGGCGGCCCGTCTTGCCGCCGAAAAGGCCAAGCTGGAAGGCTGATTCGCTGATTCACCTGGGGATTCGGCTTGATTTGGCCTGATTTGCCGCTAAGGTGAGTTGTTCTGATTGCCGGTGCAAGGAATTACGAAGTTCTTGCACCGGCTTTTTATATCTGATTTTGCAAATCCGACTTGTAAATCTAATGTGCAATATTCGACTTTCTATATACGATTTTACAAATCTATAGTGCAATCCGGATTGAATCGATTTCAAAATCCGTAACAATCGCTATTTCTCTTTGCCATTCCTCTCGTTACAATGGGGAAGTTGAGGGAAATGCGATGCTGCAGGGAGGCTCTTATGTTGGACGTCAAGCGAGTGCTGAAAGCCGCGCCTACGAAAATGCGTTCCCAAGAGCCGCTGCAGCAGTTGTGGACGCCTTGGGGCGAACAGATCGCCGGCGAATGGCTGTCTTCCAACGACGCCCACAAGGCGTTCTGCCCTGCAAAAGACGGCGAACGCAAACTGGAAAACGGCCGCACGCCAATCCTGAACGAGCATCCGCGCCCAACCATGGTGCGCGGCAATCACACCATGCTCAACGGATTCTGGGATTACGCGATCGTATCCATTCCCGAAAGCGGCAACGGCTCGAAATGGCGCAAATCCGCGGCTGTGCTCACCCGTGACGAAGCGGTGCAGGCAGTGAAGGAAGCGGCCATCCCCGAAACGTTCGACGGCAAGATTTTGGTGCCGTTCTCCCCGGAATCCGCGCTTTCCGGCGTGCATCAGACGATTTACCCAGACAATATGATCTGGTATCGCACGGTGGTGCATCCCGTGACGCTTGGGGGAGGGGAAGCGGTTCGGCAGATCGGCGATGCGAACCGCTTGATGCTGCATTTCGAAGCGGTCGATTACGTGTGCGCCTGCTTTATCAACGGGCAGTTTGCAGGGATGCATGTCGGGGGATATTTGCCGTTTGACGTCGATATTTCGGCATTCGTCGATCCCGATGATGCTTTCGAGATTGCGTTGTGCGTGTACGATCCGAACGATTCGGGTACGCAAATGCGCGGCAAGCAGAAAATCGAGCGCGAGGGGATTTGGTACACCGCGCAAAGCGGCATTTGGCAGAGCGTGTGGATGGAGATCGTGCCGGAAGCGTACGTGCAGACGCTTACGCTGAAGGGCGCCGCCGACGGCAGATTGTTTATTCGCGCGGAAATCGGCGGAGATAAGCCGAATGCCAAACTGCATATCGTCGTAGCCGATCCCGCGGACGGCACGATCGTCGCGGACGAATTGCTGCCGGCTGGCATGCGCAAGGTGCGCACGGAAATCGCAACGCGGGCCGAACACTTGTGGTCGCCGAACGATCCGTATTTGTATGACGTGACGGCGACGCTGGAATTTGGTGCGGCGAAATCGCAGGGAAAGCAGGAAAAGCTGCAGCAAGAATCGCAGGAAATTCAAGAGAAACCCGCGAAATCGCAGGAAAAGCAAGATATTGTGCGCTCGTATTGCGCGTTCCGCACGGTTGAGATTAAGCCTGATTTGAAGGGTATCGCGCGCTTCCATCTCAATGGCAAGCCGGTGTTCCTCAAGGGTGTGCTCGACCAGGGCTATTGGCCGGACGGCCTGCTGACCGCGCCGAGTGATGAAGCGCTGGTGCATGACATAATCGCCATGAAGGAATCCGGCTTTACTATGCTGCGCAAGCATATCAAAATCGAGTCGGCGCGCTGGTACTACCATTGTGACCGCCTCGGCATGCTGGTATGGCAGGACGCGGTGTCGGGTGGCGGCGAATACAACGCGTGGGTCACCAACCGCAAGCCGACGCTCATGCGTGCCACATGGAACAAGTACCGCGACGACACGGCGAAGCATTTCGCGGCGCTCGGTGCCGACGATTCGACGTACCGCCGCGACTGGTCGCGCACCTGCGATGCCATGGTGCACATGCTTGCCGGCCACCCGTCGATCGTCACGTGGGTGCTGTTCAACGAAGGGTGGGGGCAGTTCGACGCGTGCGATGCGGCGGAACGCATTCATGCGCTTGACCCGACGCGCCCGATCGACGCCACGAGTGGCTGGTACGACCAGCGTTGCGGCGATGTTCACAGCGTGCACAACTACTTCCGTCCGCTGGAAATCTACCCGGATAAGGGGCCGTTGCGTGGGTATGTGGCCGAATATGAAAAGCGGCATAAGCGGCGTCGTCGTGCCGCGCATTACGCGGTGTTGCCGGTTGCGCAGCATGGCGTTCGTGCGTTCGTGATTTCGGAATTCGGAGGATTGGCGCAGTTGGTTGCCGATCATGCTGCGGTTTCGCGCGCGTACGGCTACGGTGAATACGATTCGATTGAGGATTGGCGCACTGCCGTCCGTTCCGTGCTTGATTCGGCGGAATCGTTGGAATCACGCGGATTGGCGGGCTACGTGTATACGCAGGTTTCCGACGTCGAAGAAGAGCTCAACGGCCTCATGACCTACGATCGCCGCCTCAACAAATTCGCGCAATGATTCGCCGAGATTGAGTGCGGTCATGGCGGTCATGGAAGCGTTCTGCTTCTTGCGTTTCGGTGGCGCGTTCGGTACGTTGGGAACGGCGGCTATTATGGCGCCATCACAGCGAGCCACGGCGGAACGGAGCGAGGAGATGTGCGTTGCGTTTGCATTGGCCGCATTAACCGAGGGGGTCTTGTGACCATGAATCATGTTCCGGAAGCGCCGCAGTCCGCAAGCGGCGATTATGCGTGGTTGGGAGCCGAGCCGGGTTCCGTGGCCGATCAGCTGTATATGTCGGCGGCCGACGAATGGAATCAGGCAATCAATTCGCGTTTTGTGAATGAATTGCTGGATGATACACTTCCAGAATCGATTTTGAAGTCTTATTTAATTCAGGATTTCAAGTTCTTTAATCAGGGCATCATGGCACATGCGATTGAACTTGCGCCGCGTCAGGAAACCAAAGATATGCTGGCGAAACAATCGCAATGGTTTGCTGACAATGAAGCAACATATTTTACCGGATTCCTTAAGGAATACGGAATTACTGACGAAGAATACAATAATTCCGAGCAGACTCCGGCAAATCGTGAATATTGCGAATATCTGACCAAGCTGGTTCAGGGAACTTGGGAAGAACTCATTACTGCGCTGTGCTGCATGGAATGGATTTATCTTGCCTGGGCTAAGCGCACCATCGACGCTGGCGTCGTTCAGCAGATTCCGGCGCACAAGGGTTGGGTTGATTTGCATGAGGGCGATTATTTCCGCGCCTGGACGGGCCGCCTGATCGCGCTCGTCAACGAGTATGCGTCGGTGGATGGCTCGGAGGCCGACGTGTTCCGCACCATCGTGCATCTCGAGCGTCGCTTCTTTGAGGATTCCTATCCGCAGCGGTGAGCGGTGAGCATGATATGAGGCAATGAGCGCCAATGCAAATTGGCGGTAACGCGGTAACGCAATAACGCAAGCAGGGGGTCCGCAGAATACGCGGACCCCCCCGTAATTGTTGGGGCAACCGGCATGCCCCAACGTGTCAGATCAGCTCGATATCCACATCCAAGTGGAGCGGCTTATCGGCTGGAATGTGGTACTGCGGGTGCACCGGGCTCATCCAGGAATCGTCGCCGCCGACGCCCATTTGCGCGGCGAGCACGCGCAGGAACATGTGCTTCGGAGCGGGCAGTTCGTCCTGATGCTGGGCTTCTTCCAACATGAATGCGCTGTACGGCTGCAGGCTGAGCGCGAACGCTGATTCGCCGTGACGGCTCACACGCATGCCATGACCGGCATCATCCGTGATCTCAGCCCAACGCACATCCTCATGGTTGCCGGTTTCCTGCGGCATGAGGTACGGCGCATGATCGTCGTAAGCGTTGGTGTTCCAAATGCCCAGCTTGGCATGCTTGCGGTCGGCGTAGGTTTCGTCGGGTCCGGGGCCGTAGAAGCGCAGGTTGGAGTATTCGACCGGCAGCGTCCATTCCAAACCGAAAGCCGGAATGGTCGGGGCTTCCTGAGTTTCACCCGGATAGTCGACGCTCAAGTGCAGCTTGCCGGTGGTGTCTGCCACATACGTGATGGTGACGTGCGTGCGCTGCGGAGTGGCGAGCTCGTACTCGTATACGGCTTTCAGCGTATCGTCATTGACCTGTTCGATGGTGTTGTTGACGCACTTGGCGTAACGGCCTGCGCCGACCCACTGCGCGCGGTCGTAACCGTGGCCTGCACCGCGATCGTTGTCGGTCAGCGCGCGGAACGTGGTGAGCGTGGGCTTGCGCAGCACGAATTCACGGCCGTCAAGCGTGTACGAAACAATGCCGCCCTGCGTACGCGACAGCAGAATCTCACGACCGGATCCCTGCACGCCAGCATTCCAACGGCCAACGGTCACGATGCCGTCAACAGGCTTCGTCTCGCTGGCAGCAACCGGCTTGGAGCCTGCAACCACGGTCTGGCCGAACGACAGCTCGTAGCCCTTCGACGCCCACTCTTCCGCGGCGGCAAGGCGTTGGCTCACTTCGAGCGTGAGCTCGTTGGCTTGGCCTCGGTAGGCCTCCAACGGCCATTCAATATCGAAGTGCTTGGTTTCGCCAGCCGGCACATCAAAACGCTGTTCGGCCTGCCATACCGGCTCGCCATCCGCAAGCACGCGCGTAACGAACACATAGTCGGCGGTGGAAACGAACAGATTGTCATTCGCGATCTCAACGCCGGTTTCACCCGGCACAATGCGCACGTTGGCATACAGCTGCTTGACGTCTTGCGCCTTTGGCGACGGCGTGCGATCGGCGAACACAATACCGTCTCCGGCAAACTCGTAATCGCTCGGACGATCGCCGAAATCGCCGCCGTAGCAGAGACGTTCATCGCCATCGGGCAAGCGCACAAGAATCGCCTGATCAATGAAATCCCAAATAAATCCGCCCTGATATTGCGGGTAGCGTTCCAGCGCAACATATTCGTCCATATTTCCGACGGAATTGCCCATGGCGTGCATGTATTCGCAGGAAA
>NZ_CAUEQY010000028.1 GCF_959020145.1 uncultured Bifidobacterium sp. | reverse complement strand
GACGGTGGTGCCGTAGGAATCCCAGCTGTTCCAGCCCATTGGCGGTCGCCATGCTTTTGGCAGATCCTCGGTAGTCGCCATTGCCTTCTCCTTGTACAACGTTAGAAAAGCGTGCCGTTTACAGTATCTGACGTCATCCTTGACTTACTTGTTCGACTTCATCATCTTGGAAAACTTCAGATATGTACCGTTACATATTTTATAGCATATTTCAGAAATCACAATCATGATAGGATATCGGTGATTCTTTGAAATTTCAACGATTACCAGAAAATCATCATATATAATATCGTTACAGAAAAACTTGGCTGTAAGGAGCGGTGCATGGCAAACGGCAAACCGACATTGCGCGACGTGGCGGCGGAAGCCGGCGTCTCCCCCATGACCGCATCGAATGCGCTGCACGGCAAAGCCGGCGTCAAGGAATCGACGCGGGCCAAAGTGCTGGCAGCAGCGAAAAAACTCGACTATCGCATCAATCTGACAGCCAGCATGCTCAAATCAGGTCGCAGCAACATTATTCACATCATCGTCAACGAATTCGATTCGCCGTTCTATTCGAAGCTGACGCAAACATTGAGCCGCGAGATCACCTCACGCGGACTCACGCCGTTCATCGAGCAAACCCAGTATTCGCCGGACGCGGCCGAACATGCGCTGACCAGCAATCCGTTCTCAGGGCAGCTCTTCGACGGTGAGATTCTGCACGCCACCGGATTGGGCACGAATCTACCGCTCGCCAAACTCAACGGCGGGCGCCCTCTCGTACTGCTCGACGCATGCGAGGAAACGCCAACCGTGGATGCCGTGAATTTTCCCAACGAGGAGGGCGAACGCGCTGCGATGCAGTATCTGATCGCCCAGGGATGCCGGAATATTGCGATTGTCGGGCATACGTTCGTGCCGCGCGCCGAGTTGGCGCATGCGCAGAACGCATTTGCATTGCGACTTCGAGGAGCGTGCGCGGCGTTGCTGGACGCAGGATTGCCATATGACGAAACCATGGTGTTCGAAGGCGGTCGCTCCGACGAAGGCATTACCGCCGGGCACGCGATCGCCGAACGGATCATGGCGGCGCGAAGGACGGACTGCGGAGCCGGCGCGGGTGCTGGAGACCGCGAAACAGGCACGGCCGGAACCGCCGATTTCAACGATGCAAGCGGCAAGATTACGGGCAGATCGATCGAAACGACCGACAAGATTCCCGCAATCGCGTTCGACGGAGTGTGCTGCGCCAATGATTTCGCCGCATTCGGCGTGATTCGCGGCCTCGCCGACTATGGCATCCATGTGCCGCAAGACGTGAAGGTGATCGGATTCGACGGCGTGACTTCCGGAACCTACGCCACCCCTTCGCTGAGCACCATCCAAGTGGATCTCGACCAGCTTGCCAAATTCGCGGTCGATATGATTGTCGAACGGATCGAACGCGGCGAAGTGAATGATAATTCCAGCAATGACGGAAATTCCAATGATGCAGGCACGGTGCTGCCGCCGAGCCGCGCAACCATCGGATATCAGTTGGTCGAACGTGAATCCACGACCGCGATCATATAGCTATCGTGCGTTCCGCGCCCGATTGCAGCGGAACGCACGATAGCCGGAAATACGGCATTTCAGCGATTGGTTGGCTCAGCCCCGATCAGTCGCGGCGGCGAATGGCAAAGATGCGGGCGGAGGGTTGCTTGGAGGTGGCGGCGTTCAGGCGAACCGTTTCCGGATCCATGCGTTCGATAGTCCACGGTTTGGCATTGGGCGCATGGTCCGGTTCGGCAGGATTCGGAAACACCTGTTCAATGGTTTGATCCGCATCCAACGGCATGTTCACGGACGGTGTGCCGCCGCGACGCCACACGATGATGTAGTCGGGCTTATCTTCCGGCTGAGGTTGCTGATCGTTCTGCTCGGCAGCCTGCTCATTCCAAGCGGATTCGCCGTACGCATACGCGTCACGCATATCCGTTTCGACATGACGCAAGCCAACGGCAAGCCAATCGCCGTCGAAGTCGGGAAGTCCGGACGGCCAGAACGGCACCATATGCTGCTGGTCGGCAAGTACACAACGATGTAAGGCGATAGCGTCGCGAACGAGCGAAAGACGCGGCTCCGTCATGCGATCGATGAAACCAGACAGATACAGCCTGCCGAGCACACCCGTAGCAAGCGTGAACACAGCAGTCTCATCATCCATCTCTTGCTGAGCGTAACCCCAATTACCCTGCTGTTCCGGCAGAATCGTCATACCTGCACCAGCCGCAATCGCAGCATAAATCAGAGGATCGCACTGGTCGGAAGTGGACTGCAAATCCAAGCGGGACAACTGCGCGTAATCGGCGCGCATGGCACCGGAACCGCAGTTTTCGATCATCACATCCGGATGACGGCGACGCAGATCGTCAAGCCAATCCACATATGCGCGGCAATGCTCGAGCAGGCCATCGCCAACGGACTCGGCATTCAAATCAGTGCCGACGCCGGGAATGGTGTTGTAGTCGAACTTGAAGAACACCGCACCGAAATCGTCAATCAAACGATCAACAGTACGCGTAACATGCTCTCGCGCTTCGGGAGAACGGAAATCAAGCAGATAACGACCCGAATCGCACACGCGAACACCATGACGCTGGAAGAACGCGGAATCCGGCAACATGCTCGCAAGCGGCGATTTCACGCCGATCACTTCAGGTTCGAGCCACAGTCCCAAGCCCATGCCATGAGCACGAATCGTGTCGGCAAGACCGCGCAGACCGGCGTCGCCGAAACGGTTGGTGGAGGCCTGCCATTCGCCGACCATGTCCCACCAGCCGCCGTCGGTGCTGTCGTACCAGCCGGCGTCAATGCAGAAAACATCCGCGCCAACGCTTGCCGCACCTTCAATCAGCGGCAGTTCCTTCTCAATACGAGGGTCACCGAACAGCGTATTCATGTAATCGTTGTAGATCACAAGACCCTGCGTATGCTCGAACTGATCGACGCGCCCCAACTCACGAGCCTTGGCAATGCGCAGCGCACGACGCTGCAACGTCATTTCGGCAACAGCCTGCTGCCAATCGCCTGCGGCAATGGCAAACGACACAGGAACGGACTCGAAATCATTGCCTTCACCAAGATTGGTGAACCAACCATGATCCTTATATTCCGGACCGAACGCAGTGACGTGCAGACCGGGATCGTCCTCGCCGACTTCCCACTCCCACGGACCGTTATGCTCGATCTGCCACATTACGGAAAAATCGCGGGCGCGGCGTACCGAACCTTCCACCTGCAGAATGCCGGCCGGCTCATGCTCTCCCGAGCTCCATGTAGAAGTCGAGCTCATGGCAAAACGCGAACTAGACTGACCAGGATTGATTTTCTGGTTGCGGTTACGCACCTGAGTGTCACGCAGCGGACGAACACGCCAATCGTTTTCCACAGCCCAAGCGGCATCGCCCCAGAAAATATTCGAACGATGTACCTTGCCGCAGTTGACGCGCATCGGAACGGTCAGATTCAACGATGACACCGCTTCAATCGGCAGTTGCCTGGCGGACTGCAGACGCGTGTAGGTGCGCACTGCGGAAAGATTCGGGAACGCCTCGAATACGGAAGTGGCCACCAAGCCTGCATTGGAATCGGCGGAAACCGCCTCGGACGCGGAATTCGCGGCGGAATCGGCTGCGTCACGTTCGCTTGCCGTCGGCTCGAATTCACGACCTTTCGGTTCAAGATCGGCATACGGCGCGAACTGCGTGATCTCCAAACGGAACGGATCGGCGGAACCTGGTTCAGGTTCGGAAGCAAGCGCGGAAACGAATCGCAATTGGCTGCCGGCAACTGTGGCAATCAGCGTCAGTCGGTTGTCTTGCGAACCGGTATTGGCGGCACACACCTCAACAATCGGACGCGGATCCTTTTCAACCACTGGCTTTCCATCGTCAGACAAGCGACCATCGATCGGAACCATGTTGCGCCCTACAACGTTGCAGAGGCGAACGGGGGAATCGGCGGCAATGTCAAACAGCATGGAGACCACACCATTGCCCCATTCAAGGCGCCCATCCTGCCGAGGAACAAGGGGAGTCATATTGCCGTTCTCCATTGCCATCTCCTTCGAATTCCGAATGCCGCCTATCCGTTGACGTGCATCGTTTGACGTACCCTCACTAGCTTAAGCGGAAAACGGGGCAACCGCGATGTGCGTGTCTACGCACATTCAGCAAATATTCAGCAACTGAAATGACCGTTCGAAGACCAGCAAATACCTACTCGAATTGCAGATATTCCACGAATTGAATCGGCATATCCTTGGATTCCGTGATATTGCTGAATCCGAGAATAACCCCTTCTTTCGGCAGTCCCTTCATGGAAGTCCATGTTTTCGAATGGGACAAGTCGAATCCGACAGCGTCGTTCACATCGGAAACCGGATTGCCTTTGGCGTCGACCAGCGCATCCTTGACCTGCTCAAGATCGGCGGCACTCATCACTTCCGCGGGTTTGGTGATGTCGCCGCGATCATTGACTTCGGCGAAAATATCGGTTTCGGCAACAATCATGTTGATCTGACCTGCCGAAACGCGAGCCGTCAACGATGCGGAACCATCTTGCGCGGCATTCTCGCTAATCGCAATGGAGGCATCCGTCCGCACGAGACGCTCGTCTTCAATACCTTGCGTCTTCACAAAATCAGCGCCCAACGCATCAATCTGTTCGGAATATTCCGCCATATCGACACCTTCAAGACTCAGCTCGGCCTCGGGACCTTTGGTCACATACGAGATGACGAAAGCAAGTACCAAGCCGACCACTGCGATAATGATCAGCACATCGGTCAGAAAGTTCTGCTTGAAGTACGGCCACTTGTCTTTCGGCGGCAGTTCGCGAAAGGTTTTGAATTTCGATTGCTTCGCATACACGTTGGTGGATGCGAGCGCTGCGACCGCATCTTGCTGCTCCTGGGTGAGAACTGGCTTCTCTACTGCCATACCAAACCTTCCCGCGTTGTTTCATCGACGCATTCACGCGTCATCTTCATGCGCAGCAACATGCGTTGCTTTCTGACTTCCCTATCTTCCGCCTCGTACCTGATAATTTGCGGCTAGCCGCCGGCCGAAAAACGACAAGCGGCTAGCAGGAAGGCTGATTTCAAGCCAATCAGTCCAAGCCCTAATCAGCCCATTTAGACCTTGATCATGGCGTATTGGGAGTCGTAGAGGCGATAGTAGGCGCCACGCTTGGCGAGCAGCTCGGCGTGGTTGCCTTGCTCCATGATCTGCCCATGATCGATGTAGCAGATCATGTCCGCGTTCTCGATGGTGGACAGTCGGTGCGCGATGATGAAGCTCGTGCGTCCCTTCAGCAGGTGGTTCAATCCGGCCTGAAGCGCCTCTTCGGTACGCGTATCGATATTCGACGTGGCCTCGTCGAGAATCAGAATGCGCGGATCGGCCAGCAGCACGCGGGCGAATGCAATCAGCTGACGTTGACCAGCGGAAAGCGTGGAACCGCGCTCCTCCACCACCGTGTCGTATCCGTTCGGCAAATCCATAATGAACTCGTGCGCATGCACCGCCTTCGCGGCCGCTTCGATCTCAGCATCGGTCGCATCCAACTTGCCGTAACGGATGTTCTCGCGCACATTGCCGGAGAAAATGAACGTATCCTGCAGCATGACGCCCATCTGCCGACGCAACGATTCCAACGTGACCGAACGCACATCATGACCATCAATCGTCACCGAACCTTCTGCAACGTCGTAAAAACGCGACAGCAGATTGATAATCGTGGTTTTGCCGGCACCGGTCGGACCAACCAACGCAACGGTGCTGCCTGGCTCAACATGCAGATCAACCAGATTGAGAATATTGCGACCGTCAGGCTCGTAACGGAAAACTACATCGTTGAAATCGACGCGTCCTTCAATTTGCGGCAGTTCAGTCGCGTCAGGAGCGTTACGAATCTCCGGCTGCACGTCAAGCGTTTCGAAAATACGCTCAAGATATGCGGAACAAGTGATCAGCTGATTGTAGAAATTGCCGATGCTGATCACCGGATTCCAGAAATTATTCGCATAGCCAACGAACGCGATCAGCACGCCGGTGGAAACGTTCACCGCGCCGAAGCCCGTGACGCCCACATAGTAGATGAATGCGATCGTCATGACGGAAATGGTTTGAATGCCCGGCCACATGAGGAACTGGATATGCACGGCCTTCATCCACGAGGTGCGCACGTCGTCTTGCTGCCCTTGGAAGGCTTTGAACTGCGCCGCCTCCTGGGCGAAGGTCTGCGTGGTTTTCACGCCGGCGATCGACTCGTGAATGAACGCGTTGAGATTGCTCTGCTTGTTCGACAACACCTGATACGCGCGGCGCTGGAAATGCTGCAATACCAGCACCCACGCGATCAGGAACGGGAAGAGCACCAGGCTGAACAGCGCAAGCCGCCAATCGACCACGAACATGACCACCAGCGTGATCAGGAAGGTGAATACGTCGGAAATCACATTGATCAGGCCGGAACTCAACGTGTCGGAAAGCGTGTTCACATAATTGACCACGCGAATCAGGATTTTGCCGTGCGGACGCGAATCGAAATAGCTGAACGGCAGCGTCTGAATATGCGTGAAAATATCGCGGCGCATGTCTTTCAACATGAGCTGACCGACGCGAGTAATTTCGACGGTACGATAACGCAATCCAAACTCATACATCACAATAAGTACGGCCATCAACCCCGTTAATTCACCAAGTAAGGTGAGATTTTTCGACGGAATCGCGCTGTCAATCATGATTTTCGTCAAATATGGCACGACTACCGCAATGCAGCTCATCATGACGACGACGGCAAGAATGCGTATGATTCGCGACATATACGGCTTTACATAGACGCCGATGCGCAGAATATCATGCAGGTTGATCTGTTCTTCCAGCTCTTCATCTTCGCGGTATGTGTTACGTTTTGCCATGGGTTTTCCCCCTTTCCTGCTTTCCCGCGCCTACGCTTCGAAACCTTGCGAACGACCCGCCTGCAAGCCGAGCTGCCTGTAGTAGATCTCCCAATATCGGCCGTGCGCGGCCACCAGTTCGTCATGCGTGCCGCGCTCCACAATGCGGCCATGCTCAAGCACGAGGATCAGATCGGAATCTTTCACCGATGAAATACGGTGTGCGATGGTGACGATGGTTTTCTGTTCGTCCAGTTCGCGCAGATGGCGCTGGATTTCCGCTTCCGTTTCCATGTCGACGGCGCTGGTCGTATCGTCCATGATGAGGATCGACGGATTGTCGGCGAGCGCGCGTGCGAGGCTCAGGCGCTGTTTTTGGCCGCCGGAAAGGCCGACGCCACGCTCTCCGACCACGGTATCGTAGCCTTCCGGCATGCTGCGGATGAAGCCGTCCGCGCCGGCGATGGTGGCCATGCGGCGAATGTACTGTTCGTCGTATTCGCGTTGTTCGCCCGCGCCGAAGCTGATGTTGCCGCCGATGGTGTCGGAGAACAGGAACGTGTCTTGCGCCACGACGCACACTTGCGAGCGCAGTGTGGCGAGCGGCCAGTCTCGCGCGTCGACGCCGTCGATGAGCACATGGCCTTCGGTGGGGTCGTAGAAGCGGGAGATGAGGTTGACGAGGGTGGATTTGCCCGCGCCGGTTTCGCCGAGAATGCCGAGTTTGGCGCCTGCCGGAACATGGAAATCCACATCTTCGAGCACGGGGGTGTCCGGTTCGTCGGGGAAGGCGAAGCTGACATGCTGGAAGTCGATGCTGCCTGCGATGCGGGTTGTGTTGGTTGTTGCAGCGGTTGCAGCCGCTGTGCTGGCGTGATTCGCGTCGGCGCTGTCTCCCGGTTTTTCCGTATTTTCCGGCTTTTCCGTAATACGTGACTGAGCGGTGAGCAGTTTGCGGATTTTGATGCAGGATGCGTTGAATCGCTGCCAGTCGTTGATCAGCCATCCGGATTGGCGTACCGGCCCGTCGATCATCCACAGGTAGGAGTTGAACGCCACGAGATTGCCGAGGGTCATGCGCCCGGTGATGACCAGGAATCCGCCGAATCCAAGCGTGATCAGCTGCAGTGAGAAGCCGAGACCGTCGAGCCATGGCATGTATTTGCGGCTGTTGTAGGCCTGGTCCATGTTGCGTTGCATGTAATCGTCGTTGTGTTTGTCGAATTTTTCGGTTTCATACGGTTCGCGCACGAACGCTTTGACCACGCGGTTGCCTTCGATGTTTTCTTCGACCATTGAGTTCATTTCGGCAAGCGAGTTGCGGATGGCGAAGAACAGTGGTCTTGCGTGCGTGGAGAGTCCGCGCGTAAGGATGAAAATGAACGGCGTGACGCATGCGAGCGCGAGCGCGAGCCGCCAGTCGATGGTGAACATCATGGCGAGCGCGCCAATGAACATGACCACGCAGTCAAGCACCTGGTAGCTCACCCAGCTCAGCGCGTGGCGTATGGCATCGGTGTCGGAGGTCATGCGGCTCATGATGTCGCCGGTACGCGTGTGGTTGAAATAGGTGAAGTCGAGTTCGTGCAGTTTCTCGTATTCGTCGCTGACGAGACGGAATACGGAGTTCTGCCCGAAGCGTTCCATCCACATTTGGTAGCCGTAGCGCGAGGCGACGCGCACGATGGTGAACACGATCATCATGATGCACAGTCGCGTCAGTTCGTCGACTTGGCCTTGCACGATGACACGGTCCACGATGAGGCCTGACAATAGCGGAATGATGAGCGCCATGGTGTTGTTGACGCAGAACAGCACTATCGCGCCGGCCACTCGTGGCAGGTCGGGTTTGCAGTATGGCAGGATCCATTTAAGGTTGCCTGCTTCTGTATTACGATTCGGATCGACGTACATACGTAGCGTTCCTTCGGATTGTTTGCTGGTTGTCTGGGTTTTCGTGGGTTGGTTTTGCGTTTTTGCGTTGCTTTTACGGCCATTCGTTGCCGTTACGATTCACGTCCGTCGTTTGTCGAGCGTCCCGTTGCCGTCTCTCTCGGTCGAAACCCCTGTTCGGATTCGCAAACGCGACTTATTCTATGCGAACCGTTTTTTGATGCAACGTGAGTGATTTCGGCGTGTCGCAATCGCAATAAAATCAACGCATGTACCGTTACATAAATTCGCTCTGGACGTAAAGGAATACGGGTGATCGCAGTAGCGCTTTCTATATCGAACCGGTACGATATATCGAGGTGCGGCATTCCGATGACGGAACGGCCGCAATCGCATGAACATCATGAAAGGACGGCGTCGATGACGAGCACACAGACCATTGAGGAACTCAGCGCACAATGCGCGGCAAAATATGGCATCACCCGTGAGATGATCGACCATGCGGAACGTTGGACGGAAACCGACGGCGATCTCGAAGGCCTTTCCGAAGAGCGCGTCCGCGGCATTCTCGACATGCGTTTCGGCGCGACCGCGGTTGACACCCCGCGTTCCGAACTGTGGCACACACCTGACACAATCGACGTGATCGAAGATATTCCATACCTGCCTGACGGTGGCTACGATACGGAAGCCGGGCAGTGCAGAGGACATTTGCTCGACCTGTATCTACCGCACGATGCGGTGCTGCGCTGCGGGCATACGCTGCCGGTGTACATCGATATACACGGCGGCGGTTTCACTTACGGATATAAGGAATTGAACCGCAACTTCAACGTGCATCTGGCCGAAACGGGCTTCGCCGTATTCTCACTGAACTACCGACCGGCCCCGCAAACCGATTTGAGGGGTCAGCTGGCGGACGTTCAGGCGGCATTGCGTTGGATCAAGGCGCATTTGACTGATTATCCGGTTAATCCGAACGCCGTGTTCCTCACCGGCGATTCGGCAGGCGGCGCGTTGACCATGCTGACGTTGGCGATTGAAAACAATGCCGAAGCCGCGGCCGCATTCGGCGTGGATGAGCCTTCGGGCATTGGTTTCGCCGGTGCCGCTCCGGTGTGCGGTGCCTACAGTTCCGCATCGTTGGAAACCATGGGAAGCGAACTGACCGTAGGCTACGATCCGAATCGCCGCACCGGACTCGAACAGATGCTGGGCGTCGAATTCTTCGACGGCATCGAAGCCGCCGACCCGAAGTTCCTCACCGCCGAAGGCCTGGCGTTCAACGTCAACCTGCCGCCACTGTTCATCGTGACCTGCGGCGACGATTTCCTCGAGGCCGACAATCTGGCGCTTGCTGCCGCACTGGCCCGCAAGGGAGCCGATTTCGAACTGTTCGACCCGAAGCCACGCCGCCACGAAACGCTCGGCCACGTGTTCGTGATCGGCATGCCATGGCTTGACGAAAGCGTGGAATGCTTCGAACGCCTGCGCAGGTTCTCGTACGAGCGCTGCTGAATCACGAATGCCTGCACGCGACCACGCATAATCACCAGCATCACAAACGGCCGACCATGCATTACTCACGCATGGTCGGCCGTTTGTCTTGCAACTCTTTTCGGCAAAATCGCGAAACATAAATCGCGAATCGCACGAATCGCATGAATCGTGTTCAGAAAAGAAGAAAGCCGGCGGAAAGAAGGGCCGCCGGCTGAGAGAGAAGAGAGAAGAAGGGTTCAGTTATGGGGTTCTTCAGGAACCTCGCCAGCCGCCGTAACTGCTGACATGTTCTATATAAGCGCCCGAGTCTTGGAGGAATGATACGTGTTCCTGCCAATTAGCTGAGAAAAATGTATCAGACATGTGAGCGGCCATACACATTCGTGAATTCCGTCGAATGATCGCAACATTACTTCCGATTTGCCCAATCGCACGTCCATATCACTCACCCACTCCGCAAAAATCATCCATTTCACTGGACGATTCTGAAAAAACGCAAAATCATCCATTTCACCGGACGATATGTCGAGCTCAAGATGCTGCCGTTGTCTTTCTCGGAATACCGAAATGCATTGCAACCGACAGCAAATGACAATGCGCTGTTCGACCGGTATCTCACATATGGAGGTCTCCTCTACGTCACACAGCTCACCTTGGATACCATCGGGCTCGGCGACTACCAAGACATTCGACACCGCAACATCCTCGACTGGCTGCTCGAGTAGGACACACTCTCCCGACTGCACAATTTGCGTCCACGGATCACAAGGTACGAAAAATAGCGGGACCAAATAGTTCCTGCATAACGTGCGCCGTGTTCCACCTATGATGGATATATGAAATATTTCGAATATGAAATTTCCGGCATCGACGGCAGCGCAGCGAAATTCGTCGGATATTGCCTTGATAACAGCGAAGAAGTCGTTCCCGACCGTGTGCGTCCGTCTGTGCTTGTGATTCCGGGCGGCGGTTACGAAATGACGTCGGATCGTGAGGCGGAGCCGATTGCGATGCAATTTCTTGCGGCCGGTTTCAACGCTTTTGTGCTGCGATATTCGGTGAAGCCTTCCGTTTTTCCAGTTGCGCTGTTGGAAGCTGCCGATGCGATGACGATGATTCGTGAGCATGCCGCCGAGTGGCATGTCGATCCGGATGCGATTGCCGTGATTGGCTTTTCCGCAGGCGGTCATCTTGCTGCGAATCTCGCCACCTCCACCAGCGACGATGTTCTTGTCGCTCATGGTTACGATCCGGATGCGGTGCGTCCGAATGGTTTGATGCTCGCCTATCCGGTGATCACGTCTGGCCCGCTCGCCCATCGCGGCAGTTTCGATTCGCTGCTTGGTGAACGCCGCAACGATTCACAAGCGCTTGAATCCGTGTCGATCGAACGTCATATCGACGCCAAAACACCGCCGGTGTTCGTATGGCATACCGTTCCCGACGAAACCGTGCCATACGAAAACACACTGATGCTGATCGACGCTTGCAAGAAAGCCGGAGTCAGCATCGAAGCGCACCTATTCCCGCAAGGCGGGCATGGACTGTCGTTGGGCACTGCGGAAACCGCATGGCAGGGCGTCAACGGCATTGAACCGAGTATCCAGATCTGGCCGCAGCTGGCTGTCTCTTGGATGCGCAGAACGTTCGCACGATAATCAGCGCAGCAGACGCCGTGACATCTAACCCCATCTAGTCACGTTTCCCGCCTGCGCAACCCGCACCCTGCATCTGCACAACCCATAAAATCGGGTTAAAACCCGGGTTGTGCAGACGCAGAACGCAAGTCGCGCAGACAGCACAACACCCCCGAACCGACCGGATAGACCGAAAATCGTAAGCTCGGGGGCAAAAATCAGCGGGGCTGACGGAAGCGACGATCGCCAATCGGATCGAACGGTGTATGCGGCTCGAGCTGATACCAGTACGCGACGGAAGCGACGTCGTCCTGACGCTCGAAATTGCCGCCCTCCTCAGTACCGATCTGCTGCCATTCCACACGCAAATCATGTTCGAAATAAATCGGATCGGGAATGTGCCAGCGATACAATCCGCGGGTCACCGGCGTATTCACATCCCAATACGCGCTCTCGCGATGCGAGGCGAGACGCTGCGAATAGAACGGGAAACCGACGTACGGCGCACAGAACGTCTGCTCATGCATACGCCCATGCTCGTCAAAATCGGCGAAACTCCACGCGCCACCGAAATAATCCTCGGCACCGGTGCTGCACCACGTGGGATACTGGTCGTCCCCATCGATGTACATCTTGACTTCACCCTCGCCCCACCAGCGGCTTTCCAACGCGGTGAGCGCCAGATACGTGCCGATATACGCGCCACGACCATGCACGCCGTCGAGCACCACATAGTCGCGGGCCAGTTCGGTGACGCGCTCGCGACGCCACTGCGCATGAAAACGCATGGTGCCGGCCGGAAGCGCGTCATATTCGGTGTAGTCGATCTGGTAGAAGAACGCGGGAACGTCTTCGTTGTGATCGTTGCGGAGCACGATGCGCGCATGTTCGAACGGCATGGAGAAGTAGCAGTTGAAACCGCGATTGGGCACGACCACCACCGGCATCGAATTGACTCGGCAGGCCTGCGCGTGGCCGCAGCAGAAGAAGTCGCCGACCGGGCATTGCACGGACGGGGTCTCCTCGCCATCCCAATAGAATTCCAGGATCAGGTTGCGAAGCACGTTCGGACCGGTAGACGACGTGCGGTCGGTGACCGTCATCCAAATATGGCGGATCACGCCCGGACCGTCCACATCCATCAAAGTGACGCTCTCCCCCGCTTTCACGGTCTGGATGCACGGACTGCCCTTGCGCGACGGGCCAAGTGCACTGGCTGCAGTGGCCGCAGCGCCCTTGCCGCCCGTGGGATTCTCGGCGTTCACGCAACGTGTGCGCCCTGGTGCCGCAACCGCAAGCAAGTCCAGCGGACTGCGCGCGGCGAACGCACCCAACGAATCAACCTGCATATCGTGACGTGAGCTGTTTTGCATGGTGCTCCAATCGTTATCTCGAGTCATAAGAAACCCCTTTTCCCGCTACTTTACGGCACCAGCGGTAATGCCCTGCGACAACTTGCGCTGGAAAATAATGAAGAAAATAATAGTCGGCACAATGCTCAGCAGCGAAGCCGAAGCAAGTGTGGTCGCATCCATCGTGCGTTGGCCCTGCAATGTGGCGAGCGCCAGCGGAATGGTCTGCACGTCGTCGCCCATCAGGAATGCCATCGGAATCATGTATTCGTTCCACGTCCACACGAAGAAGAACACGAACAGCACGCTGATGGTCGGCCAAGAAATTGGCAGCACCACCTTGCGCAGGATTTGCCAGCGAGAGGCGCCGTCGATGGCCGCGGCCTCAAGGATGGCCTGCGGGAACGTGCCGTATACGGAGGACAGCAGATAGGTGCCGTAGGCGCTTTGGATGATGGTGAAGATGATGATGATCGCGAGTTTGGTGTTGTACAGACCGACCTGCTTGAACATGGTGTACAGCGGGTAGAGCAGCGCTTCCTGCGGCATCATATTGGCAAGCATGATGGCGAGCACAATCCAAGTGTTGCCTTTGACCCTGCCGATGCCGAGCGCGAAGGAGTTCAGCACGGAAAGCACGACGGCGGCCACAGCCACTACCAGCGAAATAACCAAGCTGTTCCAGAATTTCAGCGGGAACTTGGTGGTGGTCCAGAAGGAGATGATGCCGTCCATGGTGAAATGCTTCGGCAGCGAAAGCGGGCCTGTTGCATTGTAATCGGCGGGTGTTTTGAACGCGTTGACGGTGAGCACGAGCAACGGGAAAAGCACGAGCAGTGCGGCTGCGATGAGCACGATGAGGGTGATCCAGTCGCCGGTCGAGCGCACATGTTGGGTTTTCTTGGATGCTTTCCGCGCTGCCGATGCGGTCATGGTTTGCGTCATGGTTGTTTCCTCGACTTTCGAAGTCTTGCGAGTCTTACATGTTACGGGTCAGTTGCGGTTTGAACCGTTCAGACCAGTTCCTTTTCGACGTGCTTCTGCACCATGGTGAACACGATGGAGAACACGATGATGACCACGGTGAGCGCTGTGGAGATGGCCGCGCCGTAGCCGACTTGTTGCACTTGGAAGAATTGATTGTAGGAATAGTATGATGGCACGGTGGTTGCCGTTCCCGGCCCGCCTTTGGTGAGCAGATAGACCGGTGCGAAGGTTTTCAGCGCGCCGATGGTGGCGGTGAGGATGACCACCAGCAGCTCGGGAATGATGGACGGCAGCGTGACCACACGGAATTTCTGCCACCAGTTGGCTCCGTCAAGACCGGCCGCCTCGTAAAGTTCAGGATCCACGCGCTGCAGACCGGACATGAAGATCACGATCGGATAGCCCAACTGGATCCACACCAGAATGAACATCAGCACCGGAAGCGCGCTATCAGGGCTGCCGAGCCAGTTATGCTGCAACGATCCCAGGCCGAGCTTGACGAGCAGCGCGTTCACCGCGCCATCTTCCGGACGGAAGATCCAGCCCATGATGATGGCCGCGACAGCAACCGGCAGCAACTGCGGCAGGTAGAACATGGCTCGCAGGAAGGAAGCCGTCTTGCCGCCGAATTTCTTCTGAATAACGTCAGTCAGCAGTGACGAAATAAATAGTCCAAGAATCGTAGGAATAACTACGATAGCCACAATAATCCAGAATGAATTAGCGAATGAAATCCAGAACGTGGAATCAGCGAACAGACGTTTCCAATTCTGCAATCCAACGAATTTAACCGGGCCGACTCCACGCCATCGAGTGAAACTCAAGTAAATGTTCCACACGAATGGAATAACGACGATAACGAGCAGACCTACCAGTCCGGGAACAAGATATGGTACGAATTTTGCGGAACGGTTTCCGGGAAGCCTTGACATTGAGACTCCCCCGTTTTTGGTCTTCTTTGACATTTTGGCTTTTCCTTTGGTTGCGCTGCGTTGCCTGTGAATATTTACGATTGCGATATTGGTTCGCAAGTTGTAATTTGCGATACCGCACGGGATTATTCATGATTGATACTGAGCAAAACCGGAATAATCCCGTGCGATGTCGGATATGAGAT
>NZ_CAUEQY010000027.1 GCF_959020145.1 uncultured Bifidobacterium sp. | reverse complement strand
TTTCCTGCGAATACATGCACGCCATGGGCAATTCCGTCGGAAATATGGACGAATACACGGCTTTGGAACGCTACCCGCAGTATCAGGGCGGATTTATTTGGGATTTCATCGATCAGGCGATTCTCGACGGCAACGGCCGCATGTGCTACGGCGGCGATTTCGGCGACCGCCCGAGCGACTACGAATTCTCTGGTGACGGCCTGCTGTTCGCCGACCGCACGCCGTCGCCAAAGGCGCAGGACGTCAAGCAGCTGTATGCGAATGTGCACATTGCCGTCGATGCTTCCGGCATCACGATCATCAACGACAATCTGTTTGTTTCGACGGCTGATTCCACGTTTGTGTTGCGTATTTTGGCTGATGGCAAGACGGCTTGGTCTTCTTCGCGCCGCTTCGATGTTGCTGCAGGAGCAAGCGAACATGTTGAGATCGATTGGCCGATCGACGATTACCGCGCAGGTGCGAAGGAACTGGTTTTGGAGGTTTCCCAGCAGTTGTCTGCCGCTTGCGATTGGGCTCCGGCCGGTTATGAGCTTTCGTTCGGCCAGTGCGTGGTTGCGGGTGGCAAGAACGTCTCTGCGGGCGATGCAGTTAACACCACTTCCGATGGAGCGATCACCTTGGGCCGCTGGAATATCGGCGCACGCAGTGCGGGCCGTGAAGCCCTGTTCTCCCTTGCACAGGGTGGCATGGTGTCGTACAAGCTTGGCGAGCGCGAATTCGTGTTGCGCAAGCCGCTGATCACCACGTTCCGTGCGCTGACCGACAATGATCGCGGCGCGGGCCATGCGTTCGAGCGTGCGCAGTGGGCGGTTGCCGGAAAGTATGCGCGTTGCGTTGATACGAAGGTTGAGCCGCTCGGCGAAACCGCAGTTTCCGTCACGTACACGTATGAGCTTGCGATTGCGCAGCGCACGAAGGTCACCATTCGTTACGTTGCCGACGTGCTTGGCCACGTCGATCTGCATGTTGCGTATCCAGGTGAAAAGGACGGCGATCTGCCGACGATTCCGGCGTTCGGCATTGAATGGATGCTGCCGGTCGAGTATTCGAATCTGCGATTCTATGGCGTCGGCCCGGAGGAAACGTATGCCGACCGCAAGCATGCGAAGCTGGGCATTTGGGATACGAACGCCTTCCGCGATCGCGCGCCGTATCTGCTGCCGCAGGAAACCGGCAACCATGAGGACGTGCGTTGGGCTGAGATTACGGACGATTCTGGTCATGGCTTGCGCGTGAGCCAGACTGCGAATACTGAAACCGGCGTTACGAAGCCGTTTGCGATGAGCCTGCTGCCGTATTCGAGCACGATGCTTGAGGAGGCGCTGCATCAGGACGAGCTGCCGGAGCCGAAGCACATGTTCCTGCGCGTGCTCGCCGCTCAGATGGGTGTCGGCGGCGACGATTCCTGGATGAGCCCGGTGCACGAGCAGTATCAGCTGCCCGCCGACCAGCCGCTCAACCTCGACGTAGCCCTCGACCTGTTCTAGTTTCAAGGATTCAGTCGATTCCTACGTGCGAAATGTCTCCCGATTCTTGATTTCAAGGATCGGGAGGCATTCGTTGTGCCGCAAGTTGACTTTCGGCCTCACGATTCGCAGTTCTGTCTCACGATTTCGCAAGATCGTGCGACAATTCGGAAAAAACATGCGATCAGACCATCAAAATGGACGATGAGGGGGATTTTGTTGATGGCTTAAATTAGACAGATTGCCTAGAATGAGGGCAGAACTTCCGAAACGTTCGAGCGCAGGCGGGCAAATTCGCGCGCGTCCGAGCGTCACGAAGCACGCTCTTCCAGGAAAGGGGCCATCATGAGCGACGCAATGAACAACCCGTATGCGAACAATCCGAATCAAAATGGCAGCAACGAACAGCAGCCGCAAGGCCAGCCGGAATACGGGGCATACGCACCAAACCAGCAATCGCAATCCCAGCAGCAGGGCGGCAATCCCAACAATTCGGGCAATCCGTATCAAAGCGAGCCTCAGACCCCACGCTACTTCGGCGCTCCCAACGCCAACCAAAACCCGAACCAAAACGGCTTCTTCTACGCGAGCTACACCACCGGTCAGCCGTACGGCCAACCATACGGACAGCAGAACAGCCAATCCGACGCTGACAACGGCACCAACAATTGGCAGCCGATCAGCCCGTTCAAGCTCGTGGAGGAATGGCTCCCGAAGAAGGCAAAGAACGCGATCCGCGGCACGTATGCGGTACTCGGCATCGCCGCCGTCATTCTCGGCCTGGCACTGCTGATCTGGCCGGGCGCCACACTGAAGGTCGCCGCAATCGCGCTCGGCGCATACTTCGTGGTTTCCGGTGTGGTCCGCATTGTGACCGCAATCGTGGAACTCGGGCTTCCGGGAGGATGGCGCGTGCTTGACATTCTGATCGGCCTGCTGCTGGCCGTCGGCGGCATGGTCATGCTGAAGAACGCGGCGCTTTCCGCCGCCACACTCGCCGTGCTCATCACCATGGTGGTCGGTCTCGGCTGGATGCTGGAAGGCGTGATGGCGCTCGTGGAATCGTGGCGCATGCCAAGCTCCGCATGGGCTGTGATTTACGCGTTGCTGTCGATCGTCGCCGGCTTCATCGTGCTGTTCTCCCCCGTCAGCTCCACGACCTGGCTGATCCTGTTCGGCGGATGCGCGCTTGTGGCGATCGGCATCGTCGCGATCGTACGTGCGTTCACCTTCGGCAAGTCCAAGCGCAAGTAATTTTTTGCGGCGCGGGCCGTAAAGTCTGATTATCTCTGTTTTCCCAGGGGCACCAAGCAACAGCTCGGTGCCCTTTCCATAGCGAAATCGCTTTTTATACCAAGATTCAAAGTCGCACAACCATGAATCTTGGTATTAATACTGGTATATAATTGGGTATGAAATTCGGTTTTAAGAAAGGTTTATCATGGCAAGCGCACTTGACATACTCGATGACCTTGCTCCAATCAGCGAGCTCAGCAATGGTCGTACTTCCGCATTGTTGCAGCGGGCCGACCACGATCCAGTCATTCTGATCAAACGAAACAAGCCGTCCTACGTTCTCATGAATATCGAAAACTATCGCGCTCTCATGGAACGAATCGAAGACAACGAAGACTTGCTTCTTGCCGAAAAAAGACTCGCCAACAGTACTGGCACAACTATCAGCAACGAAGAGGTCATGCTCGATCTCGGCATTTCCCCAAGCGACCTCGCCGAGGCACCTGAGCCGGAACTCGCATGAACTGGCAAGTTGAATGGCTTGACGAAGCCAAGAAAGACATGCGCAAACTCGGCAAAGCCGAGCAAATCCAAGTACTCAAGGGAATCGAGAAAGTTCGCACAAACCCACTGCCCACCTCGCAAGGCGGGTATGGCAAACCGTTACGCAATGCCGAACGAACGAAACTTTCCGGGCTTTGCAAAATCAGATTCAGGGATATCGGCATTCGCGTTGTTTACAAACCGTTACTGCGAAATGGAATCATGACCATCATCGTCGTTGGCATTCGTTCCGATAGTGACGCTTACATCAAAGCCAACAAGAGACGCAAAGAATATGGACTATAAGATGCGTCCGCCAATTTTCAGCGAACGTTACTTTTTCTTCAAGATTAGCCGATGATTTTACAAAAGAAGTGACGATCGTCGCATGACATTGTCGATTTGCCCGACGTAAGATGAAGGCACAACAGAAGAACGAAGAAAAGAAAATAGACAACAAACACAGACTTACGGCAGCGGCCAGAGGAATGGACAAGAAAACAGATACGCGCCGCCAAGCCGAACGAAAGGAAACATCATGAAGAACAACACTTTCAACCAGGTCATCAACGCCAACCTCGCTTCCATCGATCCGGGCTTCGGCCAGTTCGCACTCGCCAAGGCTTCCTCCGACCTCTTCAAGAAGGTCCTCAACAAGTAAGACCGCTTCCTAGACGGGAGGCAAGGCGCAGGCGCCACAGCACCTCGCCCCTCTTCTTTCCAATCCTTAAATCACATAGCGGGAGGCCGCGGTTCCAAACGGAATCGCGGCCTCCCGCTTTTCACGTACGCCGGCTACCCCTCCTCAACAGCGAGATTGCGGGCGGCGGCGCGTTCGCGTGGGCCGCGCGTCACGTAGAAGCCGATTGCCACGATGACGAACATCACCGTGCAGCAGATCCACAGCACACGGCTGCCGAACGCGTTGAGAATCCAGCCTCCGACCAACGGCGAGAACGCGTTCGACAGCGACCACACCAGGTTGTATAACCCTTGGTAGGTGCCGCGCACATCCTTTGGCGCGATGTTCGCCACCGTTGTGGCGGCAATCGGGAACGTGCCCAGCTCGCCAAGCGTCCACAGCACAGTCGCGATTGCGAACGCCACCCACGAATTCGCGCCGATCTGGAACGCATATCCGACCGCCGTGATGGACATGCCGAGCACCAGCACTCGGGTGTTGCTCATCCGCTGGAACAGACCGATCGCGGGAATCTGCAGCAGACACAGCAGACCGCCGTTGATGGTCAGCAGACTGGAATATTCATCCGTGCCAAGGCCGATCTGCGTCATGGAAATCGGCAGGCCGCTGACGATCTGGTAATACGCCAGCGTGTACAGGAACATCAGCACCACCATCGACATCAGCGCGCCGTCGGCGCATGCGCGACGATAGCTGCGCCATACGGAGAACCGCTGCGGCCGCTGCGATTCGCCGGTTTGTTTCACAGCATGTTCCACGGCATTTCCCGCAGCTGATTCCGCGGCTTGCGACGCCCGCGCCGGCGCGACCTCGCCCCGCGGGCGCTTGCCCAGCCCGACTTCCTTGAAGAACACGATCATCAAGATCGTGGCGAACACCAGCACCGCGGCTTCCGCGTAGAACATCAGCGCATAGGAGATCTTCACCAACTGGTTGGCGATGATCGGGCCGATCGCGAAGCCGAAATTCGCGGCCCACGTCTGCAGCGAATACGCGCGCTTCTGTTTGCGGAACGGCACCACGTCGGACACGTACGCCGCGACCGCGGGCGTCGGCATGGATGAGATGGCGCCGTAGGCCAGCAGCGCGATCGCCATGATCCACGGATTGCCGATGAACGCCAGCAGGACCAGCATCGCGGCGGAGCCGAGATTGCCGATGACGATCATCGCCGGGCGGCCGAAGCGGTCGGACAGCGCGCCGCCATACAGGCAGCCGAAGATGCCGCCGAAACCGTACATGGAGACGATGGTGCCGGCCACGCCCGCGCTGACATGCATGTCAGACACCAGATACATGGAAAGGAATGACGTGACGAAGCGGCCCATCCACAGGATAAGCAGCGTGACCCACAAGCCCCAGAACATGAGGGGCAATCCGAAAATCTCTTTGTTCTTCTCCATTCTTGCCATCATATCGAGCAATATCGAGCGGACGCGACGCCAGTAGCCTTTTCCCGGGGTGCTGGGAGAATGGACAACTATGGCAATGAAAAAAGGACCGACCAAGGGGTCGGGTGGAAAGCATCGTAACGCGCTGAGGGGCAAGGGACCGACCCCCAAGGCCGAAGATCGCGTATATCACAAGGCTTACAAGGAAAAGCAGGCTACCAATCGTCGTAAGATGGCTGATCCGCGACTGGCGGCACGCCGTCGCGCGGCAAAGTTCAGCTCAGAATCCGACGATCTCGTCATCGGTCGCAACGCCGTTCTCGAAGCGTTGCGCTGCGGCGTGCCCGCGAGCACGCTGTATGTGGCCGCACGCATCGAGCACGACGATCGCACGCGCGAAATCATTCGTCTCGCCGGTATTCACGGACTGAACCTCATGGAAGCCGACCGACTGGAAATGGACCGTATCGCACGCTCCTCCAACCATCAGGGCGTGGTGATGAAGGCGCAGCCGTTCCAGTATTCCTCGCTCGCCGAGCTGGTGGAACGCGCGGACAAGAAGTCTCGTGCCATGGAAGCGGCCAACTCCGCAAGCGCACGCATTGCGGCACGTCCGCTGTTCATCGCGCTTGACGGCGTCACCGATCCGCAGAATCTGGGCGCGGTCATCCGTTCCGCAGCCGCATTCGGCGCCAACGGCGTGATCCTGCCGGAACGTCGTTCCGCTTCGGTCACCGCAGCCGCATGGAAGGTGTCCGCAGGCGCAGCCGCGCACATGCCGGTCGCCCGCGTGGTGAACCTCACCAAAGCCATTGAAAGCCTGAAGGAACGCGGATACTACAGCGTTGGTCTCGACGGTGGCGGCGACGCCCTCGTTGGCGAAACCGGTTTCGAAACCGATCCGCTGGTTGTGGTGCTCGGTTCCGAAGGCAACGGCCTGAGCCGTCTCGTACGCGAGACATGCGATTCCATCGCCGGCATCCCAATGTCGAACATGGTCGAATCGCTGAACGCTTCCGTCGCAGCGGGCATCACGCTGTATTCCGTCGCACGCGCCCGCCGCGAGGCCGGTGCCGCCGCTGACGCGAAGTAATCAACACGAAGCAACAGGAAGTAAGCACAACAAGGCAGCAAGTCCGAAATACATATGAGCGGATAGTCCATACGGATTATCCGCTCATTTTGTTGCGCAAATCTGTACTTGGATTGATTTTGCGCTTACCGCAGACCCACTCCCCCGCCAACGATCTCTCGCAACACGTTCTCTCACTTTCAAAAGTCAAAATTTTTTTGAGTTTTGAAAGTGAGGGGTGTGAAGGGATAACAAAAAGCGGAGGATTATTAGTGGTCCTCCGCTTAACGGCTCGGCCCTGCAATTTTTGACTGCGGCTACGCCGCAGACTCAATACTGCCTTCGGCGCGGCTATCGCCTCGTCTCAGGGCATATTGATAGAAAAAGCTCCACTGGAGCTTTTTCTATCAATGTGCCCATACAGCTGCGTCGGGATCGTCGTCGGGGTTGTAGCCGTCGTCGGGATCGTCGTAGGTGTATTCGTCGTCGATCACACCGGAATCGGCTTCGGCGTTCAACGCGTCCACATCCTTCGTGGTGAGCTTGTACTGCGGAAGCACCTTCTCCACATAGCTTTGCACCGCCTCGGCCATCGGCACATCATGACCCGCCTTCTCGGCCAGGAACCAACGGTGGTCAAGCACTTCATGGAAGAACTGAGCCGGTTCGATCTGCGAACGGTATTCACGCGGAATCATGCGCACGGTCGGTTCGAACACTTCGCGCATCCAATCAGTGGCGACAATCTCAAGATCCTCACCCTCACGCCATGTGGAAGCGCGGTAGGCATCCAAATCGTTCAACAGTCGACGAGCCTGATTCTCCTGCACATCAAGACCAGTCAAACGCAGCAGCTTACGATTCGCATAGCCGGCATCGACCACACGCGGACGGACCAGCACACGCTTGCCATCTTCGGCGGTCTTCATCTCCAGCTCATCCACATCAAAACCAAGCTCATTGAGCTTGTTGACGCGCTTCTCGATCTTCCACATCTCATCCGGACCGAACTTGTCGGTATCAGTCAGCGCGCTCCACAGCGAATGGTAACGATCCACCAAACGGTTGCCGATCGCAATTTCGTCAACACCGCTCGGCAGCAGCGAACCGGACGAAAGATCCATCAATTCGCCAATAATGTTCGTACGGGCCAAATCAACGTCGTACTCGCGCTGGCCTTCCGTCAGATTAATCTGCAGATCACCGGTTTCCGCATCAACCAAAAATGCGGAGAACGCGTAGGCGTCGCGCAGGAACAACACGTTCGACAGTGACACATCGCCCCAATAGAAGCCAGCCAAATGCAAACGCACCATCAGCACGGCCAACGCGTCGATCAGTCGTTCCGCGGTATCAGGGCGCAGATTACGCGCGAACAGCGCACGATACGGCAGTGAGAACTTCAAATGCTTGGTGACAAGGATCGCTTCCAGCGGCTCGCCTTCACGGCTATGACGGCCTGTGACCACGGCGATCGGCTGCACGGTCGGCAGTTCCAGCTTCTGCAGGCGACGCAGCAGCTCGTATTCTCGTTCCGCCACATTGCGCGTGATTTCCTTCATGGCGTACACTTCGTCGCCTACGTGCACGAAACGCACCACATGCCTGGAAATACCACGCGGAAGATTGGCCAGCAGGTCTTCCGGCCAAGTAGCCAGCGGCTTTTCCCACGGCAGGGTGAACATCTTTGGATTCGAGCTTGCGGCGGTGATTTTCAGCGCATGCGGCTCCGGAGATGAGGCAGCCGGATCTTCGGCCTTCACGGAAGTTGCTTTCAGCACACGGGGATCCATCTGTGGCAATTCAAGAGATTCCATGAATCAACAATTTACCTGTTGACCTACCCGAAGAAGCAAGTATGGACGAATCCGTTTCACCTGCCGATATGCGATGATCTCAATACTGGAATCTCACTATCCATCTCATATTACGATCGAATATTGCGATCGATGCTACAAACAGACATTACAAGCCGATATTGTGCTTGCGGAAAACAAAAGAAGCCCCGCACCAACGCGGGGCTTCTCCAACGAGACGATAAGAGAGGAAGAGCACGTCTCGTTTAATGGTTGACGGAAGTTCGCGCTTCCGCCAAGTTTTTATTCAGCCACCCGCCAGCCGATTTCCGTAAAGGATATTCCCCTGAAGAAACAGCCAACGGTTGGTTACTCGATATCAGCTCAGTTCAGACGCAGCTCGGTCGACGGAGCGAACAGGTGCATCTTGGACGGGTCGATCTTGATCTTGACGGTATCGCCGACCTTCGGAAGAGCACGCGGGTTCACGCGGATCGTGGTGAGCTTGTTCTGATCGGACATCATGGTGGATGCCTCGGCAGCGGAGCCATCGGTGATGATGTTGCCGTAGATGTAGCCATCGGAGCCCAGATCCTCAACGTTCATGACCTTGAGGGAGAAGGCGTTGGCGTCATCCGGGGCGGCCAGGGAAGCGTCTTCCGGACGGAAGCCGACGACGATCTGGTTGTTGTCTTCAGCGGTGAGCTTGTTGACAGCCTCGGCCGGCAGATCCACGGTGTCTTCGCCGATCTTTGCCTTGCCGTTGACCACCGGGTGGGTATTGATGTTCATCGACGGGGAGCCGATGAAGCCAGCGACGAAGACGTTGGCCGGACGATCGTACAGCTCGGTCGGGGCGCCGACCTGCTGCAGGACACCGAGCTTGATGACGGCGATGCGGTCACCCATGGTCAGAGCTTCGGTCTGATCGTGGGTCACGTACAGGGTGGTGACACCCAGCTGGCGCTGCAGAGCAGCGATCTGGGTACGGGTCTGTACGCGGAGCTTGGCATCAAGGTTGGACAGAGGCTCATCCATGAGGAAGACCTTCGGCTCACGGACGATTGCACGACCCATAGCCACACGCTGACGCTGGCCACCAGACAGAGCCTTCGGCTTACGATCGAGGTACTCGGTCAGGTCGAGGATCTCAGCGGCCTTCTCGACGCGCTTGCGGATCTCTTCCTTCGGGGTGCCGGCGATCTTCAGGGCGAAGCCCATGTTGTCGGCGACGGTCATGTGCGGATACAGAGCGTAGTTCTGGAACACCATTGCGATGTCGCGGTCCTTCGGCTGCATCGTGGTGACGTCCTTGCCACCGATGAGGATGCGGCCCTTGTTGACCTCTTCAAGGCCAGCGAGCATACGCAGAGTAGTGGACTTGCCGCAGCCAGACGGGCCAACCAGCACCAGGAACTCGCCGTCCTTGATGTCCATATTCAAATCATCCACCGACGGCTTATCGTTGCCCGGGTAGATACGAGTAACATGGTCGAATACGACTTCTGCCATGATTTGTCATCCTTTCAGAGGCAGGTACGTGCCTCACGATCCGTTGTAAAGGGATTTCTTTTCGGTGCCTCGCCTTGCGGCTTACGACTTCGACAAAGCCACAATTCAAAGCGTTAATTTATTTCTTTGGTTTAGCGAAGGTTCTCTTCGTTGAGCCACGTTCCATGATACATACAACGCTAAAACTGTCAATGCGTGTCGCGAGTCGCACTGTTTACCTACGTTGGCAGGGGGGGTTAACGGCGTAGTAAATACACGCCTTTATCGCCATCATGCAAGACAATGGTGCGGAGCGAAAGACAGAACAGGGAGGTTGCAGTGCGCAATATTAGAATCGGCGTGGTCGAGGATGATCCCGCAAGCTGCCAGCTGGTACTTGACTATCTCAACCGATATCAGCAGGAAAATGACGAACAATTCACCGTTTCCGTATTCGACGACGGCGCGAGAATCGTAGAGAAATATACCCCTGTTTACGATATTTTACTGCTCGACATCGAAATGAGCGAAATGGACGGCATGGCCGCCGCGAGACGCATTCGCGAGCGCGACGACAAGGTCGTGATCGTGTTCATCACCGCCGCACCGCAGTATGCGATCAGCGGGTACGAGGTGCGCGCATTGTCGTATCTGCTCAAACCCCTGCCGTGGTTCGCGTTTTCACAGGAACTCAAGAAGTCGATCGACATGGTGAGGCGCAATGGCGACGATTCCATGCTTATCGAAACCAGCAACGGGCAGATGCGGCTGAATCTTGCCGATATTCTGTATCTCGAATCGATCCGGCATACCATCGTCATCCACACGTTGGAAGGCAAACTGTCGAGCAATGGCACGCTCAAAGACATGGAAGCGAAACTCGCCGACCACCATTTCTTCCGCTCGAATTCCTGCTATCTGGTGAATCTCAAGCATGTGACGGGCGTCGCCGACCAGGATTGCGTGATGTCGAACGGCGAACAGTTGCGCGTAAGCCGACCACGCAAGAAGGCGTTCCTCGCCGCGTTGGCCGACTATATAGGAGGTGGCAGGTGACCAGCGTGATATTGCCGAATGCGCTGGCCGGATTGGCAGGAGGACTGGCAGGAGGCTCCTCTTCCATACCTTCCGTTTTGGTGACCGTGCTTTCGGCGCCGCCGATGACGCCAATCACCAACGCTCTGCCCGACATCCCCCGTTCTTATACGGCGATCTGCGAATGGGCCGCGTGCATGGTGTATATCGCGGTGTTGTATCGTCGCGTGCCGCTCCGACGGTCGATCATCGTCAGTGCGGCCGGATTGGCATCGCTGGTCGCGGTGCAGTATTTCGACGGCAGTATGCCGATCTGGTTCTGGATCATCGGTATGCTGCTCGCATTCGCCTGCATGTATGCGACGATTCTGCTCGGCGCGGGCACCGGCAAACGCGAGGGCCTGTATATTACGGCGCGCGCGTTCGTGCTGGCCGAATTGGTGGCGTCGCTGCATTGGCAGATCGTTACGTTCATTGGCGTGCGCGACGGATTCGCCGATTACGATTGGCGCGCGATCGCGCTGCTTGTCGTTACGTATGCGCTGTGCTTCGGTCTAGCTTGGATGGTTGAACGCGGCAATTTCAGCCAGGCCACACCTACCTTGCCGACCGCTTCCGCCGCGATTGCGACGATGGCCATCATGATCGTCACGTTCGCCATGAGCAATTTGAGTTTCGTGTCGACGAATACGCCGTTTTCCGGTTCGGTCGGCCAGGAAATCTTCTACATTCGCACGCTGGTCGATTTCTGCGGTTTCGCGATCCTATATGCGCAGCAGGAGCAGGCGCGCCGTATTGAGGCGAATACGGAACTCGCGTCGATCAACGCGCAGCTGGAAAGCCAGCATCAGGAATACCTGCAATCGAAGGAAAATATCGAATCGCTAGGCCGTCTTGCGCACGATCTGAAGCATCAGCTTGCGGCGTTGCGTGCCGAAGTCGATCCGAAGCATGCCGCGGCCGGCTTCGAGCAGCTGGAGCAATCGGTGCAGCGCTATAGCGCGCAGCAGCATACCGGCAATCCCGTGCTTGACGTTATTTTGACCACGAAAGAGCGCACGTGCGCCGATCGAGGCATTACGTTCACGGCGGTCGCGGACGGCTCGCTGCTAAGCGGCATGTCGTCGATGGATATCGCATCATTGTTCGGCAACGCGCTTGACAATGCGATCGAAGCGACGTCGAAATTGCCGAAACGTGAGCAGCGTCTGATCAAACTTGCGTTATACGAGCAGAATCGCTTTATTGTTATCCGGGTTGAGAATTATTACGATTCCCGATTGAAGAAGGATGCGGAAGGCAATCTGCGCACCACCAAGCGCGACGATCAGCATCGGCATGGTTTCGGCGTGAAGTCGATTCGTCATATCGCGCAGCAGTATGGCGGCGAAGTGACGATTCGCACCGAAGACCACTGGTTTGTGCTGACCGCGCTTATTCCGCGGAAAACCGGCCTTATGGCCATGTAGGACTGGCCATAAGGCTTAAGGCGGCTCCGCTAGTTTTCAAGATTCTGCGCAGCGGCATCGCCGTCAGACGCATCACCGGCATCACCGCCTGCCGATGCGTCGCCGCCAGCATCGCCGGCATTCGCCGCACCTCCAGCCGCACCTCCAGCCGCGCCGCCCGCCGCAGCGCCTCCAGCCGTATTGTCCGGACTATTCGCAGCACCACCGTTAGAGCCCCCGTTAGTGCCGATATTGGTGTTGTTCGTCACGGTGTTAGGAGTCGACGACGCCTCCTGGTATTGGTCCATCGCCTGCTGAACGGCGTCTTTGGCGGCATTCAGCGCGTCAACGGCGGCCGTCACGTCGTTTTCCTTGAGATTGGTGCCATTGGCAAGGTTTCTGGCCGAGTCAATCGCCTGCTGCAATGCCATGCGCACGCTGTCGTCGGCCACCATGCCGTCGGAATTGTCGAGCACGGACTGCGCCTGCTCGATCGCGTCATTGAGCTGGCCCTTCAGACGATTCTGCGTGGCCAGCACTTTGGAAGCGTCGACGGCTTCGGCCGCATTTGTAATCTTTTCGGCCTTGTCGTTCATGCTCCGTGCCTCGGATGCCATGGCTTTCGCGGATTTCTTCAGCTTGCTGATGCCCTGCGACGTGTCGCACGACAGGATTTTCGCTTCCTTCGCGTTAGATATGGCCGCATTGAGCTTAGTGACGGTGCTGGCGTCGGCGACTTGATCGGCAGTGACCTTCGCGCCGGTTTTTCCGATTTCCAAAGCGTCGGAAAGCGTGTTATTGGCACTTTGCAGCTGGCTCGTGGAATCCTGGCATTGCGCGGCTGCGCTGGTAATGGCTGATTTCTTGGAATTATTCGAAAGCATCCAACATGCAATACCGCCAATCAAAGCAATCACGACGATAACCGCAATCACGATAGCGACGATTTTGCCGGTATTCTTCGGTGGTACCGGAATTTCATTGCTGTAATCGCCGTAATCCTCGAAAACACTGAAATCGCTTACACCGTTCACATCGCTTTCTTGCGAAGCGACCGTCGGAGGCTTCGGCGGTTCGGACATGTCAGCCCCCATCACCTCGGTATCCGTCGGAAATTCCAGCCTGAAATTGTTGTCTTTCGTCATACGTCCTTCTTCATCATCGGGCGCTCAGCATCGACCATCTATACGCCGACCCCCTAGTTTACCGCCTAACACACCCTTCAACGCGCATTCGCCTTAATTACCTTCTTTTCCGCACTTTTCGATAGGCGCAAAGCGGCAAGCGGCTCCCCTAAACACGATGCGGTGAACGCACTCACCGCAACCGCGAATCCAATGGGCACAAACAGATTGATCGGAGCATCCGCAAGTTCCATCACCAAGCAAATCGCCATAAGCGGAGCCTGTTGGGAAGCTGCGAGCAATGCGCACGCACCCAGCAGAGCGTACATGCCAATCGAATTCGTGTGAAACACCTGCATCCACAGAACACCCAGCACAGCACCCCCCGAAGCGCCGAGCGCAATACCCGGCTGCAGCACACCGCCGGAAGCGCCGGAACGGATCGTCAGCAATGTGACAATCGCCTTCGCCAGGAACGAAACCAGCAAAATCGGCACCACCGCCAAATCAGCCTTGGACGAGAAACTCAACTGCGCGGTGGCACGGCCATTGCCCATAACCTGCGGCACCCAAATCGCCACCACGCCAGTCAGCAGGCCGGCGAGCGGCAACATCCACAGAATGCCCGCGCCCGACGGTTTGGACTTCTCAGCCCACTGCGAGCCGCGACGGAACAGTGCGCCGGCAGCGCCGAGAATCATGCCGGCAACCAGTGCGAACGCCATGTAATCAGGGGTGAACAGGCCGTCCGCTTTGCCGATCAGGTAGAACGCGTGCGTGCCTTTGACCAGCGACGCCACCCACGAAGCCAGCGCGGAACAGGCGAAAGCGAGCGTCACCGTTTCGAGGGTTATGTCGGCGAGCAGAATCTCGACCGCGAAAAACGTGCCCGCAAGCGGCGCGTTATACACGCCCGCAAGGCCGGCGGCGGCCGTAATGGCCACCAACATACGGGTGTCTTTCGCATCGAGACGCGCCCAACGCGCGAACCGCTGACCGAACATCGCGCCCAACTCGCGCGGCGCCACTTCTCGACCGATCGACATGCCCGTGCCGACGATGAAAATCTGCAGCAACACATGCACGACGGTCTGCCAAATCGGCATAATATCGCCATTTACCGCCTTTTTGACGGACGGCACCTTCGTACTGCGCGTACGCAACAGCCACCAAATCACGGCCGCAATGACCGCACCCGCGGTCACGGAAATCAGTCGACGAATCACAGGAACGTTGAACGGGCCAGATTCCTGCGAATTCTCAACATAGCCGAGCGTAAGATGCTCGACGCCGTACAGCATCAACGTCAGCAGACCGGCGGCCGCGCCAATGGCCACACCCACAATCGCCACCGCCGCAATCAGCGCCGGAATTCTGCCGATCTTTGGCTGCGTTCCTTGAGGATTCTGCGACTCCTGCGATTCTCGTGTTTTTTGCGATTCCTGCGATTCCCGCATCTGCCGCACTCCTTGCACACCGTCTCCTTCGTTCAATTCATTCCCCCAATTGTCCCACCTGCCGCAACGTTCATTTGTTACGCCCCGAGCGTGGCGATCGGCAGCACCAGAATGCCGTCATCACGCCGGTATGCAATATCACCACGCCCGACAATAAATGCCATGAATTCAGGCTCACGAACTTGAGATAGAGGATTTCCGCACACTTTTTCTTTGAAAGCATGTAGTTTGTCCACATTTTTCTCCATGACTTTCAAGTCGCTCAGCTTAATCTCCACCGCAGCCCAGCGACCATCCACCAATTCAAGAATCACATCAACTTCAAGGCCTTTTTCATCCCGATAATATGCGATTCGATTCGTGCCACCCATCGATTCGAGATACACACGCAAATCACGAATCACCAATGTTTCAAACAAATCTCATACTGAATCAGAGACAATAGTGATGACGCTCTCAGCTTATCCAGCACAACTCATTGCACATCATTTGATAGGGATTGCTGCGAGAGCTGCATCTTTAGGTCATCGACTTTTAATTCCAAACGTCTGATATAAAGCGCCTGTCGACGGATAATCAAATCACGCATATCATTTACCGGTTTCAGGGTTACCTTCATTCGTGCGACTGGAAGTAACCTCAGAATCGGGGAGATTCACTCTGTCTACCGTGCCTGGATCTTCTATTCGTATTGTCTTCCTCCAACGATGCATGCACCGTTCAATACGCTTTTCGCCTATCAACTCAGGACCGAGCCCCGCTTCGCGGAACAGCACAGTGGGAGATTCACCATTTTCAGCACTCGAAACGCATTCACGCTTGAACCACTCTGCATATCGGATACGTGAACCAGTAATACTTATGACCGCAGGCAGCGAAACCAGATATTGTGCTTGTTCCGGAGAGAATCGTTCGTCGCTCATGCTTACTTTTTCACTTCATCGTGCAATCATCTGTATGGGATTTGCCGGCCGAATTGACGTCCCGTATGCGGCGCCTCAT
>NZ_CAUEQY010000026.1 GCF_959020145.1 uncultured Bifidobacterium sp. | reverse complement strand
CGCCATTACGTCAACCGAAAACGGCGGAATAAAGCGGCTGGCACGTTTTGTTTCAAATTGCGCACCGCTCTCAGGCCAAACCAATATCAGCCCATTTTTCAGCGTATCTGCCATATAGGCGAAATAGGACTGGTCGGGGGTAAAAAGAAAGCCTCCCACGCGGGGAGGCTTTCTCGGGAGCGCAATCAGCTCAGGCGAGGATGCCGTCGACGAAGCCTTCCGGATCGAACGGGGCGAGATCGTCCGGACCTTCGCCAAGGCCGACAAGCTTGACGGGCACGCCAAGCTCCTTCTGCACGGAAATCACAATGCCACCCTTTGCGGAGCCGTCGAGCTTGGAGAGCACCACACCGGTAATGCCGATGGCTTCGGCGAACACCTTGGCCTGGGTCATGCCATTCTGGCCAGTGGTGGCGTCGAGCACGAGCAGCACCTCGTCGACCGGAAGGTTCTTTTCGGTAACGCGGCGGATCTTGCCGAGCTCGTCCATGAGGTTCGCCTTGTTCTGCAGGCGGCCCGCAGTGTCGATGATGAGCACGTCGGCGTTCTCTTCCTTGGCCTTGGCACTGGCCTCGAATGCGACGGACGCCGGATCGGCGCCGTCCTTGTCGGAACGCACGACCGGGACGCCGACCTTGGCACCCCAAGTTTCCAACTGGTCGGCGGCCGCCGCGCGGAAGGTATCGGCAGCGCCCAACATGACCTGCTTGCCTTCGGAAACAAGCAGGCGGGAAAGCTTGCCCGCAGTGGTGGTTTTGCCCGTGCCGTTCACGCCGACCATGATGATGACGCTTGGTTTGTTGGCACCCTCCTTATTGGCATTGAGGCGGCGATCCGTGTCAGTGCCTACGAGCTTCAACAGCTTGTCCTTCAGCGCGGCACGCACTTCGGCCGGATCGGACTGGCCTGCGATTCGGGCGTCGTTGCGCAGTTCCTCGACGAGCTGTTCGCTGGCTTCCGCGCCCACGTCGGCAAGCAGGAGGGTGTCTTCGACGTCTTCCCAGTCGGCTTCGGAAAGCTGATCCTTCGCAAGAATGTTGAACAGAGCCTTGCCGAACGGATTGCCGGATTTCGACAGGCGCGCCTTAAGACGCTGCATGCGCGTGCCGGCGGATTCGGGGGTTTCATGAACCGGTTCGGGCTTGGCTTCGGTGGCTGGTGCAGGAGCTGCCGTTTCGGAAGAGGAAGCTTGAGCTGAGGACTTCTGCTGACTTTCAGCCGGAGCTTTTTCAGCTGCATCAACATTGGAATCAACGGACGGCTTCACCGTGGAAGAATCAGCCGCAGCCGACTTTGCTTCCGCAGCAAGACGGGCGTCAGCCTTGGCTTTCGCATCCTCCGTGGACTTATCGACGGCGTTCTTGCGGGTCTTACCGAGCCACCAACCGCCAATCACCAGAATTGCCGCGATAACGACAACGGCGACAATCGCAATAATCACATTCGTATCCATGACTCCAGCCTAAAAAGCGCAACGGACACACCGGCTCCGCCCCGCGGACGCACCACGAATGTCCGATTCTGCAGAATCGGACAACAAACCATCCGAATCCGACGTGCAGATGACCGATTCGGGAGAAACGGACAAGTAGACAACGCCATACGCACCACAGTTGTCCGATTCACCAGAATCGGACAGACTATCCACGGGGCATGAAAAACTGGACGGCATGGCCAATACATCCAGAATGACGTCGTATCAGCGGCGCGAGCAGCTCATCGAAATCGGTCGTTCGCTGTTCGCGTCGAAGGGGTTCGAAGCAGTGAGCGTGGAGGAGATCGCCGCCACCGCGAAAGTGTCGAAACCCATTGTGTACGAGCATTTCGGAGGCAAAGAGGGCCTGTACGCTGTGGTGGTGGACCGTGAGATGCGCGCGCTTACCGACACGCTCGTCAACGCGCTCTCCGACCCACAAGCGCACCCCCGTCAAATCGTGGAACGCACGGCGCTGGCACTGCTCACCTATGTTGAGGAGAATGCTGAAGGATTCCGAGTGCTCACCCGCGATTCGCCGAAAACCGATCCGGCCAGCTCGTTCAATTCGCTTTTGGGAGACATCGCCCTGCGCGTGGAAGACATTCTCGCCGAAGCGTTCAAACGCCAGCACCTGCCGGCCAAGGGCGTGCCATACTACGCGCAGATGCTCATCGGCATGACCGTATATACCTGCCAGTATTGGGCGGACCAGCGCAAACTCAGTAAAGAGCAGATTGCCGCGCACATCGTGAATCTGGCCTGGCATGGCTTGAGCCGCATGGAAGCCAAGCCGGAACTGCGTTTCGAAAGCGACAAAGCCACAAAAGAGGCGGAAAAGCAGGAAAGGCGCGAAATCAAGGAAATCGCGAAACGCGAGCGCAAGGCCGCAAAAGAGGCACAATCACAAAACAATACGGAAAGCCCAGCCGAGCAGAACGCTGAACAGAATACCGAACAAGGCGCAGCCGGAAGCCAAGGCACGCAAGCCGAACAGCAGTCGTAAAACCCAGCCGCCCCCAGTCATCGTAAGCATCGCAGCCAACGCCAACAGGCGCCAGACGCAAGAATCGAACAGTACCAGCAACAGGGGAATCGCAAGCATCGCACAAGCCAACAAGCATCGACGAAAACTTACAAATTGTCAACAACGGTACCCTTAAGGGAAATTTCAGGTGCAGATTGCGCTATTCAGGGTGCCTATTGCGTACAAACCGTTCCCCTGAAGCGAACAAGGTGCTACGTTAGTTTCGTTACGCAGTGACCACGCGCCGCGCGCGGCAGGTCACCTCGGCCGACCAAGGAAGACTATGCAGGAGAAGAAGACGCTCACCTTCGTGGTGCCCGCGTACAACATGACCGAATATTTGGAACGATGCGTCATGTCGTTAATCGCAGCGAAGCGCAACGACGACATCGAAGTGCTGATCGTGGATGACGGCTCGTCCGACGGCACGCTGGAAATGGCACAGAAATTCGAAGCCCGCTATCCAGGCATCGTGCGCGCCATCCACCAAGAGAACAAGGGGCATGGCGGAGCCGTCAACACCGGCATCGCGGCGGCAAGCGGCATGTACGTGAAGGTTGTTGACGCCGACGATTGGGTTGGCCCCGAATCGCTCGAACAGGTCATGGCCGTGCTGCGCGAAGAGGCCGATTCCACCGAGCCGATCGACATGCTCGTCACCAATTATGTGTATGACAAGGTTGGCAAACGCAACAAGCATGTGGTGAACTTCCGCCATGCCATGAAGGCCGGCGAGCGCCTGGCCTGGAACGATCTTGGGCATTTCGGCTTGGCTGAATACATTCTCATGCACGCGCTGACGTACCGCACCGCCGTGGTGCGAGAGTCCGGCATGCAGCTGCCGGAGCACACGTTCTACGTGGACTTCATTTACGCGTACCAACCGTTCCCGTGGGTGAAGACCATGAAGTATTTGGATACGCCGTTCTACCACTATTTCATCGGGCGCGACGGGCAAAGCGTGCAGACCGATGTGATGATCCGCCGCGTCGACCAGCTGCGCCTCGTCAACCAGTGCATGGTGCGTGCAACTCCGGAACGCGACACGGTGCCAGACGGCCTATACCGTTATATGATCCACTTCCTGGCGATTGAAAGTTCCGTGGCAAGTGTGTTCATGATTTTGTCTCGCGATCCGGAAAATTATGAGAAGAAAAAGGATATGTGGGACGACATTAAGGCGTACTCCCCCACTATTTACAAGGATGTGCGCAAGAAGGCCATGTCTCGTGCGTTGAATTTGCGCGGGTCGATCGGTCGTTTCGTGATTCGCAAGGGATATTTCGTGGCGGAACACGTCGTCGGGTTCAACTGATCGGCACTATCTGCCTTATATATGGCAGATACCGCAGTTCGTCCGCTGACATCTCGCTTATATATGGCAGATACCCTTGGTAACAAGGTGACTTAGAGGGTATATTTTTACCCCCCGAAATCGCCTTGTTACCAAGCAAGATTGCCATATATAAGCGAAATGCCTCGTGTCAGCTCTCGAAATCTGCCATATATAAGCGAGATATGGGCAAAAACTGACGTACGGGGCAAGGATGCAGTCGTGAGGCTGTTGGAAACAGCACTGACGCTTCCAACAGCCTACGTTCATGCGGCCCCCAAGCGCGGAAACCTGGCTCATTGGGACGGGTTTTGCCGGATTTCGGGGCTTTATGCTTAGTTCCAGCGGTCGGACATGGCGAAACTGTTGTGCATGAGATTGCTGGACGTGTAGAGCACGTCGTTGAGCAGTTTCGTAACGTGAGTGCGCAAATATTCCGCCATTTCTTCGTTGGACTGCTGCAGTTTTGCGATAATTGCAATACTTGCGTTTTCCGTAATCTCCGCGGCCCCTGCACGCTCCTGCGATTCGGACACGCTCTTTTGTGCAGCAATCTCACGCAATTCGGCATCAGTACGTTCCACCAGACGATGGCCGTAAGCGCGGGCCGATTCCGCAAATCCTTCGATCGCATTGCTGGTTTCGTAGAAATGCGCGTCGGCGAGCGCGGCGATCAAACGGTTCGCCCAGTACAGGTTGCCGGTCGAGACTTCCGGCGTGGTGTCACGCAGGTAGGCGGGCGTATCGTCGACGTTCGCATAGAACGGCGTGGCCGCGGTGAAGGGGCCGGAACCGTATGAGATCCACATGATCGAACGGCTTGCCTCCGGCGCGTACGGACGAATCTGCATGGCCACCATATGCCCGGTGCGGTTGATGCCGATCGGACGGTAGCGATGGCGGCTTTCCGGCGTCCCGAGCGTACCGTACGGATCGTAAGGGGTCCCCTCGAAGTGTGCACTCATCAGGAAGTCGACGTCTTCGAGCGTCACAGCGTTCTCAGGCACACGACACCACGGAATATCGTCGGATGCGGGCGTGTAGCGGGCGGCCGGCGAATCCCAGTCCTCGCTTGGATTGAGGTGGCGCTGCATATACCAGGCACGTGGCGTGTTGTAGATGCGGTCTTTGGTGGTGGCGGTGCCGAAAGCCGTGCGCGGATTGAAATGGTTGTGACCCAGCGCCGCGCCGCTACTGCTATTGCCACCGCCGTTCATGCTGGCGTTTCCGAAAACGCTCGTCGGCTGGAATCCGAAGCCGCTACTCGCACCCGCGCTCATAGTGCGGTCAAGGTGGTGCGCGTCCATGAATTCGCGCAGATCGGCACTGCACATGAACTCGCGTTGGGTGCTGAAGGCGTCGTCGAAGTCGAAATCGTCGATGCCGAGCTGGTTGGGGATGGTCGCATAGCAATCGTCCGGCACGCGGCGGGCGATCCAATGGTGCCCGCCGATTGTTTCGACGTACCAGATTTCGTTTACGTCGGAAATGATGATGCCGTTCGATTCGTAGGTGCCGTATGTTTCAAGCAGTTCGGCGAGACGTGCGACGCCTTCGCGCGCCGTGGTTACGTAAGGCAGCACAAGGGTGATGATGTCTTCCTCTCCGATTCCACCCGGAATTTCAGGGGTATCAGCGGCTTCGTTCGCCGGTTGCAGTTCAACGAGCGGATCAGCGGCTAGCACGCGCTCGTTGACCGCGATGGTTTCAGTGGCGCTCATCGCCACATTGCGCTCGTTGACGCCCGCTTCCGCGAGAATTCCGCGATTCGGCAGCACGTTCGGCACAATGCTGTATCGGCATGGATTGTCTGGAAGGTCAATTTCGACATGACTGAGCACACTGCGGTAATGTCTCGGCTGGTCTTGCGGTGCTACCGCAATGAATTTCTTGGGATCGTAACGTCCGGAACCGGAATCATCGTCGCGTGCGATGATGGTGGAGCCGTCGTAGCTGGCTTTCTTGCCTACAAGAATCGTGGTACATGACATGCGTTCCACTGTACGAGCAGATATGCAGAAATGACGCTGCGATTCGCGAGAATTCGATGATGATTCGGCGATGACTTGGTGATAATCCACGTTTTTTGTTACTTACAGCTGATTCGTGTGGCGTTTTGCGTAAATATGCTGTATACTGTCTCACTGTTGCCCCTCTAGCTCAACGGTTAGAGCAGCGTCCTTTTAAGTCGTGGGTTGTGGGTTCGAATCCCACGGGGGGCACATGCGAAAAGTCTCGGAAGTCAATGTTTTCAACGGTTTCCGAGACTTTCTTGTTTTTGCAGTCTAATGGATCAAATGGTCCGATTCAACATTTATTCAACACATTCACCGCTACAGGCATCGCAGACTCGATGTCATTTCACGACCTCCCGAAACGCATCTTGCGCCCATCCAACAGCATTAGAAACAGCACTAGAAGCAGTTTCGACATGCGCGCGGACGTGAATTCCGTGGTTTGGGGTACACTAGACATATTCGAACAAACGTTCGTATTTTGGGGAATTTTGGGGAATTCCCCACTATATACAGTGAGGAAACTCACGACACACCACTACCGGTAGTGTGTATGCTAGATAGTGGCTTGCGTAAGCGAGCATAACCGAAGAACGTGGCCGACACGGCTTTCGCAAACGACGGAAGCCATTTTTGCATAGGGAGGAAATCGAATGACCGTGACCGTCTTCACCAATCCGAGCAACCCGCAATGCGAAGCCACCGAACAAGAGCTCGCAAAGCTGGGCGTGCGTTACGACACCGTTGATCTGACGAAGAACCCGTCCACCTTCGAACAGATCAAAAACGCTGGCTTCAAGCAGATTCCGGTCGTCATCTCACCGAACTCCTCATGGAGTGGACATAGGCCGGATCTCATCCGCCAGCTCGCGCAAAGCTTCGCCGCCTAAGCGCGTAGAAGTCGCAGGGCACCGAGTCCACAAAGGCAGTGCGGGCACAGATCACATGCAGCCGTGCACGGCGCAACCAATAGCGGACGCACCATACACGTTCTTCCACAAAGCTTCGCCATCTAGCCCATAAAGCAGTCATCCATAAAACAGTCAGACACTACATGCGGCTGGCCGTGGACGGGTCGAGCGTCATGGTCTGGAACCGATTGGCCATGAAGTCGTCGTCGAAATACGTGGCGAAGAATTGCGAAACAGGCGAATTCTGCGCAATACCAGCCATACGCGAATACCAGGAATCCAGCGCCATCAACGTCATCACGCCGTCAACGAAAATCAGCGCGAAACACACCGCCGTCAACGTATAGCGAATCTTCCACGGAATACGCTGAATCATCGCAAGCAAATGCGGCAGAATCAGCTTCACCCACACCAAGCCGAGTATTCCCCAGAAAAACATGTATTTGCCGGATGTACGCCCATCAATCGACAGCCATTGACCCGTGTAATCCCACGCGCGAATACCGAACGCAACCTCCATGAACCAGCTGGTGAAATATTCGAACGCGCCGCCAATCACCGCGCTCGCGCAGAAGATCAGCATCCAATTCGACCGCCACAAGTGGTTGAGCAACACCGTCAGAATCACCGCGCCAAAGCCGTAGATCGGCGAGAACGGCCCCCACAAAAAACCGGCGCGATCCTGCCATTCGCCGAACAGCACATAGTGGTACAGCGTCTCCACTACCAGACCAAACACGCATCCGACCACAAACAGCCAAAACAGGTTGAAGAAATCCAACGAAATGTAGCCCTTGCCGGTCAGATCACGGCCTGCCATACCCTTCGAAACAGCCGTCTCATACTCGCTGCGCGCATCCAAACGACGAAGCGCGAACTGCAAACGTCGCTCCTCGCACAGCGACGGATCAGCCGTGATATGCAACGCAACCAATACAAGCAGCTGCACGGTCGGACTGATCAGATTCACACCCAAACCCTGCAACGACAACGACAATAGGCCTTCCGCAAGCGTGAGCGGAATCATCAGATACGTCCATTGCGCGATATGCCGACGCTTGTTGAGAATCAGCAGCATGCCGAAAATCGCAAGGCATGCGGTGGAGACCAGCAGCACTGCAGCATGAATAACCGACAGAATAGTGGTGAGATTCAGCGCGCCAAACGCCAGTTTGCCGGAAAGCGCGGCGTGGATTGCATACAGGCAGGAAATCACGATGATCAGCAACGTCACCACGCCTTCGATCAACATGACGATGCCGTAAATACGTGCAATCAGCGGCAGCCTGCGGTCAGCAGGATTGCCGTCATCTTCCGCCGATTGCGATTGCGCAATGATGCCGGCCTCTTCGATTGCTGCGATTTCGGTTTCGTCGGCGATGGCTTCGCTCACATCTTCAATCTTGCTCATGCTTGTTCGTCCTTCCCTGCACAACGCTACCAAAACCCGATCGCAGTGCGCTACACGAGATGATTGTTTGCGCGCAACGCGCACAACCTGCGATTTCTGCCTGCGCAAGTCACATGTCATCCCGCAATCACAAGATGCGCAGACAGCAGACTCGACTTGCGCAGACACAGAAGGCAAGTTGCGCGGTCTCCAACAGCAAGATTCACAGTCCTGCCGCGGTTTGTCGTGTTTATTTCAGTCATGGACGGAGCGCATTTACGCCTGTGCCCAAATTTGTCCGAGAGCGGGTATTACGATACGGGAGGCGTAGCGCTACGAATAACGTATCGCTACGCGCGAACACGGTCGAACATCCATTGGACTGGGGAGACAATGCGCAACGTACTGCAGATTCTGCGTCGTGACCTCAAACGACTCGTCACCGTACCTGCCGCCTGGGTCATCATGATCGGTATAACCATCATTCCGCCGCTGTACGCATGGTTCAACATCTACGGATTCTGGAATCCGTATGGCAATACCCAAGGCATCAAAGTTGCCGTGGCCAACGTCGACAAAGGCACCGACAACGCCCTGCTCGGCAAAATGAACCTCGGCGACCAGATCGAAGACACGCTGAAAGACAACGACCAGCTTGGCTGGGAATTCATGGGCAAGGCCGAAGCGATGGAAGCGGTACAGTCCGGCGACTGCTATGCGGCGATCATCATCCCCTCCGATTTCAGCGAGGATCTCGCCAACGTCGTGACCGACAGCAAGAACCGGCCGACGCTGGAATACTATGTCAACGAAAAATCGAGCCCGATCTCCCCGAAAATTACCGACCAAGGCGCGACCACCGTCGACCGTACCGTCAACAACACCTTCGTCTCCACCGTCAGCGAAGTACTCACTAAAGCCGTGAACTCCGCGAATGACACCATCAACGGCAAAACCAACTCCTTCGTCAACGAAACCACAGCAGAACTCGACAAAACCCAGAAGAACGTAAGCCTCATCCGCTCCACCATCGAAGATCTTGACGCACAGCTCGCCAACGTGCCGCAACAAACGCAATCCGCCCGTCAGGCAATGAACGACGTGCAGCTGGCCGCAGCAAGCGCGGGCAAGGGACTGGCGAACACCGCCACCGCCATCGGCACCGCACAAAACGGCCTCAATACCTTCACGTCCAACGCCAACACCGCTTTGGAGAACGGTTCCGGCCTGATTTCGCAGGCCGCCAGCGACACCACCACCAGCATCAACAAGGTGACCACGGCCGTCTCGTCCGCAAGCGGCACCGCACAGCAGGCCGTCAGCAACATGCAAAGCGTGACCGACAGCAACGCCCGGCTCATCGAGAAGCTCAAGAACGTCAGCGACAACGCACAGTACCAAGACATCATCAAGAAGCTCGAAGACACCAACAACACGGCCGCTGGCACGCTCAACGACCTCAAAACGTTGAGCGAGAACACGCAATCCACGTCCGACAGCGTGTCCAAACTCGCCACCGACTTCAACACCAGCACGCAAAATTCGCTGAAAAGCATGGGAGATGCCCGCAACACGTTGAATTCCGGTGCGCTCCCCCAGCTCAACTCCGGTCTGAGCTCGCTCGCCATGACCGCCGGCACACTGTCCGGCACCGTAACCAGCCAGACCACCGTGGTCAACCAGACCTCCGCCGTGCTCGACCAACTCGACCAGGTGGCGAACGACACCCGCACCACGCTGCAGAACACCGACAAGCAGCTCGAGCAGGTGGAGAACAAGCTCATCACCGTCAGCACCGACCTGAAAGCGCTCGGCAGCGTTGACATGCTGAAAAGCCTGACCGGCGACAGCTCCCTCAACACGGAGAAAATCGCTTCGTTCATGCAGTCCCCCACGGTGATCGACACGAAAAACGTGTATCCGATGAACTCCTACGGTTCCGGCATGGCTCCGCTCATGACCAACCTGGCCCTGTGGGTGGGCGCGTTCGCCTTCGTGGTGATCTTCAAGGTGGAGGTCGACGATGAAGGCCTCGAAGACCTCGACTTGACCACTTCCGAAAAATATTTCGCCCGCTACATGCTGCTCGGCATCATGGGCGCCATCCAAGGCGCGATCACCACCATCGGCAACCTCATCATCGGCGTGCAGACGGTGAACGCGCCGCTGTACATACTTACCGGCGTCATCACGTCGCTGGTATATCTGAGCATCACCTTCGCGCTGTCGACCTCGTTCATGCATATTGGCAAGGGACTGTGCGTCGCGCTGATCATCGTGCAGATTCCGGGCGCTTCCGGCCTGTATCCGATTGAGATGATGCCGAAATTCTTCCGCATGGTCTACCCGTTCGTACCATTCAGTTATTCGATTGACGCGTTCCGTGAGACGATTGCCGGCTTCTACGACGGGCATTGGCTCAAGTCGATTGGCGCGCTACTGATGTTCGCCGTGGTCGCGTTCTTCATCGGACTTGCGATTCGCCCGCTGCTGGTCAATCTCAACCGCCTGTTCGCCCGTCAGATCAAGGAAAGCGACATGATCATCGGCGAGGAGGTACAGCTTCCGGAACGCGGCTACAACGTGTCCCAGGCCATTCAAGTGCTCGCCGATAAGGGCGGCTACCGTGAGGCGATCGAGGAACGTGCGAGCCGCTTCGCCGAACTGTATCCGAAGCTCAAGCGTGGCGCGCTGGTTGCCGGTTTCATTGTGCCGGTGATTCTGGTGCTGATCTTCTCCTTCACCAACGGCGAGAAGATCGTGGTGCTTGCCACCTGGATCATCTGGGTGCTGCTCATCATCGGATTCCTGATGGTCATCGAATATATGCGTTTCAGCCTGCAACGCCAGGTGGAACTCGGCAGCCTCAGCGACGAAGCGATTCGCGAACAACTGGTGGAACGCCAAGCTGCAAGGCTGCGCCGCAAGAAGCGTGCGCAACAAATCAGGCGAGACAAGCTGATGCGCAAGGCACAACGAAGAAAACACGAAACCAAACAGGCGATCGCCAACGTCGCAGACACCAGCCAAGCCGATGCCGACGGCATCGCAACACTGGTACAGGCCATGAACGCGACCGGCAACACCGGCACAGCGAGCAACACCAATCCCAACGGTAACAGCGAAAGGAGCAACGCATGAAAAACATCTGGAAACTGTTCGTCGGCGACGTTCGACGCCTGACCAGCAACATCGTCTCCATCATCATCGTCATCGGACTGGTGGTAATTCCTGGCCTGTTCTCCTGGTTCAACGTGAGCGCAAGCTGGGATCCATTCGCCAACACCGGCAATCTGAAATTCGCCGTCGCCAACGACGATGAAGGCTACAAGTCCGATCTCATTCCCGTGAAGATCAGTATCGGCGATCAGGTGGTCAACACCTTGCGCGCCAACGACCAGATGGACTGGACCTTCACCACCAAAAAAGAGGCCATCGACGGCACCAAATCCGGCAAATACTATGCAGCAGTGGTGATTCCGAAGGATTTCAGCACCCGCATGATGACATTCTTCACCGCGGACGGCGACCATGCCACACTCACCTACTACAACAACGAGAAGAAGAACGCACTCGCTCCGAAGATCACCGGCCAGGGAGCCGACACCGTGGCAGCACAGATCAACGAAATGTTCTCCGCAACGTTGACGAGCACCGCGCTCAACATCGCCTCGCAGCTGGCCGATGAGCTTGACAAACCGAAATCGCAGGCCACGCTCACCAACTTCAGCAACAATATGAACAACTTCGCGAACACGCTGAACGACACGTCATCCGCGTTGACCACGTTCAGCTCGCTGACGTTGAGCGCGCAGAACCTGCTCGACAGCTCCAACAGCCTGCTTTCCAACGTGAGCGGCAGCGCGAAGAACGCCGTCAACGAGCTCAAACAGTCGAAGAACGGCATCAACGATCTGACCGGAGCCGTCAAAACCAGCACGAATGCGCTCAGCACCGCGTTGAGCAGCTCGTCGAACAGCTTCGGCGCTGTCTCCACCGATATTGACAGCGTATTCAACAATGCGGGCACCCAAGCCGGCAATACGGCCACCGCCCTGCGCAATCAGGCTGCGAACGTATCCAAGCAGGCGCAAGGCTATCAGAACATCTACGATGCCCTCGACGAGCTCAGCAACAACAATCTGGTGCCGGAAGTCGCGAAAATCGCCATCAATCATCTCAAAACCAACGTGGGCGCGACCATTACGCAACTCAACGATCTAGCGAACTCACTCAACACCAGCGCCGACAATATCGACGCGAAAGTGAGCGACACCACAGCCGACCGCGAGCGCGTGAGCCAGCTTGCCCAGCAGGCGAAGGCCTCCATCGACGGCATCAAAACCGATTTCGACAGCCAGCTCAAGCCGCAGCTCAACGACATTTCCGATTCGATCAGCAGCACGGCCACCGCACTGAGCAGCACAGCCACCGATCTGAAGGGCGCGTTGGGAGATCTCAACAGCACCACGAAGTCGGCAGGCAAGCAGCTGACCAATATTCGCACGGTGTTGGATTCCACCGCCGAAAGCCTCACTAAGGCGAGCACCGCGCTGTCTTCGTTCAATGGCACGCTTTCCGACGCGCTGAACAGCGGCAATATGGACACCGTCAAGGACGTGCTCGGCAACAACACCGATTCGCTGGCGGCGGCTCTTGCAGCTCCCGTCCAGGTGAAGCGCACGGCTGTGTTCCCTGTGGAGAATTTCGGCTCGCAATTGGCTCCGTTCTACACGATTCTGCCGTTGTTCGTGGGATCGCTGCTTATGGCCGTAACACTCAAGACCACGGTGTCGCGCAAGAATCGTGAGGAGCTCGACAATCCGAAGCCGCATCAGCTGTTCCTCGGCCATTATGGCGTGTTCGCCGTGATCGCACTGTTGCAGAGCACGTTCTCGCTGGGCGGCGGCCTGCTGTTCCTGCACATTCAGGCGGTGCACCCGTGGCTGTTCATGTTGACCGGCTGGGTGGCCTCCCTCGTGTTCTCGTTCTTCACCTACACGATGGTGGCGAGCTTCGGCAACGTGGGCAAGGCCATTGGCGTGCTGACGCTGGTGTTGCAGATTTCCGGCGCGAACGGCGCGTATCCGCTTGCCGTGCTGCCGAAGATCATCGGCGATATCAGTCCGTTCCTGCCGGCCACGCATGCGATTACGGCATTGCGTGCGGCCATTGCCGGTATTTACAACAATGATTATTGGCATGCGATCGGTTCGCTGTTGCTGTTCCTGATTCCGCTGCTGCTGATTGGCTTGCTGCTGCGTATTCCGCTGGTCAAATTCAATAAGTGGTATGTGGCGAAGGTGGAAAGCACCAAGGTGGTCGCATGATTACCGGAGTGCATGAGGTGGTTTCCGGAGCCGTTTCCGATGTGGTTTCCGACGCGGTCAGTGACGTGCATGAGGCCGTTCGCAAGGCGCAGAGCCGCCGCGAGCAGCTTCGCGAGCAAACCGATCATAAGATCATGAAGGCCACGCTTGCGATTGTGATTTCCGATGGTGTCGGTGCGGTGACCATTGAAGAGGTCGCCCGTCGTTCCGGTGTTGCGAAAACCACGATTTACCGTCGCTATAAGAATGCGGACGATCTGTTGCGCCGCGTTCAGTTGGAAGTTGCGGGATTGCCGGATTTCAGCGATGTCGAGTTGTCGAAAAACGGTCTGCTGACGATACTGCAACGCATTCAGGGCTGTTTTTTCGACAGTGAGCTTGGTTTGAAAGCCGTCGGTGTGGTGCTTTCTTCCGATAATCCTTCGTTGAATGCGATTGCCGATCAAGTGCTCGTTCCCGCGGAAAAGCGTTTTTCTGGGTTTGTTGAGCGCGGCATGAAGGCCGGAGTGTTCCGTAATGGATTGGATCCGCAATTCCTGTTCAGCACGATACTCGGCTCCATGCTCGCCTGTAAGGCGTTGCATGGCGACGCGAGTATTCCTTGGCCTGAGAACATGACGGCTGTTCTGTGGCCCGTTATGGCCGCCTGAAAGGCATTGCAGAGCAGAGTTGCACGTAGTAGTATCTGAAACTCATGAGCGTCCCCGCTACGGCCTTTAATCACTCTTTGAGTGAGGCTGTAGCTGAGGCGCTCATTGTACGTTTGCAGGCTTTTCGCCGCTACTGGACCTACTGGATCGACGCTTCCTGACGGGCCACGTCCAACGCCTTGTTGAACGCTTCCGACGTCCAGCTGGCACCGGCCACCTTGTCTACCTTGAGGTCTTTGAGCGGCTTGCCGTCCACCACGCCGTTGATGGCTTCGGCGAACGCATTCTGGTGCTTTTTGGAGATGGACGTGAACGGATGCCCGATAACCTCCACATTGGTGACGGTCTGATCTTTGACCGTCACATGCACGTCGATGGTGTCTTCGCCCACCGGCCCGTACTGGCCGTTGATCGAGTAGGTACCGTCGGCATAGTTGCCGGTGTCTTGCTTGTCGGATGTAGTGCCGTTCGGATCGTCGGCATGGTTTTTGACGTCCGAATCCGCAGAATCGCCGGAGTCGGTGGCGCTACCGCTGTTCTTCGAATTTTCTTCCTGCGATTGCACGCTTTCGCCGGAATTTCCGGCATATTCATCGTCCATCGGTGTCGCCGTGGGTTCGCCGCATGCCGACAGCAGCGCAAGGCTTGCCGCAGACAGTGCGATCACTTTGATCGCATTCGATGATTCGTTGCTCATGTTCGCTCCGTACGATTCGTCAGTGCTATGGCTTGGATTGTTCGGCTGATTTCAACGCGATTTCGGCTGATTTCAGCTTATTCCTCACCGCCGGTTTTCGCGGCTTTGGTCGGATCGGCGAAGCTGATGGCCGTCTCGCCGTTCTGTGCGCCTTCCGTAGTGGAACCGGTGTATGCCGGCTTGCCACCCGCCTGCTCATAGACCTTCCGTGCGGCCTCATCATTCCACTTCTCACCGACGAGCACGCCATGGTTGAGCATGATCTCGCGCTGGGCGCAGGATGCGACGAGCGCATCATGGGTCACGACGATGATGGTAGTGCCCTGCTCGTGCAGCTGACGGAACAGGTCAAGCACGATTTTCTCGTTCTTCTCATCCAAATTGCCGGTCGGTTCGTCCGCAAGAATCAGTTTCGGACAGTTGATGAGCGCACGTGCGATGCACACACGCTGCTGTTCGCCGCCGGAAAGCTGTCCGGGCAGATGGTGGGCACGCTCCTTCAGACCGACGCGCTCCAATGCTTCCAACGCCTGCTGCTCGTTGACTACGGAATGGTAGTACTGTGCCACCATCACGTTTTCCACAGCCGTCAGATGCGGTACCAGATAGAACTTCTGGAACACCAATCCGATCATGTTCTTACGCACGTCGGCAAGCTGCTTGGCGTTCAAATCCTCCAACTTGCGGCCTTCCAGCATGACGGAACCCTTTGAAGGCGTGTCCATGCAGCCAATCATGTTCATCAGCGTGGTTTTGCCGGAACCCGACGAACCGACAATCGCAAGCCATTCACCTTGCGGAACGGTCAAAGTCAAATCGTCGACGGCACGCAAATCGCCGTAAATCTTGGAAATATGATCCAATTCAAGCAACGTATTCAACGTATGTTCGGAACTCATGATTATTCCTCCCTCAAAACGATGGCGGGGTCGATACGGGTTGCGCGGCGAACCGGCGGGATGGATGCGATGACGGCGATGAGCACGCTCAACAGCAGCGA
>NZ_CAUEQY010000025.1 GCF_959020145.1 uncultured Bifidobacterium sp. | reverse complement strand
AACTGTCGACCTGCTCATTACGAGTGAGCCGCTCTACCGACTGAGCTAAAGTGGCAATGCCCGGAAGCACACGCCATCCGCGCACAAGACATAAAGCGTACCAGAAAGTCTCACCCCACGCAAATCCGCGTCGCGCCAAGCATGGCTGAAACCCCCCTAAAACTAGTGGCGCAGGAGTTTGTGGGCCAAATCGCTCACGCCGTAGCGCAGCTTGCTCACCGGAAGCGTGAATTCGCCCGGCAGTTCCTCAACGTAGCCGTTGAAGCCCTGCTTGAACTCGAGCACGCCGCGTCCATCGTCTTCCGGATCGTCGAACACTCCCGAAATGCCATAGAAGTTGTACCGCGTCACTCCGCGTTCCAAGCAACGCGACATCATCTCATGCTGTAAGGCGGTGGGCGCGTAGAACTTGGCGTAACGATCGTCGGATCCGCTGGAGAAATACACCAGCTCGCGTTCATGCCACATGAACAGACCTACGGCGACCGGCACCACCTCGCCATCACGAGCGATGCGCTCGTTCGCATCCTCAATGCGGCGACGTGCGGACTCCACATTCTTCTGAGCCGTATCGAGCTTCTTGCGCACATCATCCGGGTACTTCGTATGCTCAAGCGAACGCTCCAAGCGTTCCACGTCTTTCGAGAACTTCGCCAGCTTTTCCTCCCAGGATTGCAAATAGCGGTCAAGATGCACTTCCGCCACCATGAACTCGGCCTTGTCTCCAAACGCATCATATACGCGTTCGAAGTAATCAAGGCTACGGTTGGCGAAATGCTGGCGTTCGCTACTCAGCTCGCAAATATCGTGGAACACGTTCAGCTCACTGCGATTCAGGCGTCGAACCTCCACGCCGCTGTTCCGCGCGATCTTGACGTTACGACGCGTGTTCTTCGCATACGAAGCGAGCAGCTCGCCGGCGTTCGAGAACTCTCTCAAGTCCTTGACGTAATTCCAACGGTTCATCAGGGCATCGTATCCACGGGTAAAGCCAGCATGCTTCCAACCCAGCCGCTCGTACTCCCGCACCATCTCATCATTGGGTTCGGCCATGGCCTTGCCTTGCGAATCACGAACGCAATACACCTGGTTGGGCCAGCACGTCAGGCTGATGGCGTGAACCCGTTCGGCGGCCTCGCGCAAACCTTCGGTCAACGCGGTCATCTGCTCTCTGTTATTCCCATTGCACAACGGGCCAAGCCATAACGAGCCTTCCACGCCGAAACGCCCTTGCGAAAAAGCCACCAACGCGCCAGCCACCGGAGCATCGTGCGAATCCACCAATCCGACGTATTGCGTTTGCATGCCGTCGGACTGAGCCAATGCCGCCATTTCGGAAGTCTGCTGGAATCCGCCGTATCTGCTCGCGGCGGAAAGCTCATCAAACTCACTACCGCTCAGCTAGCGCACATTCCATTCAGACGATTCTTGCTCTTGTTCCTCACTCGCATTCACTTCGCGCATCACGATCCGTAACTACCTTTCACTATCCCAACTGGCTAAAATCCCTTTTCACCAAAAGCGATAACCTAGTCCGGCCTACAGTCGCCGTCAACAGCGTTCACATAACCCTCGCGCACCTATAAGCCCCCACCCAGAATCCTCCAAGCGGAAGGTGAGCTAATAGCTAGTGGCGCAGGAGTTTGCGGAGGGCGGTCTTGAGTTTGAAGGTCAGCGGGCGTACGGGAAGCACGAATGAGCCCATGAGTTCCTCGACGTACCCGTTGAAGCCTTGCTTGAATTCGAGTACGCCACGACCCTCATCTTCCGGATCGTCGAACACGCCGTTGATGCCGTAGAAGTTGTAGCGGGTCACACCGCGTTCCACACACAAATGCAGCATGGCATCATGCTGAATGAGCGCGGAAGCGTAGAACGGCTTGTACTTTTCCACACTGCCCGAGAACAGATACACCGTTTCACGAGCGTGTTCCACGAATAGGGATGCTGCCGCCGGAAGCACGTCACCGTCTTTGGCGTACTCGGCCGCCTCGGTCAAACGTTTTTCCGCCGCCGCCAAGTTTCGGGATTCCTCCCCTAGCTGGCGTTCCGTTTTGGTGGTCGGATGCTCGTCGTACTTGGCCTGCAGCACATCGACCTTCTTCCGCAAGGCGTCACACTTGGATTCCATGTCGGCAATGTATTCGCCGATGTGAATCTGCGCCACCATGAAGTGGGCTTTGCTGCCGTAAGCTTGCTTGAACTTGCGGAAGTAGGCTTCACCACGATATTCGAAATTACGGCGTTCGGCGGTGGCCTGCTCGATGTCGGCAAACACCTGCAGCTCGTCTTCGCCTAGCTCGCGCACATGCACGCCCATGGATGCGGCACGTTTCACGCTCCACTGCGTGCGCTTGTCATACGACTTGAGCAGTGACTTTTCGTCGGTAATGCCAGTCAGGTCTTTCAGGTAACGCCAGCGCGGCACCGCAGTGTAGCCGATGGTGAAGCCGTCATGCATGAAGCCGAGGTTTTTCAACGTTTCCACGGCATCATCAGCAGGAGCACCACCTTGGTCGGCTGGCAGTTCGCCGCCACGCGAGTCATGCAGGCAGTATGGCATTTCCGGCACGATTTCCATCTGTGCGGAACCTTTCGCCTTCGCGTGCTGCTTGAGTTGGGTCATGAAATATTCGGTCAATTCGCGATCGCGATAGTCACACAAGGGGCCATCGTGCACCACACTGAAGGTGGAAAGGCGGCTGCGATGCGTTTCGAACAGCGCTCCCGCAACGATTGTGCCGTTTTCTTGAACGCCAAGGTATTCCACTTCGATCCCTTGGCCGGCACGCAGACGGCCTGCGGCAGAGGTCTGCTGGAAGTTGCCGTCCGCGTGATGTGCGGAAAAATCGTCAAACGCCTCCGGACTCAACGTAACCAGAGAAAATGCTCGCATGTAATCCTACCCCTTCATGCTGGTTGATTACGAGATTGATTGCCGTACGCAACCAGCATGATGGTAGCACGAGTCAAAGGACGGTGATTTCGGTAGGGATTACCGGGTCGCCCTTCATGAGGCTTTGCGCGCCGATCGGCAGTTCGGCCAGCGCCTGGGCGCGGTAATTATGCGCGTTGACGATGGCCTCGTGTCCCTGATAATCGGAGTTGATTTCGCCGTTGCTCACGTAGCCGACCAGCAGATCCTTCCAGCCTTCTTCCGGCTGATAGGCGGCCAGCTGCTCTTCGGAGCCGGAAATCACATGTTCGCAGTCGGCCAGCGAATACTCGTACGAACGGAAGGCGAGCTTGCGGCCCGGAACCGTGGCCTTGTCTTTCGACTTCTTGGCCACCGGCTGCATGTCACCAGCGGAATTCTCGCGTTCAGTCAGCTTGTACACCATCGCACAGGTCGGAGCGCCCGATCCGGTGACGAGCATGGTGCCCACGCCATACGAATCGACCGGCGCGGTCTGCAGCGAAGCGAGCGCATACTCGTCCAAATCGTTGGTAACGGTGATCTTCGTGTTGGTAGCGCCCAACGCATCCAGCTGGTTGCGCACGCGCTGCGCCAACGACGCCAGATCGCCGGAATCGATGCGCACGCCGCCCAATTCGGGTCCGGCCACTTCAACAGCTGTCTTCACGGCCTCTTCAATGTTGTACGTGTCAACCAACAGTGTGGTGTTCTTGCCGAGCGCGGCAATCTGCGATTCAAACGCGCTGCGCTCATCATCATGCACCAGCGTGAAGCAGTGTGCGGCCGTGCCGATGGCATTCAAGCCATACATTTGCGCGGCCAGCAGATTGGCCGTGCCCTTGAATCCGCCCACTACCGCAGCACGGGCAGCGGCAACGGCGGCCCACTCGTTCGTACGGCGCCCGCCCATATCCATGCACGGGCGATCCTTCGCGGCGCTGACCATGCGGGACGCGGCCGACGCAACCGCGGAATCGTAATTCAGAATGCTCAGCAACAGCGTTTCCAGCAGCGTGCACTCGCCGAACGTGCCTTCGACTTGCAGAATCGGCGAATTCGGGAAGAACATCTCACCTTCGCGATAGCCCTTGATCGAACCGGAAAAATGGAAATTCTCAAGCCATTTGATAGTTTCAGGGCCCACTACTTTGCGATCTGCAAGGAATTTCAGATCATTATCGTCAAGATGGAAATTTTCAAGTGCGTCAAGAATACGACCTTGGCCGGCGGCCACCCCATAGTGGCGGCCAAGCGGCAGATGACGGGTGAAAATCTCGAATACGCACTTGCGATTGGCGGTGCCGTCCCTCAGGCACGCGTCAAGCATGGTGTATTCGTACATGTCGGTCATGAGTGCAGGTGAATAATCCAGCATTTCCAAAGCCTTTCTGACTTTTGGTGAAACTGACCATAAGTGTAGGCCTCGCCGTGGCCAAGCACAGGTTTTCGTTCCATCATACGTGCTTGCATGCCTGTATTACGTGAGACAAACGTGAGATGCGCGCAAATTCGGGCACGACGCAAATTGGGATAGGCAAATTGAGGTGCAGCAAGAGGCGAGTTCAAGACGGAAAGACGGGTTTTCGGCTGGTGATACTGTTTTTTCGGAAAATACAAACGATTGTTGATCGTGTGATCAATCGAAAGCAGAGAAGTCAGCGATGGTAGCGATTAAAGACTTGTTGGGCGAAACGATGATTCGTACGGACGGACGCAAGGTGGATGAGCTGCGTCCGGTGCGCATCACCCGTCATTTCACGGATGTTCCGGAAGGATCCGTGCTTGTGGAATGCGGCAATACGCGAGTGATGTGCACGGCCACGTTCACCGCAGGCGTGCCACGTTGGCGCAAGGACTCCGGCTTGGGCTGGGTCACCGCGGAATATGCGATGCTGCCGCGAGCCACTGCAGACCGCACCGATCGTGAATCCGTGCGTGGCAAGATCGGCGGACGCACGCATGAGATCAGCCGACTGATCGGTCGCTGCCTGCGTGGCGTGGTTGATATGAAGGCACTCGGCGAAAACCAGGTGCAGATCGACTGCGACGTGCTGCAGGCCGACGGCGGCACCCGAACAGCGTCGATCACCGGCGCATATGTGGCGCTCGTGGACGCCATGCGCTGGGCCGAGAAGCACAAGCACATCAGGTCCGCCGAGCGCGTGATCAAAGACAGCGTTTCCGCCGTGTCCGTAGGCGTGATCGATGGCACACCGATGCTTGACCTGCCGTACATCGAAGACAGCAAGGCCATGACCGATATGAACGTGGCCATGACCGGTTCCGGCGAATTCATTGAAATTCAGGGCACTGCCGAACACCGCCCGTTCAACCGCGCCGAGTTGAACGCGCTGCTTGACCTGGCGGAAAAGGGCAACAAGGAACTGCAGGCCGCACAGCAGTCCGCGCTCGCACAGGACTGAAGGCTGCAAGTCGGACGTAAGCCAACCGCAGGCTGGCCTCGCAAACCAATCGTAGGTTAGGCAAGTCAGGGCACGTCAAACGCACGTCAGGCAAGCCGACATCAACGAAGCAACGAACAGCAACGAAAGGAATCGGAACGTGAGAATTATCGTCGCAACGCATAACGAGGGCAAACTCGTTGAAATCAACCGCATTCTGGAAGATTGCCTGGGTGCGAACGCGGATCAGGTGGAGCTGGTGTCGGCCGGTTCGCTGAATCTGCCGGATCCGGTGGAAGATGGCGTGACCTTCCAAGAGAACGCGCTGCTCAAGGCCCGTGATGTGGCCGCACGTACGGGCTGCCCGGCAATCGCCGACGATTCCGGTCTGATTGTGGACGTGATGGGCAATGCCCCCGGCATTCTTTCCGCACGTTGGGCGGGCAAGCATGGCGATGACAAAGCCAACAACGCGCTGCTGCTCGCGCAGATCGCCGACATTCCGGATGCCAAGCGTACCGCGCGTTTCCGTTGCGCGGCCGCGCTGGTGGTGCCGCAAACCGAAGCAGGCGCAGGCGCCGATGGTCGTTATGCGATCGCTCAAGAAATCGTGGAAACCGGCGAAATGCCGGGCGTGCTGCTGCATGAGCCTCATGGCGAGCATGGCTTCGGCTACGACCCGCTGTTCGTGCCCGACGATCAGCCGGCGCGTGCCGTCGAAGCCGGCGAGAAGCTCACGTCCGCGCAGATGGAACCGGCCGAAAAGAACGCCATCTCCCATCGCGGCAAGGCGTTGCGCGCCCTGCTGCCATCCGTGGCCACTCTGCTGAAGTAGGGCTGAAACGAGTCGCAGCAGTCTCTATTAGACGTTCTGCTAGGTGTTCTAAAGGTGTGGAACTGTAGTTTGCGGTTCCACACCTTTTATTTTCCGCTTTTTCGCCAACTGGGCGTCACCGCCCTTCGCCAACCAGTCTTCACTGATCTTCGTCAGTCCACCGAACTTCACCGATCGTCGGCGCGAAAATCCTTGCCATCATAATTCGCCCAATCCGGGTATGGCGCCCCCGTTTCGATGCTGTGCTGAATATCGCGATACAAGTGCAGTTTGCGCAACACATGCATGTACGCCTCTTCCAGCGCGGCCCGCTGTTTCAAAATCGCTTGATGCCGCGATTCCAACAATTCCAGCATGTCCGCAATGTGCGCACGCTCGTCTTTTTCGTATGCGAAGAAGCGTTTGAGTTCATCGATGCTCATGCCCGCATGTTTGAAGCAGGCGATCGCCTCGAGCCGCCCGATATGCGAGTCGGTGTACACGCGTCGCCCCGCATCGTCGCGCTCCACGTCGCACAGCAGCCCCTGATCCTCGTAATAGCGCAAGGTTGACGTCTGCACATGGAATCGTTGCGCGACTTCACGAATCGTATATGTTGCCATTCCCCTTCTCATTTCTACGATTTTCTAGGTTTTTCTAGCGATTTTGCGATTCCTTGCGATTGTCAATCATCGGAAAACACACTATCGACGATACTTGCATTCAAGTTTACTTGAAGTGCGACGATAGTATCGTCGACAAACTTACGACATGCGCCAACTCAAGCAACACAGCGCACAGCGGAATACGCAGAGTTTTCAAGGAGGAACCATGCTTGAACCGACCACCGTCTACACGCCGTCACCCGCTCGATACGATTCCATGACCTACAATCATGTGGGCGAGAGCGGCCTGAAACTTCCAGCGGTTTCGCTCGGCTTTTGGCATAATTTCGGCGATATCACGCCGTACGCCACTATGCGTGACATCGTGTTCACCGCATTCGACAACGGCATCACACATTTCGATCTCGCCAACAATTACGGTCCCGAGCCAGGCAGTGCGGAAAAGAACTGCGGCCGTCTGCTGCGCGAATATTTCCATCATCATCGCGACGAACTGATCATCAGCACCAAAGCCGGCTACGAAATGTGGCTCGGCCCCTACGGTGATCTCGGCAGCCGCAAATATCTACTCGCCTCGCTCGACCAAAGCCTCGAACGCCTCGGTCTCGACTATGTCGACATTTTCTACCATCACCACATGGATTCCTCCACGCCGCTCGAAGAAACCATGGGCGCGTTGGCAACCGCCGTGCAAAGCGGCAAGGCACTCTACGTGGGCCTGAGCAATTACGATGGTCCGACGCTGGAAAAGGCCACCGCGATCCTCGATGAGCTGCATGTGCCGTTCATCATCAACCAGAACCGTTACAGCATTTTCGACCGCACCGTGGAACGCAACGGATTGAAGAAAACCGCCAAAAAGCTTGGCAAAGGTCTTATCACGTTCTCGCCGCTCGAACAGGGTCTGCTCACGAACCGCTATCTCAACGGCGTGCCCGCAGACAGCCGCATCGCGCACGACGGTCGATTCCTGCAGGAAAGCGCGTTGACGCCGGAACGCCTGCAGCAGATCCGCGACCTGAACGATCTTGCCGCCGAACGCGGGCAGACGCTTGCCGAAATGGCGCTCGCCTGGCTGCTGCACGACGGTTACGTGACCTCCGTGCTTGTCGGCGCTTCCCGCCCGCAGCAGCTGCTCGACAATATCGGCGCGTTGAAGAACACCACGTTCAGCGATGAGGAATTGCGTCGCATCGACGAAATTTCGTTGCGCTAAACGCGGATCTTTCAAAACGGCAAGCTGACAATAAAACGCGACAGCAATAAAAATCTGCCGAGACAATCTCAATCATCGAAAAATAATTTCGATATAGAGACCATCTCGGCAGATTTTTTATATGTAATCACTTTCGGCAATCTTCAGAAATTTCAACGAAATTCCAAGATCACCATACGATGAAAGAGATAAAAAACGATTAGAAATTGGAATTCATCATTTCGTCGTAGATACGCTTGCAATCCGGACATACCGGGAACTGCGAAGGATCACGCTTCGGCACCCACACCTTGCCGCACAACGCCACCACCGGTCGGCCGGTGCGACGGGACTCGGCAATGCGATCGCGCGACACATAATGCGCGAAACGATCCGCATCGCCGTTGCCGCCATCATCCAGCTTCGTCTCCTCTTCGGGGCGTTCCAACACCGCAGTGCCGGTACCCGCGTCGGGATTGGAAAGCGGCGAGACCGGGTCGGCCTCGTCAACGAAGCCGTCGCGATCATCGAATATCGAACATGCCATAATCAACTCCTCAAATACGCCGCAACCGCGGCACCACTGCCTCCATCATAGCCATGAAAACCCACATATTCGCCGACACTTCGCGTAATTTCACGCAATCGCGGTACGCTTGAGGCTATGACAATTGCAGTTTGCCCCGGGTCGTACGACCCAGTGACCGCCGGACATTTGGACGTCATCGAACGTTGCGCGCGTTTTTTCGATGAAGTGCATGTCGTAGTGGCGGTGAACGCGGCGAAAACACCGATGTTTTCCGAAGAGACCCGCGTTGAGATTATCCGTAAGGCGCTTGAAGAGCGGAATTGCCGCAATATCAAGGTTGCTTCAACAACCGGACTGATTACCGACTATTGCAAGAAGGTCGGTGCGACGGTTATCGTGAAGGGGCTTCGGCAGAATGGCGATTATGAGGCCGAGTTGGGTATGGCGCTGGTCAATCGCAAGCTTGCCGACGTGGAAACGCTGTTTTTGCCGGCGGCGCCCGATTTGGAACATATCTCCAGTTCGATCGTGAAAGATGTGGCACGTCACGGCGGCGATGTGACCGGCATGGTGCCCGATTGCGTGATTCCGCTACTCGGAGAAGCGCTCAATAATGAAAAGAGGGCATGATGGGTGAAGAAACGAATGCGTACGATCCGGCCGGCAGCCAGTTTGACGACGACGTGACCGCCGAACGCCCGACCGATCGGGCGGCCCAATCCGGTCAGAAGGCACAAGCCACGGCACGCGCCGCCGAGCCGGTCAAACCGTTGATTTCCATGTCTGATCTGCCGGATTTACGCAACACGTTCAATCCCAACGCACCGCTGGACGATTCCAACGATTTGAGCCGCGACGAATTCACCACCGTGTACGACATTATCGACAAACTCGAATCGGCATTGGACGAAGCGAAACCGATACTGTTCTTCCCCGGCAGCGTGCGCGTCGACCGCGACGAATTCACCGAACAGCTCGACCAGTTGAAGAAAATGATGCCGGTACAGCTGGAACGCGCCTCGGCGTTGATGCGTGAGTCGGAACGACGTTTGGAAAGCGCGCAAACGCAAGCCAACGCCATCGTCGCTTCGGCGCAATCGCGTGCGGCAGACACGATACGTGAGGCCAACGAGCAGGCGCAATTCCTCGCCGGGCAGGAAAACGTGACCGAACTGGCTCGGCAGAAGGCGCGTGCTATTCTCGACCAAGCGCAAGCCAGGGCCGACCATCTCACGCAGGGAGCTGACAAATACTGCACCACGGTGATGGAAACGCTGCAACAGCAGCTCGGCAAGCTTGGCAACGACGTGCAGGCGGGATTGAACGTACTGTATGATCGCCAGCACGAAGCGAGCACGCATGTGCCGCATCTTGACGCAAACGACTATCCGGAAAGCTGAATGGAAGGCTGAACATGGCACGTATCGAAGATTCCCCGTGGGCGATTTCCGTGGCGCAAGTCGCCTCGCGAGCCGGGCAAAGCAAGGAGATCGACGCAACGTTCCCCGCACCGAGCGGCATCGGCGATGAGATCGTCGGCGTTGAGGAGGGTGCGGATGTGACCGTTGTCGGCTCGTTCGACTCCATTGTCGACGGCCTGATTTTCAACGCCCGCATCAGTGCCCCCGTGCACGCCGAATGCACCCGCTGTCTGAAACCGATCAAGCGCGATTGGACGGTGAACGTCACTTCGTTCTTCCCATATGAAGACAAGTCCGCAAGCGTTGCGTCCGGCAAGGGCGGCAAAAACGGCAAGGGCGGCGTCAAGGAAGAGGAAGTCGACATTATCGCCGGCGAAGACGAGTCGGAGGATTCGTATCCGCTGCTTGAAGGCGGATCCTGGGCCGATATTGAGACGCTTCTGCGCGACACGTTGGTCGAGGAACTGCCGTTGCAGCCGCTGTGCAAGCCTGATTGCTTGGGATTGTGCTCTCAGTGCGGCGCCGATCTGAACGAGGATCCGGACCATCATCACGATGTGACCGATATTCGTTTCGCCGCTTTGGAAGGCTTGAAGGCCCGGCTGGAAGGCAACGAGTAAGGTCCATCCGGGTGCTGGCAGGGCTGATTTTGCTCGGTTTTTGCAATTTGTACGGAGCACAAGTTAAGATACTGAACGCTTAAGCTCAATCGTTCGAACGAAACAGAGGAAACACAATGGCACTGCCTAAGTACAAGACCTCGCGCGCGAATACTCATTCTCGCCGCGCAAACTGGAAGGCCAAGGCCGCCCAGACCGTTACCTGCCCGAACTGTGGCGCTCCGGCGCTGCCGCACATGGCCTGCCCGAGCTGCGGCGCCTACCGCGGCCGCGTGTACCGCGAGGCTGTCCGCTCCATCCACACCAAGTGAGTGGCTGCCGAGTAACGGCATGAAGCATTGAAACCCTGCCATCGACGGGTGGCAGGGTTTTGTATATTTCAGGCTGCGCACTTGGCCATATGCATTCGCATGCACCCGACCATCTCACCTCGCATCCGCCAAGTATCGCATCCACCTAGTATCCGCGCATTTCCCTGCATTTCCGCCTCGACATGGGTGGAGAGTAGACTGAACGGGATCGTTGTTTGCATAGCAATCGGCCAGATTCGCTGGCTTGTTGCCACGTACGCAACGTCCCGAACAGCGCGGCGAGCTTCGCCGTCGCATACCCACTACGAAACCGAGGACGATTATGACCCAGAACAACGCCGACGCATCCGCCGTTTCCGAAGGCGAGATGACCGCCAACGCACTGCTTGAAGCGCTCGGCACCACGCTCGAACCCGACCTGCTGGTCGAAGCGCTCACCCACCGCTCCTTCTCGCACGAGAATCCGGGCGCAAAAAACTATGAACGTTTGGAATTCCTTGGCGACGCCGTGCTTGAGCTCGTCTCCACGGAAACCCTGTACAAGGCACACCCCGACATGAACGAGGGGCAGCTTGCGAAAATGCGCGCGAAAGCCGTTTCCGAGGAATCCTTGAGCAAAATCGCTCGCGAAAAGCTCAATGCAGGCCCGTACATTCTGCTCGGTCATGGCGAAAGCGATCAGGGCGGCGCTGATAAAAGCTCGATTCTGTGCGATATCGTCGAATCGTTGATCGGTGCGACGTTCATTCAGCATGGCATTGACGAGGCACGTCGCGTTGTGCATCATCTTGTTGACGAAACGCTTGCGGAAGTCGCGACGGAAGGCCCAGCCCTCGATTGGAAAACCTCGCTTACCGTCAAAGCGCATGGCATGGGCTTCGGCGAACCGCGCTACCAGATGTCGGTTTCCGGTCCGGAATATGCGCAAGTGTTCACTGCGAACGTCATGCTGGGCGAAAGCGACGAAATCATCAGCACCGGCACAGGCACCAGCAAACGCAAGGCGCAACTCGCCGCAGCCGAAAAAGGTTGGAAGGCACTGGACAATCGCAAGCCTGAAGCACAAAACGTCCGTAAGCATCGCAAACATCATCACAAGCACAGCGGCAACGAAAGTAACGGCAGCAACGGCGAAAACACCAGTAAGTAGTCGCAGGTAGATAACAAGCAGCTACGAATCCGCCCTCTCATACCGCCGCGGAACGCAATACGCCAGAATATGGCACGAATCCGGCATATTCTCCTGTCAGCCGATAGCATAGACTGATTACTAGCGAAGGATTGCGATTCGCAAGTCGCCACAAGCGATTGCGCCGCTTTCCGATGATGGGGTTCGGCTGATTGCGTGCACCGAAACGCGGCAGCATACCCCTGTAAGAAAGTTCCACGAGCGAATATGAGAGGGAACATGGTGTTACCTACGCCCCTGCAGGCATTCAGCGGCATGCCCAAGGCAGCCGCAACCACTGAAAAGCAGACCATTGTTGACGGCGAGAAGATGACCGGCGCCGAAGCGCTGGTACGTTCGCTGGAAGATCTGGGCGTCAAGGATGTTTTCGGCGTTCCAGGCGGCGCGATTCTGCCGGTATACGATGCAATCAATGATGAAACCAGCTTCCGTTTTGTGCTGATGCGCCACGAACAGGCCGCAGGTCATGCGGCTGAAGGCTATGCCGTATCGACCGGTCAGGTCGGCGTGTGCATCGTCACGTCCGGCCCGGGCGCCACGAACATGATCACCCCGATCGCCGACGCGAACATGGATTCCGTGCCGATGGTGGTCATCACCGGCCAGGTCGGCGTGAACGCCATTGGCACCGACGCCTTCCAGGAAGCCGATATCGTCGGCGCAACCTACCCGGTGGTCAAGCACTCCTATCTGGTCACGCGTGCGCAGGACATTCCGCGTGTGCTGGCTGAAGCGCACTATGTGGCACGTTCCGGCCGCCCTGGTCCGGTGGTGGTCGACGTCACCAAAACCGCGCAGACCGGCGATATGTACTATTCGTGGCCGCAGCGCATGATTCTGCCCGGCTACAATCCCACCACGAAGGCGCACGGCCGTGTGCTTTCCGACGCTGCGAAGCTGTTCGAGCAGTCGTACCGTCCGGTGCTGTATGTGGGCGGCGGCGCGGCACGTTCCGATGCCGGCAAGCTCGTGCAGGAGCTGGCGGAAGTCACGAACGCTCCGATCGTCACCACGCTGCCCGCACGCGGTGTTGTGCCTGATTCCGATCCGAAGGTGCTTGGCATGCTTGGCATGCATGGCACGATTGCCGCTACCGGTGCCGTGCAGCGTTGCGATCTGCTTGTTGCGATCGGCGCTCGTTTCGACGATCGTGTAACCGGCAAGCTTGACGCTTTCGCTCCGGGTGCACGTGTGATTCACATTGATATCGATCCGGCGGAAATCGGCAAGAACCGTCAGCCGGATGTGCCGATCGTTGGCGATGTGGCAACCGTGCTGAAGGATCTCATTCCGGAAATCAAGCGCGAGCAGGCCGTGCATGGCAAGCCTGACACTTCGCATTGGTGGGAGATCATCAACGATTGGCGTGAAAAGTACCCGATCAAGTGGGACGAGCCGACCGATGGTTCGCTCGCTCCGCAGTGGGTCATCAAGCAGCTTTCCGACCTGGCTGATTCTGACACGATTTGGGTTACCGGTGTGGGCCAGCATCAGATGTGGGCCACGCAGCTCATCGATTTCGAGAAGCCGCATTCTTGGCTGAGCTCCGGCGGCCTTGGCACCATGGGTTACGGACTGCCGGCCGCCATCGGCGCCCGTGTCGGTTCCGAACGTTTCCATGAGGGCGAGAAGCCGGTGTGGCTGATTGACGGCGACGGTTCCTTCCAGATGACGTCTGAAGAGCTGGCGACCGCGTTCCACGATCACACGCCAGTCAAGATCGCGCTGCTGAACAATTCCGTGTATGGCATGGTTCGTCAGTGGCAGACCCTGTTCTACGGCGAGCATTATTCCGCCACCAATCTGATGGATGGAGAGAATACGCCGGAAATCGTGGATGTTCCTGATTTCGTGAAGCTTGCCGAAGCGTACGGTTGCATCGGCATGCGTGCGTTCACGGAAGAAGAAGCCATTGAGGCGATCAAGAAGGCCAACGAAATCAACGATCGCCCGGTGCTTATCGACTTCCGCGTGTGGAAGGACGCTATGGTGTGGCCGATGGTCGCAGCTGGCGATTCCAACGACAATGTCACCTATATGCCCGGAATCAAGCCGCTGCAGCGCCCGAAAGCCGCTGCCGACAACGAGTAAACGAGCAAACGAGTAAGTAGTAAGGAAGGGTCTACCAATGTATCCTGCATCTCAGCCGGGTTCCAAGCGCCATACGCTTTCCGTGCTCGTAGAGAACCGTCCGGGCGTGCTGGCACGTATTGCCGGCCTGTTCGCCCGTCGTGCGTTCAACATCAACTCGCTGTCCGTCTCCCCCACCGAGCGTCCTGACATTTCGCGTGTCACGGTGACCGCCGATGTGGATGAGGTGCCGCTCGAGCAGATCATCAAGCAGCTCAACAAGCTGCTGCATGTGTTGAAAATCGTGGATTTGGATCCGAACACCACTGTGGAGCGCGAACTGGTGCTTATCAAGGTAACTGCCGACGAATCCAACCGTTCCGACGTGCTTGAGATCGTGCGTCTGTTCCGCGTGCGCGTGGTCGATGTGAATCCGGAATCGCTGACCATCGAAGCCACCGGTGCCGAAGGCAAGATTGATGCGCTGCTGGGGCTTTTGGAGCATTACGGCATTATCGAGCTGGTTCGTTCCGGCGCGGTCGCAGTGACGCGCGGTCCGAAGGCCTTGAGCGAAAAGGTGCTCGGCTCCGAAATCACCGGTCGCTGATCCAATCAGCCTAATCCCAAACCTACAGGGCTTTCCCGTTTCAACGCGGGAAAGCCCTTTTTGTTGTCAGATCTGCGATATTCAGAAAATATCTGATCATTGGAGGCATGCCAGCTGCAGTAGCATCTTTTGCGCAAAACAACAGTCTCATAGACGTTCGCAAGGCGCAAGAAGATATCAAACAAGGTTCATCGAGCGCTTAATAATGTGTTGGCAGAGGAAAGTTATCACCTTCACCAAGGATTAGTTTTCGGCCCCGGCAACATCGAAACCGACCACAACATCACCTACTACCCCATCTACCTAATCGGCCAGTTTTGCAACAACTAGCCCAGTAGCATTCATCGTGATGCCACAAACCATGATGATGGCAGCACGACAGGGAGCATTATGACTGAAATTATTCATGATGGGGTTCCTTTACTTCATATACGGAAACAACAAGATCCGTATTGCCGATATTGATAATGGACAATGAGGTGGCATCTGGGAAATTCTTTGCCGGGAGAGAGATCGTTTCTATTCCGTTAGATGTACAGGCCTCCCTAGTGGTTAGGGTGTGTGGCTGTCCATCTTTGTAGAGAACAAACGAATAGGGAGCCTGCTCCTTCTGCTTACACATGGAGATGACATAATACATATTGCTGTCATCAACTGTTTTTGTAAATGAAATAGCATCATCGCCATGTACGGATTTCGCACCCAGCTTGTTTACTAGAACCAGTTTGCCCGAGCTATTGAGATCATCGACGGCGACACGGTCCAGAGCGTCCACAGTAAATGCTTTATATGCCTGTTTTGCGGCATCATCATTCTCGCTGCCGCTCTGTACGGAGCCATCACCGAAACTTTCATGTGCAGCTTTCGTGCAGCCAACGCATGACCACAACAACAAGCTGGACAACAAGCAACAGGCGCTTCTTCGCATCACTTGATTCATAAGGCACCTCCATTGGTCTCTCCGACAAGAACAGCTAAGGTTTCCTGCAATAACAAGAATATGACATTGGCACATGGAATGCCACGCATCGCTGTCGCACGAATGGCCAACATTCACCGGAAACGATGGAGGAGCTGCGCCGCCGCCACAACATGCACACCCTGTCCGGTAATTGACGCGGGCGATACGAATGCTACTCGAGCTGTTCGGAGAGTTCCATCCATTCGAGTTCAAGTTCTTCGGACTCGTCGGTGACGGCTTGAAGCTGGTCGTTGAGCTTGCCTAGGCCCTCGTAGTCGCTGGGGTCGTGCGCGGCCATTTGCTGCTCAAGATCGGCTTTCTGCTCTTCGAGTTTGGCGAGTTTGCGCTCGATTGCCGATACGCGCTTGGAGGCTTCGTGAAAGGCCTTGCCGGAAAGTTTCGGCGTAGAAGGCGCGGAAGATGCGGTTTCAGCAGTCGCAGACCCACTTGCGGAGTTGCCTGCGGTGCCTTCGGTCGTGGAACCGGCAGTCCCAGCGGAACCGCCCCTCTTGCCTTTGCCGGCACCTGCCTTTTCGTCCGCAAACGGATTCTTGCCGTTCTTGATGGCCTCAGTCATGTCCAGATAATCCTGCACGCCACCGGGCAGGTGGCGCACCTTGCCGCCGATCAGCGCGAACTGCTGATCGGTGACACGTTCGAGTAGATACCGGTCATGGGAGACGACGATCAGAGTTCCCGGCCAAGTGTCGAGCAGATCCTCCATCACGGCGAGCATGTCGGTGTCGAGATCATTGCCGGGCTCATCCATGATGAGCACGTTCGGCTCGTCCAGTAGGATCAGCAGCAACTGCATACGACGCTTCTGACCACCCGATAGGTCCTTGATCGGCGTCATCAGCTGCGCCGACTCGAATCCGAGACGCTCCATCATCTGCCCCGGCGTGGTTTCCTTGCCGTCCACGATATAGCTCGGCTTGTAACGGCTCAGCACTTCCTTGATCTTGTATTTACCGAGCTTCTCCAATTCGTCGAGACGCTGTGAAAGCACCGCGAATTTCACGGTTTTGCCAATATTCACATGACCTACAGTGGGGGTGATCGTGCCGTCAAGAATCTTCAATAACGTCGATTTTCCGGCACCGTTCGCGCCGACGATGCCGAAACGATCGCCCGGCCCGATCAGCCATGTCACGTCGTC
>NZ_CAUEQY010000024.1 GCF_959020145.1 uncultured Bifidobacterium sp. | reverse complement strand
TTCCGACTGCACTTCCTTGGCCAGCTCGTTGGCCTTGGAAACAGTGGTGTCAGACAGCATGTACTTGGTGATGGTCGCGTTGTTGAGCAGCGTCGACAGCGGACCGGACAGCATCATGGAAACCGCGACGACAATGCCGACCAAAGCCACAAGCCAAGACTCGGAGTGGATGATCTTACGGGTCGCCACTTCCTTCACCGTCTTCTTGTTGACGGCAAAAGTAATGATCAGCGCGAGCACAAATAGCACGCCAATCGCAATCAGGTACGGCGTCAACGAACCGATAACGTTCATGACGTCAGCCATGTTGATTTGCAGCATGGTCTGCCTCCTCCTTGATTCTCATAACCAAACGACATGCAGGCTCCGATTTCCTCATCGAAACCAGAAATCATGCAACGCTGCCCCGCGTCACGCAATTTCCAGAAGTGAAGACACTTCTTCATGTCGATGTTTCGATTTCACCAAAATCCGCGAAAAAAGCACCCTGATTTTTCCCAGCCTGTCGTTTCGCGTGCATAATCTGCATACCACCTGCGCATGTAAAACTACCATTCGTGCACATATAATCCCGTTGCGCGCATGCATCTGGCACAATGTGCGCTCATCCGCAGATTGTTGCAACATCCTTGCCTTGATTGCGGAAATCATCGATCTTCATTGCGCTTCCAACTCCATAATCGCAATTCCTGCGATATTTTCGGCACACTACAGCGAGCTGTTCCAGCGGCAACTTACGTAAGGCAAGTACCATGGGTGCCATGAGCGACTTAAGCGCATTGAATCTGGAGGCAGGCAGCCTCGTTGGCGGATACACGTTGATTTCCCGGCTTGGATCGGGGGCGATGGGATCGGTCTGGCGCGTGCGCGATGACGGCGGACACCAGTATGCGATGAAAATTTTGCGCGATTCCCTTGCCGAGGACGATGCGTCCAGCGAACGCTCCCGCGATCAGCTGACCGCACGCGAGCGCCTGCGTAGGGAGGCTATGGCGCTGCAGAAAGTGCGTCATCCGGGCGTGTGCGGCATTGTGGATATGGAATTGGATGATGCTCTGGCCTTCATTGTGACCGAGCTGATCGAGGGCAAGAATCTACGTGAAGATGTGCGCGCCAACGGCCGGTATGTGGGCGATGATTTGGAACGGTTGGGACGCAAGCTGATCGAGGCGGTGAAGGCTGTGCATGCGGCCGGGATTGTGCACCGCGATATCAAACCGACGAATGTGATGGTGTCGAATACCGGACCGGTATTGGTGGATTTCGGCATTGCCATGGGCGAGGGCGAAAGTCATGTGACTCGTACCGGATTGGTGATGGGCACGCCTGGATTCATCGCGCCGGAAATCATCGACGGTGCCGAATCCGATGAGATGAGCGATTGGTGGTCGGTGGCGAGCGTGCTGGCATTTGCCGCCACTGGCGAGCCGGTGTTCGGCACGAAACCGATGATGGCGGTATTGGAGCGTGCTGCCGCGGGAAGCGCGAATTTGGCGGGATTGCCGGCTGGGACCATGGCCGCGTTCCGTTCGGCGTTGGATCCGGATCGTACGAAACGTTGCACTCCAGACGAGTTGTTGCAGGCGATTGCGTTGGATGCGTTGAATCCGCAAGCTTGGATTTCGGGGAATACTTCGGATGCCGCCGATAGTGCCGGGTCGGAGGCGATGCTCCCTTTTGATGGATCGCCCGACAATCCACGAATGCTTTGGCGGGCGTTAGACTATGTGACGGGAGAAGACGCCATCGGCACACGCACCTTGCCGCAATTCGTTGAGGCCACGCAGGCAATCGGCGCAACCGTTATTGCTGACATAACCGATACCGTTATTGCCGATGCGCCCGATGTCGGCACCTCGGTCATGGATATCAACGCGCATACCGCAACCATTCCTCTTGGCACCGGCACGCGCGTGCTGCCTGTCAATAGTGGGGATACCAGTGTGCTGCCGCAAGATACACCGCAATCCACGCGGGTGATGCCGGTCCAGGACGCTTGGAATCCCGCTCAAGAGGCCGCACAGATCGACCCGGCCATCAAACCTGCATTGCAGCGCATCGCCAACCAGCGGCCTCCTGCCGTAATACCGAACGCATCGGTTGAAATGGCGCAAAGTGCGCAGCCACAAGACATGCAAACATCTGCCGTGCCAACCGCACCGGTCACTCCGGCCGCGCCGCTCAACCCGAACGTGCCGCAGAGTGTACTGCAGCCGCCGAATCCGGCCGACGTGCAACGCGGCGAACTGCTAGGCAGAGGCGTGCCCCTCTGCGTGCTGATGGCGATTCCTGTGGCCGTATGCGGCCTGTTCTCGCCATGGATCGCCCTGATCGCGGGCGCGCTGCTGGCCTGGTTGCTCGCCACCATTGGATTCAATATGGAGGCGCAGCTGGAACGCGAAGGCCGCCGTGGGGGCAGCCGCAGGGCTTCCGACTGGTTCGCTCGCGCCGCCACGCTGCCTTGGCATGTGCTCAAGGGGCTGGGTTATGCGGTGCCACGCGCACTGATCATGGCGGTCATCGCCGCATTAGGATTGACGATTGCCACAGTCACGCTGCAACTGCCGTTTGCCATGGTTGATACGTCGATATTCGGATTCACGATTCCGCTGCCGACCTGGATTGAAGGGCCGGTTTCGCAAAGCGGCGTCGCCCAGGCCGGTTGCTGCGCCATCGGCTGGCTGGTATGCGCCCTCGCTCCGGGAGCATTGGTGCTGCGATTGGGTGCCGGCGCATTGCGCGGCCGCCCGAAATCCGGCACCACTGCCGAATCGTACGATATGTAGTGACGCCATCTCACGAAATACGCAGCGAAAATCAAAAATCGGCAAACGTTTGCAATCATCAGAAAAACATCAGATAATCGCACGTAGTATGGCAACGTGAGCTTTTACGAAATACTTCATTCAGCAATAGCGTGCCCACACTACTATGGTGCACAGCATCGTGATGTGAACATCGAAAGGAATGTGGATGGCCCAGAACAGTAAGGATGCGCAGAAGCGCGCCAGCCGCGCCGAGCGTAGGGCCGCTGAGGCCGCGGAGATGAAGGCTCGCGCCGAACAGATGGAGAAGGAGCGCAAGCAGCAGACCCTCATCGGCGCCATCGTGATGGCGGTGCTGGTGATCCTGGTGGCGATCGGCGCGTTCACCGTGTATCACAACATGCACAAGAACACCGAAACGCAGGCTTCCACCCAGACCGTGGAAGAAGCGTACGACAAGCTGCAGCAAGTCGAAAACACCCCTAAGCTCGTCGATAAGAAGGGCGGATTGCTGATTTCGAAGGATGGCTACGGCAAGTCCGTCGAAGGCGCACCGACTGTTGCGATCTACATGGACTTCCTGTGCCCGGGCTGCGGCAATCTGCATCGCCAGCTTGATGAGGATCTGCAGAAGATGGTCGACGCGGGTCAGATCAATCTTGATTTGCATTTCATGGCGTTTATGGACAAGTGGTCCACCGACGATTATTCAAGCCGCGCAGCGAATGCCGCGATCTATCTGGCCGAGCATGACAGCGATCCGAGCCATCTGATCACCTTCCTCGAAAAAATGTACGCCGAGGATTTCCAGCCTGAGGAAAGCTCGAATTACAAGTCCGTCAGCGACGATCAGATCAAGGAACAGATGATCGCCTCGGGAGTTTCCGAGGATGTGGCGGACAAGGCGTTCGGCCGCGACTACCAGGATTGGCTTGACGCCATCGACACCTATACGCCGAAGCGCTCCGAACTGTGGAACACGTCCGGAACCTACAAAGACAGCATGACCACCCCAACGGTGACCATCAACGGCAAGTTCTGGGATATGAACCAGTTGAGCACTGCGCAGGAGACCATTGAGGAAGGCCTGCTGGAGGCCATCGGAATCAAGTCCGACGACATCGGCAAGGAAGGCGTGATGCCCTCCATCGGCTCCGACAAGGATCCGATCTCCAACACCACTGGCGAGTGATCAGCCCTACGCAATCCTCATAATCGAAAAATTATACCCCCCTACTCGCCAGCGTGCCAGCCAAAGCGCAGTTCCAAGTTGACGGTATCGGGCACGCTGGTTATGCTATTCAATCGTTGCCGTTTTTATGCATTATGCTAGAAAGCGGCACAAGCCTCCTTAGCTCAGATGGCCAGAGCGGCCGCCTTGTAAGCGGCAGGTCGTCGGTTCGATCCCGACAGGAGGCTCGAAACCCGTTTTGACGGGCTTTGACCTCTTACCATGGGTAAGTGATCCAGAAGCCTTCCCCCAACTTATGGCTTCTGGCGACCGGACGAGGCTTCCCCCAACCTGCCTCGTCCGGGCAGGGGGCAGGACATCCCCTTCTCTCCTGCCCCCTTTTTTCTTTACTCCTTTTCCTCGAAAATGTGGCGGTATAGATAAAGCCAGCGGAAACCATGCCATTCGTCCCGATCTGACCGTTACAATGACGGCGATGTAGGCAGTCGCTGGAAAGAGGACGTATGACAAGAAGGTGGACCCCCCGGAGATTCGTGACGCTTCGGCGTGTTCGAGTGACGGCATGCGTGGTCTCGTTGACGCTCGCCTCGACGCTCGCATTCGGCGTAGGCGCGCGCAAAACCGTGGCTCTGACCATCGATGGCGAAACCACCACCGTAACCACATACGCGATGAGCGTCGACCGTCTGCTGCAGGAACGCGGCGTGAAGGTCAAAACGCATGATCTCGTGGAATCCACCAGCCCCACCAGCATGCTGAGCAACCATGACGTGGTGACGGTACGAAGCGCCTACCAGACCACCATCACCATCAACGGGCAGGAAGTGCCCTTCTGGACAGTGGCGACCAGCGCCGAACAGCTGATCGGATTCTTCGAACAAAACGAAGCAGACGCGGCAAAAGTCACCGTCAATATCGACAACGTGTACAACAAACTCACCGGCGGACTGATCATCAACCAAAACGGGCCGGTCACCGTCATCGCAGACGGGCAAAGCTCCGAATCGCCGAATGGCAAACTGCCGGCGGCCTCCATTCTTGACTCCAAAGGCATCACGCTGAACAAGGAGGATCGCGTCAGCGTCGAAAAAGACAACGGCGAAACGATCCTGCGCGTCCGCCGCGTGACGCACGGCGAGGAAACACGCACGAAAGCGGTGCCTTTCGGCACGCAAACCATCGTCGATCCCAGCCTGCAGCCCGGCGAAGTCGTAGTCAGGCAGGAAGGCGAGGACGGCGAAATCCAGCAAACGTACGACGTCACGTATGTGGACGGCGAGAAGGAAAGCGAGACGCTGACCAACGAAACGACCACGAAAATCGCCCTCGATCAGATTATCGCAGTAGGACCGGCAGCATCTTCCGACGATTCGGGATCGGATGACGGATCCGGCAATTCCGGAGATACCGGCAATTCCGATAATTCCGGAAAGAACGACAATTCGAACAAGAACAACAATTCCGATAATTCCGACAAGAAAGACGATTCGAACAGTAATTCCGGCAATACGGATAATTCAGACGACAACAAGAAGGACGATTCCGGATCGAAAACGGACCCGGATCCGACGCCAACTCCAGACCCGACCCCCACGCCAACGCCTGACCCGACCCCCACGCCGGATCCGACGCCCACCCCGACACCGCAACCTTCCGATCCTTCGGCAGGATGCCGCCTCTATCACCCCTCCCCCGCGCAGGCACAGGCCTACGCGGCCGGAGCCGCGGCGCAATATGGCTGGACCGGGCAAAACTGGACCGATCTGGTGAAACTGTGGACGCGTGAATCGAGCTGGCTGTGGTATGCGGAAAACGCATCTTCCGGAGCCTACGGCATCCCGCAGTCGCTTCCTGGCAGCAAAATGGCGGCATTCGGCGCAAACTGGCGTGACGATGCGGCCGTGCAGATCGACTGGGGCCTGAGCTACATCGCGCAACGCTACGGCAGCCCGTCGAAGGCATGGGAGCATTCCGAGCAGGTCGGATGGTATTAAACAACGCCGATCGCAACAATACGCAAACGCAACAGCGCACACTTTTCATACCAGTTGAACGGATAATGAGGTAATGACAGAACACGCGAACGAAACCAACGCAACCGACGAAACCGCGCAAGGCCGCCTGTTGGGGGCTGCCGACATTCGGCGTATCGCGGCCGAGGCCGGTATCAGCCCGACGAAAAAATTCGGGCAGAATTTCGTAATCGACCCGGGCACGGTTCGTCGTATCGTGCGCGAGGCAGGTGTGACCGCCGACGATCATGTGCTGGAAGTCGGACCTGGACTCGGTTCACTGACATTGGCGATTTTGGAAACCGGCGCCACGATGACCGCCGTGGAGATCGACCCGCCCGTTGCGGAACGACTGCCCGGCACCATCGCCGAATTCATGCCGGATGCGGTGGATCGTTTCCGCGTGGTCAATCGCGATGCGTTGACCGTGACGCCGGAAAATCTGCCTGATTTCCAAAATGATGATTCATTTACACTGGTCGCCAATCTGCCATACAACGTGGCCACGCCGATTCTGCTGACCTTGCTGGAACGTTTCGACAATCTCGGCACGTTCCTCGTGATGGTGCAGAAGGAAGTCGCGGACCGACTGAGCGAAAAGCCCGGTTCAAAGATCTACGGCACTCCAAGCGTGAAGCTCGCTTGGTATGGTACCGCGGAACGTGTGGGCATTATCGGGCGCAATGTGTTCTGGCCGGCACCGAATGTGGATTCCGCGCTGGTGCTGTTCAAACGATATGAGGGCGGGCACACGCCTTCGGCCAACAATCCCGACGGTTCCGTAGTGGACCGCGAAAACGTGTTCCGTCTTATCGACGCCGCATTCGGCCAGAGGCGCAAAACCCTGCATGCCGCGTTGAAGAAGATCGTGCCCTCCGAAGCGTTCGAGCAGGCGGGCATCGATCCGACGCGCCGTGGCGAAACGCTTGCCATCGACGAATTCGTGGCATTGGCACGAGCCGTGGGCGAGGTGTCGCAAGCATGAGCGACACCAACACCGCAATCAACACGGTCAGCGTGGACTGCCCGGCGAAAACGAATCTGACCCTGCACGTAGGCAGGCCACGCAGCGAATGGGGTGGCCGACACGAGCTCGACACCATCTACTGCGCCGTCGGCGTGTACGACACCGTCACCACCAGTCGCAAAAAGCCCGGATCCGGTTTCTCCCTGAATCTTGAAGGTGCCTATCTTGGCGATCTGGCCTCCTCCGGCAGCGACATGCGACGCAACCATGCCGTGCTCGCCCTGTTCGCCATGGCCGAAGCGAGCGGCCATGAACCGGATGTGGCGTTGAACATCGAAAAACGCATTCCCGTTGGCGCGGGCATGGCAGGAGGTTCCGCGGATGCGGCCGCCACGATTCTGGCATTGAACACGCTATGGAATCTTGATTGGTCCATTGAACGGTTGCAACAGGTTGCCGCCACATTGGGCGCGGATATGCCGTTCTGCCTGACCGGAGGCTATGCGCGAGGCACCGGCTTCGGCGAGCAGATCGAACAACTCAGCGAAAACAGCGACGCCGTGCTGGAACTGACGGATCAGGGCTTTGCAGGCCGTCTGCTGGTCGGCGCGTATCAGGCGGAACTGCGCACGCCGGAAGTGTATGCCATGTTCGACCAAATCGGCGCCGGCGCAACCGACAACAATCATCTGCAACAGGCGTCGATCTCACTGCATCCACGCAGCGGACAGGCGATCGACGAAGCGTTGCAGGCAGGCGCCAAGCAGGCGTTCGTCTCCGGATCCGGCCCTTCCGTAATCGCATTCGTGCCAACCGACGATGCGGCACGCGCCGTGCAGTCGGCATGGCAACAAAGCCGTTGCGTCGACCGCATCATCGCCACCAAGGCACCGGCCCATCCGATTGTGCATATCATCGCGTAACAGTAAGGTTGAAGTCAACCGATTTTTGGAGAAGGACTCGTACATGACTCAGGCTAACGACGAGCGCGCCGCGCGCAAACAGTACATTCGCCGCCGTCAAAAGGTGGTGTTCACCATCACCGGCACCATTTTGACGATCGCATTGGTGATTTCCCTGCTGTTCTTCTTCCATGTTGGAGGATTGGGCAATGTCAAGTCGGCCGCGGTACAGCCGAATTACGGCCAGCAGGCCCCTTGCGCAGCACAGGAACAGGACGGCAGCAAAGGCAAGTACGTGGAAAACCGCAACATCACCGTGCGCGTGCTCAACGGCACTGAATTCGCCGGCTTCGCGCAAGCCGTCAGCAGCGCGTTGCAGAACCGCGAGTTCAACACCCAGGCAGCCGGCAACTACACCAGCTCCAAAGTGGAACGCACGATGATCATCTTCGGCAAGAACGCCATCAATCAGGCGTACACGGTGAACAGCAACTTCACCGACGCGACGATGGTGATGGACGATCGTGAGGATATGCTGATCGACGTTGTGGTTGGCGCGACTTTCGACAATCTGCAGAATCAGAAGAAGGTGCCGACCGCCGGCAAGGAGATCGACAGCTTCGAGGGATGCGTTACCGTCGACAAGATGACCGACGTACAGAAGGCCCCCGAACACGACGCCGTGTGATTTGCAGATTTTTTGATTTGCAGATTTTCGGATTGACCTCACGATTTCGATTTTTCACTGAAAATCAAGATCGTGAGGTCAATTCTTATATTCGTGGGTTAAATCGCGGGCGAAATCCTCCAGAGAATACCCCCGAAACCGCACTTTTCGGAACCGACTGACCGCACGATTCTATTTTTGCCCGAAAAATCGAATCGTGCGGTCATAGAATCCAAATCGTGAGGTCAGCAAGCAGACTACTCGGCCTGCTGTTCCTCATACCAACGGTTCAACTCGGCAACAGCGACATCACGCTCGACCGGGCCGTTATCGAGGCGATATTCCAGCATGTGCTTGTACGCCTTGCCAACCAGCGGCCCCGGGTCAATGCCGAGCAGCTGCATGATTTCGTCACCGTTCAGATCAGGGCGGATCGCGTCGAAATCCTCCTTCTTCTTCAAATCGCGCACGCGCTGTTCCATCTCGTCCATCGCCGACGAGAACACCATGGCCTTGCGCTTGTTCTGCGTGGTCGCGTCGGCACGCGTAAGGCGGTTCAGGCGCTCATACAGCGGACCCGCATCCTTGACGTAACGGCGGACCGCGGAATCCGTCCACGGCTCCTCCACGTAGCCGTGGAAGCGCAAGTGCAGATTGACCAGCTCGCTGACGTCCTCGACCATATGATGGTCGAAATGCAATGCCTTAAGGCGCTTGCGGGTCATTTTCGCGCCGACCGCATCATGATGATGGAAGCTCACCTTGCCACCCGATTCGAAACGACGCGTCTTCGGCTTGCCGATATCGTGCATCAGCGCGGCCAAACGCAACGTCAGATCCGGTGCCGGCACAGGGCCGTCCGGGCCGGTTTCGAGGGCAACCGCACGATCAATGACGATCATGGTGTGCTCGAACACGTCCTTATGACGATGATGTTCGTCGATTTCGAGCTGCAATGCCGGAATTTCCGGGAAGACGATATCGGCAAGACCGGAATCGACCAGCGCTTCGATACCTGCGCGCGGGCGATCGGACAGCAGCATTTTGACCAGTTCGTCGCGTACGCGCTCAGCGGAAACGATTTCAATGCGATCGACCATGTCGGTCAGCGCTTCAGCGGTTTCCGGTTCGATACGGAAGCCCAGTTGCGCCACGAAACGTACGGCGCGCATCATGCGCAGCGGATCGTCGTCAAACGACTGGCGAGGATCGACCGGCGTGCGCAACACGCCCTTGGCCAAATCGTTCGCGCCGCCGAACGGATCGACGAATTCCAATTCCGGCACACGCAACGCCATGGCATTCACCGTGAAATCACGGCGGGAAAGATCGCCTTCCAGCGTGTCGCCATAATTGACTTCCGGCTTGCGCGAGTCGGGGTCATACGTGTCGGAACGGTAGGTCGTTACCTCAACCTGCACTTCCGTGCCATCCTCACGCCTGCGCATGGCGCCCAACGTGCCGAATTTACGGCCCATATCCCAAAAGCCATCGCGCCCGAAACGGCGCAAAATGTGTTCAAACTGCTCAGGACGCGCCGATGTGCAAAAATCCAAATCATGCGATTTACGATGCAACAGCAGGTCTCGAACGGGACCTCCCACCAACGCCAATTCATAGCCTTCCGCGGCGAACATACGCCCTAATTCAATGGCCTCTGGCCACACTTCGAAGTTCACGCCATCCCTTTCCGGCACCACAAGTTTCTGCCTTACCAGCATACCGTTACCCCACCTGCACACAGAATTGAGTATGGTTGGAATCATGATTACGCCCGCAGACCTTGCACGCATGCTTGCCCATGCTGCGGACGACCATGCCCAAAATCCGATGGAACCGGACAAACTGCTGTACACATCGCAGTCCGTTTCCTTGCGGCAAGAGACCATCATCACGCCCAACGCACCCACCCCGGCAATAATGCCGCAGCGGCGCGCCACGGACGGTCCGACCACGTTCGCCTCGCTCGACGCGCAGGAACTGCCGGTAGTGCGCGAATATTCGGCGGGAGGTCTCGTATTCGACGACAAGGGCCGTGTGGCGATCATCGCACGCCACTCGCGTAGCGGACATTTGGAATGGTGCCTGCCGAAAGGTCATATCGAAAAAGGCGAAACACCGCAGCAAACCGCCGTTCGCGAAGTTCACGAGGAAACAGGAATCCTAGGTGAAGTGGTCGATTCCATCGCCACCATCGACTACTGGTTCACCGGAACCAGCCAGCGCGTGCACAAGCTGGTGCATCATTTCGCATTGCGTCAGATCGGCGGCGAGTTGACGGTGGAAGGCGACCCGGATCATGAGGCGGAAGACGCGATTTGGGTGGATTTTGCTGATTTGGACGACGTTCTCAGCTACCCGAACGAACGAAAGATAGCATGGTTGTACGCAAGGAAACTCAACAGACAGGCGTGAAGGTGAATCAACCCGCACAACGGAACGTTCCGCACGGCATGCGTGCGCTTTCGGCAATCCTCGCCATGGTTATGACCATGGCGTTGATGTTGTTATACGCACCTGTGCCGAAAGCCGAAGCCGAAGAAACACAGGAATCGCAATCCGGCACCATGCTGTCGATCGACTCCTCCACCGCCGTGCTGACCGACACTTCCGGCTATCATTTGAGCGCGACGGTGACCAACACCACCGATCAGGAAATCCCTTCAGGCACGCTCACCCTTGCCATGAACGCCTTCTACACGTTCGTGTCGCGCAACGATATCCAGGAATGGTCGGAAGGCATCGGGCAGATTCCCACGCCCAATATCGTTGGGCAGAGCGAGGTTCCCGCGCTTCAACCGGGAGCTTCGGCGAACGTGCACATCGACGCGGACTCGAATCAGGAGACGCTGGCGTCCGTCAACTCCTGGGGGCCGAAACCGGTCACGCTCAGTTATGAGGCCAATGGCGTTCAACAAGACGAAGCGCACACTTTCGCAACACGGACCGGAGCTGGAATCAATACCCCCGACACGCCCGCGATGAATATCACCATCGTGCAGCCGCTCGAAGCGCAAGGATGGACCACCGACAACACCATGCTGGAACAGCTCGTCAACAAAGGTGGCGTCACCTCCGCGGAACTCTCGAAAATCGCCGTTCCCGGCAAAGAAGACGAGGCACGACTCAAGTCGCTGGAACAGACGTTCACCAAGCATGACAAACTGCAGGTGGTGGCCGATCCAACCTATCTGAAGGCGATGCCGATGCCGACGCAAGTCGACGGCATCACGCAACCGGCCCTGTTCGACATCACCGCCTATTCCGCGCTGAACGACAGCAAAACCTATGATTCGGCAGGCGTCGGCACCTCGCAATGGAACGCCGAACAGGCCTTGAAAAACTATCAATCGGCGTTGGGTGACCCGAACGCGAGTATGACCACGTATGCATGGCAGGGCACCGGCAATTGGACCGCCGACGCGCTGGCGAAAGCCAAGCAGCAGGGGTACGACACCGTCATCGCCACGCATGATTTCGAAGAGGATGATGCGGCCACCGCGGAAACCGGCAAGACCGTAGTAACCACCGACGCCGGCGACATCACCGTACTGACCGCGCAAAGCGTGCTTTCCAACCTTGCACAAGGCAAGGCGACCAGTGCCGACGCCGAAGCGGACGGCGAGGGAACAACGGCCGGGCGTCTCGCGCGATTCGTCGCGCAAAGCGCGTTCTACCAGATGGAGCAGCCGTATTCGGAACGCAATCTGCTGGTCTGCCTGAACGGCAACTCTGATCCGGCCGTCGTGGACGCACTGATGACGGACGTCGAACAATCGCCATGGCTGAACATCACCGATCTGAACACGCTCAACAACGCCGACCCCGCCTTGAGCGGCGACGATGCAGCCGCGATCGTGCCGCAATCCGACGGAATCAATGATGCGACGCAAGCCAATCTCAGGCAGACGCTCAACACACTGGCAGCCTCGACAAACGACATCAAACGATTCAACGCGTCCATCCTCACCGACGTCGCCGACGATGCCAAGCAGGCCCCCGCAGGCCTCAAAGCGTGGCGCAGGCAGCTCGTCAACGCGCACGGCATCATGGCCCTGCACGCGCTAGGCGGCGAAAATCCAGCCGGAAGCACCATGGTGGAAGGAGCCGGGCAACTGGCGTCCCTGCTCATCAACGGCGTGGCCATCACACCGACGGAAAACGTCAACGTGGTCAGCGAAACCGCGCAAATGCCCGTTACCATCAGCAACAGCCACCCCTATCCGGTCACGGTAAAAGTCTCATCATTGACCAACTCCATGCAGATCGTCACTTCGCGTTTCGACACCGTGGAAGTGCCCGCGCACGGCGAAGCCCAAGTGGCGTTCATTATCCGCGTGGCCACCTCCGGCACCGCGGACGCCACGCTCAGCCTGCAGGACAGGCAGGGCATCACATTCGGAGCGACACAAACCACCCACATCACCAGCGCATTGCAGATCAGCGACAAAACCGGCTTCATCATCATCGGCATCGCCGTGCTGCTTGGAGCTTTGGGACTGTGGCGCCAATTCCACCGTAAGAAGGATCCAGACGAATGAGTTCTTCCGTTGGCCGTAATTCACTGATCATGGCCTCCGGCACCGCGGCCTCGCGCGTGACCGGGCAAATCCGTACCATTCTGCTCGCTTGGGCTTTAGGCACCACCGGCTATGCGGCGAACGCCTACCAAGCCGGATCCATGATTCCGCAGGTGATCTACACCTTGGTTTCCGGCGGTATTTTCAACGCCGTGCTCGTGCCGCAGATCGTACGCACGTTGAAGGCAAAAGACGCCGAAACCAAACTCAACAAGCTCATCACGCTTGCCATCACCATGCTGTTGGCGGTGACGATCCTGATGGCCCTATGCACGCCGCTGCTCACCAAGCTGTATGTGAACGGTAGCCCCGAAACCATGGCGTTGGCGACCTCATTCACCCTGTGGTGCATGCCGCAGATCTTCTTCTACGGCCTATATACGGTGGTCGGCCAGATTCTCGCGGCCAAAGACCATTTCACCGCGTATGCGTGGAGTTCCGTGGGTGCGAACATCATCAGCTGCATCGGCTTCGGCACGTTCATCGCGCTATTCGGCCGTGCCACCGAGCATCCGCTTGATTTTTGGACCGCCGACAAAATCGCCCTGACCGCAGGCACGTGGACGTTGGGCGTGGCATTCCAGGCGCTGGTACTGTTCATTCCACTGACCAAAATCGGATTGAAATACCGCCCCATCTTCGGCCTTCGTGGCATTGGATTGCGTTCTATGGGACCGGTCGCGGCTTGGAGTGTCGGCATTGTCGTAATCGACCAGCTCGCCAATATCGTAATCACGCGTACCTCCACTAACGCGCCGATGCTCGCGCAGCAGCAGTTCGGCATCAATCCGCTCGACGTGGCCGGCAATGCTTCATACCAGAACGCGTACACGATTTACATGTTGCCGTATTCGCTGATTGCCGTTTCGCTGGCAACCGCGATTTTCCCGAAAATATCCCGTGCGGTCGCCGATCATAATATCGCCGAAGCGCGCATCGATCTCAGCCAGGCGCTGCGCAATATGGGTGTGATCATGTGCTATTTCGCGGTCGCTTTCGTGGTGATGCCCGTTCCGATCATTCTCGCGTTGCTGCCGTCTGTGAGCGTCAGAGAGGCGATTCTTATGGCGGGACCGTTGGTCACGCTTGGCGTGGGACTTCCGTTCGCCAGCGCGTATCTGATTATCCAGCGCACGTTCTATGCCTTCGAAGACGGCAAATCGCCGTTCATTTTCATGCTGTTCGCCATGGGCATTCAAGCGGTAAGCGTGATCATCGGCGCGAAACTACTCCCCCCTACCGAATGGACGACAATGATCGGCATGGTAGGAGCCATGAGCTACATACTGCCGATCCCCATCCTGTATGCCATGCTGCGCAAACGATTCGAAAACAATATCGACGGTCCGCGCATAGCCATCTCGTATCTGAAATCGATTGGCGCGGCAGTAGCTACCATGTTCATCGGCGTGACGGTACGTGACAGCGTCTACCAGCTTGTCGGCGCCCAAATCGGAGCGGTGGACGGTCATATGAACTGGATTCAGGCAGTGGCGTGTGCCGCACTGCTGGCCATAGTGACCTTCATCGTTTACGTAGGCATGTTGCGGCTGCTACGTTCCGAGGAATTCAAGGAGGCGATCGCACTGATTTCCTCACGTATTCCCGGACTTCGCAAGCCGACCAGCCCCAACGATAGACTGGAACAGGGCGACGCCGAAAACGGCGAGTGACCATAGGCAGAACAAACGTTTACAAAAAGTTGAAGGAACCCATGAAACCTCAGCTGGGAGATACCATCAGCAATCGCTACGTGCTCGTTTCGCCATTGCGCGAAGAAACCGGACTGCAGGTCTGGAAGGCCAGCGACCATGTGCTCGCACGGGATTGCCAGCTGTTTATTGTCAGCAGCAGCAAGGCATTGCAGGAAGTCAACGCAACCGCTTCCATGCTGGCTATTTCGCATGATTCCCACTTCACGAAAGTGCTGCAGCTCCAGCATGCCGGCCAGGTCGCGCTGGTGGTGACGCAGCTTGACGAAGGCATGACCCTCAGTGAATATCTTGCGCTGAATGCCAACCAGCCGTTGAGCTATACAGCCATGCGCTCCATCATTGGCGAAGTCATCGAATCATTGCATGCGCTGCAAAAAGACAATCTCACGCATTTCTCCATCAGCACCGACACGGTGCGACTGACCCGTTCCGGCATTCAGATCGCAGATGCTCCAGTGAGCATCATGCTTGCCGACACTTCCCGCGCGCAGGCTTTGGAAAATCGGGAACAGCTTGCGATCCGTCAAATCTCAGCGCTGTTGTACGCTATGCTGATCCGACGCCCGTCCACGCTGTCGACGGATTTCCGTCTTGAAGCGCTCGCGCCGACCACGCCGATGGAATTCCGCGTGATCTGCAAGCGCGGTCTCGAACTTGAAGAGGACGACGGCTTCCCCACCGTTCCGATGGCAACCATTGCGGAATTGGAAGCGTTGCTTGGCGAGTATCAACCGCTGTCATCGTTGGGAAGCATGGATATCACGTTGCCTTCCATGGATTCGGAATGCTCAATCGCCAATGTTCCGTTACTGCAGATTCTTGAGAAGGATGTGCTCCCGCTGCCGGATACGCTGGCAGCGGCTGGAAGCATTCCGGAAATGACGTTCACGGCTCCCGAACCGCATAACGATTTTTCCGATGGCAAGGAGGCTTTGGCGAAAGGCGTCGCGGCCACCAGTGGAGCGGTGAAATCGTTGTGGAGCAGCGGCCGTGAACTGCTGAGCGAAGAAGACATCGATGGCGTGACCGACACCAGCGATTCTCCCTTCTCCTTCCCCATCAGGGTTTCCGTACCGGACGATGGCATGTCATCCGACGATTCCCAGTTGGAAAAAACCGGTCGCATTCCAGTGATCGGCGCGGATGGTCAGGTCATTCAGCCCGGCGAGGAGTCCGCCCGTGCGTTGAAAGCAGAGCAGGAGGCGATCGATGCCGCGTATGCCGCCGGTCGAGCCGCGGTTCCGCCGAGCTTCACGCCGAAGAATCCTTCTTCCGCTTCGGCGAATACTGACGTTGCCGACGCGAAACTGTTTGGCAAGCTGAAAACGAAGGTCGTTGCGATTATCGTGGCGGTCATCGTTGTTGCGGTTGCGCTTGGGTTTGCAGTTCATGGTTTGATGCAGCCTTCAGATTCGGTTACGACTGATTCAAAAGGACCATGGCCGGAAATAAATCTTGACGAAGTGCCGTTCGGCGAGGGAGATCAGTCGGATGCGAATTCCGCGGATTCTTCCAATTCCGATACGTCCGGCAATACCGATTCGTCCAATTCCAAGGATTCTTCCGATGCTTCCGCCAATACGCCGGCATCCGGCGAGTCTACGGCGTCCAAGCAACCCAAGAAAACCGAGGACAAGGTCGTGACCGCCGATAAGCAGTCGAAGAAAGTGCCGGATCCGAAGCAGCCGGAAAACACGACCGCATACGAAATCGACAATCGTCAGTTCCTGTCGAATCCTGACGGACAGCAGGGCTACGGATATTACGTGCATCTGAGCCAGCCGCAGAAGGCGTATCGCATGGTCATCAAAATTCGTTCTTCCGGTGGTCAGGGATATATTCGCGTGAATGCGACAAACAGCCCGTCCCAAGGCGAACAGGTGGCGCAGTTCGAGTTTGACGATTCCGGCACGACCGACATCAAGTTCGACAAGGCCGTGGAAACGCAGGACATCATGCTGTGGGTCCCACTTGATAGCCTGCCGGGCAACCAGCTGTACATCGAAAGCATTCAAGTGTTCTGATC
>NZ_CAUEQY010000023.1 GCF_959020145.1 uncultured Bifidobacterium sp. | reverse complement strand
GCGGCAACAGCAGTGGCGACAACTCCGGAGACGACCAGTCAAACGGAGCCCAATAACCGTCGCAACGACCGTCGGCGGCAGGCAAGACACCCACTCATTGACGGCAACCGACGCCAGCCGGAACGGCAACCGGCAAAGCAACCGCAAAAAACATTGTGGCGGCAACGAATACCATCGTTGCCGCCACAATGCGTATCAGCATCCTCCAATCACCGGATCGCCATGGCAGACGCCCCCGGACGGTCAGTCGTCTGCCATATCGCGATTTTCATCGCTGCAATCCTACTTATGCAATCGTAGGGCGGTGATTTTCGCGCCGTCATGCGCCGAAGCCGAGATGCGTACGATCGCAGCGTCGTCAGCATTGTCGTTTTCTCCGGTATTCTCAATATTTTCCGCGGTTTCCGCAGTTTCTGCGGCATCCGGCAGCGGATACACGTCGATTGCCGTGGGATCGCCGTCGATGCGACGATGCTCGCCACGCTGCAATGGCAGGCCGTCGAGCGTCACTTCATACGCCGCGTTTTCACCGTCGCTTTCCGCGGAATCGGCAATCACCTCGATTTCCAAACGATGCGCCTGACCACGCCCGCGCATCGCATACTGGAATTCGCCACCAGCCAACGCGCGACGCCAATGCAACGTGCCGTCGGCACCCATCATGTCGTTATCGCCCGAATACCGATGATCGATTTCCGATTGCTGCTGACCGCATGCGATGGTGTCGACAACGGTCTGCTCGCTAGCGGCCTGACGCGCATCGATATCGGCCAGTTGCGCGCGCAACGCACACACGTTGCCATCGTCGGCAACCGGCAGATACACGGAATACCGGCAGCCATGCATACTGCTGAACTCATGCATGTCGAACAGCATGGTACGGCCGGAAACGTCCGTCGCGGCAACGGTGAGGCCATGCACGTACGGTCTGGAAACCTGCGCGCACGCCTTGACCGGATTGCCGTTGATGATCGGCATGGATACGAGCGGACGCAACGGACCGGTGGCAATATGACTCATACGGCCGGCGTCCGCGAATTCGCCGTCCATATCGTCGCTATCCGAAGCCAGCGCCATCACCTTCGGCCCCTTCATGAAACTGACCCAAGGCGAACCGTCCGGCATACGCTCGACGGTGATCCGCGGCCGCAACCGCATCACCACTTCCGCAACGCCGTTCCAGCGCAGACGCAACGGCAGATATCCTTCGGGAATATCGTTGGTGCGTGCCGGATCAAGCGTGCAGACGGCGCATGTGGCCTCCATGACGCCGTAATGCTCCGCCCACCACGGACGGCGCAGAAACAGCGTGGTTTCCCGCAAACCACCGGGAGTATCGGGAACATGCTCGGCCGTGGATTCCAATGTGAACGTCACCGTGTAATCGACGCCATCCTCAATGCGAGCGGCGCGCTGCGTGATGCGCAGACCCTGCTCCGGGCAGTCGAAGGTGGAATCGATGTACAGATTGACCAGCAGGCGCGTAGCTTCCGCCTCGGCATTGTTTGAAACGGTATTGCCCGTCTCGGCGGCAGAACTGGCAAAACCAGCAGCAGCCGAATCAGCCGAATCCTGCGCAGCCGGCCGCTGCAGCGCGTAAATCAATCGTCCATATCGGGCGTGATTCTCCAATCCCGAGCCGACGCAACACCAGAAGCATTCCTGAGGTGTGGAATAGGCACGATAATGCTGCGATCGCATCGGCGTGAAATACACGAATCCCGGCTGCTTCGGATTGATGGTGGACAGCAGGTGATTTTCCAGCACCCGCTCGTAGAAGTTGATATAGTCGGCGCTGCCGGAACGCAGCCACAGTCGTTCCGCAAGTTTCGACATGTTGTACGAATTGCAGGTTTCCGGGCCTTCTCGCGATTCGATCATGGATGAAAAATCGTCCGTCGGGTGGAAATGCTCGGACACGGAATGCGCGCCGATGCTTACGGAACGGTGATGTACCACGGAATCCCAGAAGGTGTTAGTGGCGGCGTCGGCCTGTTCATCGTTGCAAATCGCGCCCAAACGTTCCCATCCAAGCACTTTGGGAATCTGCGTGTTGGCGTGCATACCGGTGAGCACATCCTCGCCTTGCGCCAGCGGGTCGAAAATGGTGTGGTCTTTGAAGCGGTCGGCCATCACATGGTAGCGCTCCTCGCCGGTACGCGCGTACAGTTCGGCGAACGATTCGCACATGCCGCCGAATTCGCTCACCAGAATCCTGTCGAAGGTCTCGTCGTCCAGCGGCTCGGCGATACGGCACCACCAATCGGCCAGATCAAGCACGACGGTACGTGCCAGCTGCGAAGTCTGTTCATCGATAGAAGCAAAATCGGTCCATGTATCCAACAAACCGGCGAACGTTTTATGAACGTTGTACATGGGCACCCATGCGTCGTTCATCGAGAAATTCTGCGATTCAACATCGCCTGCGGCAAGGCGCCCGAACACGGTGCGAGAATCAGGCACACCACCCACATACCCGCGCATCACAGCATCGCCGGCAAACGACTGCTGGCATTCATGCCATGACCGCACCACGGTGGCGGCGCGGTCGATGAACGGTTGCGGATCGTCTGAGACTTGCGCGAATCCGACGCAAGCCGACAGATAATGCCCTGCGATATGGCCGTCAAGCCCCGTTTCCTCCCAATTCGGGTACGACGTTACCGGATTGCCGTCGGCATCGGTCGGCTGCGGCAGTCCCGCCTCCCTGCGGAAGGGATATAGCAGGCGATCGACGTCGAGATCAAGCAGGTACCGCGCGCCGGCCTGCTGCGCGTCAAAATGTTCTCCTGGCAGTAGCCTCACCTGCTGTAGGGGGACCCGTTCGAGAATATGCGAAGTCATATGCGCGCTCCTTTGCGTCGTCTACATACGTGTATCGAATACGTGTACAAACGTTTTTTACGAGAATACAGAACAAGGCCGCCACCGTGGGGAGGAGCCACGCCGACGGCCTTGTTCTATGCACCAAACGGTGCGGTTATCGAAGGAAGGAAAACAAGGTTCAATTATGGATTTTCAATTATGGATTGTTTGATCAGGCGATGAAGTTGGGCTTTACTTCATGCCGGTCATGGCGATGCCTTCGACGAAGCGCTTCTGCACCAAGAAGAAGACCACCAGCAGCGGCAGTGCGGAGATCAGGGCGCCTGCCATCACCACGCCGTACGGGGTGACGGAGGAACCGTGGCCGGTCAGCATTGCGAGGCCTGCGGTGATGGTGCGGGTCTCCGGCTTGGAAGTCATGATCAACGGCCAGAGCAGGTCGTTCCAGTTGCCCATGAAGTTGAACATGCCCACGGTGAGGATGGCCGGCACCGCGTTCGGCAGGATGATCTGCGCGAAGATGCGGAATTCGCCTGCGCCATCGATGCGGGCCGCGTTGTCGAGGTCCTTCGGAATGGAGATGAAGAACTGGCGCAGCAGGAAGATGCCGCCGACGTCGGCCATACGCGGGATGATGATGCCCCAGTAGCTGTTGATGAGGCCCATGTTGGCGAGCAGCTTGTACACCGGGATGAGCAGGGCCATGCCCGGGATCATCATGGTGGCGATCAGCACGCCGAGCAGCAGGCCACGGCCCTTAAAGTCCACACGGGACAGGCCGTAGGCGGCCAGGGAGTCGAAGAACACGGAGATGATGGTCACGGCACCGGCGAAGATGACGGTGTTGAGCATTTCTCGGCCGATCGGCAGACGTTTGAACAGCGACTGGTAGTTTTCAAGGGTGAACTGGCTCGGAATGAGCTTCGGCGGCCAGGTCTGCGTGATGGCGTTCGGGGTGAACGACACCAGCACGACGATCAGCAGCGGGAAGATCATCAGGATGGTGATGAGGATCAGTGCGAAGTAGCTGAAGCCCAGGCCGATGCGACGCTTGCGGGTCGCCTGCTTGCGAAGACGCTCGTTTTCGGCGTTGATGCGGGCATTCTCTTGCTCTTGTGCGGAAAGAGTCGCGGTGCTCATGCGATTTCCTCCTTCTCATGCTTGTTGTTGGTGTACAGCTGGATGAGGCCCACGATGAGCGTCATGATCAGCAGCACGTACGACAGTGCGGATGCGTAACCGAGCTTGCCGTTGCCGAATGCCTCGGTGTAGATGCGGTACACGATGGTTTCGGTGGCGCGTGCCGGGCCGCCGGAGGTCAGGATGAAGACCTGATCGAAGACCTGGAAGGAACCGATGAGGCCGAAGATGACCACATAGTTGAAGGTCGGGCGCAGCGCCGGAAGGGTGATGTAACGGAACTTCTGCCATGCGGAGGCGCCGTCGAGGGAAGCGGCCTCATACAGTTCGGCGGAGATGCCCTGCAGACCTGCGAGGAAGATGACCATGAAGTAGCCGAAGTTTTTCCACACGGTGATGAAGACGATGGCCGCCATGGCGGTTTCGCGGGTGCCGAGCAGATCGACGTGCGCGATGCCGGTCAGCTGCTGGATCCAGTACGGAACCAGGCCTAGCGACGGGGAGAGGATGAACTGCCATGCGATGGCGGCGACGGTCAGGGAGATGACGAACGGCAGGAACATGCAGGTACGGAAGAATCCGACGAACTTGAGATCCTTGCGGTTGAGCAGCAGTGCGAACGCGAGTGCGACGATCACGACGATCGGAGCGTAGGCCACTGCGTAGACGAGGGTGTTCTTGACGTCGGTCCAGAAGTCGGCGCTTTGGAACAGCTTGACGTAGTTGTCGAAGCCGACGAACTTGCCGGCGCGGTTGATGCGGTCGGAAGTCAGAGACGTGATGAACGTCTTGATTGCCGGATAGAAAACGAAGATTGCGAGAACGATGAGGGCCGGTGCGGTGAACAGCAGGCCGGTGCGCAGGTTGCGGGCCTGAATCGCCTTCTTGTTCTCCTTGGCCACTGCGGAATGCGCGGATCCTGGGGCGGCAGTTGCTTGTGCCATTATCTCCTCCTTAATGCCACCAGGGATGTGTTTTTAATACAGCAAAAGGCCACGTCGCTGGCGTGAGGGCCAGCACCGTGGCCTTTTGCTGGGGTGGTGAGCGGGTCAGGCCCGCTCACTTATGTTGATTGTAGGTGAATCCCGCTTCGCTTACTCGGCGTACTCGTCGAGGTAGCCCTGGATCTGGGATTCGGCGTCGTCCAGCAGGCTCTGGATGTCGTCGTCGGTGCGGGCGGTGTTGGAGGTCAGGGTGTCGACGGAGGCGGCGATGTCGCCGAAGCCGCCCTTGAGGCCTGCGATACCGATGAAGGACTTGCTGGTGTTCTCACCGATCTTGGCGATCAGCGGACGCTCGGAGAGCTCATCGGCGGTGACGGTGGTGTTGTTCGGCGGATAGGCGGAACCGAGGGACCAGGTCACCTGGTTGTCGTGGTTGTTGTAGAACTTGAAGAAGTCGTAGATGCCCTGCTTCTTAGCGGAGTCGCCAACCTGGGAGGTGACCCACCAGTACAGACCGGTGGAGCCGGTGTTGGAACCCTTGGTGCCGTCTGGGTACACATAGGTGCCGTCACCGTTCGGAACCGGGAACAGGTCGTGGTTGATGCCCTTGTCGGTGGAGGCCTGATCCTCCCACGGTCCGACGATCACCATTGCGGACTGGCCGGATTCGAAGGATTCACGAGCAGCGGTCTCATCCATGCCGGACACGGAGTAGCCGCCCTTGTAGAAGTCACGCATCTTCTCGAGGAAGGCCTTGTTCTCCTTGGTGTTGATGGAGACCTTGCCATCGGTGGTGTAGATGCCGGAGCCGTTGCCCTTCAGGAACGGAGCCCAGCCGAGATCCGGCAAAGCGATGCCGTACTGGGAGCCATCGGACTTGGTGAGCTTCTTAGCGACTTCGAGCAGCTCATCCCAGGTCTGCGGGTAGTCGGCGTCGGTCAGGCCGGCAGCCTTCCACATGTCGGTGTTGTACCACACGGCGGTCGGCGCGTAGCCCATCGGGACGCCGCACTTCTCTTCGGAACCGTCGATGTTGAAGGTGATCTGGTCAACGACGTTCTCGATGTACTCATCGGTGCCGCTGTCCTTGTCGTCATAGAAATCGGTGACGCACTGGAAGGTGCCGTCGATGGACCAGCCTTGGCCGTTGTCGGCGCCGGTGGTCACGAAGTCCGGGCCGTCGCCGGAGGTGACCTTGGTCACCATGGTCTCGCCGATGGTGCTCCACGGCTGCAGCTGGGCGTCGATCTCGTACTTGTCCTGGGACTTGTTGAAGTCGTCGACGATGGACTCGAGGGTCTTGCCATCGGCCTCAGAGAAGCCGTGCCACATCGTGATCTTGACCTTGCCGTCAGCGGTCGTCTCGGCGTCGTTGCTGCTGCCGCCGCAGGCGGACAGGCCGACGGTGGCCATCATGGCCAGGGAGGCCGCGGCCGCGAGAGCCTTGGTGCTCTTCTTGATCTTCATGGATTTCTCCTTTTCCTCTTGGTCTCCCAAGACATTTCCTCCAACCGTTGCCGTGACATTCATCAACAACCTTGTTTGCGATGTCGTTCACGCTTCGTCAGCTGCACTGCCGTTTGCAACGTTGTAATTCTGATTATACAGCTTTTTCCATCGTTGTACAAATCGGAAACACGCCGATGGAAAAGCTGTTTTCTTTATAATCTTCAATTATTCGTTTTTATTGGAATCGCAACGTTTCTTACGATTACGCAAGTCAGTTCGCTACCGGCGTTCCCGCAAGAGCGCCGCCATCGGCTGGCAGCACGTCCGTGGTGGTTGGGGTCCACAGATTGTCGGGTTCCGGCACGCCGAAGTCGGGGCCGTTCTCCGTCCACTTGACCACGCCGACACGGGCATGACGATTCGGGTCGAACAGCGGATCACCCTTGATCTCCGTGTAGTTGCGGCAATGGTAGATCATCAGGTCTTCGGAATCGTCCTCGGACTTGGTGAACGAATTATGCCCCGGACCATACTGGCCGTTCTCGGCGCAGGTCTTGAACACCGGCACCGGACTTTTGGTCCAGGAGGCCTTGTCCAGCAGATCGCTGCCGCGTTCGGCGGTCAGCAGTCCCACGGCATACGGAACGCCGGTGCCGGAGGCGGAGTACGTGATGTAGATCTTGTTTTCATGGAACAGAAAGGCCGGACCCTCGTTGACCAGGAAGTCGATGCACTCCCAGTCATATTCCGGCTTGGTGAGCATGACGGGCTCGCTGCCCAACGTCCACGGATTGGCCATCTTGGCGATGTACAGGTTGGAATTGCCTTCGATCGCGGGATCTTTCTGGGCCCACACCAGGTACTGCACGCCGTCGATCACCTCGGTGGTGGCGTCAAGCGCGAAGGAGTCGATCGGAGTGACGATCTGGCCCTTCTCCACCCAGTTGTCGGTGGTGGGGTCGTCATCGGTGTTCTCCAGCACAAACATACGATGCGTCGGCAGCCCGGAAGCCTCGAAATCCGTTGCGGCGCCTGCGAAGTAGATGTACCAAGCGCCGTTGATGCGGTGCAGTTCCGGCGCCCAAATATAGATGCTCGCGGGGCCGGATTCATGCTTGCGCCACACCACCGTTTCGGGGGCCTTCTGCAGGTCGTTGATATTCGATGCGTGACGAATGGCGATGCAGTTGTATTCCGGGTCGGAGCCAGTGAAGTAGTACTCGCCGTCAACTTTGAGGACCCAAGGATCTGCGCGCTGAAGCACGATCGGATTGTTGTAAACAGCCATGTCTATTCCTTTTCAATCCGCTGTTCCAGTAATTTACAACGTTGAATATATCACTATTACAACGTTGTAACAAATCGGAGGAACGCACCGCGTGTTTCTCGCATCCGACTCCTCGGAAGAATCGAATCGCAGTACCCGGCAACAGACAATCGCCAGAAAGGGAAAACAAAAACCTCGGCACCGGCAATCCGTAAAAAACCGGACGCAAGCGCCGAGGCACCAATCACTTCCTTTCTTCCAAAAGAAGAAGAAAAAGAAGGAAGGAAGATCACACCACCAAGGAATTCGTGGGCAGCTTGGTGGACTGACGCACCACCAACGACGACGAAACCTTGCGGAACACCTTCTGCTCCGGCTTGAGATCCTTCGACGGCGAAACCCCGTCGATACGATCCTTCAGCAATTTCACCGACAGACGCGCCACCGCCTCAAGACCGGGAGCAATCGACGTCAACGCAGGAGACAAATACTGCGAATCGTCGGAATTATCAAAACCGATCACCGAAATATCTTCGGGAATGCGCAGATTGTGCATCTGGATCGCATGCATCACACCGGAGGCGAGCATGTCGTTCAGCGCGACGACGCCGTCGGGAACCACGCCGGAATCAAGCAGCGCGTTCATCACGCGCACGCCATCGCTACGATGCCACATGCCCGACTCGACCACCAAACGCTCGTCGAATTCGACGCCGGCCTCCTCCAACGCCTCAAGGTAGCCCTGATAGCGCAGCGCGGCGGAGCCGACCTTCTCGCCCGGATGCACGCCGACCACGGCCACGCGCTTGCAGCCGGTCTGCAGCAGATACGACGTGGCGCGCTTGGCACCTTCCACGTTTTCCGTGGCGATATGGTCCACCTTGTCGGTGAAGATGCGTTCGCCGACAAGCACCAGCGGATAGTCCACGTCCAATTGGTCGACATCATCCTGATCAAGTTCCAATGGACTGTAGATCAGGCCGTCGATCATCGTCTGCTGGGAGCCGTGCAACGCCTCAATCTCGCCTTCGCGCGAGTATTGCGTCGGCTCGACGATCACGCGCAGGCCCAGCTTCTTGGCCTCTTCGATGACCAGCGACGAAAGCTGCGCGAAGTACGGCATCTGCAGATCGGGAATGGCGAGGCCGATGATGCCGGTCTGCCCCCTACGCAGATTGCGCGCGGACACGTTCAACGTGTAGCCGAGCTCGTCGATGGCCTTGTTGACCTTGTCTCGCGTGGCCTGCGACACGAACTCGTAATCGTTGACCACATTGGACACCGTTTTGATCGATACGCCGGCCGCCTTCGCGACCTCGCGCATGGTCACCACGTGCTCGCCGTTGGCGCCATTCTGCTTCGGCATGTCAACCCCTTTTCACCAAAAACGTCTCATACATTCGGCCCCAACACCGGCTTTCGCCCCTTGCAGCGCTGAAGCCAACGAAATCAGCCTTGATTGCCGGAAACCACGATTTTCATCGTTATATCAGCATAGTCCGGATTGAGCTCTTCCGCCGCCTGCATGTCCAGTATCGGCATACCCTCCTTGGACCAGTGCACGCGGCGCACCTGGGCGTCGCGGCCGCCATACCGTCCATTCTCGTATTCCGCATTGTGAAATACATAGATGAGATTGCCGTCCTCATCGTTCGACCACATGCCATGTCCGGTGCCGAGCTGCCACTGCCCGTTGTATACTCCGGATTTCTGCAGCGGATAGTCGAGCTTCGTCCACACGTTCGGATCGGTCAGATCGGCGTCCTGCCCGGCCGGAGCGGTGACCAGACCGGTGGTGTAATCGATGCCGACCAGCGAGCCGGAATAGATCAGATAGATCGTGCCGTCATGCACGATGGCGTTCGGACCTTCGGCGATCATATTGTCCCACGCGAATTCCGGTACAACGACCTGCTTCGGCTCGCAGGTAAGCCGTTCCGGACGGGCCGGATCGAAGCTGGCGATCCAAATGCTGCCGACCTGCTGCCACGCGTAATACCAGCGGCCGGAATCGCTGATGACGGTCATGTCGAGCGAGATACGTTGGATGGGATTGAGCACGCCGCCGGTCGGTGTGAGAATCGGCTTCGGCACCGTCCAGTTTTCGGGTTCGCGCGGATCGAAATCCGTGCCGTCGGAATGCTGCTTGAGCTGCATGATATGGCAGCTGCCCGTCCACATGTCCGGCTTGCCCGCGCGATCGTTGGGCGTGCCGTCTGGATTGGTGGCCGGCCCATCGAAGCATGGCATGAAGAGCACCGACAGTTTTCCATCGATGACATGCAGTTCCGGCGCCCAGAAGCAGCCGGTCATGGCGCGTCCTTCAGCGTTGTAATCACCGCATTTGAGCAGATCGATTTCCTTGGCACGGCCGCCCGCCGCGTCGGAAAGCGCTTCGATGGAGTCGGCGATGCGCAACGGCATATGCGTGGCGCCATCGTTCGGATCGACGCAGTTGCCGTCGGTATCGTCGGTGGCGATGAACATGAACATCGGCTTGCCGTTGAAATTCCAAGCGAACACCGACGGGTCCGCACGCTCCACGGCAAATGGCACCGGGTATACGGTTTGGCGGATGCGGCCGCTCACCGTGCGCGTGTCGCCCGGCTGGAGCTTGCCTTCGGCGGCGTCCTGCGCAATCGCCTCAAGTTCGTCTTTGTTCCAATCCACGGCACGGGTGGCACCGGAACCGTCGCTGTAGACGAGATCGGCGCGGACCTTGGCGAGTGCCTGCACGGCTTCACGGGCCGCTTCCCTGCTTGCCGCCATGTCGATATGCTGCGTCGCCACCGATGTTTCAACGTTGTAAATACGACCGAATCGTTCGATCAGTTTCGATGCTTCTTCTTCAGTGACGGCAATCACGTTGCCAGGAACGGCATTGGGAATATTGCAATCGCAGGAACGGCTTGATTCCGCCGTTACCACAGCTTCCGCAATATCGATCGGCTCGCCGGATTCGGCCGCGGCGACAATATCGGCAACGGTCGCGACATACGATTTGCCGTCGTTCGACGTCCAGGAAATCACATAACGGGAGGCGTCCGCGTCGAATACGACAGACGGACGATTGACGCCACCGCCGGTACGCAGCATCACCAGTCCAAGCTGCGCGAAGGAGGTCAGATCGTCGCTGACGGCCAACAGGAACGCCGATCGCTCGGAGCCATCCGGCTCGCCGCCGCGCGCGGTACGGGTGGCGGCGAGCGCGAATCGGCCATCCGCAAGGCGGAACAGATACGGGTTCTTCAGGGATTTCAACGTGATGTCGATCCCCGGCATCACCGCGCCATATGCGACGGCATCGGTGGCCGGATGCGCCTCATCGAACGGATCGGCGACGAAATGCGCCGCCGCGACGCACGCTCGGCGCGACTCGGCGGTGGCGGCCTGAATAGGCACGCCGGCGGCGAAGAAAATACCGTAATTCTCGTTGAGCGGCTCCCATTGGGCGGCCCCATCGGCACGCAACGCAAGGTGCATGCTATAGGCGATGTCCTCATTATTCGCCTTTTCACGGCCGGTAGCTTCGCGCGTGTAGCACAGCAATTCGTAGGAACTCGACATCGAGAAACCCCTTATGATTCGACTTTTCTTTACAACGTTGTACACTATACAAGAAATTACATCGTTGTACAAATCAATGTCATCCGCAAGGAAGGGGAAAAATGAAATTCCGTACAACAGCAAAGCAGATCGCGGCAGGCATCATCGCCGCAGCCATGCTGGTCGGAACGCTCACCGGATGCTCCGGCAATTCGACGAAGCAATCGTCCGCATCGTCGAAAGCCGAAACCAGCACCGCCAGCATCAAGCGCGGCGAATCGCATGATCCCTCCATCGTCAAAGCCAACGGAAAATACTATATTTTCGGCTCGCATCGCGCTTGGCTCAAAAGCGACGATCTGATCAACTGGAGCACCTTCACCAACAATCTGAGCACCGACTACGAGAAGATCTTCAAAGACATTTGGGACGGCTGGGCGAAGCAGTCCTCCAATCCTGACGTCAAAGGCAACATGTGGGCACCGGACGTGATCTGGAACGAGACCATGGGCAAGTGGTGCATGTACATGTCGATCAACGGCGCGAACTACCGTTCTGTGATCGTGTTGCTCACCGCCGACGACATCGAAGGCGATTGGACGTACGTTGGCCCAGTGGTCTATTCCGGCTTCGAACGCGTGAACGTGAAGAAGACCGACGTGCCGCAGGTGCTTGGCGAGGATGCCGACATCACCCGTTACACCTCGCAGACCGACACCGGCATCAACGCCATCGACCCGTGCGTGAAAACCGATGACAACGGCGACATGTGGATGACCTTCGGCTCCTGGTTCGGCGGCATGTGGATGTTCAAGCTCGACCCGACGACCGGCCTGCGCGACTACAACTCCACCTACCCCACCGAAGCGAACAAGTCCGACGCCTACTATGGCGTGAAGCTCGGCGGCGGCTTCGGCAACTCCGGCGAAGGCTCCTACCTGCTGCACGACAACGGCTACTGGTATCTATTCGCCTCCTACGGCGCGCTGCAGCAGACCGGTGGCTACCAGATCCGCATGTTCCGCTCCAAGGACATCACCGGCCCGTACGTTGACGAAGCCGGCAACACCGCGATTTCCACCAAGGCCATCGGCAACAACTGGCAAAGCGACATCGGTGAGCGCCTGATGAGCTCGATCCAGTGGAGCGGCAACGACAACGCGAATATCGAAGTCTCCCAGGGCCACAATTCCGCGTTCGTTGACGACGACAGCACCGCTTACCTCGTGTACCATACCCGTTTCTCCGGTTCCGGCGAAAAGCATGAGGTGCGCGTGCACGAGCTGCTGCCGACCGCCGACGGATGGCTGGTGGCCGCACCGTACGAATACACGGGCACCAAGGCCGACAAGAAGGGCTACAAGACCGCCGACATCGCCGGCGATTACGAGATGGTGACGCACGACAAGTCCAGTTATTTCAAGGGGCCGAAGAAGGTCACCGATAAGACGAGCACCGACTATCGCGGCGTGAACAAGCCCATCAACATCACCCTGAAGGAAGACGGCACCGTGACCGGCGACCAGACGGGCACTTGGGAGGCCGTGGAAGGCGCCAACCAGATGACGCTTAAGCTCACCGGCAACGAGGGCGAAGTCACGTATTCCGGCGCGTTCGACAAGCTTCCACGAGACAAGGATCGCAAGGCAGTCATGACCTTCAGCGCTCTGGGCACAAACAATCTGTGCATTTGGGGGTCGCAGAAGTGAGTGAAAACGGCACAACAACCGTGAATGCTGCAGTGCAATCGTCTGCAGAACCACTATCTGCGGCACCGGCCACCTCGCCCAACGGCATCGAGCACACGCTCGCCAACGGTCGGGTGGCCGTGCACGATCCCGCAATCGTCGAAGAGAACGGCATCTACTACCTGTTCGGCACGCATCGCCGGTGCGCACGCAGCACGGATATGGTGCATTGGGAACGGTTCGATAACAATCTGAGCCGCGACCCGTACGCGCTGCTCGGCGATATTTGGCAGGCATGGCCGAAACAGGATTCCAATCCCGACCTGCTCGGCAACACGTGGGCGCCCGACGTGATCTGGAACGAGACCATGGGCAAGTGGTGCATGTACCTGTCGGTGAACGGCGACCAGTTCCGCTCGGTGATCGTGCTGTTGACCGCCGACCATCTGGACGGCGACTGGACGTACGTGGGGCCGGTGGTCTACTCCGGTTTCGACGAGCACAATCTGTGGAACACCGACGTGCCGAAAGTGCTGGAACTCGAGCCGAACGCCGAAGGCACCACCGACTATGATCTGACGCGCTATCTGTCGTTGAAGGACACACGCATCAACGCCATCGACGCAGCGCCCGCATTGTGCGAGCACAGCGAAATGTGGATGAGTTTCGGTTCATGGTTCGGCGGCATCTGGATGTTCAAGCTCGATTCGAAAACCGGCTTGCGCGATTATTCCGTGCGATACCCGCTGGTCAAGGATTCCTCCGATCCTTATTACGGCGTGAAAGTGGCCGGAGGCTACTGGAATTCCGGCGAAGGATCGTACTTCATTCGTGAAAACGGATGGTGGTATCTGTTCATGTCGTACGGCTGGCTTGGGCGCACCGGCGGATATCAGATTCGTCTGTTCCGTTCAAAATCGCTGCTTGGCCCGTACGTGGACCAGAACGGCAATCCCGCGATTTCGTACGGTGAGATTCCCGACAATCAGGAGCGCGGCACCGGCATTCGATTGACGTCTTCCGTACAGTGGGATGGCGGTCCGGCAGAGCTTGCCGATGTCGAAGTCTCGCAGGGGCATAATTCCGCCATTCGTCGGTCGAAGGACGGTCGCATGTTCCTCGTCTACCACACCCGTTTCGCGGAACGCTTTAGCGAGGGCGATGATGAAGATTACGAATCTCACGTACGCGAATTACTGCCGACTTCCGACGGCTGGCTGGTTGCGGCACCATACGAATACCGCGGTTCCGTTGCCGTTGCGCCGACCGGCATTGCCGATATCACAGGCGATTACAACGTTGTACTGCATGATCAGCATACGTTCTTCAACGGCAAGCAAGAGGATGATGGCACGTACGCTGGCATCAATCGTCCGACGCGATATACGTTCCATGAGGACGGGCGGATCACCCGGGGTGAAATCGTAAGTTTCTTCGATACTCCCGACGCGAATCTGCCGAGGTCAACGGACGGGCCGATCACCTGCGGATCGTGGAAACCGCTTTCCGGCGCCGTGAACGGATTCAACTGTTGCGCAAGCGACGCGGAAATCCGATTGGACGACGTGACCTACATTGCACGGTTCGCAACACTCCCCCGCGAGATCGACGGCAAGCCGGTCATGACGTTCTCCGCAATCGGCAACAATGTCTGCATTTGGGGATCGCAATCCTGAATTTCCGAGTTTCCGAATAATCCGGAAAAACTGGAAAATCCGGAAACTCGGGAATCCTATGAAATCAAAAAGCAAAGGGCTTGTGACATACTCGCAAGTACATCACAAGCCCTTCAGCTACGAGAACCGAAAACCCGCGGAAATCAGCGCTCGGAACGGTTGATGGCCGAAATAATGGCCTTCAGCGAGCTGGTGACGATGGACGTGTCAATGCCGACGCCCCACACGATCTGAGGATCCTCTTCCTCACCGATCTGGCATTCCACGTAGGAGGCGGCCATGGCGTCGGTGCCGACGGACATGGTGTGCTCCACGTAATCCATCACGGAAGCCTCGATGCCGAAGTTGCTCAGCGCGTTCAGGAAAGCGGCAAGCGGGCCGTTGCCCATGCCGGAAACCTCACGCTCCACCGGCTCATCAACGCCGACGTTCACGCCACGGTCAAGAATCCTGGCCTTCAGCACGGTATCGGAACCATCTTCACCGGAAGACACCGACACCTTCAGCAGCTTCAGACGGCCCCACTGCTCGAGGGACTCGTCCTTGCTGTCGCCGACCACGGCACCAGCCGCAGTAGCGCCGGACTCTTCGACCGGCAGATACTCGTCCTTGAACAGACGCCAAATATCCTCGTCCTTGACTTCCTTCTTGGTCTCATCGGCGTACGCCTGCACAACCTTGTCGAACTCGACCTGCAGACGCTTCGGCAGATCAAGATTGTGGTTGGTCTTCAGCAGGTAGGCCATGCCACCCTTGCCGGACTGGGAGTTCACGCGGATGATGGCCTCGTACGTGCGGCCGATATCCTTCGGATCGATCGGCAGGTACGGCACCAGCCACACGAAGCTGTCCAAATCGGCACCGGCACGATCGGCGGCCACCTGACGAGCCTCAAGACCCTTCTTGATGGCATCCTGGTGAGAACCGGAGAAGGCGGTGAACACGAAATTGCCGGCATACGGGTGACGCTCGGAAATCTTCAACTGGTTGCAGTACTCAACCGTCTTGCGAATCTCAGGAACGTTGGAATAATCGATCTGCGGATCGATGCCCTGCGTGAGGAAGTTCAGACCAAGCGTGACCAGATCGACGTTGCCGGTGCGCTCGCCGTTGCCCAGCAGGCAGCCTTCGACACGATCGGCGCCGGCAAGCACGGCCAGCTCGGTGGCGGCCACGCCCATGCCCTCGTCGTTGTGCGGGTGCAGCGACAGCACCACGGCGTCGCGCGGCACCAGATTGTTCGACACGTATTCCACCTGATCGGCGAACACGTTCGGAGTGGTCATTTCCACCGTTGCCGGCAGATTGATGATCATCGGATGCTCCGGAGTCGGCTTGATGACGTCGATCACCGCATTGCACACCTCAACGGCGTACTCCGGCTCGGTGCCGGTGAAGGATTCCGGAGAATACTCGTAATACAGGTCGATGCCCTGGGCTTCGCCCTCAAGCTCCTTGCACAGGGTGGCCGCGTCGGTGGCGAGCTTCTTGATGCCGGCTTTATCCTTGCGGAACACGACCTCACGCTGTAGCACGGACACGGAGTTATAGAAGTGCACGACGGCGCGCTTGGCACCCTTCAGGCACTCGTAAGTCTTGCGAATCAGGTGCTCGCGAGCCTGCGTCAGCACCACGATCGTAACATCGTCAGGAATGAGCTCACGCTCGATCAGCATACGAATGAAATCGTAATCGGTTTCGGAAGCCGACGGGAAGCCGACCTCGATCTCCTTGAAGCCCATCGACACGAGCAGATTCCAGAAACGCAGCTTGCGCTCGGAATCCATCGGGTTGACGAGGGCCTGGTTGCCGTCGCGAAGATCGACGGAGCACCAACGCGGTGCACGCTGCAGTCGCTTGCCCGGCCACGTACGCTCCGGGAAATCAAACGGCACCTGCTTATCGTATGCGACGTACTTGTTGTACGGCATCTTGCTGGGCTTTTGCGGAGCTCCAATATAACGCGCCGGAGGCAGCAGCGGGTCGTTGTTCCCTCCGTTGGACGCTGCAGCCACTGCCGCGAGATCAAACACTGAAGATTGATCCTGACCCATCACTCCTCCTTATCTGTAAAGCTGGGCAGGCCTTCTGCCGGCCCACATTGTTACGTGCATGTTACCTACCTGCACTGCCGCCCATAGTAGCGGCAACCAATCCCATATATCGCCGGCATTCCGCCATATGACGGACAGACCACGATTTTCGTCTCTTTTTCACCTCATATCCAAATTTGCCGCATTACAGTGAGCATCATGACCTTGCGATTCAACAGCGACGGCACCTTCCGTGTGCTGCAGATGGCCGATATTCAGGACGGACCAAACGTGCGCGAAGACACGATCCGTCTCATCGAAGCCGCCATCAAGAAAACGCATCCCGATCTGATCGTCTTCACCGGCGATCAGATTCGCGGATACGACCCCGCGTACATCGACACGTTCCTGCGCCGTCGCGGAGAGCAGCCGGGCACGCACATACGAGCGGTCACCGAAATCGAAGCGAAAATCCGCGGCATCAAACGACATCCCTTCACCAAAGCGTTGCTCGAACAGCCCCCGACCGACGACAATTGGATGATCGACGGCATCGGCACCGACTCGCCGAAACTCGTGAAACGCAACAAACGCGACGGGCGCAACGGATCCGCCAACAAGCTTGAATCATGGGCGCAATCCATCAATCGCGCGACCGCCGCGGCCATACTCGACAGCACGCGGCAGAAAGTACGAGACACGTTCGCAGCATTCCTTGGACCTGCATTGGAAGCGCGAATCCCCTTTGCCGCAACCTACGGCAACCACGATTTCCAGTGCGGCATTCTCGCCGACGAACAGGATGACATCTACCGAGAGTTTTCCGGTTGCATGAATCCCGTTGCCGGGTCGTCTCCTTTGGCGCTCGAACCAGGCACGTTTGCGATTCCGATCGAGGCTTCCGACGGGTCTGGGCGCATTGCGATGAGCGTGATGATGGTGAATTCCGGCGACTATGCGGATAATGCGTTTGACGGCGATCGCAGTAATTCCGGCGATCGCGAGCATGCTGGGGATACTGG
>NZ_CAUEQY010000022.1 GCF_959020145.1 uncultured Bifidobacterium sp. | reverse complement strand
GTCGCTCCAGCTGTCGATTCTGGGACCAGCATACGTACTGTTGTATGGCTGATCGAACACGACCACATGCTGCCCTGCCTCACGCAAGGTTTCGATATTCGCCGGCGAATCGTCAATATGAATCGTGGCCTGCATACTGTCTTTCAGCCCAGTAAAGCACAGACTCATGTACGGAATGCGGTTGCTGTCCAGCCATTGCGCGGTGTCGGAAACGACCATCTGATGCTGGCCGGACACGAACAGCCGGTGCGTGACAATGCGAATGTACACATGCTCATTCGCCAATCGCTGCAATGCCTGCGCGACCCCCGGAAGCGGCTTCATCGTCGCATACAGATGCTCACGCTCCGCGGCTTTGTGCGTTTCGATGTAATCGTCGAGCGTCTCGAATGGCCATCCGTCCTCGCGCGTGAGATTGTAATGCGCGGTCTGCAGCGCACGTTCCGGCACGTCAATGCCCTGCCGCTGCAGGTAATCGCGGATCGCGCCCTTGTAATCCGCGCAAACGCCGTCCAAATCGAGATTGAGCACGCGATATCCCTGCACGCCCACGCGCTGGCTCTCATATTGTTCAGGAATAGTCGCCATATCACGTTCCTTTCTTACGCCCGACACCAATCAGCCTGTCGAACAGCCACACCAATCAGCCCAGCCCAATCAGCCCGATATCAATCAATGTAACCTGACATTCGCCGGCAACAAGCGCAAATACTCCCGCAAATAAGGAAGATAGAGAATGGATAGAACAATGCTGACCTTGTGAAAAGTCTTACGGGAGAACGATTTTGAGACTTTCATAGAAAAGATAGAAAATCTGAAGATCGCGCCGTTTCTTTTGCGACGGCAATACTGCCCTGCAATCGACGATTGATGTTCATCACAGCATCGTTACGTTTATTTCAAGATTAGCCGATGAAAATACAAAAGAATCGACGATCGTTGCATGACATCGACGGTTGAGCCTGCCTATGATGAAGGCACAACAGAACAAAGAGACACGATGCGGCAGGAACCGGAGAGAAAACCGGAGCCGCACCCCACACGCGGGGAAACGGCAACGCCACCCGCGCTGAACGTAACCAAAAAGCAACAGACTTACGGCAGCGGCCAGAGGAAAGAACAGAAAACAAGAACGCCGCCAAGCCGAACGAAAGGAAACATCATGAAGAACAACACTTTCAACCAGGTCATCAACGCCAACCTCGCTTCCGTCGATCCGGGCTTCGGCCAGTTCGCACTCGCCAAGGCCAGCGCCGATCTGTTCAAGAAGGTCATCAACAAGTGATCCAAGGCCCGCGCAGGCAGGCGTCACACTAACACGACCGAAGGGCTTGCGCTCCATGTGGAGCGCAAGCCCTTTCTCATGTTCCGATCAAGCGACGCCAAGAATCCAGCCACCCCAGCAACTGCACACACAGCACCGCACGCAACCACGCACAACAGCTGGTGTTTCACGTGAAACTCTGTAGATGATCCGGCTTGGAAAGCACTTGATAATACGCCATAAGAAAAAGGAATGCGTGAAATCGTGCAGTGCGCGGCTGGTTGCTTTGGTGGTTCGCTACAGTGGGAATATGAGTGATTTGCGAGATGTGATTATTGTCGGATCCGGCCCTGCCGGATATACCGCGGCCATATACTTGGGCCGGGCTGGATTCAAACCACTGGTCATCGCGGGTGCGCTGACCCCAGGCGGGCAGCTCGTCAACACCACTGAAGTGGAGAATTTTCCAGGTTTCCCCGACGGCGTTATGGGACCGGAACTCATGGATAATATGCAACGCCAGGCTGAGAAGTTCGGCGCGGAAATCGTTTGGGATGATGTTGTTTCCGTGAGCAACAATGACGTCACCGGCGTGAAAACCGTGAGCGTCGATCAGGGAGACGTTTTTGAAACCCATGCTTTGATCATCGCAACCGGATCGGAATATCGCAAACTCGACATCCCCGGAGAGGCGGAATATTCCGGCAAGGGAGTGTCATATTGCGCGACCTGCGACGGCTTCTTCTTCCGAGATAAGCCGATTATTGTGGTCGGCGGCGGCGATAGCGCATTCACTGAGGCTGATTTTCTTTCACGATTTGGATCGTCGGTGACGTTGATTCATCGTCGTTCTGAATTCCGCGCATCGCAGATTCTCGTGGAACGCGCTCAGCAGAATCCGAAGATCACCATCGTCACGAATTCCGTGGTGGAGGAAATCTTGGGTGACGACAATGGAGCCCAATCCGTGAACATTCGCAACGTCATCACCGGAGAGACCAGCACGATTGCCGCAAACGGCATTTTTGTGGCGATCGGCCACTCCCCCGCCACAGCTTTTATTGACGGCATTGTGCAGCGAGATGCGGGTGGATATATTCAGGTGGACGGCGCCAGCACACGCACCAGCACTGCCGGCATTTTTGCAGCCGGCGACTGTGTTGATAGTATTTACCGTCAAGCGATCAGTGCCGCCGGCATGGGCTGCCGGGCCGCCCTCGATGCCCAAGCCTACCTCCAGCAGTAACACTTCCCATCACGGTCATACCCTACAAAAACTTGAAAACGAGCGGAAGGGGCGGCATATTCTGTTCACGACTGTAAGCTTGGCCAAACGGCCTTGAGTGTGTCGTGAACAGAATATGCCGCCCCTTCCGCGGACACCAAAAAACTTAAGAACTACTATTTTTCGGCAGTGGGCATGAGCAGGTCGACAATGCGCTTCATGTCGTCTTCGGATTTGAACACGATTTCGATGCGTCCATGCTCCTTGGATCCCTTGATCGACACCTTCGTGCCGAACCTCTTTTCAAGACCGATCTGCATCGGCGTTCCGGCCCAAGGGTTCAGCTTGTTGGTTTTCGCTTTCTTCGGCTGGTCCGATTCAGCGACCTTCATCGACACGATTTCCTCGGTGCTGCGTACCGACAACCCTTCGGAAATAATGCGCGTCGCAAGCTGTTCCATGTCAGCTTCCGTCGGTAATCCGAGCAATGCGCGCGCATGACCGGCCGACAGCAAGCCGGAAGCAACCTTCTTTTGTACGGTCGCAGGCAGATTCAGCAGTCGCAGAGTATTGGCGATTTGCGGACGCGACTTCGACACCGACTTTGACAATTGCGCCTGCGTCAAGCCAAAATCGTCGATCATCTGCTGATAGGCGGCCGCCTCTTCCAATGGATTCAACGCAACGCGATGCAGGTTTTCCAGCAAAGCGTCACGCAACATATCGTCGTCGGCAGTGGTTTTGACAATCGCAGGAATCGTTTTCAAACCTGCGATCTGCGATGCGCGCCAACGACGTTCACCCATAATGAGCTCGTACATGCTATCCATGCGCCCGTCGAACATATTGTGCGACTCGGCATCTTTAGCGGCGTTCTCCTTGCGAGCAGCCTCAATCTGCGCGAGTGGACGCTTCCGTACGACAATAGGCTGCAGCACGCCGACTTCTTTGATGGAATCGGCAAGCTCACGAAGATCATCCTCATCGAAAATGGTACGCGGCTGATGCAGGTTCGGTCCAACATCACTCAGTCGCAATTCAACGAGATAACCGCCCTGCACCGGCAACAGTTCAGGTTCGTCATTCTTCTTATCTTCGGTCTTTTTTACCGCAGCGGTTTCACGTGAAACACTTTCCTGCTTCACTTCGGAAGTGGCAACAGGACTGGTGGAACCGAAGAACATGTCGGCAGGATGAGCAGTCTCATTCAACGTGATGGAAGGCATACTGGCTCGATGGCCACTCCCCTTCTTGGTTTCACGTGAAACGTTCTTCTTCATGTCATGGACGGCATCGACGGAAGCCTTGGCGGTTGCCACGGAACTCTTGACCGCGGTCTTCCCCGCGGATTGCCCGGCAACAGTCGCACCACCGGCTACGTTTTCTGAAACTTTTCCAGCGATCTTGTTATCAGCCTTTGCACCCGCAACAGCCACAGCCGGTTCAGTAGCGGCTTCCGATTTCGTCGACTCTCCTGGAAGAGACGGAAACAGTGCGCCGAGACCCTTGCCTAAACGTGATTTCGTAGCCATGATCAGTTCTCATTCCTTCTTGCATCAATAGCCTGCAACACTGTCTGCGAGCGACGTGCGAGTTCCAACGCGGCCTCACAGTAGGAGATTGCACCCATGCCCTTGGGGTCGTAGGCGATAACGCTTTGATTGAAGCTCGGCGCTTCCGAGATTTTCACCGTGCGTGGAATCGTGGTATCCAACACGATGGTCGGATAGTGGCTTTTGACCTCGTCATGCACTTCACGGCTGAGCAGGGTTCGCTTATCGAACATGGTGATCAGCATGGTGGAAACCAGCAGCGACGGATTGAAATGCTCCTGCACCAGTCCGATGGTATTGATGAGCTGGCCGAGACCTTCCAGCGCATAGTACTCAGCCTGGATCGGAATCAGCATCTCATGCACCGCACACATGGCATTAATTACCAGCAGGCCGAGGCTTGGCGGGCAATCGATAATCACGTAGTCGTAGTGCTCCTCGCTGGTTTCCAGAAACTCGTCAACCGCGGTCTTCAGAAGCACATTACGATTTTCCATGTCGGCGACTTCCAGCTCGGCACCGCTCAAATCGATCGAAGCTGGAACCACATCGAGCAGATCAAAATCAGGGCATGTGCGCTTGACTTCGGCGATGGTCTTCCTGCCTTCGATCACGTCGTACACCGAAGGCTCCCCCGACGCATGCGGAGCGCCCAACGCGGTCGACGCATTGCCCTGCGGATCCATATCGATCAGCAGCACCTTGGAACCGAACTGAGCCAACGCAGCGGAAAGATTCACGGCCGACGTGGTTTTGCCAACGCCACCCTTCTGGTTGGCGACCGCGATCAGGCGCGTCTGCTCCGGCTTTGGGCAAACGGCCTTCTGCAAGGCGCGATAGCGAGTCGATTCGTCGGCAATCTGCGAACCAAGAGGGGAATCCGATCCTCCGAAAATTCGTTTGATGGTTTCCGTTGCCGATTCCATCGACGTCAGGTTATCTGGTCCTTCAGGTCCAGTCATACACTAGCCTTCCTTACGATATGCTTAACATTCAAGTTTCATCATTCGGGTGGACAGCATCAGCTCATCTCACCCACTGTGCACAAATGTGAATAGCTGTGGATAGTCGGTGGATAACTTACGTTGTTCGCAAAAAGTTATCCACCGATCTTTCGTTGCTACTTCAACATTTTTCCGCCGCTTTTTTTCGTCGATTTTCCAGTTGTGTACAATGTGCATAACTCACCGAAATGGTGGATAACTTACTTTTTATCCACCATGAGCACATGGGTCGATTCCAAGCCCGGACCAACCTCGGCATCCACCACCCGCGGACGAATGCCACCGCATTTGGCGATCTCTTTGGAAGCCTTTTCGATCTCCTCTTGCGCGGACCGCCCCTTCAGTGCGACCAAACGTCCACCGCGCTCAAGCAACGGCAGCGTCCACCCCGAAAGTTTGGTCATAGGAGCCACGGCACGGCACGTCACCACGGCAAACGGATGTTTCGCCTGAATAGGCTTGCCATCCAAATCCAGTACAGGACCGCGAACGGCCACTCCCCTGCCGTTCTTGCCGCCTTTGCCGTTCCTGGTGCTTCCATTGCCACGATTGCCGCCTTGAGCGCCAGTAGCACCCGCAATGGCCTCGATCATCTCATTGGCCCTGGCACGCACCACGGTAACGTTATTCAACTCCATATCGGCCACGCACTCGTTCAGCCATTCGACACGACGTTCCATCGGCTCCACAAGCGTGAACCGGTGATCCGGCAGGCAGGCGGCCGCGACAATACCGGGAAAACCGCCGCCACTGCCGATATCGGCAACCGTCTTGAACTGCTTCTTGGCCGTGGCTTCCTTTACGAAAGGCACAATGGCGGCCGAATTCAGAATATGGCGTTCCCAAATAATGCCAACATCTCTTGGCCCAATCAGACCGCGAGGTTCGCCTTCTTCGGCAAGTTTCGCATGGAAAACACGAAGCTTGCCCAACGCATCCCCCAGCACTTCCTCAAGCATCGGCGAATCATCAAGTTCGTCTGTCACATCACTCATGGGCACCATCCTATATCCTGCTCTTCCTCATTGCCGGTATTCCAGCAAGTACTTCCCGACCATTGACGGCAATATCACATGTCCGGCGCACGGCCAGCATGAAGTCACTCAAAAAATCGCAATAAAAAAGCGCCACCAAATGGTGACGCCATGTTTCACGTGAAACGAGCCGAACTCAGGCCTCATCCTCGTCTTCAGTATCTTCGGCAGCGGAAGCCTTGAGATACACCGTGACGTAACGACGCGGTTCCTCGCCGTGGGAACGGGACTTCATACCCTCCTCACGCACCACATCATGCACGATCTTGCGTTCGAAGGAGTTCATCGGCTTGAGATCAACCGGCTCCCCCGTCTCGCGCACCTCGTCGATGGCGTCCAGCGCGATGTCGTGCAGACGCTGGCGCTTGCGCTTCAGATAGCCGTCGACGTCCACAATGAGATGGGAACGCTCGCCGGTCTTCTGCTGCACGGCCAGTCGCGTCAGCTGCTGCAGAGCGTCAACGACTTCGCCGTTGCGTCCGATGAGATGCTTGATGTCCGTATCATCATCGGCGACGATTTGCACGGTAGGGCGATTGTTGCGCACGCCCATTTCGATATCGCCTTCGTAATCGACGATATCAAGCAGTCCTTCAAGATAATCGGCAGCGATATCAGCTTCCTCGTTGAGCTGATCGATGGTCTTTTCCTCATCTTGCGCCATAGTGGTTGTACTCCTTTGAGCGGGGTTTCTATTACTAAAGTCTTATTGTGTAAAGTCTAATTCCTGTTTACCACGTCGACAATAAACGCTGATAAAAGTGGTGTGTCCCGCGTTTCACGTGAAACACGGGACACACTTTTACTCACTTCTTTTTCTTTTTACGGCTCGGCTGCTGACGCTGGTAGCCGCTCTTTTCCTTCACTTCGGCGGCTTCCTTGGCCTTCTGCAGCGCCTCTTCCTCGAGGGATGGCAGACCGGCCTTGGCTCGGCGGGCGTTCTCATGAACATGATCACGCTTTTCCTTCGCTTCGGCGGCCGGAGATCCCGGAGTCGGGAAGACGTGGATCTGCCAGATGGAACGCAACAGATTGCAGATGTTGTTGGTGAGCCAGTACACCAGCACAGCGAACGGCATGGCAATACCGGAGAAAATGTACATGATCGGGAACATCCACAACATCATCTTCTGCATCATTTCGGTCTGCTTGTTTGCCGCAGACTGAGCCATGTTACGCTTCATGCTGTTGTACTGCATGAACCACAGGCAGAAGCACATCAATGCAACGAAGATGGCGATAACTACTTTGCCATGCACGGCGGCGGTCGTGAAGTTATCAGCCACGTTCACACCGAACACTGTGGTGGACGTGAACTGCTTGGCTGTGGCGATGTCGAAAGCGCCAAGACCCTGTCCGTCCCTGAATTTGCCGCGTGCGATGTACGGAATGGCTGACAGCGTATAGAACATGCACATGAATACGGGACCCTGCACGAACATAGGGAGCATGGAAGTGCAGCCACCCATCGGGTTCGCATCATTGTCCTGGTAGAGCTTCATCATCTCGCGCTGCATGGCTTCCTTGCTGGCGGGATCGTTCTTGCCCTTGTATTTGTTTTGGATACGCTGCATCTTTGGCTGCAGGACGGTCATCTGGGCCTGCATCTTGCGCATACCCTTCATGGACTTGTAGAACAGCGGAAAAACGCATGCCTGGACCACAAGTACTAGGAATACGATGGACATGACCCACGAGAAACCGATCTCGTTCATGCCCAGCATCACCAGGAACTTATGGAATACGGCCATGATCTGCGTCATGAGCCACTCGACGGGATACAGGAGCTTATACAGCCAGCCCCAGAAACCGCTGTCGAGGAGGAATTGATTTTGATTCATTACAGGCCAGTCTCCTTATCGCCTATAGGTTTTTCTACGTTCAGAGGCGTGAGCCGAGGTTCCTCGTGTGCCTTCGACCACGAACATCTGTAAAACAAGGAATAAAGCTGCGGAACGTCGTCAATTCCCCCACGGTTCCACTGATTGCAGCGAAGAAGGCGCAATAACGCAAGAAGGCCACCCTTAAGGCGGCCAAATCGTTCAATCGCCTGAATCGCGTAATTGGAACAACTTGGATAATATCTGCAGCAAGGCGCGGTATTCGCGGAAATATGACGTTGGTACCAGCGAATGGCACGAATCATCCAATTTCCGTTACGACCGGCGTTCATTACCGACGCACGGCCTTACGATTCACCGCTTCAAAACATGCTGCGATCTGCTGTTCCAACGATAGAAAATCGGCATGCGCAGCACTTGGCTTGGCACGCAACACGATATCGCAGGATTCAGGTAAGGCAGATTCGTACTTTCGTGCAAGCACGCGGAAACGACGCTTGACGGCATTACGCGTCACAGCGTTGCCGACAGCCTTGGAAACGGCCAAACCGACACGTCGGCCCCGCATCGCCGCAGAATCGTCGATAATGGCATCGTCGTGCACCAAATAATGCACGACGATGTCTTCTCGCGATACCCTACGACGGCGTTTGAGCACCGCGACGAAATCGCGATGGCTTTTCAGCCGTTCCACCGCTCTATGCCGTTAAATCAGGCAGCGAGGGACTTGCGGCCCTTGGCGCGGCGACGGTTGATCAGAGCGCGGCCTGCGCGGGTGCGCATGCGCTGACGGAAACCGTGCTTCATGTGACGACGACGGTTGTTCGGCTGGAATGTCCTCTTCATAATTAATGCTCCCGGTGTTTTTTGCCATGCCAAGGCACGGCTCCTCATGAGTCAAGCTCTACCAAGTTACTCTGACCCCTGAACAGAGATGAATACGCATATCAAATCCTTCACATTTTCATGGGGATTCTCCCCACAAAACAATCCACAGAAACGTTGATATGTCGCCAAACTCCCCACAAAAGTTATCCACAAACTACAATGATGTTATTCACAATTCAGTCTTTTCAACACGCTTACCGGTGGATAACTTGGGGAAAAGAGAGTACAAATAAACAGTTGCACACTTGGAAAAAGTCTGTCGAGAAAGGGGAATCCGTGGCCGACACGACAACTGACCCTCTCGAGCAGGCTCGGGGAGTCTGGTCCGACGCGCTGGCGTTGTTGCACCAGAATCCGGCGCTGTCCATCCGAGATAAAAGCTGGCTGGAAAACGTTTTTCCCGAAGGCATGTGGGGTCCTACCATTGTCTTATGCGTGCCAAGCGCGGCCGCACAGCAGACGTTGCAGAACGAATTGAACCAGCCCCTGCTGGAAGCCTTGCGGGAAGCCGCCGAACAGGATATTTTCCCCGCATTCAAGATTGTGGAAAAGAAGGAACCGGCCCAACCTGCCGTCGAGGAATACCCCCACTTCTCCCCCGCGCCACATGCGGAGGAAACCACGCAGGGGCAGCTGCCGATTCCGGTTGTCATGCCGCCGGAGCGCCACAACAACTTCCAACGCGGCCAAAACAGGCCTCTGCTGGATCCTAAGACCCATTTGAATAAGAACGCCACGTTCGACACCTTCGTTCCTGGCGATTCCAATCGTTTCGCACGTACCGTCGCGTTGGCCGTCGCGGAAGGTTCCGGTCACGATTTCAACCCGCTTTGTATTTACGGCGGATCAGGATTGGGTAAAACCCACTTGCTGAACGCCATCGGCAATTACGCACTGGTCAAGGATCCCACGCTGAAAGTCCGTTATGTGACCAGTGAGGAATTCACCAACGAATTCATCGAAGCGTTGGGTGACACCAACCAGAATTCCGGTCAAATCAAGGAATTCAACCGTCGCTACCGCGAAGTCGACGTGCTGCTCATCGACGATATTCAATTTCTGAGCGGCAAGGACGCGACGCTTGAACAGTTCTTCCATACATTCAATACCCTGCATCAGGCGAACAAGCGCATTGTGATCGCATCCGATGTGCCTCCGAAGGATCTGCAGGGATTCAACGAACGTCTGATCTCCCGTTTCGAATCCGGCCTGACCGTTGACGTCAAGCCGCCGGATCTGGAGACGCGCATCGCCATTCTGCGCATGATCGCCCACGGCACCAACGTTCAGGACGATGTGCTCAACCTCATCGCGGAGCGGTTCACCGAGAATATTCGCGAGCTGGAAGGCGCGCTGAACCGCGTGACCGCCATGGCATCGCTGAGCGGCCAGCCGGTGACCCGCGCGTTGGCGGAACAGACGTTGCAGGACTTTTTCTCGACCGATGTGGAGATCAAGCCCACCGACATCATCACCCAGGTGGCCAAGTACTTCTACATTACGTTCGATGACATTGTCGGACGTTCGCGTACGAAGAAGATCGCGCTGGCGCGTCAGATCGCCATGTATTTGGTGCGTGAGCTCACCAGCATGAGCCTGAACGACATCGGCCAGGTGTTTGGCGGCAAGGACCACACCACGGTGATGCATGCATACACCCGCATCAGCGACGAGATGCAGGAAAAGCAGGAGATCTACAACTACGTGACGGAACTGACCCTGCAGCTCAAGCAGCGTTCCGGCGAAAAATAACGTTTTCTATGCGACTTTGCGCGTTTGCATGTGTTTTCGTGCGTCTCAAAAAAACGATTTTAGGCGTTTTCTGCCTTTCTCAGGCGATTTTCACAAGCCAAGTATGAGTATCAGTAAATTCTTTATCAGCTGTTTTACCGACCATCCTGACACGCCGGCCTGTGGAAGATTTTTATTGAAGTTATCCACATGGTTATACACAAATCAATGATTTCTCGGTGGAAAACCCGTTGGAAACGCCAGAATCGCCGGTGGATGAATTGTGGACTATCCACATGGTTTTGTGGATAACTTTTTCAAAGCGACGAGGCTGTGGATAACCCGATGATTTGTCCACACTTCGTCCAAAAGTTATCCACAAGCAATGAGATGTTGCGAGCCATTGCAAAACGTGGGGTCTGAGCACTTACCCACATTATCCACAGGCCTTATTATGACGAATGTAGGTGTTATAAGAAATTCATCATCGTCGTCATAAGTGGGGAATTCCCCACGCTTCGTCAAACGCCGACAGTCTCGCTAGAATGACTTATGGACCGAACGAAACGAGGAAACTAGCCATGAAAGTTGAAGTCAATTCCCAAGCGCTGGCAGACGCAGTAGCCTGGACCACTCGCGTGATCGACGCTCGTCCTGCATCCCCCATTTTGGCAGGCATTCGCTTGGAGGCCATCGACGGCACCCTCCAGCTTTCCGCCTTCAATTACGCCATTTCCGCACGCCACCATATCGAAGCAGGCGTTGATGAAAGCGGATCCATTCTGGTGCTCGGCAAGCTGCTGGCAGATATCACCAAGTCGCTTCCCGCCGCGAAAACCTACCTGTCCACTGACGGATCCACACTGACCATCACGTCGGGCAAGTCCACCTTCACCATGCAGCTCATGCCGGATAACGAATATCCGGATCTGCCGGTGGTTCCCGCCAAACTGGGGCAGGTGGACGCCCAAACCTTCGCACAGGCCGTCGCTCAGGCGTCCGTCGCCGTTTCCCGCGAGGAGAACCGTCCGGTACTGACCGGCATTCGTGTGCAGTTCCAAGGCAACAAGGTGATCATGAGCTCCACCGACCGATTCCGCTTGTCGCGTTCGAGCTTCACCTGGACGCCGGAAAACCCGGACATCAACACCACCGCACTCGTGCGCGGCGCACTGTTGCGCGATGTGGCCCGTTCCTTGGACGAGCATCAAAACATCGTCGTGGATTTCGATCCGGAGAATCCGTCGCTGCTGGGCTTTGAGAACGCCGGACGCGTATCCACCTCGCAGCTGATCGACGGCGAATTCCCCGCGGTGGACCGCCTGTACGCTGACGAATACCCGATTCATGCGGTCATCAACAAGCAGGATCTCATCAGCGCCATCAAGCGCGTGTCCCTCGTGGCCGAACGCAACGCTCCGATCCGCATGGCCTTCACCAGCCAGGAACTCACGCTGACCGCAGGCTCGGTGGATGAAGCCCAAGCCAAGGAGATCCTCGACATCGACATGGATGGCGAAGACATCACCGTGGCCTTCAATCCCGCCTACCTGATCGAAGGCCTGAGCGCCATCAGCGAGCCGTTCGTACGCATGAAGATGACCACCGCGGTCAAGCCGGTGGAATTCAACGGCCAGCAGGAATCGAATTCCGAAGAATCCATGGACTACCGCTACCTGCTCGTGCCGATGCGCTTCAACAGCTGAACTAAGCTGACCTACACGAAAACGCGGATACATCGCAAAAAATAGGGCTGAACATGGCTGTTATTGCCAGTTCAGCCCATTTGCATGATTAATTGCGATTATTTACGTAAGAAATTCGCACTATCTCAAGGATCTTGCATGTATATTTCCCGACTGGCACTCGACCACTACCGATCGTGGGAACATTGCGTGCTCGATTTCAAACCGGGAATCAACATTCTGCAAGGTGCCAACGGACTCGGCAAAACCAATATCGTGGAAGCCATCGAAGTGCTTTCCACAGGATCCAGCCATCGCGCGTCATCATCACTGCCATTAATCGAAAAAGGGTGCACGTCGGCCACCATCCGAGCCAACGTGGAAGACGGTGAAACGCAGCACACCTACGAGGCGACCATCGTGGCACGGGGTGCTAACCGAGCGCGCATTGACGGCGGAAAATCTCAATATATGAGGGATCTCATCGGGCGCACGCCCTCCGTCTCCTTTACCCCCGAAGATCAACGTCTGGTAGCAGGGGATCCCGCAACCCGACGCAACTTCATCAACCAGGCCGCGTCTCTGCTGCTCCCCCACTATGCGCAGACCCTGCAACAGTTCACGCACGTGGCGAAACAGCGCACGGCACTGCTCAAACAACTCGGCGACGGCACGAATCTCGACCCGCAATACGGCCAGCAGGCGGTCTTAAGCGGGCTGGAAATCTGGACGGGGCAATTCATCGACCTCGGCATGCAGCTGACGCGGGACCGCAACAACGTGATCTCACGCTTGGAAGAGCCTTTTGCGCGGATCTACGCGTCTTTGGCGGGAGATGACGAACGGGCGGCGCTCGCCTACGAGCCGTCCTTCGACGAAGTGATGCTGTTCGACGATCCGGCCGCGGAGATCAGCCGCCATTTCCAACGCATCTACCCCGGCGAAGTGGCGCGCGGGCAGAATCTGATCGGTCCGCATCGCGACGACCTGACTTTGCTGCTCAACGATATGAACGCACGCGAATTCGCGTCCAACGGTGAGATGTGGACCATGGCTTTGGCGTTGAAAATGGCGCTATACGAGGCGGTTTCCGCACATTTTGAAAGCAAGCCAATCGTGATTCTCGATGATGTGTTCGCACAGCTTGACGAGGCCCGTCGTGGGCAGATCCTCGATTTTGCGATGCGGCAGGACCAGGTGCTGATCACCGTCGCCGCGGCAAGCGATATTCCGCGCATGGATGCTGGGCGCTTTCACGCGGACGCGCATGTGATCGACGTGGCCGCGTTGCGCAGGCAATCGCAAGATGGACAGCATGACGATTTGACGGCGATGATGGCGCAACTTGTCGCGGGACGGGAATCTGCAACGCAATCGTCTGCAGCGCAACAGTCGGTGAATCGACAGGAGCAGCGCTGATGCCGAATCCTCCAATCTGCGAAACATTGCATCTCGACCAACGCAAGTTGCCCGCCGAAGTATTCGAACGTATCAGCCGACGTGCCGGCCGATATAAGGAACGTGAGGAACGTGCGCGGCAGGCGTGGGAGAATTTCGGCAAACCCGGACGCGACCCGCAGACGGTCGGCAATATTTTCAACGTGATCGCAACGCAAGGTTCTTGGACGCCGCATCTGAAAATCGCGCAGATGCAGAATCATTGGGATCAGGTGGTCGGCGTCGAAAACGCGCGCCACTCCTACCCCGTCGACCTGCGCGACGGCATTCTGACGATCCGATGCGACAGCCCCGCATGGACCACCACCTTGACGTACATGATTCCGCTGCTGACCGACACCATTCGCCGTAGGCTCGAGGGGCTGACCATCAACGAGGTGCGCGTCACCGGCCCACAACAACAGGGATTCAGCCGAGGACGAATGACACGAAGGCCGCGATATTAGCGCGACACCACGTGCTATCAGACGTTCGTTGAAGGCGCTTCGTCGAAGAATTCCCCCTGCGACGCTTCCAAGCGGGCCGTTCGCAACGGTCGAATGTTGTTTTCCGAAAGCGAAAAAACAGGGGTAAACGGCTGGATTTCAAGGATAAATGCCTCTGGCGCTCTGTCCCCCTCCATGAGTAGAATATCAAGCAGTGTATGTAAACGCCTAGAAGGGGCCTTTATTTGCGTTCTAGGTGGTATCACCTGCGGAAATGACCCTTGATGGCGGGAAAAATGCAGGAAGGAATCTCTGTGGCAGACCTTGATGCGGATTCGCTGAACGAATCAGCTGAAAACACGCAGGAAGATCAGATCCAGAACGATCAGCTCGAAGATGCGCAGCTCGATGACACCTTGGCTCCGGAGCATTACGACGCTTCCGATCTGAGGGTTCTGGAAGGCCTTGAGGCGGTGCGAATCCGCCCGGGCATGTACATCGGCTCCACCGGCCCCCGAGGCTTGCACCACCTGGTGTACGAGATCGTCGACAACTCCGTCGATGAGGCGCTGGCAGGCTACGCTTCGCACATCGAAGTGACGATTCTGCCGGACGGCGGCGTGCGCGTGGTGGATGACGGCCGAGGCATTCCGGTCGACGAAGTGCCGGGCGAAGGCGTTTCCGGCGTGGAAACCGTGATGACCAAGCTGCATGCCGGCGGCAAGTTCGGTGGCGGCGGCTATGCGGTTTCCGGCGGTCTGCACGGCGTGGGCATCTCCGTGGTGAACGCGCTGTCGACCCGCGTCGACATCGAAGTGCGCCGACAGGGCTTCCACTGGACCCAGACCTACATCGACCAGAAGCCGACCGCACGTCTTGCCAAGGGCGAGCCGATGGGCGAAGACGAGTCCACCGGCACTTCCGTGACCTTCTGGGCAGACGGCGCGATCTTCGAAACCACCACCTACGATTTCGAGACCCTGCGCAACCGCTTCCAGCAGATGGCGTTCCTCAACAAGGGGCTGAAACTGTCCCTGACCGATTTGCGCGAACCGGATCAGGCCGGAGACGAAGTCGCGGGCGAAAGCGACGACAATGCCGAACCGAAGCATCAGACGGTCACCTACCAATACAACGACGGCATCAAGGATTATGTCGATTACTTGGTGAAGTCCCGCAAGGCAACCCCCGTCGAACCGGACGTGATCGATTTCGAAGCGGAAGACCTGAAAATCGGCATTTCCGCGGAAATCGCCATGCAATGGACCACCGCATACTCCGAAGCGGTGCACACCTTCGCCAACACCATCTCCACCACCGAAGGCGGTACCCACGAAGAAGGCTTCCGCGCCGCGCTGACCTCGCTCGTCAACCGTTACGCACGTGAAAAGAACATCCTCAAAGACAAGGATGAGAACCTCTCCGGCGACGACGTGCGCGAAGGCCTGACCGCAGTGGTGTCGGTGAAACTCACCACCCCGCAGTTCGAAGGCCAGACCAAGACCAAGCTCGGCAATTCCGAAGCGAAAACCTTCGTACAGCGTGTGATGACCGACAAGCTCGGCGACTGGTTCGATTCGCATCCTAGCGAGGCCAAGAACATCATCCAGAAGGCCATTGAAGCCTCCCGTGCGCGTCTTGCAGCCAAGAAGGCACGTGAGAATACCCGCCGTAAGTCAATCTTCGAATCTGCGGGCATGCCAGACAAACTGAAGGATTGCCAGTCCAACAATCCTGAAGAATGCGAACTGTTCATCGTGGAGGGCGACTCCGCAGGCGGCTCCGCAATTCAGGGACGCAACCCGATCACGCAGGCCATCCTGCCGTTGCGAGGCAAAATCCTTAACACCGAGCGTGCAAGCCTCGACCGCATGATGAAGTCCGAAACCATCGAATCGCTGATCACCGCGGTCGGCGGCGGCTATGGCGAGGATTTCGACCTGAACAAAGTCCGCTACCACAAGGTCATCATCATGGCCGATGCCGATGTGGACGGCGCGCATATCGCAACCCTGAATCTGACGCTGTTCTTCCGCTACATGCGCCCGATGATCACCGCTGGTTACGTGTATGTGGCCATGCCGCCGCTGTACCGACTCAAGTGGACCAAAGGCGCGCACGACTTCGTGTACACCGACGCCGAACGCGACCGCGTGCTCGCCGAAGGCAAGTCCGCCGGCCGTCAGCTGCCGAAGGGCGAAGGCATCCAGCGTTACAAGGGTCTGGGTGAAATGAGCTACCAGGAACTGTGGGAAACCACCATGGATCCTGACCACCGCATTCTGAAGCAGGTGCAGATCGAAGACGCGGCCGCAGCCGACGAAACCTTCTCCATGCTCATGGGAGACGAAGTCGAACCTCGCCGTCTGTTCATCCAGCGCAACGCCCGCAACGTCAGCTGGATCGACGCGTAGGGATTTCAAGGACTTCAGGCAAGGTTTCATAAGGATTTAGAAGGACTTAGAAGTTGGCAGACGAAAACAACAGCAACGAAGACGGCCAGTTCGTGCCTGACGGCTCCATGGAACCGTTGAGCCCGCAGGAGGCCGACAACACCGATTACGGCCTGATGGTCGGCGAACGCGTCCAGAAGAAGGATCTGCAGCAGGAAATGCGCGAATCCTATCTGGCGTACGCCATGTCCGTCATCGTCGATCGTGCCCTTCCGGACGTGCGAGACGGCATGAAGCCGGTGCACCGCCGCGTGATCTACGCGATGTACGACGGCGGCTACCGCCCCGACCGCGGCTACTCCAAGTGCGCCCGCGTGGTCGGCGAAGTGATGGGTAAGTACCATCCGCACGGCGATTCCGCGATCTACGACACGTTGGTGCGTATGGCACAGTCGTGGTCTATGCGCTACACGCTGGTCGACGGCCAGGGCAACTTCGGCTCCCCCGGCGACGATCCGGCCGCGGCAATGCGTTACACCGAATGCCGTATGGCTCCGCTCGCCATGGAAATGGTTCGTGACATCGACAAAGACACCGTCGATTTCCTGCCGAACTACGATGGCAAGACACAGGAGCCGACCGTGCTTCCGGCACGATTCCCGAACCTGTTGTGCAACGGTTCGTCCGGTATCGCCGTCGGTATGGCCACCAACATTCCTCCGCACAACATGCGCGAGGTGGCCGAAGGCGTGCATTGGGCGCTCGACCACCCGGACGCAAGCCGCGAAGAGCTGCTCGAAAACCTGATCCGTATCATCAAGGGACCGGACTTCCCTACTGGCGCAACGATTCTCGGACATAAGGGCATCGAACAGGCCTACCGTACCGGCCGTGGTCTGATCACCATGCGCGCGGTGGTGAACACCGAAGAGATCAAGGGCCGCATGTGCCTCGTGATCACCGAGCTGCCGTACCAGGTGAACCCTGACCGACTGGTCGTCTCCATCCGCGAAGCGGTGCGCGACGGCAAGATCCAGGGCATCGCCGACATGCGCGACGAAACCTCCGGTCGTACCGGTCAGCGTCTCGTGCTCGTGCTCAAGCGCGACGCCGTGCCGAAGGTCGTGCTCAACAACCTGTACAAGCACTCCCAGCTGCAGCAGACCTTCGGCGCCAACATGCTGGCGCTGGTCGACGGTGTGCCACGCACGCTGTCTTTGGATGCCTTCATCCGCCATTGGGTGGGCCACCAGCTGGAAGTCATCGCACGCCGTACCGCATACCTCAAGCGTGAGGCGGAGGAACGCGACCACATTCTGCAGGGCTATCTGAAGGCCCTCGACATGATCGACGAGGTCATCGCGCTCATTCGTGCTTCCGAATCCGCGGAAACCGCGCGCACGGGCCTTATGGACCTGCTGGACGTGGATGAAGTGCAGGCCGACGCCATTCTGGCCATGCAGCTGCGCCGACTGGCCGCATTGGAACGTCAGAAGATCCTCGACGAGCACAACGAACTGATGCGTCGCATCGCCGACTACAACGACATTCTCGCCAAGCCAGAGCGCCAGCGCAAGATCGTGGGCGACGAGCTTGACGAAATCGTGTCCAAGTATGGCGACGAACGTCGAACCAAGATCCTGCCGTACTCCGGCGAAATGAACGTCGAAGATCTGATCGCGGAAGAAAACGTGGTCGTAACCGTTACACACTCCGGTTTCATCAAGCGCACCAAGGCCGACGAATACCGTGCGCAGCATCGCGGCGGCAAGGGCATCAAGGGCGCCAAGCTGCGCGAGGACGACGTGGTGGACC
>NZ_CAUEQY010000021.1 GCF_959020145.1 uncultured Bifidobacterium sp. | reverse complement strand
CGCTTTCGCCTAGGCGTGCGTTCGACCCTGCGGGGGTCACGTCAGCCAAATCGTCGAGCACGTTCAGCTTGCTTGCATCGGCACCAACCGGCAGCAAGGCGACACCGAACTTCTGGTCCTCATGCGCGGTAGACACGAATTCGTGGCCGCCCGCATGAATGCCGGACGTAACACGCAACATCACGCGAGCGCGCTTGCCGAGACGCTTGGCGATTTCGGCGATGCGGGCCGGCTCGTTCGGCTCGTCCACCACGATTTTGGCGAAGCCTTCGGTAATGGCGAGTTCGATTTCCGCATCGGACTTGTTGTTGCCGTGCAGCACGAGTCGCCGTCCGGGAACGCCCGCGGCGAGCGCGATGCGCATCTCGCCCATGGTGCAGGTGTCGATCAGCATGCCGGATTCGGTGACGATACGGCAGATTTCCTTGGAAAGCAAGGCTTTTCCGGCGAAACTGACGTGGGTTACGGTGTTGTTGAACGCATTTGCCGCGGCTTTGACGAATTTGGCGGCGCGGGCTCGCACGTCATCGGTGTCGATGACGTAGAGCGGCGAACCGAATTCGTTCAGCAGGCTTTTGGCAGTGCGACCATGGAACGTGATTTCACCTTGCTCGTTCACGTTGGAGCCGGCCGGCCAGATGGGGGTGACTGCCATGGCGATCACATCCTGTCTGGGGCTGCAACGCCAAGCAGGTCAAGGCCTTCGGCGATAACCGTCTTAACGGCGTCATTGAGCTTCAAACGTGCGGCTGCACGAGCCGGTTCCGGAGCCTTGGCGATGCGCAGGGCTTCAGCCTGTTCGCCGCGAGCTTCCGGATCGGTGAGCTCCATAGGCACCACGCGTTCCACGTTGTACCACTTGTGGTAGGTGGCGGCGAGGTCTTCCAAGTAATGGGCTACGCGATGCGGGGCGCGCAGGTCTCCGGCTTCGCGCAGCAGGGCCGGCCACTGGGCGAGCGCGGCAAGCACTTCGCCGTCGGCGGCGGTGTCGAGCAGGCTTACGTCGGCACCCTCGTAGGTGATGCCGGCAGCAGCCGCATTGCGATCCACATTGCAGGAGCGGGCGTGCGCGTACTGCACGTAGTACACCGGATTCTCGTTGGAATGCGAAGCGAGCAGGTTCAGGTCGATGTCGACCGGGGAATTGTAGTCGGTGCGTGCCAACGAATAACGGGAGGCATCCACGCCGATAGCGTCGGTCAGATCGTCGATGGTCACCACATTGCCGGCGCGCTTCGACATGCGCACTGCCTTGCCGTCCTTCAGCACGTTGACGAGCTGGCCGATAAGAATCTGCATGTTTTCGCCAGGTTCGTCGCCGAATGCGGCGCACATGGCCATCATGCGGCCGATATAGCCGTGATGGTCGGCACCCAGCATGTAAATGGCGATGTCTGCCGGATCGTTGTCACGATGACGCTTGTTGCGATAGTAAGCAATATCAGCTGCGAAATACGCGTAGTTGCCGTCGGACTTGATAATCACACGATCCTTGTCGTCACCATGCTTGGTGGATTCGAACCAGGTTGCGCCATCCTTTTCGTAAATGTCGCCGCGTTCGCGCAGATCAGAGATCGCCTTGTCGACTTCGCCATCGGAATACAAGCTGTTCTCATGGAACCACACGTCGAAATTCACACGGAAATCCTTCATGGATTTGCGGATTTCGTCGAACATCATCGGCACTGCACGCTTGCGGAATTCCTCACGCTGTTCGGAATCGCCCTCACCCAGCGGATTGCCATCGTTGTCAACGCCACCGTCGACGCGCGGCAGGTCGAGAATCGCAATACCGTCGGCTTTTGCCTCATCGATGACGCGACGTGCGATCTCATCGATATAAGCGCCCTTGTAACCGTCGATCGGGGTTTCCTCACCGTGGGCGGCCGCGACCAGCGACTTGGCGAAACGGTTGATCTGCTCGCCGTGATCGTTGAAATAGTATTCGCGCACCACCTTGGCGCCGTTCGCCTCAAGCACGCGGGCCATGGAGTCGCCGACCGCGGCCCAACGGGTGCCGCCGATATGGATCGGACCGGTCGGATTGGCGGACACGAATTCAAGATTCAGGGTCTTGCCGGAAAGATGGTCGTTCTTGCCGTAGTTCGCACCCTCGTTAAGCACAGTGTCAACCACGGCTGCGGCGGACGCGGAATCAAGCACAATGTTAATGAAGCCGGGGCCGGCCACTTCCACGGACTTGATGCCATCGGCATTGGCGAGTTCCGCGGCGAACAGTTCGGCGAAATCGTGAGGCTTCATGCCGGCCTTCTTGGCCAGCTGCATGGCCGCGTTCGATGCCCAATCGCCGTGTGCGCGGTCCTTCGGACGCATGACGGCGAATTTGGCCTGCGGAGGGATGAGATCGGTGGTCAGGGTGCCTGCCTTGCCTTCATTCACAAGGTTGTTGGCAATATTGAAAATCAGTTCACTAAGCGCTTCTGGACTCATTCCTCCAAGTCTACCGATTATGCAGACAGAATCAGCCTTGCGTATCGCCCCGCGTATCATCCTGCAGTTCGCCATGCTTCCTACGCCAAGCCACCGAAGCGTAATAGCCGATATAGCAGATCGCAACGAACGGAATCATATACAGCAATGTGGAACGCTGCGACGAATCGCAAATCACCAAAACCAACGCGCCGATGCACATCACAATCGCAGCAATCGGCACGAACGGGAAACCGGGGGCACGATACTTCAAATCGTCAGCCGAATGCCCTTGATCAAGCCACTGCTTGCGGAAACGCAAGTGGCAGACGGAAACCGACGCCCACACCACCAGTGTGGCCAAGCCGGAAACCGCAACCAACGCCAAATACACCGTCGAAGCGGCAACCACGGAAGACAACAACGCCAACAGCGATCCAGCCATGCTGAACAGCACCGCGAACACGGGCACACCATGGAAATTCGTCTTGCCGAGCACGCGCGGGATCATACCCTCCTGCGCAAGCGACCAGACCATGCGCGAGCACACGTACAAGCCGGAATTCGCAGCGGAAAGCACTGCCGTCAACACCACGAAATTCATCACATCGCCGGCAAACGGCATGCCGATCGACTGGAACACGAGCACAAACGGACTCGTGTCGACGCCTGACCGATGCCACGGAATCAGCGCGGACATCACCGCAATCGAACCGATGAAGAAAATCGCAAGACGCAACACCGTGGTATGCACGGCCTTCGGAATCGCCTGCGCCGGATCCTTCGTCTCCCCCGCCGCGACACCAACAACCTCAGTGCCCGAAAATGCGAACACCACCGTCAGCAGCGTCGAAAAAATCGGGATCACACCATTGGGGAGCCAGCCGTCATTATAGAAATTCTCAAACAGCGGTGCGTGATCGTAACCGGCAATCGGAATCGCACCAAACATGGCAAGCAAGCCGATCACAATGAACACGATAATCGCAAACACCTTAATGGATGCGAACCAGAATTCCGACTCGCCATACAGCCTCACCGACAGAATATTGAGCATGAACACCACCGCAATGAAGGCGGCGGACCAAATCCACGCGGGCGAATCAGGAAACCAACGTTGCATCAGCAGACCGGCTGCCGTGAATTCCGAAGCGAGCGCCACCGCCCAATTCAGCCAGTACAGCACGGCGATGGTGAACGCGGTGCCGGGGCCGATGAAACGCTTCGCATACAGGTGGAAGCTGCCTGCATACGGCATGGCCACCGACAGTTCGCCAAGGCTGAGCATCACAAAATACACAAGCATGGATCCGATGCCATACGCGATGATCGCGCCAAGAGGGCCGGCTTGGTGAATCGTGTAGCCGGAGCTGAGGAACAAGCCCGTACCGATCACACCACCTAGCGAAATCATGGTCAGATGGCGGGTTTCCATCTTGCGTTCAAGACCGCCCTGCTCGACTTCAGCGGATTCAGCGGCGTCAGTGTCTGCAGTGGATGCGTTGACTTGCGATTCGGCCATGCGCGACTGCTCCTTCATATTTGGATGGGCGCGTTCTTGCGTTCTTGCGTTTGCATGCGTTTGCACAATACCCAATCGCATTACTATACGGAAATCGGTGGAATCATGTTGCCTGCCGTTCACTTTTAACGGCAATCCTGAGATTGCATAAACAAAAACAGGCTCGCATGCAGCGTAAGAAACCGCATACGAGCCTGAAAAGGATTTTCTGGAGATTTGCAATCAGCGCACTGAAATCAGAGCACAGCGATGGCGTCGATCTCAACGAGAGCGCCCTTCGGAATGTTGTTGCCGCCGAACGCGACGCGGGCCGGCTTCACGGAGCCGATGAAGGTCTGCGCATACACGTCGTCGATCTCGTGGAAGTCTTCGACGTTCTTCATGTAGATGGTGGCGCGGCAGACGTGTTCGATGCCGGTGCCTGCGGCGTCAAGAATGTGCTTGATGTTCTTCAGTGCCTGGGCTGCCTGCTCGCCGGCGGTTTCGCCAGCCAGTTCGCCGGTGACTGGGTCGATGCCCAGCTGGCCTGAGACGAACACGAAACCGTTGGCCTTCACGGCCTGGCTGTATGCGCCCAGCGCCGCCGGGGCTTCAGAAGTCGCAACCGCTTCCATCTTCTCGCTCATAATGTTCTCCTTTGAAGAACGTGTTATTGCATCTTGCTTGCGTTCAGGCCGCGGCAAACCACGACAACGCAATCTCAAGCAATCACTGTACCCATGGAATCGACACGCATTGTCCCATGTTCCAAATACCGGCTCCCTGCCCCGGCTCTTCACTTGTCTTTGTGGTGGGCTTGATGGGGATCGAACCCACGACCTTCTGTTCCGGAGACAGACGCTCTATCCACTGAGCTACAAACCCGTGCGTCAAACTACTTTACACTGCCTTGAGATGAAAGCGACACTTTTTACGGAAAAACGATCTTCGAATCTCGGATCATTATTGCGAAAACATAGCTACGGCGGATCTTTCGACAGCACACCCAACCCTAAAGGGGAAATAACGGGCATAGAACGGGGAAGGAACGAGAGATAGCGTGCGCCACAACGAAATTTGTAGCAACATAACACCATTTGAAGCGTCTTTTCCACTAGACTGAAAATATGGTTGAGGATTCAGGCAGAAATATAGGCGATTTCGAATACACGCGCCGTTTTTTCTGCCGTGCCCTGCCGACGCAGTTGGATGATAACGACAGTCCGACGCTGATCATACAAAGTTATTACGTGCATCAGGATAATTACGCGCTGCGCGTGCGATTGAAAACAAAGTCCGTCCGCATTGCCATGACTCCGGACCTCGACCCGCTGGCTGTGCTCGAAAAGTATCGCGACGAATTCCGGATTGGATCAGTCACCGTGAAAGGGCCGTCCGTGGGAGGCACGCGATATGAGGCGAGCCGCGATTTGGATTCGCGCATCGCAGGGGAGCTCATCAAACGCGGCGGACACGTGACCATCAAAAACCGTTTCACCGACTGGATCGATGAGGACGGCTGGAACATCGACGTGTTCGGAGGCACCAACGCTCCCCTGATCATTGCGGAAGCGGAACGTATCGGGCCGGTCACCAATCTGGTGATCCCGAAATTCTGCACCACCGAAATCACCGACCAATCGCGGTTCAGCAATGAAGGGCTTGCCGCGAATCCATATTCACGATGGAAATCCGAATTCGAAGATGAACTGGAAGCAGACGGACCGCAATTCCTCGACTATTTCGGCACCAACCGTATGGAATAAGTCTTTTAAAAAAACAACCGTAGGCCGTAAAGAACGATGTAGCTGCGCAGCCTACGGTTGAGCGGTACCTAAAACGGTACCTAAAGTCAATAAACGAATCAGTACATGAGCGTGGCGAGGCGACGGCGGGCGCGCTTCAAACGCTCGTCGGTCGGCTCAGGAATCGTGAAATATTCCAGCAGACGCTTGCGCACCGGTTCAATATCGGCCTTATGGCCGGCCGCAACGAAATCCAGCAAACGATCGAACGCATCCTGGATCTGACCGCCGATCATATCAATGTCAGCGACGGCAAGCTGTGCTTCAACATCATCGGGATTGTCGGCAGCGGCGGCACGCACCTCACGCACGTTCGCATTGGCGGAACGGGCCAACAGCAACGCCTTCGCACGCTCGCGGGCGGCACGCGCATCGTTCGGATCGGCTTCAAGCACCTTCTCGTACGCGGCTGCGGCGCCAGCGTAATCGCCCTGCTGTGCCAGCATATACGCCTCCTGATGCTCCGGAGGCACCTGCTCCTGGGCGCCGGCAGCGGAAGCCGAGTTTGCCGCATCGGAATTCGGATCGCCGGAATACGGCGCGGAACCGGTCACACCGGCCTGCTGCGCGGCTGCGACCAGATTCGGAATCACCGTATCCACGATCTGCTGCATTTCCTCAGCGGACGGCAAGCCCTGCAGAATCGGCATCGGACGGCCGTTGATCAACGCGAACAATGCAGGCGCGCCCTGCACTTGGAACGCCTGCGCAATCGACGGATTCGACGCGATATCGATACGAGACAGCTGAATCTGGCCGTTCAGCTGGTTCACGGCATCGCCCAGCTGGCGTGCCATGTCGAACAGGCGGTCATCGGTCGGCACCCACAGCAGCAACAGGATCGGGAACGTGGCCGACGTCTGCACCATGGCCTGGAACGTGTTCTCCGTGGTGTCGATCACATAACCGCCGGCGGCCGGAGCGCCTCCAGCCTGCCCCGGCTCGGCCTTCACCTGATGCTTCAACGCTTCAAGATCGACGGCTCCCGCCAAGGAAACTCCCGGATTAAACGGCCTTTGACCTGCCATGCTTGCCTCCTAGATATCAACAATCAACAACATTAAGCGCCCAGCGCAACACACATTGCAAACGTTCGCCCCAAGCTTACGCGCATTCGTGCGACTGTCACGATCACAGTGCCTCAACACGAACCGGCTGGCGCTCGGAACCGACTGCAGTGATCTTCGCGTCAGAATTTGCCGGAGGCACGTACAGCGCGACCACATTCACATACGTGGTTTTCATGGTGCTGGTGGCCTGACCGTCGCCAAACAGCGCTTTTTCCGCATCGGAAGCGGGCTGCGACTCACGGCCGGAGCCAGCTGAACGCGTCCATTCGGAATTGATCTGCGCCACCACCAGATCGCCACCATCCGCGGAACGCATAACGCTGATGGCACCGTCAACCGGTGTGAACACCTGCTGCTGCGATCCCTCGTTCAACTCCATGGCCTTCTGCACCTGTTCGGTCAGATCGGCAAGCTTCGTACGCAAATCGTCGTCGGCAAACTTCTGCGCATACTGGCTGGACGCACCATTCTGCAACACGTCGGCATACGCGGCGACCGCATCCTTCGGGGTCATGACCAGACCGGTGTCTTTTTCCGTTCCCTGCTCGCTACCGGTTTTGGAAATCTCAAAACTCGGCATCTTCACGCCCGAAAACAGTCGTGCCACACCCCACAACTTGTAGTTCTGACGTGCGGAATCCTGGCGGAACACCAGCAGACGCTTGGACTGCTGGTCATCCGTGGTGGAAGTGATGGAAAACACCGAACGCGGCCATCCACTGTCCGTGGAAATCACGGCCTGCGCAAGATCAGTTGGAATCGTGGTCTTGCGGTCAAGATTGCCCGTGACCTGCGCCACATGAAGTTCGCTAGTGCGAATCTCAAGTTCCGGCCCCTCCAAAATCGAACCGAGGGCGTCGATATTGCGATCGTTATTGCACTGGTCAAGCGTTTTGAGAATATTCGTACGGATGGTTTTCTCTTGCTTGGCGGTCAGATTCGGCGCATCTTGACGTTGCGTGGTTTTCGGCTGCGGCAGCTGCCCCTCGCATCCGCACATGCCAACGACCATTCCCAATGCGAGTACGGCCGCCGCGATTACGTTGAAACGCTTCTTCATCACTTGGCCTCCTCGTTGTCAGGTTCGTCGGACTTGTCGTTGTCGGATTCGTCGTTTTCGGATGTTTCGTTGGATCCGACCGACTCGGTCGTTACGGCCATTTCGTCAACTTCGTTGGGCACGTTGATTTCATCGGATACCGCGAATTCTACAGATCCCGAGGCCGCTGCGGCCGCACTGCTTTCCTCTTGTGCGAGACGTGCGAAATATGCGGCAAGCTCGTCTTGCGAAATCACGGAAGTCTGTTCGAAATCGTCGTTTTCTTCAACACCATCAGCGGCAGCGTTCTGCTGATCGGCAACGAGATTGCGCGCGCCGGGATCGACAATCGTAGGCTGCGCAACTTCGTTTTGGCTATTTTCCGAACCACTCGCGCGATGCCCAGCATGACGGCGACGCTTACGCTTCGGCCCGCTCTTTTCGCTACGGGCGGCACTCGCTTCGGCGTTCTTCACCCATGCGGCAACCTCGTCATCGTCACCCTGCGTGGAACCGATGCCGTCAACCATGGCAAACGCGCGCTTGTTGCGACGCTTATGCGGAGGCATGGCAAACACGGAAGCCGAAAGCACCGCAAGTATTGCCAGCAATCCGCCGGAAAGATAGAACGGCATGGCGAAATTCAGCATCGAACGACGGTTCCAATCAAGTGTGACCGAACCTCCCTTGCGATCGCCGTAATCGATAATCGCAACGGAATCCTCGGCATTATTCGTATTAGCACCCTTGAACTGCATATCAACGGAACCGGCATTGCATTTGACGGTGCGCCACATGTCGGAATCCTGGAAGGCGACCTGGCCTTCGGAATTATCGGCGGTGCCCTGAGCCGTGGTCTTCAGCGTGGACAGGGTGGACCAGTCGGACAGTCCGGTGACGCGCGTGTATTTGGATCCCGCGATCCATCCGGCGATATCGCGGGCGGAACCGATGGCGATGCACACGTTCGCGGATTTGTCGCGCGACTTCGCCGAAATGGTGACGCGATCGTCAACCAATTGCAGCACATTCGGATCGGTGACCACATACTGCGATCCCGTAACCGAGGCGGACGCCGTGACCTGTGCCGAGGGCTTCCAAATCGTCGCGTTCAAGACGCCAAGCACGATGCAAGCAATGGCAAGCAAGCCGAAAATAGGCGTGACAATGCCGCGCATAATCTTGGCGTGTCGCGTGGGACCCGCCTTGGACTGCGGCTTTTCCTGTTCTTCCTGCAATAAAGTCATAGCATTCACTATTCTACATTGCCTCTCTGCAAAAGCCTGAAAAAACTATGAAAATCAATGATTGCCACTAAAGTGGAACCTATGCGCAAATCTACTCTTTTCAAAGCCGTCGCAGCCGCCTGCACAACGATCATGTGCTTGGGTTTCGCGGCATGCGGAAGTTCCGACACGAAGTCTGATTCCTCCTCCGATTCATCTTCGTCTTCTTCCGATTCCTCGTCGAAGATGAATCAGATCGCCGGTGTGACCGCCACGGGCAAGCCCGGTGAGAAGCCGACCGTCTCCTTCAAAACCCCTATGACGGTGGAAGACAACAGCTACGTCGTATTGCAGAAAGGCAATGGCGACCAGATTGAAGACGGCGACCGCATATGCACGCAGGGTATCGCCATCAATGTCAAGGATGGTTCCGAACTCATGAGCACCTGGGAGAAAAACACCCCCGATTGCTCTACGGTGGTCACCTCCGACACCAGTCAGATGACTGAGGATTATTACAACATTTTCAAGGATCAGAAGCTTAACGCCACGCTTGCGTTCGGTGTGAACGATTCGAATTCCGCTGGCACCTCCTATTTGATGGTGCTCACGATCGTGTCGAAGTCGAAGGATCTGACGAAGGCAACGGGCACGAAGGTGCTTGACGTTCCTGCCGATCTGCCGAAGGTGACGCTTGCGAAGGATGGCAAGCCGTCGATCGATATGAACGGATACAAGGGTTCCGACACGTTGATCTCGCAGGATTTGATCAGGGGCGAAGGCGCCGAGGTCAAGGATACGCAGACCGTGATCGCGCACTATACCGGCTGGCTGCTTGACGGCACACAGTTCGATTCCTCGTGGGATCGCGGTGCTTCGTCGAGCTTCTCGCTTGATGAGGTGATCACCGGTTGGAAGCAGGGCTTGGCAGGGCATACCGTCGGCTCGCAGGTGCTGCTGGTCGTGCCGCCGGACCTTGGCTATGGAGACAAGGATTCCGGCAAGATTCCAGCGAACTCTACGTTGGTCTTCGTAGTCGACATCCTCGCCGCCTACTGATCTACATCACGATTCGCTTATAAAAAACTCCCTGCATAACAACAGGGAGTTTTTTATAAGCTAGAAGAGTCGTAGGGAGTCGTCTTCGGCACCTTTCATTTCGTCATAGTCGAGGATCAGGCAGTCGAAGCCGCGGTCCTGAGCGAGCACGCGGGCTTGCGGCGTGATGGTCTGCGCGGCGAAAATGCCACGCACGGGGGCCAACAGCGGGTCTCGGTTCAACAGCTCGCAGTAACGGGTGAGCTGCTCCACGCCATCGATGCCGCCGTTACGTTTGATTTCGATGGCAACATGCTTGCCACTGCCGTCGATGGCCATAATGTCGACCGGTCCGATGGCGGTCGGGTATTCGCGGCGCACCAATGTCGCACCTTCCCCGATGCGTTCGATCTGTTCGGCCAGATACTTCTGCAGATGGTCTTCGACACCGTCTTTGATCAGCCCCGGATCTTCGCCCAAATCGTATGTTTCGTCGGAATAAATATGCTGCAATGTCACTTCGAGCACGTCATTGGATTTATCCGCCGAAGCACGAATGACTTTCTGCGGAACCTCCGTAGTCACGTCGTCGTCGGCATGTTCCGGAGTGATGTCTTTGATGGTGCAGGGCGCCGCCATCCAGTTGAGTGGCTTGTACGAACCAAGTTCGGAGAAAATCAGCAGACTGTTATCGGCTTTGATAAGCAACACACGCTTGGCGAGCGGCAAGGACGCATTCAAACGCCCGGAATATTCGGCAGAGCAATCAGCAACAATAATTCGCACGAAGCACTACCCTACCATGATTGTCGTAAGCCATGAATCCCACGATATGTACAATCCTATTTTTGTTTTGATTAATCTTTTTTTAAAAAAAAACAGTCCGTCTGCTGCAACTACAGAATCGCAATCATATGCAATTGCTGCAATCGCAGCAGACGGACCGTCAGAAGTATGCTACCGAGTGCTACTCTGCCATCTTGACGTCACGTCCACGCTCAACCGCAACGGTGAGCTTGTTCGAATCGAAGGAGATGAAACCGTCGGTCACTTCGAAGGAGCGACGGCTGCCATCCGGATCCACCACAACGATGGTTCCTTCCTTGATTACGGTCAATACAGGCTCGTGGTTGGGCAGGATGCCCATTCCGCCTTCAAAGGCAGGAATGGTGACGGACTTCGCCGTACCGTGCCACACGGGGTGGTCGGCGGCGACGATGTTCACCTGCATTGTCAATCCGGCCATCACGCACCGTATTCCTTCTGCATGTCGTGCCACTTCTTCTCGAGATCGTCGATGCCGCCGATACCGGAGAATGCCTGCTCCGGAACGTCGTCGTACACGCCGTCGCAAATGCGGGTAAACGCTTCGATGGTCTCATCGGCCGGCACGTAGGAGCCCGGACGACCGGTGAACTTTTCAGCGACGTAGAAGTTCTGGCCGAGGAACTGCTCGATCTTACGAGCGCGGTTCACGGTGGTCTTGTCCTCTTCGCCGAGCTCGTCGATACCGATCAGGGCGATGATGTCCTGCAGCTCCTTGTTACGCTGCAGAATCGCCTTGACGCGGTTCGCGCAATCGTAGTGAGCCTGGCCCACGTAACGCGGATCAAGGATTCGCGAGGTGGAGCTCAGCGGGTCCACTGCCGGATAGATACCCTTGGAAGCGATGTCACGGGAAAGCTCGGTGGTTGCATCCAAGTGGGCGAAGGTCGTTGCAGGAGCCGGGTCGGTGTAATCATCGGCCGGCACATAGATGGCCTGCAGCGAGGTGATGGAGTGACCGCGGGTCGAAGTGATGCGCTCCTGCAGGGCACCCATTTCGTCAGCCAGGTTCGGCTGGTAGCCCACTGCGGACGGCATACGGCCGAGCAGGGTGGACACCTCGGAACCAGCCTGGGTGAAGCGGAAGATGTTGTCGATGAACAGCAGCACGTCCTGGTTCTGCACGTCACGGAAGTACTCTGCCATGGTCAGTGCGGTCAGCGGGACACGCAGACGGGTACCCGGCTGCTCATCCATCTGGCCGAAGACCAGTGCGGTCTTCTCAAGAACGCCAGCCTCATCCATTTCGCCGATCAGATCGTTACCCTCACGGGTACGCTCGCCGACGCCTGCGAACACGGACACACCGCCGTGGTTCTGGGCGACTCGCTGGATCATTTCCTGAATAAGCACGGTCTTGCCGACGCCTGCGCCACCGAACAGACCGATCTTGCCGCCCTGCACGTACGGGGTCAGCAAATCGATGACCTTGATACCGGTTTCGAACATCTGGGTCTTGGATTCCAGCTGATCGAATGCCGGCGGGTTGCGGTGGATAGGCCAACGCTCGGTGACCGTGATGGTTTCGTCATCCTTCTTGTTGAGGATGTTGCCGGACACGTCGAACACGTGACCCTTGGTGACATCGCCAACAGGAACGGAGATCGGACCACCGGTGTCGAGCACGGTGGCGCCACGAACGAGGCCGTCGGTCGGCTTCAGCGCCACGGTACGCACGGTAGAGTCGCCAAGGTGCTGTTCGACCTCAAGCGTGATCTTCTTCGTGGTTTCGCCCTCTTCGTTGGCGGTGTTGGTCAGCTCAACGGTAAGTGCGTTGTAAATGTCGGGCAGGTGGCCCACCGGGAATTCGACGTCGATAACCGAACCCTGGATACGCGTCACACGTCCATTGATCGGCTCTGCAGCCGTCTCGGGAGCCGCTGTGGTCTGATTGTCAGCCATATGCGTTCCTACTCTTCCTTCTTATTCAGCGCGTCGGCGCTGCCGATGATTTCGGTAAGTTCCTGGGTAATCGAAGCCTGTCGCGAAGCGTTGAGCTTGCGGGTCAGGTCGTCGATCAGGCTGCGGGCGTTGTCTGTAGCCGTATGCATGGCGTTCTGTCGGCTTGCAGTCTCGGATGCCGCCGCGGTGAGCAGGCATTCATGAATACGGGACTGGATGTACTTCGGCAGAATCGCGTCAAGCACTTCGTCGACGCTCGGCTCGAACGCATAAAGCGGGGTCGCGGCATCGGCATCGGATTCGGGCACAGGGCCGGAGTCCTGCTGTTCCGGAAGCACGAGTTCAACGGGCAGCATACGCAGCACGCGCACCTTCTGAACAACCATATTCACGAATTCGGTGAACACAATGTAGAGTTCGGAAACTCCACCTTCGCTCGCCGGCTTCATGTAGGCGTCCATCAGTGCCTTCGAGATGGACTCTGCGACTTCCACGCCGGGCTGGTCGGTATCGCCTTCCCAAGTACCGGCAACATCACGATTGCGGTACTTGTAGTACGTCACACCGCGACGACCATACACATACAGTTCCGGCTGCTTGCCTGCCGCATCGAGGCGGGCCAGCAGCGATTCCGTTTCGCGGATGATCGAGGAGGTGTACGGACCCGCCATACCACGATCCGAGGTGAGGGCGAGGACAGCCACGCGAGGGTTGTCCTCGTCCTTCTTCACGATCGGATGGTCGATATGGGTGTGGGCCACCAGCGCTTGCACGGCGTCGAAAATCGCATCGGTATACGGCTTCGCGTTCAAGGCGACGTCACGTGCCTTGGCGATATGCGAAGACGCGATCATCTCCTGCGCGTTGAAGATTTTCTCCAACGACGCGGTGGAGGCGATCCTAGATTTCAATGCGAGTTGCGAGCCCATGGATCACTTCTCTCCTGCGACGATCTTTTCCTGCTCGACCGGGGTGGCGTTCTTGACGTTAGGCTTCTTCTCGACCAGCGGCTTGCCCGCGCTGGTCACGAAAGTCTCACGGAACGCTTCCACAGCCTTGTCGAGGGCAGCCTCGGTGTCGGCGGTGAAATCTTCGGTCTCGCGGATGGTCTTGAGAATATCGGTGTTGTGGTCCAGGTAGTCCAGCATGGCCTTCTCGAACGGCAGCACGTCGTTCAGCGGCAGATCATCCATCTTGCCATGGGTGCCGGCCCACACGGAGACGACTTCCTGTTCCATGGAATACGGGGAGAACTGCGGCTGCTTGAGCAGCTCGGTCAAGTGGGAACCACGGTTCAGCTGGGCCTTCGAAGCCGCATCCAGATCGGAAGCGAACATGGCGAAGGATTCCAGGGAACGGTACTGGGCCAAGGAAATCTTCAGCGTGCCGGAGACCTTCTTCAACGCCTTGGTCTGTGCCGCGCCACCAACTCGGGACACGGAGATGCCGACGTCGACAGCCGGACGCTGGTTCGCGTTGAACAGGTCGGACTGCAGGAAGATCTGACCGTCGGTGATGGAAATCACGTTGGTCGGAATGTATGCGGACACGTCGTTTGCCTTGGTTTCGACGATCGGCAGGCCGGTCATCGAACCGCCGCCGAGGTCATCGGAAACCTTGGCGCAGCGTTCGAGCAGACGGGAATGCAGGTAGAACACATCGCCCGGGTATGCCTCACGTCCCGGCGGGCGGCGCAGCAGCAGGGAGATCGAACGGTAGGCTTCAGCCTGCTTCGACAGATCGTCGAAGACGATGAGCACGTGCTTGCCGTTGTACATCCAGTGCTGTCCGATGGCGGAACCGGTGTACGGTGCGATGTACTTGAAGCCTGCGGAATCGGAAGCCGGGGAGGCCACGATAGTGGTGTACTCCATGGCGCCGGACTCTTCGAGGGACTGCTTCACCGATGCGATGGTGGAGCCCTTCTGGCCGATGGCCACGTAGATGCAGCGGACCTGCTTCTTCGGATCACCGGATTCCCAATTACGCTTCTGGTTGATGATCGTATCGATTGCGATAGCGGTCTTACCGGTCTGGCGGTCGCCGATGATGAGCTGGCGCTGGCCACGGCCGATAGGCGTCATTGCGTCGATGGCCTTCAGGCCGGTGGACAGAGGCTCGTCAACCGGATGACGATGCATAACGTCAGGTGCCTGGGCCTCGAGAATACGACGGCCTTCGGTCTTGATCTCGCCAAGACCGTCAATCGGGTTGCCTAGCGGGTCCACGACGCGGCCAAGGTAGCCGTCGCCGACGGGCACGGAGAGCACTTCGCCGGTACGACGCACTTCCTGGCCTTCCTCGATACCGGTGAAATCGCCGAGGATAACCACGCCGATCTCGCGGGCGTCAAGGTTGAACGCCAGGCCAAGCGTGCCGTCTTCGAAGGTCAGCAGCTCATTGGCCATGCAACCAGGCAGTCCCGTCACGTGCGCAATGCCGTCGCCAGCGGTCGCGACATAACCGACTTCCTGGGTCGGCGTGTCCGACGGCTTGTACGACTCGACGAACTCATCGAGCGCCTTGCGTATCGTGGTGGGATCAATGGTAAGTTCTGCCATGATCACTCCTTATTGTTGTTTTTAAATTCAGTCAAGTCTTGTTTCAGGCTTGTTCACCGTGTGGCGTGCCGTCAGGCGGTCGCCTTCACCGTGCGCTGAAGATGTTGCAGCTGTGCGACCACCGTGTTGTCGGTGACCTCGTCGCCCACCTGGATGCGCATGCCACCCATGACGGTCGGATCGACCACCGAGTTGATGTGCACCGGATGACCGGTCTTCGCCGAGTAAATGGCGATGAGCTTTTCCACCTGCTCCTTGCTCAACGGCGTTGCCGTGGTAACAGTGACCATCGATTCGCCCATATGGCGGGAGAATTTGTTGATCAGCCACTGAATGGTCTGCAAGTAGCGGCGATTGCGCAGATTGCAGGTCGCGTGTTCGGCCAGACGCTTGGTCACCTTGGTGAAATCCGCGTCTCCAATCAGGCTGTACAGCAGCTTGACACGGGCTTCACTGGAAACGGTTGCGTCATACAGCTTGGTACGCACGACCGGAAGGTTGAGCAGTGCGGAATGCAACTCTGCGAGCTCGATGGAGACCTGCAAAGTCGTATTGGTGTAATCCGCGTAGTACATCATGCCATCAACGCCGAAATCCTCAACGGCATTGGCGATATCAGACACGCGGCTCCAACGGCGAGACACCAGATCGGACATGATCTCCATCACGAGCGGATGGGCCTGGTCTCCGATCAGAGTCTTGACTACCGCAACCTTGTCTTCGACTGGGCGCGACGGGTCGGTGAGGGCACGTTCAAGCTGGATGTTGTGGTCGAGCACGTTGGTGATCGTGAACAGTTCGTTCCCGATACGCCATGTGTCCTCGCCGCTGTCACGCAGCTTGGGGGCCAGCGAGTCACGCGAAACGCGGTCTGCGATACGCGATGCTTCTCCTCGCATTGGTCACCTCCCTTTCTTGAAGGTTTCGATCACTTCTTGTCGCTGTCCAAGTCGGCGATCATCTGGTCGATCATCGACGACTGCACATCGTCATTCTCGAGCTTGCTACCCAGGATCTTGCCGGCCAGTGCCGTTGCCAGCACGCCGACCTCACCCTTGAGGCTCACCAGAGCCTGCTGCTGCTGCGATTCGATGGAACGCTGGGCGGTGGCGGTGATCTGCGCCGCATCGTTTTCGGCACGAGTGCGCGCGTCAGCGATGATATGCGATGCCTCCGTACGTGCGTCGTCACGGATCTTGGATGCCTCGACGCGAGCTTTGCTCAGCTGAGCCTCATACTTCGCCTTGGCTTCATCGGCATCTTTCTGGGCCTGTTCGGCCTTGGCGATGCCACCTTCGATCTTGGCAGCGCGCTCATCGAACACGGCCTGGAACTTCGGCAGGAAGAACTTGTAGAAGAACACGGCGACGATGATCAGAATGACCAACGACCAGAAAATGTCGTAGCTTTTCGGAAGGAACAGTTCCATCTCGCTAGCTGCGGTCACCATAGTGTCTTCCTCCTTTCACGTTCGTTTGCGTCTTCGGTGTTTACCTTGGGGATCAAGTCTTACTTGATGAAGGCGAGCACGAAGCCGAGCAGTGCCAGCACCTCGACGAATGCCAGGCCCAGGAACATGAGGGTCTGCAGACGGCTGCCGAGCTCAGGCTGGCGAGCGGTGCCTTCGATGGTCTTGCCGATCAGGATGCCCAGACCGATGCCAGGGCCGATGGCGGCGAGGCCGTAGCCAACGACGTTCAGGTTGCCGGCAACCTCAGCGAGGGTAACGATATCCATGATTGTTTCCTTTCTGGTTATTGCTTGACAAGAAGCAACAATTAAAAAGCCGGCGGTCAGTCGATCTCCGGATAGCTCATATTGATGTATGCGGTGGTCAGGATGGCGAAGATGTAAGCCTGCAGGCAAGCGACCAGCGCTTCGAACAGGAACATGAACATGCCAGCCGCGAAGGTGACGACGCCGAATGGCATGAACACCTTGTTCACCACATCAATGAGGAAGTACTGCGTGGCCGAAAGGCACAGCGCAAGAATCAAGTGGCCCGAAACCATGTTGGCGAACAGTCGGATCGTCAACGAGAACGGACGGATAATCAGCAGCTCAAGCAGCTGAATCGGGGACAGCAGAATGTAGATCGGGGCCGGAACACCCTTCGGGAAGATCTCATCCCTCAGGAAGTGGCCGAGGCCCTTTTCACGAATGCCTGCAATCCAGTATTGGCAGAAGCACCACATGGCGAATACCAGCGGCAGCGTAATGGTTGCGCTTGCCGCGATATTGAAGCCTGGGATGATGCCACACAGATTGAAGACCAACAACGTGCAGAACACGGTGGTGATCATCGGCACATAACGCTTGCCGCGCAGCTCGCCCATCACCTGATAGACGATGTTGTCACGGACGAATTCGATCAACCATTCGACTGCTCCCTGCCAACGGCTGGGGATGAGCTTTGCACGGCTTGCCGTAATTCCGAGAACCAGCAACATGATGACGGTCGCAAGGATGCGAACGAGGATGATGCGGTTGATGGCGAACGGCGTGCCCTGAAAAACGAACGGATCGGGAAGGAAGTCATCGACACTGGGCATTTCGGGACCATCAGCGATGGTCAGCATGCCCTTTCCCAATGCACCAATCATTCACGCCTCCTGCTCTTGTGTCAGCTGTTAGTTTAACCCAACAACCGAGTCGAATGTGACGTTCTGGTTACTTAACCAAAGCGTACTTCGAAGTGCGCGTCGACGCGAACGGAGTCCCGTGCGACGCATTCGACTCCGAATGGCTGGATAGGATTATTAGCCCGTGTCTAGACAACATCCACACACTTGGGCTTTTCCATACTCCCATTTGGTTTTCCCGGCGTTTCGCAGCAAGCTGTACTAACTAGACACAGCTTTGTGAATCGTCGGATAGCCGACGCAACCAATAGTTTGTTTTACGAAAACAGCATATTGATAAAACGTTTCACCAAGTATATCACATATAACACAGGTGCTGCATATAAAGAAAGAGGGGCCGCATACGCAAGCCCCCACCAGTAAACAGCCGTAAAGTCACGCGCCAATCACGGCCGCACGTCAATCACATCAATATGCGGATCAATCCACAAATCAATCGTGAATCACGCCATAACCGTCACGCACGAACGGCGCAAACGCGTCGACACGCGGCGAACCCGGCTGATGACGAATCGAACGATCCGTGCCAAGACGCTTCTGCGCACGAAGCTGCGGAACCTCGCTCAAATCGTATGGCGTGGTCTGATACACCCAATTCAGCCAATTGCGCCACAGGAGATTGGCATGGGCGCGCCACGCGAACACCGGCTCCAACTGCGGATCATCATGCGGGAAATAGTTTTCGGGGAACGGCACATTCGTCATGCCCTTCTTCATATCACGCTCATACTCCTCGGCCAAGGTGTACTTGCCGTACTCCCAATGGCCAAGCGCGAACACTTCCGAAAAATCACGGGTGGCGATCAGCCCAGGACCGGACTTCGGACCCCACGTGAGCACCTGCAACTCCGGATTGCGCGCGATATCACCCTCGTCCACCCCCGCAAGGCGAGAATGCGGCTGCAGGCAAATCTCATCGAAGCCGTTCGTCAAAAAGCAGTATTCATCCTGCAAATACTGCGGAAACACGCCAAAAATCTTCTCTGGCAAATTCTCTTTACGCACGTTATAGCGATAATTGAGCGCACCCATCGCACCCCAGCACAAATACATAGTGGAGAACACATGCGCGGAAGCCCAGTCAAGAATCTGCTTGAACTCATCCCAATAATCGACCTGTTCGAAATCAAGATGCTCAACAGGGGCACCCGTCACCACGAAGCCGTCGTAATAGTTGTCTTGGAACGCCTCAATGGTCTCATAGAACTTCACCAGATGGTCGGCGCTCACATGCGTACCCTCGTGCGTGGAGGTCTTCATGAAATCGATCTCCACCTGCAGCGGACTTTTCGAGATCAAACGCAGCAGCTGCGTTTCCGTCTCGATTTTCTTCGGCATGAGATTTAAGATCACCAGCTTGAGCGGACGCACGCGCTGGCGCTCCGCTTCAGGCTTTTCAAGCGCGAAAATACGCTCGGAGTCGAGAATGTCTCTGGCCGGAAGGCCGCTGGGGATCTTGATAGGCATGCTTCTATTATGGTGCGGGCTCGGATATGGCGCACTTCCCTGCCCCACGATCAGCCGAAACCGTTATAGGAAAAATGAATAACGCGCTATTTGCAACGCGGTTTTGCATGGCCGGACTGATGCGACACGCCGATTTGACATATTTGGAAGTAATCGTAAAGTTAATAGAGCTGTCTTAAAGACAAGCCGACGCGGGGTGGAGCAGCTCGGTAGCTCGCTGGGCTCATAACCCAGAGGTCCATGGTTCAAATCCATGCCCCGCTAC
>NZ_CAUEQY010000020.1 GCF_959020145.1 uncultured Bifidobacterium sp. | reverse complement strand
AAATCCACGAATACCAGATCGTTGGATTCGACGACCTGATTGAAATCCTGCGAAGTGACCGCATGCGTTGCCATGATTGCTCCTTGCTGTTCGTTCCATCGACGCGCGTGACGGGCTACGCCCCTCGTATGCGATTGCTTTGGAGTATATAACCGCGCCCCAACCCGCCGCATTCCCGGCATATGCAATATCCGCTGTCAGAAGAATCGTCTTTCGGCGCATTCTTTTCCAGCCAATTCACACAAGATGCGTGATAATGGGACTATGCCAGTGATGAATGATGAAGTGCCCGACGAGGGCGATTTCGATGCAGGCCGTCGTCGCGGAGAATTCGACGACATTACGCCGGAGGATTTCATTCGCGGAATAGGTAATCCTCCAGGATGGCTTGCTTCCGGCGAAATCAACCGTATGCGCGGCGAAATGCCGATTCCATACGTGCTTGTGGTGCCGGTGCGCACCGATGATCTGGGGCGTGTTTCACAGGTCGGATCGTTGCTTCGCGTGTCTGACGACGGCAGTATCGAGCGAACGCTGATTGCCGGGCGCGTGCTCTATCACGAATCGTTGCGTGAGGCCGTGGCGCGTAATATCGCCAAGGATTTGGGCGATATCGCGTTGCCGCAGCTGCCGGTGAGTCTGCAGCCGTTCACCGTGGCCGAGTTTTTCCCGACGCCGGGACTATCCGATTATTTCGATTCCCGCCAGCATGCGATCGCATTGTGCTACGTGGTGCCGATCGCGGGCGACTGCAAGCCGCAGGATGAGACGCTTGACGTGGAATGGGTCAACACGAACAGCGAGATCCTCGACACTTTCATAAACCAGATGAGCAACGGATATGGCACGATTGTGCGTCAGGCGATCGCTTGGGCCGGCAGGTAGCCGACAGGCTTATGGTTGACGTCGAAACCGGTCGGCCGTGGGCGCCAGGAAAGCGCGTGGCAGCTTGCGAATGCAGGCAGCGTAAGCGATAGATATATAGGCAATATAGGGGAGAGGAACGGAGTGAGACGATGACGATCGAATTACATAATAACGTGTATTGCGAGGGCGAGGGGCTTCCCGTGGTGCTGGTGCACGGGTTCCCCGTGGACCACCGCATGTGGGACGAATGTGCGGAGGCGTTGGAGGCGGCCGCTGTGGAACATGGTGTGAAACGGTTCCCGATCTGGGGTCCCGACATGCCCGGTGCGGGAGAAGGGCCGATTCCTTCCGATGAGACCAGTGGCGGCAAAGACGCGGACGGCGCTTTCCCGAACGGTTTGGACCATATGGCCGACGCCTATGTCGCGATGTTGCATGCGGCCGGTTACGACAAGGCGATTTGGGCGGGCCTTTCGATGGGCGGCTATCTGGTTCTCGACATTCAGCGTCTGCACCCCGAAGCTGTTGCCGCGTTGGCATTGTGCGACACGAAGGCCGCGGCGGATTCCGCGCAGATGCGCGCGAAGCGCATCGCTATCGCCGAAGCATGCGAATCGACGGGCACGCATGAGCCGGTGATGGGATTTGCGGCATCCACACCTGAGGATTCCACCATCAAACAGTCGGCCGCCTACCGTGAACAGTTCACGACGTGGATCAACGAACAGCCTGCCGAAGGCATCGCATGGCGTGAGCGCATGGCGGCTGGGCGCCCGGATCTGAACGATGTGTTGCCTGCGATTACGGCACCGGTTGCGGTGATCTGCGGCGACAAGGATCCGTCGAGCCCGCCGAGCGTGATGGCGCCGATCGCCGATGCGATGACGGCTACGAGCGCGGATATGACGGTGGTATTCGATTGCGGGCATTTCAGCGCATACGAGCATCCGCAGGCGGTTGCCGACGCGCTGCTCGCGCTGGTGCGCAGGGTGCAGTAGCCGGTATTTTCCGCCGCTGCCGTCAATATCGCAATCAGAAATACAAAAAAGATATAAAAAAATAGAAAAGAAAATACGGAATAGAGAAAAAAATATCCGCTCTATCAATCGTATTCAAGGAAAGAAGCAATCGATGAGCGTGTTCTCGCCACTGGCGCTGACCCAGGCACTGCCGTTCCTGCCACTTGCGCAAGGCGACATCGACTATGAGGTTTCGAGACGCGACGAACCCGACCTGTTCGACACGGCGCTGCTGGAGCCGGACACGAAGGTCATTCTCGTCAAAGACGGCATGGTGGCGGTGCCGCGCGGACAGGGAGCCATCGCGGACTACGCCAACGTGCATATGCGTCTCGCGCAATTGCCCGGCGCCTACGTGGCGGCGGAACTGCACACGCATCCGACGGCGCTCGCCATATTCCTTGGATCGTATGGCGGCAAACGCGACGAACACGTGGTCGCCGTTGACGTGTCTCGCATGAAAGCCGCGGAGACGGTGGTCGCAAGCAGTGAGCATATGGGCGCGGACGATGCGTTCGGCGAACAGCACGAACCGGAAGCGAAAACGTCGAAATCGTTGCTGGAAAGCGCTGCGGAACGATTCGACTGGGTCGATCTGCGCGGATTCGCACCGCATGCCAGCGCGCGCGAAGCAGGCCAGGCCACGACGGCGATCTCGCTGGGCGTATGGCATGCGCGCCAACGTCATTGCCCCACATGCGGCGCTCCGACCGAACCGGCGTTGGGAGGATGGGCGCAACGCTGCGCCAGCGAAGCGGACGGCAAGCGACTGCTGTTCCCCAGAGTGGAACCGGCCGTCATCACGGCGATCGTGGACCATGAGGACCGTCTGCTGCTGCAACACAACAGCGCATGGCGCAACACCGGACTGTACTCCGTATCGGCCGGCTTCGTGGAAGCCGGAGAAAACCTGGAGCATGCCTGCCGGCGCGAAGCCAAAGAGGAAGTCGGCATAGATATCGGCGAACTCAAATACTTGGGATCGCAGCCATGGCCGTTCCCCGCATCGCTCATGATGGCGTTCAAAGGCGTGGCCAACACCACCGACGTGCGCGTGGACGGCGACGAGACCCTGCAGGCGCGTTGGGTGACCCGCGACGAATACATGAACGAGTTGGTGGCAGGGCGTATGGAAGCTCCCGGGAAGGCCACCATAGCCCGCTATATGATCGAAGAGTGGCTCGGTCACGACCTCCCGTAACAAGTTTCGGCACTGCTCTAGGGAAATACATACGATTGACGTAGAATGAGCTTTCATGAGCGAAGAAAACGATAACAAGCCGAATCTGGATGTGCCCGAGCATCTTGAATATTCCGACGAGCATGTGTGGGTGGATGCTTCCACCGAGCCGGCCATGGTGGGTATCACCGAATATGCGGCCGACCAGCTTGGCGAACTCGTGTACATCGATCTGCCGGAAGTCGGCACCGAAGTGCAGGCGGGCGACGAGGTGGCGGAACTGGAATCCTCCAAGGCGGTCACGCCGCTGGTCGCTCCGGTGGCCGGCGTGATTCGCTATGTGAACAACGAGGCCGCCGACGATCCAAGCATCGTAACGGGTGACCCGTATGGCGAAGGCTGGATTTTCAAAATCGAACTTGAGGATGACGAGCCGGGACTGCTTTCCTCCGAGGAATACGCCAACATCGTGGCTCAGTGAACGGCACGATTCGGGAAATTGGATGGGAAATCATCGGTATTCCCTGAAAAATCCCTGATTTTCACGCTGGGGTACCAGGTAATTCAATAATTGCCTTTATAGTGGGGTTATGACCGAACCGCAGCCGTTGCCCCAGCGTGAACCGGATTCCATATCCGAAGATGACATGCCGACCGTGCCCATTCCCGCACGCAAGGTGGTCACCACCTTCGACGCGGCTTCGAAACACGAACGCATCGAAGTCAAGCCTCCGCTGACACGACTGTTCCGCCGCACCATTACCAGAGCGTTCAACAAGTGGGTGACGTTCTCAACAAGCATGGTGCTCAATCTCAACTGGTATCCGCGCGTGGAACCATATGTCGGCTACGGCACCGAACATTACTCTCGACTGATCTGCCGAACCGTGTACGGGCCCTTCAAACGTCAGGCGGGCCGTCTGACCCGTGGCATCCGTGCCATGCTCACCATCCCCTCGCCGCATACGAAGGTGCGCATCGCCATCGACGGCGTGCCCCTCGAAACCGTGCAGGTGGGCGCGTCCGAAGTGCACGACGAAGTGGACGCGCAGCGCAATGTCTCCAGTGAATTCGCAGCCTCCGATTCCGCAGGATATCTCGATCTCGTGGCCGAACATTCGCTCGAACCGGGCGTGCACGACGTGTCATACAAGGTACGCAGCCGCAAACCGGTCACAGCCAACCTGTTCACCATTCCCAGCGGTACGAAAGTCGGCGTGATCTCCGACGTGGACGACACCATCATGGTCACGCAGGCGCCAAGCCTGATGAAAGCCGCCTACAATCTGCTGCTGCTCGATCCAAAGAAGAAAATGCCGGTTGCGGGCATGAACCTGCTGTTCAACCGCATTGCGGACATGTTCCCGGACGCGCCGTTCTTCTACCTGTCGACATCGCCATGGAATGTGGAAAGCTCGATCCGGCATTTCATCGCCAACCATGGTTTTCCGGAAGGTCCGCTGCTATTGCGCGACCTCGATCCTCGCCCGAAAACGTTCATTCCTTCCGGAGTGCAGCACAAACTCGAGTATGCCGAACAATTGATGGCTGATTTTCCTGATATGAAGTTCATTCTGATCGGCGATGACGGGCAGAGGGATCCGACCACGTACGCCACGATCGCACGCCGATACCCAGGGCGTGTACTGGCGATCGGCATCCGGCAGTTGTCTCCACGCGAAGTCGCCGGCAATCTCGGCACCGTTGCGGGGCGTGCGGTCACGCAGCCGATCCCGGTCACCGATGTCCCGGTATTCACGGGAACGACCGGTTCGAATCTGATGAAAACCATGCTGCCGTTCCTGAAACAACAGATGGGCGTCTGACTTTTTCGTACGCCCGGAGCAGGGGGTGCGTGCCGCGTGGGATTGGGAATGCAATGCCGGTATAATCGCGTGCATGACTGATTTTCGGGGTGAACAGGGCGCAACGGGCGCGCGAGAAAGCGACGAAAGCGTGCAAGACAAATGCGGGATGCCGATCGCGAAGCGTGTGCCGAAGGAGCGCGTATTCCACGGCGACACCTTCATCGACGAGTACGAATGGCTGCGCGACAAGGAATCGCATGACGTGCAGGATTACGTCGCCGCGCAGAACCGGTATTGCGAGCAGCGCATGGAACCGTTGAAAACCCTACGCTCCACACTGTTCGACGAGCTCAAGTCGCACGTTCAGGAAAACGACATGTCCGTGCCGACACGCATGGATGGCTACTGGTATTTCGTACGCACCCAGGAGGGCCAGCAGTATGCGGTGCAATGCCGTGTGCCTATTCGAGGCGCAGACGATTGGGATCCGCCAACCATTGAAATCGGCGTGCCCATCGACGGCGAACAAGTGGTGTTCGACACCAATGCCGAAGCGCAAGGCCATGATTTCTTCCGTATCGGCGGCATGGATATTTCCAAAGACGGACGTTGGATGCTGTACGGCACCGACACCAGCGGCGACGAACGTTACGATTTCCGCATCCGCAGCTTGGAAACCGGCAAGGAACTGCCGGAAGTGTTCAAGGGCATCGGTGGCGCCTGCTTCACACCGGACGCGCAATGGGTGTTCTATGTGAAGCTCGACGACGCGTGGCGTCCATACGCGGTGATGAGGCACCGCGTCGGCACTCCCATCGTCGACGATGTGGAGGTGTACCGCGAACAGGACGAACGATTCTGGGTTGGCATCGGCCTGTCGTTCGACGAACGCAATCTGGTGATCGGCACCGGGTCGAAGACTACCACCGAAGTGCTGCTGCTTTCCACCGACGATCCGGAAGGCGAATTCCGCGCGTTCATTCCGCGCGAGCAGGACGTGGAATACGACGTGAGTTTCAGCCGTTTCGAAGGTGCCGGCGAACGCGGTGAGGATATTCCGCTCGCCGTGGTCTATCACAATGCGTTGAACCCGAATTTCGAAATCGATGTGATCGACATGCGCTCCCATGAGCCCCCGTACCGTTTGGGTGAGGGCGTGCGTGTGGCCGTCGGTTCGCCGTACGGATGCGAGCACGGCGACGAAGTCGAACCGGGCGCTTCTGAGATGCCGATCGGCACACCGTATTCCAATCCCTGCAATCCAGCCATTTTGCAGGGCGCGCATGGTCTTGGCATTGAGGGGATCTCGATTCACCGGCATTATGTGGCGCTGCAGTACCGGGCGGAAAGCCTGACGCATATTGCGGTGATGACGAAGGATGCCGCTGCGGAGGATTTTCTTGCGGGGCGTCCATGGAAGTTCACCGAGCTGGTTCCCCACGCGTTGGAAGACGATTGGGATGTCGACGAGTCGGTGGACGAGATCAACGAGGAACGTGCCGAAGTGTGGGGCGCGCTCGACCAATTGGCCGCCGCGCAAGGCGAGGGGTCGGCCGTGCATGGGGTTTCCCGCAAGGCGATGACCTCATCGGATGGTGCGACCGCCGATGCGATGCCGGGGGAGACCCGGCGCTTGTATTCGATTGGTGTGGGAGGCAATCCTTCGTATGATGCGCCCCGCATGCGCTACTCGTTCTCCAGTTACACGCGTCCCGGCGAACTGCATGATATCGATCCGGCGACCGGCGAGGATCGCCTGTTGAGGCGTGCCACGGTGCTTGGTGGATTTGAACCGCGCGAATACATGGAGCGCAGGGTGTGGGTTACCGCCCGCGATGGCGAGCGCATTCCTGTTTCCTTGGTGTGGCGCAGGGATGTGCCCGCGTGTGATTCGGCGATGTTCGTTACCGGGTATGGCGCGTATGAGATCAGTTCGGATCCGGGATTCTCGGTGTCTCGCATCAGCATGCTTGATCGTGGTGTGCTTTATGCGGTGCCGCACATTCGCGGCGGCGGTGAGATGGGTCGTGCCTGGTATGAGCAGGGGCATTTGCTCAATAAGAAGCATTCGTTTGAGGATTTCGTTGATGCCGTGCGTGCGTTGCAGCGTGCCGGTTTGGCGTCGCCTGCTCGCACGGTGGCCGATGGCGGTTCCGCCGGTGGCCTGTTGATGGGTGCCGTGGCGAATATGGCTCCCGAATGTTTCGCGGGCGTTGAGGCGGATGTGCCTTTTGTGGATGCGTTGACGTCGATTCTTGATCCGTCGTTGCCGTTGACGGTTACGGAGTGGGATGAGTGGGGCGATCCGCTGCATAATGCGGACGTGTACAGGTATATGAAGGAATATACGCCGTATGAGAATGCGCCGTCTGATGCAAATGATGCGCGGGTTGCGGTTTTTCCCAAGATTTTCATTACCACGTCGATGAATGACACTCGTGTGCTGTATGTGGAGCCGATGAAATGGTTGGCCCGACTGCAGCGTGCGGGCGTGGATGCCGTGGCGAAGATTGAGGTTGAGGCTGGTCATGGGGGGACGTCTGGAAGGTACAAGCAGTGGGAGGAGATCTCCTATGAGAATGCTTGGTGTCTTGGCGTGATGGGTATTACCAGCTGATTAGGCTGTGCGATTTGTGAGATTCGTATGATTCATGCTTTTCGTGTGTTTCGTACAGGAACGCGGCATGGAGTGTCCATTAGTTGAGCGTTTTAAGTCCACGTGCTGATTCGTTGACTAGAGTCGCGTGCTATGAGTGATTCTGCAAAGAAGTACACCATCGCCGTCATTCCGGGCGATGGCATTGGCAAGGAAGTGACTCCGTGGGCTCAGAAGGCTCTGGAGAAGGCGGCCGAGGGCGTTGCCGAATTCGATTACGAGAATTTCGATCTTGGCGCCGAACGTTACCTGCGTGACGGTGCGATTCTTCCGGAAGAGGAAGAGGAACGCATCAAGAAGACCGACGCGATCCTGTTGGGCGCAGTCGGCGATCCGCGTATCAAGGCCGGCATTCTCGAACGTGGCCTGCTGCTCAAGCTCCGTTTCGATCTCGACCAGTACGTCAACCTGCGTCCGTCCAAGCTGTACAAGGGCGTGACCTCCCCGCTCGCCAACCCGGGTGATATCGACTTCGTCGTGGTGCGTGAAGGCACCGAAGGCCTGTACTGCGGCGCCGGCGGAGCGGTTCGCCGCGGCACCCCGAACGAGGTGGCCACCGAAGTTTCCATCAACACCGCCTACGGCGTGGAACGTGTGGTGCGTTACGCCTTCCAGCTGGCCATGAAGCGCAGGAAGCATGTGACCCTCGTGCACAAGAAGAACGTGCTCGTCAACGCCGGAGACATGTGGCAGCGCATCGTCGATAAGGTCGCCGAGGAATATCCGGAAGTTTCCCACGACTATCTGCATATCGACGCGACCACCATTTTCATGGTGTCGAATCCGTCCCGCTTCGACGTGATTCTCACTGACAACCTGTTCGGCGACATCATCACCGACGAGGCAGGTGCCGTGGTCGGCGGTGTCGGATACTCCGCTTCCGGATGCATCAACGCTTCCAACGAATACCCGTCCATGTTCGAGCCGATTCACGGTTCCGCACCGGATATCGCAGGCCAGAACAAGGCCAATCCGACCGCCGCGATCCTTTCTGCGGCCATGCTGCTGCGCCACCTCGGTTTCGACGACGCCGCGGCCAAGATCGATGCGGCCGTCGAAGCGGACATCGAAGAGCTGGGATCCGCTACCCGCTCCACCGACGAGGTCGGACGCGACATTCTGGCACGCATGTGACATATGATCCGGAACGCATGATTGCGCCGGATATGTTCGCCTGTTGAGACGCCTGTCGAAATCGAGTTCATGCTTGAATTCGACAGGCGTTTCGCATATTCAGGGGGATTTCAGGGATTGCTTTCAGGGTGGATGAAAGCAACAAGGCAAATTATGGGATATTGTTGAAACCATGAGTGACAACAATGCCGATTACAACGGTTCCGGCCAAGACGAGTATTTCGCGACGAACGATTCAACTCAAGCCGATTACAGGCAGTCGCAGGATGGCTACAATCAGCCTGCATCACAGCCGCACAATCCCGACCCGTACGCATCGCAGCAGCCCGTGCAGGGATATGCCCCGGGTACGCAGGGCAACAACATCCCCGGCGGTACGTACGGCAATGGTCAGCCATATGGTCAGTCGGCTGCCTACGGTTCGTCCGTCCCCGCATATGGCTCGGCCGCTCCCGCTTACGGGCAGCCGACTCAGCCTGCGCAACCTGCACAGCCCATCTACGGCCAGCCGACGTACGGACCTACGGATTACGCACAATCGGCGCAGACCCCCTATTATCAGGAGCCGACTCAGCCCCAATACACGCAGTCCGCATACAATCAGCCACCAACCTACGCGCAGCAGACCTACTATCAGGCGACCCAACAGCAGTCCGGCTATGGCTACGCGCAGAAGTCGAAGATCGTCGCCGGCCTGCTCGGCCTGTTCCTCGGCACCCTCGGCGTGCACAACTTCTATCTGGGATACACAGGCAAGGCCGTGGCCCAGCTGTTGCTGACCCTGATCGGATGGATCATCCTCATCGGACCGATCATTTCCGGAATCTGGGCTCTGATCGAAGCAGTCCTCATCCTGTGCTCCAGCTACGGGTCCAACTGGCACCGCGATGGGCGCGGCCAAGAACTTCAAGATTGATGGGCAGAGGGCTGTATAAGCAGCCGGGCGGCAAACTCGTAGGGGTTTCCGTCCGGCTTTCTGATGACATTCCAGCATATTTCCGCGAATGTGCAAGTTCCATCCAATCCGTGGAACAATGTCGGATCGACGGCGATTTCTTTCTTGACGGCGATGACAAGGATTCCCGCCGACTATTGCAGGATTGGGAAAACTTGCTGCAAAGCCAGCGAGGCGCGCCCACACGCGACATTACGCGACGATTGCAAGCGATTACCGCGAACTATCCGAACGTGCGATTGGTGGGTATGACGGCAGAAGGCATTGCCATCGCTTTTCTCCGCGCAATCACAGGCAGTGAATCGCGTAATGCGGAAGATGCAACGGGCAACGGAAATATCGCGCGGTCCACGAAACAATATTCCGGGGAACAACCGGGAATGCATAATGCGCTGACACAAGAGGAATATCTGGAACGCTGGCGGGACCTGAAACCGACCGTCATCCACGACAAGCCGCGCGACCCGAACGAACAAATGGAAACCGACATCGCATGGGCGCGCGAAGTGGCGGCAGGCAAACGCGAACCCACGCTGCGTATCTGGGAATGGGCCGCTCCGGCCGTGGTCATCGGCAAATTCCAGTCGCTCGAAGACGAAGTCAATACGGCGGTCGCGCAGAAGGAAGGATTCACCGTGGTCCGACGTTGCACCGGCGGCGGGGCGATGTTCATCGAACCGGGCAATACCATCACCTACTCGTTGTACGCGCCGTTCGATTTCACCCAAGGCATAAGCATCGAGGAATCATACCGGCTCTGCGATTTCTGGCTGGTGCGCGCGCTTAAGGAACTCGGGCTCGACGTACGATTCTCCGGACTCAACGACATCGCCACGCAATACGGCAAACTCGGCGGAGCCGCACAACGCCGATTCACACCAGTAGAGGGAGGGCCTGGCGCCATACTGCACCACGTGACCCTCGCCTACGATATCGACGCGGAAAAAATGGGGCGTGTGTTGAACACCTCACGCGAGAAAATGTCGGACAAAGCGGTGAAATCAGCGGTAAAACGAGTCGATCCAATGCGCTCGCAGACGGGCATGAGTCGTGAAGACGTGGTTGAACGGCTGCTCGACGCCGCCAGGCGAGTTACAATGTAGCCCGATGGTCGAAGCCGCCCCTGATATCAAGGGCAATGAGAATGTTACGAAAGCTTGGTGTTCCGTGAGGGCATGTGGAATCGCAACAAGCTTTCGAAGCCGCGGCAGCGCGCCTGGCAACACGCCTGGCGGCGTGCCCAGAGGATGTGCCTATGAACGGAGGTGTGACAAATGGCTACGCCAAACGAGACCAATAGTGGACCCAGTGGCGAAAGCGCGACGTTGCTGCACACCGCGTTGTTCAAGCAGGTTTCTTCCGAAGAGGCGGAGGAACTGCTGCCGCATCTGCAGCATGCCGAATACAGCAAGGGCGACTATATTTTCCGCGAAGGCGACACCGATCACCGCATGTATCTGCTGGAACGCGGGCGCGTCAAACTGATCCGGCAATCGTCCGACAGACGTGTGCAGTTGTTGAGCATTCATGCGTACGGCGAAGTGCTGGGTGAGATTCCGGTGTTCGATCCGCATGGTGGACCGCGCACCGCGTCCGCCGTGGCCATGACCAGTGACACGAAAGTCGTATGGCTTGAGCATGACGCCCTGTTCGCATGGCTTGACGAGCATCCGCGCGTGGCCGTCGACATGCTTCAGGTGCTCGCGCATCGCATGCGTGACAACAATGAGCGCATTTCGGAGCTTGTGTTCATGGACGTGCCGGGACGTTTGGCGAAAACGCTGCTGAATCTGGCGTCACGCTTCGGCGAGCCGGTCGAGGCGGGGTTGAAGGTGCCGCACGATCTGACGCAGGAGGAAATGGCGCAGCTGGTCGGTTCGTCGCGCGAAACGGTGAACAAGGCGCTGATGGATTTCGCCAACCGTGGATGGATCGCGCGTGAGGGCCGTTCCATCATCATCTACCAGCCCGGCATGCTTATTCGACGATCGAGACGATAATTTTCGACTGTTTTCCAGTGTTTTTCAAGTTTTACGGTTGTTTGTGAGAAACCCGTGATGGCTGCGATCGGCCGGTTGATTAGTAGACCCACCACTTTAGAATGGGCACCATGCCCGAAAAGAAGACTTTGACCGTTCAACGTGTGCTCGCACTCGTGATTGCCTACATCACGCTGAGTGTGGGTGGCGGCGTGGCCGCCAGTTTGTTCCTCCTACCGGCGGTTTTCGGCGCGAACAGCGTCGCCAAGGCGGTTATTCCGTCGCTGTCGGTCGAAGGTATTGATTTTGATGTGACCAGCCTGCCGCAGAAGTCGACCATGTACGCTTCCGATGGCACCACGAAAATCACCGAATTCTGGGATCAGAATCGTGAAGTCGTGCCGTTGAAGAAGATTTCCAAATACATGCAGCAGGCCGTGGTAGCGCGTGAAGACAGACGATTCTTCACTCACGGCGGCGTTGATGTGCAGGGTGTGTTTCGCGCGTTCGTCCAAACATACATGAAGGGCGACCATCAGGGCGGTTCCTCCCTTACCCAGCAGTATGTCAAAAACGTGCTGATCCTGCAGGCGCAGCAGGATGACGATCCGATCGCACAATACCATGCGTCGGAAGATACCATCGCACGAAAAATGAGGGAAATGCTGATTTCCGTGCAAATGGAAAAGCAGTATTCCAAGCCTGAAATTTTGCAGGGATATCTCAATATCGCACAGTTTGGCGGCAATAGCCTCTATGGCGTGCAGGCGGCTGCGAAGCGGTATTTCAACACCACCGCAGATCAGCTGAACATCGTGCAGTCCGCCACCATCGCGGCAATCACCAAGAATCCGAACGCTTACGATCCTTCCGTCGAATCGAACCAGCCGGAATCCGAGAAGCAACGCAATATCGTGCTGCAGCTGATGAACGAGCAGGGCTATATTTCGGATACGGAATATCAAGAGGCGGTCAATACTCCGCTCGCAGATACGCTTGATGTCCAGCCTATTTCCACCGGTTGCATGGCCGCGGACTATGATGCGGGCTATTTCTGCGATTACGTGGTGCATAAGATTTTGAATTCCAAGGAATTCGGCAAGACCAGCGAGGACAGGGAAAGACTGCTGAAAGAGGGCGGTCTGAAGATCGTCACCACGTTGGATATCGATGCCAACACCTTGTTGAACGAAACCGCGCGCAACACCATCCCACCGGAAGATTCCTCCGGCATGGAAATCGTGATGGCGTCCGTCAAACCGGGTACCGGAGAAGTGTTGGGCTTCGGTCTGAATCGAACGTATGATGCCACCGAAGCGGCGCAGAACGACCAGACCAGGGATTCCATGAACTATGCCGTGGACCGAGAAGACGGCGGCGGCATGGGCTTCTCCATCGGCTCGTCGTGGAAGCCTATCAATCTGGTGGCGTGGATGGAAGCGGGACATTCCGTCAACGAGAACCTGCAGACGTCCACGAGGTATTCGACCTCGTTGTTCGCATGCGATCGTTATACCGGCGGCACTGATACGTGGAACGTCACCAACGCAATAACCAATGGAACGGTGAACCCGGAAACGCCGGCATTGGCTTTGGCAAGGTCTCATAACACCACGCAGGCTTCCATGGGATCCATCATCGGCTTGTGCAAGATTGCCGATACCGCAACTGAACTTGGCTATCATGATGCGAATACCGGTGAGACGCTCGACAAGACCTCATCATTCGTGCCTGCCATGATGGTCGGTAACGTCAACGTGTCCCCGCTGACGATGGCAAGCATCTTCTCTGTATATGCGTCCAATGGCGTGCAGTGCAATCCGATCGCGCTGAAGCAGGTGACTGATGTGGACGGCAATGATATTAAGGTGCCTTCCGCGAACTGCCATCAGGCGGTTGATCCGGAAATCATTCAAACGCTTGCTTGGGCCATGAATCAAGGCGTTGTTCGTCCTGACGGCGCAGGCGGTGTGGCACAGCTGGCCAATGGGCGTAAGACCTTCGCCAAGACCGGTACCCACGAGGATCAGCTAGTTACGACAGGTGGTTTCATTCCGAACCAGATCGCTACGTTCGTGCTCGTCGGTGACGTGCAGAACCCGGTTGGACACCCGATTGCGAATATCGCTATCAACGGCCAGTACCACAGCTACTGGGATGGTTCCACCATCGCGGCCCCGGCATGGCGTGACTTTATGAATGCTTATGCGGAACGCAAACAGCTGCCGATTGACAACGATTATGGGCAGCCTGCGGCCAAGTATTCCGCAACATCCAGCGCGGTCACCAGGATCGGCGGTGGAAAGCAGAATGCCACCCAGCAGCAAAGCACAATCATTCAGCAGCAGAACCAGTCGCTTCAGCAGCAAAGCCAGCAGAACGACCAGCAGGATGATCAGGATCAGCAGCAGACCGAAGATGAGTGACGCTTCCGCAATTCAGCGAATGGAAGTGAACAATCAATGAACGCCCGCCACGCTCGGCGGGCGTTCTGCGTAGAATGCAGATAGTGCCGGTTTTATGGCACGAAATCTCCAGAGAAGCTCAAGGGGAATACAAGAAGAAGGTTCAGCCGATCGGCAAGGAGCCAGTAGGTGCGACCGGAGGGGAGCTACTACGATGAGCGAAGACGAAAAGAAGGCGAAGCGGTCGAAGAAGGCTACAACCAATGGCACGGTTGGCCTGTTCGATCCTATGACTTTGCGTGGCATGACCGTGCGCAACCGCATCTGGCTGCCGCCAATGGACACGTATTCCGCGTTGGCCCAGGATGGCCTGCCCACGCCATTCCACTACCAGCATTATGTGTCACGTGCCATGGGCGGTTTCGGCATGGTTATCGTGGAAGCCACCGCAGTGACGCCGGAGGGTCGTATTTCGCCGTGCGACTTGGGATTGTGGGCCGACGAGCAGATGGACGCATGGCGTTGGATCGTTGCCGATGCGAAGGCCGCCGGCGCGACGATGGCGGTGCAGCTCAACCATGCCGGACGCAAGGCTTCCACCGGCTGCTTCTCCATCGGATACGAGCATGAGAGCGTGCCGGAAGAGCAGGGCGGATGGCAGACCGTGGGGCCAAGCGCCAACGCGTTCGGGCCGTTGGACAAGCCTCGCGAACTCACCGTTGACGAAATCCATGCCATCGTCGACCAGTTCCGCGACGCCGCTTGGCGTGCTTATGATATCGGCTTCGACGTGGTGGAAATTCATGCGGCCCACGGCTATCTGCTGTCGCAATTCCTCGATCCGCTGATCAACGAGCGCGAGGATGAATACGGCGGATCGTTCGACAACCGTATCCGCATACTGGTCGAAGTCGTGGACGCCGTGCGTTCCGTCATCCCCGACACCATGCCGGTGCTGGTGCGCGTTTCCGCGACCGATTGGGCCGCCGGAGGCTGGGATCTCGATCAGACCGTCGACCTTGCCAAAGTCCTGAAGAAGCACGGTGTCGATCTGATGGACGTCTCCACCGGAGGCATGATTCCGGGCGTGACCATTCCCGTCAAACCCGATTATCAGGTTCCATTCGCCGAACAGGTGCGCTCGCGTGCCGAAATTCCAACCACGGCCGTCGGATTGATCACCAAGCCGAAGCAGGCCAAGAAGATTTTGAAATCCGGTGCCGCCGACGCCATCGAAATCGGACGTGCGGCGCTTCGTGATCCGAATTGGCCTCTTCGCGCCGCTCACAAGCTCGGTATTCCGACCGAAGATGCGCCCTACCAGCCGCAGTATGTGCGTGGCGCATACTAAACGCAACCAATAACCAAGGTAATATCGAACAACAATCGAACAACAATAATGCGCCCTGCACCGCGTTGGCGGTCGCAGGGCGCATTATTATTTGGTGCTCGCTGCCGATTGAAATAATCGGTATCAGGCGTCGATGCCGACAGCCTGGCTCACATGGTCGAATCCGTCCCGCTTGAGCAGTTCGGCAAGGCCGCGCTTCAACACGGTGATCTGCTGCGGTCCGCGATACATCAGCGAGCTGATGAACATGACCAACGACGAGCCGGAACGAATCTTCGCATACGCCTGCTGCGGAGTGAACACGCCGCCGATGCCGGCAATCGCAAAACGGTCGCCATACTCGCGGTACACCTGCTTGATGCGTTCGTTGCTGGCCTCATAGCATGGCGAACCTGACAGTCCGCCCTCCCAATCGCGAGGAATCTCCATGCCGGCGCGGTCCTTCTGCAGATTCGCAATCGACAAGCCCTGCACATTGTGTTCGGCAAGCACGTCAAGCAGATCCTTGAACTCTTCCCAGGACTTATTCAACGGCATCTTCACCAGCGTGGGCTGTGGACGTTCGATCTTGTCGAGTTCGGTGAACAGCTTGTCGAGCGCTTCAGGGCTCTGATTGAACGGTTCGCCGGCCATCGTGTTCGGGCAGGAGATGTTCACTTCGACCATGGCGGTGCGACCGGCCGTGCGGCGCATCGAAATGCAGTAATCCTCGATGCCTTCGTCCAAATCGCCGGTCTTATCGTCATTCGTACGCGCGATCGACACGGAAATCTGCATGTCGCGCGCCTTCGTCCAAGCCTGTTCCGCGCGCGGAACAACGATTTCCGAACCCTCATTGGCAAGACCGACATGCACCATCATCGAATCATATTCGGGCAGACGGTGGAACCACGGCTTCGGATTGCCGGGGCACGGACGAGACGTGGTGGATCCGACCGTTTCGAAGCCGAAGCCGGCGTTGTCGAGCAGCACCGGCATCTCGCAGTTCTTGTCGAGGCCGGCGGAAAGGCCGAACGGATTGACGAAGTCGACGCCCATCACGCTGGTTTCCAGCACGGGGTCGGAATAGTTGAGCATTTCACGGCACGCCCACATCAGCGGCGGAATGTTCTTGGTGATCTTGCAGAACTGAATCATCTGGTCGTGCGCCACATCGGGCGTCTGATTGAACACGAAATGCGGCTTGATGATGTGCTTGTAGCCGAAGGTGAAGAGATCTGTGGTGGCTTTGTTCACCGCATCGTGCCAGAAATTCTCAGAAACATACGTCATGGTTCACTATTCTCGCACCGTTTGTCGCAGGAAAGCAACACGTCGATTGATTTCGCTGACGGGATGTCGACGTTCGTTTTTGTTCGATTTGAACGATTACAGGAGTGCCAAGTATATTTTTTCGTGAGGAAAACGCGCGAAACGCTCATCTCAGTTTTTATTTTGAGTGAACATGTGCGATAATGTTCGAATGATATCGTCACAACGTCAGCATTTGATTTTGAGCAGGTTGCGTACCCGCGGTGCGGTGCGTATCACCGCATTGTCCAAGGAATTGGGCGTTTCCGCCATGACCATCCGACGCGATATCGCCGATCTGGCCGACAAGGGTCTGCTGAAGCGTGTGCACGGCGGCGCCGTTACCACCAGCACGCTGCTGAGTGAGCCGCTGTTCTCCGTAAAGTCGCAGATGGACATCGGATTGAAGGACGCCATCGCACAGGAAGCCATCAAATATGTGGCACCCGGCGACGTGATCGCCATCGGCGGCGGCACCACCGCATACGTATTCGCGCAACATCTGTTGGAATCACAGCAGTCGTCGGGGATCACCATCCTCACCAACTCCATTCCGGTGGCGGAACTGGTGCAGGCGCTGGAATCGAAAGACGTGGAAGTCATCGTGACCGGCGGCGTGACCACCCGATCCAACTCGCTCGTAGGCCCGATCGCAGACAAAGTGGTGGCCTCCCTGCGCGTCAACACAGTCTTCCTGGGCACGCATTCCGTGTCCATTCCGCGCGGCTTCCTCATGCCGAACTCGCTTGAGGCCGCAACCGATATGGCAATGATGGACATTGCCGATCGCACCATAATTTTGACCGATCATACCAAGTGGAGCTGCACATCATTGTCGCTTTTCGCACGCTTCGACCAGGTGGACACGGTCATTACCGATGATGGACTAGACCCCGATTCGGTTGGGAAAACAAGGGATTTGGTTAAAGAGCTCGTGCTGGCACACCAGAGCGAGCCTATTCAGGAAGGTGAATAACCATAATGAGTGAATTCGCAAACTACACTCCCGGAGAGTACGCGAAGGAGCACATTCGCATCACGCCGACCACGCTCGCCGATGGCCGCGCTTTCTTCTACCTCGACGATGATCCGGAATACGTTTCCGGCGCGAAGACGCGCGAACTGAACGATCCTCGTCAGCTGGCATACCGTTTCTCCAACCAGCTCAACGCGGCCGGTGAGGAAGTGCCGTACGCTGCTCCGGAAATGCGTCGCGATCCACTGACCGGCGACTGGATTCCTATGGCGACCGCACGCATGAATCGTCCGATCACCGCGGGCCCTGGCGCCACCGCCAAAGGCAACCCGCTGGCCGCACGCAAGCCGGGCGACCCGTACCAAGACGGCGAAGTGCCGGACACCGACTACAACGTGGTCGTGTTCGAAAACCGCTTCCCGTCGATGGTGCGCGTGCCGGGCCGTTCCGAAGCCGTGGAATACGTCAACGGCAACCCGCTGTGGGAGAAGAAGCTCGCCGCAGGCCGCTGCGAAGTGATCTGCTTCGACCCGGACGAAAATGGTCTGCCGGCAGACCTGCCGGTCTCCCGTCTGCGCACCGTCGTGGAAGCATGGGCGTTCCGTACCGCCGAAATCTCCAAGATGGAAGGCATCGAACAGATCTTCCCGTTCGAAAACCACGGACAGGAAATCGGCGTCTCCCTGGCACACCCTCACGGACAGGTCTACTGCTACCCGTTCATCGCGCCGAAGATGGAAGCCGAACTCAAGCAGACCGAAGCCTACCATGAGAAGACCGGCGGCAACCTGCTCAAGGATCTCATGAACTCCGAAATCGAGGCCGGGGAGCGCATCGTCATGCGCAACCACAGCTGGGTGGCCTACGTGCCAGCAGCAGCCCGCTGGCCCCTCGAGGTGCATGTGGCCCCGGTGCGCGACGTGCTCACCCTCGACGAGCTCAACGACCAGGAACGTTGGGATCTGGCCGTCATGTACTCCACCCTGCTCAAGCGCGGCAACGCGTTCTTCGACAAGGGTGACGGCAAGGGTATGGACCTGCCGTACATCGCAGCATGGCATCAGGCTCCGATCCACGACGTGCGCCGTGAAAACTACCGCCTGAACCTGCAGTTCTTCTCGTTCCGCCGCGCAGCCAACAAGATCAAGTATCTGGCCGGATCCGAATCCGGCATGGCCGCATGGGTTTCCGACACCACGCCGGAACTCATCGCCAAGCGCTTCCACGAGCTCGGACCAATCGATATCGAAGGCTGAAAGCCAATAAAACCCAAAGGACAAAACACCAATGACTGCTGTTGAATTCATTGAGCCGCTCTCGCATGACGAGGGTGTGAAGAACGCGACCGACCTGTTCCGAGCCACCTACGGTGAGGAACCGGCTGGCGTATGGGCCGCACCGGGCCGTGTGAACCTGATTGGCGAACACACCGACTACAACGCGGGCCTGTGCCTGCCGATCGCACTGCCGCACCGCACGTTCATCGCGCTCAAGCCGCGTGAAGACACCAAGGTGCGCGTGGTTTCCGACGTTGACTCCGAAAACGTTACCGAAGCCGACCTCGATGGTCTGCAGGCCGGTGGCGTGGAAGGCTGGGCCGCCTACCCGGTGGGCGTTGCCTGGGCATTGCGCGAAGCCGGCTTCGATGCGGTGCAGGGCTTCGACGCGGCATTCTCCTCCTGCGTGCCGCTCGGTTCCGGTCTGAGCTCCTCCGCAGCCATGACCTGCTCCACCGCCTTGGCGCTGGATGACGTGTACGGTTTGGGTTATGGCGCATCCGATGCCGGTCGTGTGACGCTGATCAACGCCGCCATCAAGTCGGAAAACGACATGGCGGGCGCGTCCACCGGTGGTCTCGATCAGAACGCATCCATGCGCTGCACTTTCGGCCATGCGTTGCGTCTTGATTGCCGTCCAGAGCTGAGCCCGCTGGAGAACGTCTCCCAGCAGGAATTCGATCTCGACAAGTACGGTCTGGAACTGCTGGTGCTTGACACTCAGGCTCCGCATCAGCTCAACGACGGCCAGTATGCCCAGCGTCGCGCCACTTGCGAGAAGGCCGCCGAAATCCTCGGCGTGGCCAACCTGCGTGTGGTCGCCGACAGCATCGCCAAGTCCGACGATCCGTTCCAGGCGCTCAAGGAAACGCTCGACAAGCTGGAAGACGACACGATGAAGAAGCGCGTGCGCCACGTCATCACCGAAATCGCCCGTGTCAATTCCTTCGTGCGTGCCTTCGCCAACGGCAAGATCGACGAGGCAGGCCGACTGTTCAACGCGTCTCATGATTCGCTCGCTGCGGATTATGAAGTGACTGTGCCCGAGTTGGATATTGCCGTGGACGTGGCCCGTGCCAACGGTGCGTATGGTGCGCGTATGACCGGCGGCGGCTTTGGTGGCTCCATCATCGCCCTGGCGGATAAGGGCCAGGGGCACGAGATCGCACAGAAGATTGCTGACCGCTTCGAAAAGGAAGGTTTCAACGCACCTCGCGCCTTGCCGGCGTTCGCTGCGGCTTCCGCGAGCCGTGAGGCCTGATCGCAGAAGCTGATGCAAAAACGCGCGTTGGCGCACGTCCATGAAAAGGACGTGCGCCAACGCGCGTTTTTCATGATTTACTGTGGACCAGATGGGTGCACGGCGTATCCCGCGGCGATGGCCAGCAGGCACGATGCCGTAGACCAGATACGGCTAGCTTGATGAGATGCCGAAGCTGCGGCTCCACCATTCTTAACACCATGCAGCAGGTGTTCGGCGCGAATGGCACGTCCATCGCCACCTGCCTGCTGTCGATGGGCTCCGGCGCCACCGATGCGGAAGGCTTCGTTGCGGGATCCCGCTACGGCTATGTGTTCGGCTTGGTGCTGATCGTCATCGTGCTGGTCTTCTCCTTCTTCCTGAAAGAAGACAAGATCAGCGAAAAGTGAATCGCATGACATATTGTAAAAAGCGCTTGCCGAAATCGTATTTCCAAACGATCGGCAGGCGCTTTTCTTTTATGAAATCCGATTTCACGTCGAAAACAGATATTCCAAAAAACGACTTTCCGCAACTTTTGAAACCGGTTTGACGGAAGAAATCGTCTCACAATGTAATGCGATTGCCGAAAAAACGACTTTTTTGACATCTGCCTTTTCTATACTTAAGGCACGTCCGGCATTTTGCCGAGACGGTAACTGGATATTCGCACCTAACGTTTAGGGAGTTCCATGAACAAGGCAATCATCACCGTCGTCGGTCAGGATACT
>NZ_CAUEQY010000019.1 GCF_959020145.1 uncultured Bifidobacterium sp. | reverse complement strand
GATTCTGGAGAAACGGACAACTGTGGGGCAGTTTTACCTGTTTAGTTGTCCGTTTCTGGTGAATCGGACAACTAAGGTATGGGTTTTGCGTTCTGGATGTCCGATTCTCCAGAATCGGACAGTTTATGGCTATGGCGAGCGGTCAGCGCACGAGGAAGACCATGATGATGATCATGGCGAAGCCGGTCAGGTCGGTGAAGGTGAACGTTTCGCCGGCCCATGCCACTGCGGTGATGGTGGCCATGACCGGTTCGCTGGTGCCGAGCATGGTGGCACGCACCGCGCCGACGCGCATCACGCCTGCCATGTAGAGCCAGAACGCGAGGAACGTGCCGCATACGATGGTGTAGAGCAGCAGGAGCACGCCTCGCGCGTCCAGTGCGGGAATGTTCGCCCACGGTTGCGCGAACGGGCATAGGATGAGTCCGGACATGAGGAATGTGATGCCGTTGATGGTCATGTTGCCCCATTTGAGCATGAGCACGACCGGCAGGATGGACATGGCCGCGGTGCTCACCGAGTCGACCAGTCCCCATGCGAGCCCCTGCCATGGCAACGACAGCGAGGCGAAGTTGCCGCCGGTGGCGATGAGGAACGTGCCTGCGAACGCCAGGAGCACGCCGACCAATTCACGCTTGAGGGGCAGTCGTTTGCCGCGCAGGCATACCCAGGCGAGCACGAAGATCAGGTTGAGCGTCTGCAATACGGTGGCGGTTCCGGAGTTCGTCCAGTCGATGGTCATCAGGTAGGAGACCTGCACCAGAAGCACGCATATCAGCGTGGTGACCAGATATTTCGGATACGATTTGACGTCTTTGACCGCTCCGGCGAGTTTCTGCGGTGTGGTGATGGCCGATCCGACCAGGAAGATCAGGCTGGCGAATAGCGCGCGTACGCAGGAAAGCCAGATTGGATCCAGCTGGTAGTCGCGCATCAGCAGTTTGGCCACGGTGCTGTTCATGCCCCACATGGCACCGCCCAGCAATGTCATGCCAGTGCCGATGAGCAGGCTTTTCGGCGTCTGTTCCAGCACATGTTCCGTTTTTTTCGTAGTTTTTTTCGCGGTTTTTTGCGATTCGGAAGTTTTCTGCGATTGCGACGCCTGTCCCGACGTTTGCTTTGCCACGGCCTGTCCTCGCTCTCTCCACGGCTTTCACGGCAAATTCACGGCGATTGTAACGCACACGGTACGCATATTAAACGTCAGTTATGCAAAACAGATTTATTCCGCCAAGCTTGCGTTCGGCGCTGACAAAAAATCGAGGATTTTGTCGAGATATGGTCCGAGCACGGCATTCGGCATGGAGAAAATTTCGTGCAATGACTGGCTGTATCGCACTTTTTCGATGGAACCGCCGCCTTCTCGCACACGTTCGACGAAGTCATCTTGTGGTCCGTTGAGCACCCACACGTCGCGTCCGGCTTGGAATAGCAATACCGGGGCTTCGATAGCTCCACACATGTCGGGTTTGAGCACGGCTCGGGAAAGCGCCATCGCCTGGTTTGCCCAATCGAACGTGGCCGCGTTGGTCTGGCACGTCACGTCCGCCAAACGTTGCTTGTGGAACCAGCGGATGCGTGCCTCGGAGGCTCCCTCGTAGTCGTCGAGATTGAGGTTGCCGTCGAAATCGGTATGCCCGAACACGCGTGATTTGCCGAAGCCAAGCCCGCAGATTACGCCGACCACAATGCGTGCGACCCACGTCGGCATGCCGACCACCGGCGCGATCATCGGCGCGGACAGGACCGCCTTGTCGAACAGCGACGGGTAGCGTTCCAGCACAGCCGCGCCGATGCCGCCGCCCATGGAATGGCAGTACAGGTACATTGGGCCACCATCCGCCGCCTCACGCCCCACAGTCTGTGCAAACGTGGCGAAATCGGCCACATATCGCCGCCAATCGTCAATCCATACCAAACTTGGATTGCTCATATCGTGCGCGGAATGGCCATGCCCGCGATGCTCGAACACGCACACCGAATAGCCGGCCAACAGAAAGTACCACACCATTTCGCTGTATTTGCGTCCGAATTCGGTGAATCCGTGCGAAATGACGATCGTGCCACGAAATACGCCCGAAGCGCCTTCCTCGCGCAACGCGTCGAATGTGCGCGCGTCGTAGCGGTAGTAATGCAACCGGCCGGGGCGCTCCAACTTGGGCAACGCCTTGCCTTCCCAATCGACGGTGGCCGGTTCCATCCAACCTTCCGTCATGCAAGCCTGCAGCGCAGGCAGCACCGTAGCGTCCATTTCGGCGTCATAGCGCGCCTCGTCGATGAGCGTGATAGTCATGGTTCCATCTTAGGCGAACGGCGCCAAGACGAAACTAAGCACAGGCATACGCGCTGTATAACGATGCGTCAGTGCATCAACGGCGTACCGGAACAACCGAATCGTCACCCCCGCGCGCCATCCTCGCATACTATGGAGGTATGAAGTTCGTTTCACTGCTGATGGTGGTAACGCTGTCTCTCACCGGCACACCAACGTATGCGTACGCGGCGGCAACTCCCGTTGACAACAACGGTGATATCTCCGCTGCCCAAGATTCCAACTGCCCAACATGGCTGCAATGGCTGTGCGGAAAAGGAAAGTGATCGCATGATGTCCACGCGGGAAAAGCATCCCAAGATTCACCGCATCGCGCTGGTCGACAATGATCCGCGAGCGCTGGATTCGCTCAGTGCCGTCATTGCCAGCAAAGTGCCGACCGCGTATGTGGTGTGGACGGCGACTTCAGGCTGTGAGGCGATAGAACGTTGCCAGGATGCGAACGGCCATGTCAGTTTGTTGATTCTCGATATGTCGATGGAGGGATTGCAAGGCCCCGCCACGTGTCGTCGGTTGCGTTTGATGGGCCAGCGCATGCCGATTCTCGGTGCAACCAGTTTTTCCATCAATAGTTATCGGGACAAGCTGGTTGAGGCTGGTGCGCAAGGGTTGGTTGGTAAGGAGAATGCCGACCAGTTGGCGCAGATTATTATGCGTATGTGCAATGGCGAGGTGATGGAGGGATTTGAGCCGCCTGCGTTGGCCAATCTGCGTATCAGCAGGGAGGCTGAGACCACTCCCGCGCTTACCGTTCGTGAGGAGCAGATTATTTCCTTGTGCGCGGAGGGCATGCTTGACCGGGACATCGCCGAGCGTTTGGGGATTTCCGAAGCCACCATCCGCAAACATATGCAAAGTATTTTAAGAAAACTCAACTGCAAGACCTCGCGTCAGGCAGTGGCACTGTGGGTGAGGTCCAATGCGCTCTAAACCCGCAACTCAGTACATTGCGTGGCGCAACCGTATGCGCACGCAGCATCCGAACCTGTGGCATCCAATCCGTTTCGCCATTATGCTGATCGTGCTTGCATGGACCATATACGGCGTTTGCTACGAGCCTCCTACCGACATATTTGGCGTGATATGGGTTGCGATGCTGGTTACGGCGCTCGTACTGTCTCCGCTGTTTCTGAAAAGTACATCGGTGGCGATTCTCGTGATTGCCTCCATAGGCGATCTGTTTACTCCCTACGCGCATTTGGGAAATTCTCTTCCCGCGCAGCTTTACGCCTATGGCATGCTCGCATACAGCACTAATGCCATTATCGTGGCAACGTTACTCATATATTACGTTGTTAACATTCTGCTGATTGACCCCCCTGACCCAAATACCAACCCCGTCGCCATGGTCAGCATGTATGCCATGGTGCTACTGCTTGGTCGGACGTTGAGTTGGAGCGAAAAAACAACGCAGAAAAGCTTCGAAGCGGCGCAGAACAAGAATCGTCTGCAGGAATTGGAAAGCCGCGCACGCATTGCCGATGCCATTCACGATGCGGTGACGGGCGATTTGTCAGCGGCGTCGTTTGTGGCGCAACGGCATATCGGTGGCAACTCTAGCGGCCCTGGCGTCGCTGCTGACCCTGCCAACGCAACCACAACTACGGCAACCACAACAGCCGATGCCGAAGACTGGCGGCAAATCAACGAATATATTCTTTCCGCATTGACGAACGTGCATCGCGTCATCGACGAATTGAATATGGACGCCACCACTCTCCCCGGCGACGCCGACGGCGAAGCGTTGGCCAATCTGCTGCGAGCAACACTGGATGACGGCGATCGTCGCTTGCGCAAGCTTGGCTTCAATATCACGTCCATCCGGCACTGCGCGGGCGGCAAGCCGAGCGCATCGCAAGCAATCGCCGAACTTGCCAATAATCTGCTGCGCGAGATCTATGCGAATATCGCACGCCATGCCGCTCCGGGAAGCAAGGTCGATCTTTCGGTGATGCTCCGGCCGAATGCCATCGAAATCACGCAAATCAATCCCATGAAAGAGGACATGGCTGGAGCTGACGAGCGCGATGACGAACTACCGGGCGGCCACGGGCTCGCCTCGTTCAAGAAGCAGCTCGAATCGTATCAGGGCACGCTCACCACGTCTGCGCAGGACGGCAGTTGGACGTTGTTTGCGTACATTCCGGTGACCGTCATCGACGATTCGCCCGGTTTGCTTGAACAAGTGCAGGTTTGACCATAGCTGCGGATCAGGGTTAGGACGAGCCCGATCCACCGATTTCCGTCTTTTTCAAGCCCAGATTTTTTTTTGGGGGGGGGTACACAAATGTGGTACCCCTCGCTTGCGAAGTCGTTTTCGCCTGTTTTATGTTGGCATTCGAGAGGGGAACGCGTTCGCCCACGACGTTCGGATGCTTGGCAGTCCGGGAGTCGCAGGGGAACGCGTTTTGTCTTCCTACGGCGCTTTGCAGCACTTTCGTTTGCGATGTTGCCGTTACCGTGACTGCACTGTCGTCACGGTGCCGTCACCCCAACGCTTCCGCAAGGAAATCGCGCTGCAGGATCAGCAGATTTTCGGCAACCGTCTCGTCGTTGGTCATGTGCGTGATGCCGGTCAGCGGCAGGAACGTGTGCTTACGTCCGGTTGCCATCAGCGCCTGGCTCAGGCGCAGGCTGTGCGCGATCGTCACATTGTCGTCGGCGAACCCGTGGATGAGCATGAGCGGGCGATCAAGCTGCGGCGCGTCGGCGATGATGCTGTTGCGTTCGTACACGGCCGAGTCAAGGCCGAGATAGCGTTCGGTGTAATGCGTGTCGTACAGCGTCCAGTCGGTCGGAGGCGCGCCCGCGCAGGCCGCGGCGAACGTTTCCGGCGCCTCCAACACGGCGAGCGCGGAGAGGAATCCGCCGTACGACCAGCCGATCATGGCGACGCGGCTGAGATCGGGTTGCGGAACGTTGACTGCCGCATTCTCGCCAGCCAGCGCTTCCAACGCTTCCGGCAGCGCGCGCACGGCGTCGATCTGGTCTTCGAGCGTTACGGATTTCATGGTTTCGTAGATGGCGCGGTCCCATTGCGGGCCGCGTCCGGTGGTGCCGCGTCCGTCGGTGGTGACCACGATGTAGCCTTGGTCGGCCCACCATTGCGCGTCCCAATAGAAGGATTGACTTTCGATGACCTGTTGGAAGCCGGGGCCTCCGTAGGGTTTCATGAGTACCGGCAGGATGGCTTCGTGCGCGTATTCACTATCGGATGAGGGCAGCACGATCGCCGTGTACAGCTCACGTTCGCCGAGTCGGGTGAAGTGCACGTTCGGCGTGAATCCGGGGGTTTCGGCATGGTTTTCGATTGGTGCGACCACCATTGACGCCACGTCCGTACCATTTTCGTCGGTTGTGGCGATGTTCATGCAATGCTGCATTTGCACGGTTGCGTCGTCCATGCCCCGTCCGGTCACCACGCAGCCGTTGCCGGCGCGAGACATGCTCCACTGGCCGGGCGCGTAGGTGAGGGGTTCCCATGTGCCGTCATAGCGGATCGACACCACGTCGAAGCTGCGGGCGTCATGGTCGGAGGCATTCGACTGCCAGAGGAACGGCAGGTCGCTTTCAGGCAGGATTTCAGGGGTGCGCTGCACCACGCACAGCACGTCGTCGTCGGTCACGTCGAGCACTTCGCGCACCTGCAGTCCGGCCGGAGTGAAGGGCGTACCATCAACGGTGAGTCGGTTCGTATCGACGTCCATGTCGTTCATCGCGCAGATCAAGCGTCCATCCGGAGTGAATGCAGGGGTGCCGTGGATGAGGTCGAGCCAGTAGTCGTTGCCGTGTTCCTCAAGCACGCGCGTGGTGCCAGGGCGTTCGCCTTCCGCGTATTCGGGAATGGCGATGGAGAAGGTTTCGACCTCGTCGCCATTGTCGTCGGTGAAGCCGTTTTCCGCGTCACGCATGGTGGCGATCGGCTCGCCTACATGGATGGCGAGCACCTGATCGTGCTGCTGGAGGCGGTCTTGCACAAGGATGATCGGATCGTGGCCTTCACTCCAGCTTACGGCGGCCAGATATTCGTAGGATTCATGGTCCCACTGCACTTCGTTGGCGATTGCCCCGTAGCAGCAGTTGTCGCTGTCGTAGCCGAGTTCCAGCAGGGTCAGCCGCACGTCGGCATTGGCGGTCAACGCTTGCGGATAGCGGTTGGCTTGCGCCGGATTGGTTGGATTCGCGGGGTCCGACAGATGCCAGATCGGTTCGGGGGATTCGTCGTAGGTTTCGAAGAGCACGTATTTGGAGTCGGGTGACCACCAGAAGCCGTCGTAGCGGTCCATTTCTTCGCCTGCGGCGAATTCCGCCAATCCGATTTTCCATTCGCCGTTCTGCGGTGCCGAGGCGACCACCGAAATCGCGTCGCCGGTTTCTTCATCGTTGGCGAGATCCACGTCCACCAGATACGTGCCGGTGGTGTACATGATGTGCCGTCCGTCGGGACTGATGCGCGGGTTCAGCACCGGTTTGAGTTCATCTTCCTCTATCGTGATGGCTCGCGTCGCGCCCGCCGTAAGGTCGGTGAGGAAAAGCTGCCCGTTGATGGTGAAGGTCACGCGGTTGCCGGCACCGTCGACGCAATACGAGACGATGCCGGATCCGCCTTCGCGCGCACGTTCGCGTCGCGCCTTCTCTTCCGCCGGAACGTCTTCCGCGTCGGCGTCGGCAAGCAATACGCGCGGATCGGCGAGCGGAATCTCACCGATGTTGCCGTCTTCGTCGATCACGCTCATCCACAGCGAGGTGACGGTGTCTTCCGGACCGTCGGAACGCAGGAACAGCGCGCGGGAGCCGTCTGCAATCACGCGCGCCGAACGCGGAGCGCCGCAGGAAAATCGCAAGGTACGTGCTTTTTTACGGGGGAACTGTCGAATCGCATCTGTCATGCTCCCAACCTATCACCATCCCAATTCCACCTTCCGTGAATTCGTGCATCGTGGAAATCGGGGGCGAAGGTAGTCATATTCGCGGATAAATACCCCCTAAATGATGCTGGGGCTGGATTTATGCATGAAATTTTTGCAATTAAAGGACTTACGAATTGGCGCTCGGCGCTCTACCGCGTAGGATGGGTGAGGATAGAAAGGGACAAGCATGAGTGTTCTCGACCGATTTGAGAAAAGCGTGGAAGGCGCCGTCAACGGGGTTTTCGCCAAGTTCGGGTCCAAGGACCTGCAGCCCGTCGACCTTTCCAGCGCTCTGGAACGTGAGATTGACAAAGAGGCCATGCCCGTCACGCGAGACCGTACCGTGGCGCCGAATGAGTACCGTTTCAAGCTGAGCACGCCGGATTTCAACAATATCGTCGAATGGGGCGCGGAAGCGTTGGCCAATGAGCTGGCCGACAACCTCACCCAGTACGCGAAGGACCAGCATTACGCGTTCGTCGGTCCGGTCGTGGTGATCTTCGAAGAGGACCTTGACCTCACCAAGAGCAATTTCAAGCTGACGAGCGAATCCGTGCAAGGCAATACCGTGCCCGTCACCACCGACGCGCAGACCGAAGACTGCCCGATGCTGGAAATCGGCGAGCACCAATATCTGCTCACGGAAAGCAAGACCATCATCGGCCGCGGATCCGACTGCGATATCGTGATCGACGATCCGGGCATCTCCCGCCGCCACATGCAGATCGACATCACCGACAACGGCAACACCGTCATCGCACGCGATCTGGGCTCCACCAACGGCATGTATGTCGAAGGCCATCATGTCGAGGCGGCCACATTGCTCGACGGCAACACGATCACCATCGGCCGCACCCGAATCCTGTATTGGGCCTCTTCGCAGGATCAGGAGTAACCAACCCCAACCTCGGGAGTTGCCTCTATGCTCACTGAACTTACTTTCGCGATCCTCAAGTACGGCTTCCTCGTACTGCTCTGGATCTTCGTGGCCTGTACGGTGCGTTCGCTGTACAGGGATGTGGAAACGCTCAGCCCGCGCAAGTCGCGGGCTCATCGCCGTAAGGAGCGTCGCGCGCGCAAGGCCGTCGAAGCGCCCGCGCCCGTGGCCGCCCCGGCACCAGTCGTCAGCGCCACATCAAGCGCCAAACCCACCTTGCTGGTCATCATCGATGGCCCCCTTGCCGGCAGTTCCGTCCCTTTGTCCGGCAACACCATCACGCTTGGCCGTTCCGCTTCGAACACCGTGGTTCTGGACGACGAATTCGTCTCGTCCCACCATGCGCGCGTCTATACGGATCCCGCCACCGGCAAGTGGGCCATCGAAGACCTGGGTTCCACCAACGGTACTGTGGTCAACCAGCAGCGTCTGAACGCTCCGATGATTCTCGGATCGCGCGTTCCCGTACGCATTGGCGCAACCACCTTTGAATTGAGGTGACCCGTTTGCCGACTTCTCCCGCTTCACAACCGCTGTTCATGTATTCCACCGTCGTTTCCGATGTGGGTACCGTACGTTCCAACAACCAGGATTCCGCGTTCGCCGGCGAGCATCTGATCGCCATCTGCGATGGCATGGGAGGCCATGCGGGAGGCGACACCGCCTCCACCATCGCCATCCGTTCATTGGCGCATATCGAGCAAGACAACGTGCAGGGCGATGTCCAGATTATCGCCCACATGATGGAAACCTCGGTTATGGCCGCGCATGACGCGATCGTTGGCAAAGCGAAGCGCGAACGTCGTCTCGCGGGCATGGGCACCACCGTCACGTCGGTCGCATTGGTGGCCGGATATTGGGTTTTGGCGCATATCGGCGATTCCCGCGCATATCTGCTGCATGACGGCCGTCTGATCCGCATGACGTCCGACCACAGCTACGTGCAGCATCTGATCGACACCGGCCGCATCAGCGAAGCCGAGGCGCGCAACCATCCGCAGCGCAACGTCGTGATGCGCGTTCTGGGTGATTTCGATATCGATTCGAGTCCGGACATCGCCATACGCAAGGCACATCCGGCCGACCGCTGGCTGCTCTGCTCCGACGGTTTGTGCGGCGTGCTTGAGGATTCCACATTGCAGGAGGTGCTGTCCGCCTGCTCCGATCAGGAGGAGTGCGCGCAACAGCTGGTTTCGATGGCGCTTCGTGCCGGCAGCACCGACAACGTCACCGCGGTCATCGCCGACGCGACGCTCGCCCTTGACGCGGACGCGTTCGACCTGCCGCATCAGACGCCGTTGGTTGGCGGCGCGGCCAGCGCAAGCCTTGAACCGATCGCCGACATCATCAACGAGCCGGTCGCATCCGCTCCCGCACTGCGCGAGGGCAAGAAGTCGCCGGCCGCCCGTGCCGCCGCACTGCGCAACGGCAAAAATCCCAACGAGGACGACAATCCTCCGGAACAGCGCGTGGCGCAACCGTCCACGGTACGCGAGGAGAACGGCGACCGCACCAATCCCGACACCGGTGAAATCCCCGTCGTGCAGAAGGACGACGGCCGCATTTCCGCCGATCCGAACGATCCGGAAGTCGCCAAAGCCATCCGCAACGAGCATATCGAGCAGCGCAAAACGAAGCGCACGCGCACCCGACGAAACCGTGTGATCGCCATCATCGTCACCATCGTGGTACTGCTGGGACTGGCGGGCGGCGCGTTCGCAACCTACCGTTGGAGCCAAACCAAGTACTACATCGGCGACGACAACGGCGAAGTGGCGATTTTCCAAGGCGTGCCGACAAGCCTGTTCGGCTTCCAGCTGTCGCACGCCGTCACCGACACCCATATGAAGACGAGCGAACTGCCGCCAAGCTGGCAGGAACAGCTTGCGCAGGGCATTTCCTTCGACACGTACGGCGAGGCGAAAACGCATACGCGACTGATCAAAAAGCAGCTGAAGCAACAGCAGGACGAAGCCGCGCAGAAGGAACAAGACAAGGCAAACGGCGAATCCGACAACAAATCCTCTGGTACGACTTCCGACAAGTCGTCGGGCAAATCAGACAAATCGGACGACGCTTCGGCAAACAAGTCAGGCGGTGACCAGTCATGATGGCAACCCGTCTGAAGCAATTCGGCCTGCTGCTGTTCAGCATGCTGATTTGCGGCGTCGCGTTCTTCCAGATGTTCGAACGCACCACCGGCGGTTTTCCGCAGAATTATTTGTGGATGCTCGCTTTTGTCGGCGCATTGTTCCTGACTTCCTGGGGATTGCCGCTGCGTTTCCAGCCGTATGCCAACCAGGCGATCATGTGTTGTGTGATGGTGCTGACTGGCACCGGCATCATGATGATCGCCCGCATCGACCAGGATTCGAACACGTCCGTCGCGTTCAAACAGTTGCTTTGGCTGTCGATAGCGCTGGTTTTGGCGAATCTGCTGGTGATCTTCATGAAGGATTACCGTGTGCTGAGGCGGTTCTCGTACGTCAGCATGGTGATCGGTTTGGTGTTGCTGCTGTCACCGATGCTTCCGGTGATCGGTTCCGAACAGTATGGCGCGCGCATTTGGGTGAAGATTCCCGGTTTGGGATCGTTCCAGCCAAGCGAGTTCGCGAAGCTGTTCCTCGCGTTTTTCTTCGCCTCCTACCTGTATGACCACCGCGACCAGCTGGCGGTCGGTGGCAAGAAGGTGCTGGGCCTGCAGCTGCCGCGCATCAAGGATCTTGGGCCTATCATCGTGGTGTGGATCGTGTCGATGGGCGTGCTGGTCGTGCAGCATGATTTGGGCACGTCGTTGATGTTCTTCGCCATGTTCGTGTCCATGTTGTACGTGGCCACGGGGCGCACCAGTTGGATTGTGATTGGTTTCATCGCGTTCGCCGTGGGCGCGTTCGCCGCGGCCAATATTTTCAGCCATGTCGGCGCGCGCGTCGACGCCTGGCTGCACCCGTTCGACTCGGCGCAGTACAACAAGGAGTACGGCGGATCCTACCAGCTCGTCACGGGTATTTTCGGCCTGGCATCAGGCGGCTTGATGGGCACCGGCCTTGGGCAAGGTCACCCGTCGCTCACTCCGATCGCCAACTCCGACTACATCTACGCGGCACTTGGCGAAGAGCTGGGCCTCACCGGTCTGATGGCCATTCTGATGCTCTATCTGCTCATCATCGCCGCCGGGATGATCACTGCGATGAAAATCAAGGATGGGTTCGGCAAGCTTCTCGCATCGGGCCTCGTGTTCACCATGGCCTTCCAGGTGTTCACCGTGGTGGGAGGCATCACGTTAGTCATCCCACTTACGGGTTTGACTCTTCCGTACATGGCCGCCGGCGGATCCTCACTCATAGCGAATTACATGTTGGCAGCACTCCTAGTGGTGATTTCCAACTCGGCGAACAAACCCGAATCCGATATCGATAGCGACACGTTCCAATATGAGGCGATGCAGGCGCTGCGCGCCCGCAAGCAGAGCCGCGCCCGCAGAAGCGTGGCCTCCGCGCAGGCCTCCGCGCAGGCCACTGAAATCATCTCCACGGAGACGCCGGTTTCAGGCACGCCAGTCGTACCACCCGCTCCCCCATCGGGCACTCCGAACGTATCGGACAGCATGTCAGAGGGGAGCCAAGCATGAATAAGTCACTCCGCCAACTCTTCACCATCGTGGTGGCGCTGTTCGTCATCCTGGGCATGTCCACCACCATCATCACGGCGATTCGCGCGAACCAACTCAACAACGACCCGCGCAACACCCGCGCCCTCTACCACGAGTATGGCGCTCCGCGCGGTGCGATCCTCGCTTCGGACGGCTCCGTCATCGCCAAATCCGACCCTTCGAACGACGCGTTCTCCTACCAGCGTTCCTATACCGCCGGCGAACTGTACGCGCCGGTCACCGGCTTCTTCTCGATCAGCCAACGCGGCTGGAACGGTATCGAAGCGTCGCGTAGCTCGCTGCTGTCGGGCCAATCCGACCAGCTGGTATGGCAGCGGTTCAAATCGCTGTTCACCGGCCAGGAAAACAAGGGCGCGACCATCGAAACGTCCATTGATCCGAAAATCCAGCAGGCCGCCTACAACGGTCTTGCCAACAATGACGGCGCGGCCGTGGCCATCGAAGTGAAAACCGGTCGTATTCTCGCCATGGCAAGCACGCCAAGCTACGACCCGAACCAGCTGGCGAGCCACGACACGTCCGAAGCGAACGGCAATTATTCCACGCTTTCGCAAGACGAGTCGAATCCGATGCTCAACCGTGCCACCTCGCAGCTGTATCCTCCGGGATCCACGTTCAAAACGGTGGTGGCGGCGGCCGCGCTGGAAACTGGCGAATACCAGACCGACACCGAGATTCCGGCCGGATCGAGCTACACGCTTCCGGGCACGGTCACACAGTTGACGAACGCGGTGTCGCAGGCCGACGGTTCGGACGGCAAGATCACGTTGGAAGACGCGATGGCGTATTCGTCGAACACCGCGTTCGCCCAGCTGGGCGTGGCTTTGGGCGATGACAAGGTGTCGTCCATGGCCAAGAAGCTTGGTTTCGACAGTCCGATCACGGTTGACGGATCCGATTCCACGGGCACGCCGTGGATGAGCGTGGCGTCGAAGTTCCCGACCGACACGACCGACGACAAGCTCGCTTTGGCGTCCATCGGCCAAGGAGACACCGTGGTGACTCCGCTGCAGAACGCGCTGGTGGCGGCCGCCGTGGTGAACGGGGGCAAGGTCATGCAGCCGACGCTGGTGGATCGCGTGCGTTCCTCCGACCTGTCTGTTATTTCGCAGACCAAGCCGCAGGTGATGAGCCGCGCGTTCAGTTCGGGCACCGCCAACAAGCTCACGCAGATGATGGAGGCGGTGGTCACCAAGGAGAACCCGAATCTGGCCATCGACGGCGTGCAGGTGGCTGCGAAAACCGGCACCGCGCAGATCGGTGACGGCAATACGTCCATCGACGGCTGGGTGGTCGGCTTCGCCCCGGCGGACGATCCGAAGATCGCTGTTGCCGTGGTGGTGCACAATGTGGATTTGTATGGCTCGTTCGCGGCGGGTCCGATTATGAAGGCGATGATGCAGGAGGCGCTGGCAGAGTGAAACTGATTGAAGGACAGCTCATCCACCGACGCTACAGGTTGGATGCCCGTCTGGCCCAGGGTGGCATGGGCGAAGTATGGAAAGGCTATGATATCCAGTTGGGTCGTCCCGTGGCCATTAAGGCGTTGCGCGGCGACTTGGGCGTCACGCAGGAGGCCAAGCTGCTTCGCCTGCGTGCGGAAGCGCATAATTCCGCCAATCTTGCACACCCGAATATCGCTGCGTTGTTCGAATATTACGAACATGACGGCATCGGCTTCCTCGTTATGGAGTACGTGCCCAGCAAGTCGCTGGCCGACCTGTTCCACGAGCAGAACGGCCCGATGGAGCCGACCCGTCTGCTGCCGATTCTCATCCAGACCGCGCGTGGCCTGTTCGTCGCGCATTCGCATGGCGTGATCCACCGCGACGTGAAGCCTGCGAACATCATGGTGTCCGATTCCGGCGAGGTGAAAATCACCGATTTCGGCGTCTCCTACTCCACCAATCAGGAGCAGATCACGCAGGACGGCATGGTGGTGGGCACCGCACAGTACATTTCCCCGGAGCAGGCGCAGGGCCAGCATGCCACGCCTCAATCCGATATCTATTCGCTTGGCATCGTCGCCTACGAGGGCCTGTGCGGGCATCGTCCGTTCACGGGTGCCACGCCGGTCGACATCGCCGCAGCACATGTCAACAATCCGGTTCCGCCGCTGCCAGACTCCGTCGACGTGCAGCTGCGTGAATTCGTCATGTCGATGCTGTCCAAAGACCCGCTTGACCGTCCGAAGGACGCGTTGACGGTGTCGCGCACGTTGTCCCGCATCGAACGCCGTCTGCTCGACCAGCAGACACAATTGGCTGACACGATGGTGGTGCCTACAGGCGGAAGACTTCCGCGACGCGTGGTCAGCAGACCTCATATCTCCTTGAGCACTGATGGGAAGGAACAGGGATGAACATCAACATGCCTACCTCTTTGGCTGGTGGACGTTACCAGCTCGGCCAACTGGTCGGCCGTGGCGGCATGGCCGAAGTGCACGTGGCGCTCGATACGCGCCTTGGGCGTACCGTCGCGGTCAAGATCATGCGCGCCGACTTCGCCAACGACAAGATCTTCCTTGAGCGTTTCCGTCGCGAAGCCCATTCCGTGGCGCAGATGAACAATCCGAATATCGTGAACATCTACGATTCGGGCGAAGAGGTCGTCGCCACGGAAACCGGCCAGACCGAACATCTGCCGTATCTGGTGATGGAATATGTCAAGGGCCAGACCTTGCGCGACATTCTCAAAGTGAATGGCGCTCTGAGCCAGCGCGACGCCGAACAGGTGATGATGGGCGTGCTCAACGCGCTTGAGTATTCGCATCGCATGGGCATCATCCACCGCGACATCAAGCCCGGCAACATCATGATTTCCGAGCAGGGCGTGGTCAAGGTCATGGACTTCGGCATCGCCCGCGCGCTCGACGATTCCGCCGCCACGATGACGCAGTCGCAGGGTGTGGTCGGAACCGCGCAATACCTGTCTCCCGAGCAGGCACGCGGCGAAAGCGTCGACATGCGTTCCGACCTGTATTCCGCAGGTTGCGTGCTGTATGAAATGCTTACCGGAAGGCCGCCGTTTACCGGCGATTCCGCGGTTGCGATCGCCTACCAGCATGTTTCGGAGGTCGCCACTCCCCCAAGTTCGGTCGTTCCCGGCTTGCCGAAGATGTGGGATTCGATTTGCGCGAAGGCGATGGCGAAGGATCGTCAGAACCGTTACGCCACGGCTTCCGAATTCAAGAACGATTTGCTGACGTTCATGAACGGCGGCGTGCCGATGGCGGCCGCGTTCAATCCGTTGACCGATCTGACCAATATGAAGGCACGCAAGCAGGCCGAAATGGACGCGAACACCGTGGCCATGACTCCTGCCGGTGAAACCGCCGCGACACAGGCGTTCAATCCCGTTACGGGCCAGTTCGAGGCCGTGCCGAACCCACAGAACGGCGTATCCACAAAAACCCGCGCGGAACAGCGTGCCGAGGCCGCTAAGGCGCGTAAGAAGAAGCAGATCATCATCGGCTCCGTGGTGGGCGGTCTGGTGGCGCTGCTGGTCATTCTGGGTGTGTTCTTCATGCTGAACAAGAGCGACTCCACCGCCGACATGGTGGAAGTTCCTGATTTCACCGCCACGGCGAATATTTCCGAGGCGCGCGTCGAAGAGCAGCTCGCGGCCAAAGGTCTGAAGCTCGATGCCCGAGAGGATTCCGATTCGAGCGAGCCGAAGGGCACCATCACCAAGCAGAATCCGACGGGCGGCAAGAAGGTCGCCAAGGGCTCCACGGTTTCCGTGTGGTTCTCCACCGGCCCTCAGTCGGTCGCCGTTCCGGATGTGTCGAACAAGAGCCAGGATGACGCGAAATCCATTCTTGAGGCCGCCGGCTTCAAGGTGGGTAACGTGCGCACGGTCGACAATGCCTCCATCGAAAAAGACAAGGTGGTAAGCACGGATCCTGCCGCCCATTCAAAGCAGACCAAGGGCACGATCATCACGCTGTACATTTCGTCCGGCATGACCAAGATTCCCGACAATCTGATCGGACAGCCGAAAGACACGGTTATCGAGCAGCTGAAGCAGGCCGGTCTGACGCAGATCACCATCGAAAGCGAATATTCCGATTCCATCGCTTCCGGCGCCGTCACCCGCGTCGAGCCGGGTGTTGGAAGCACGGTCGAGGCCGGTACCGCGGTCACGATTTGGGTGTCTACCGGCAAGCAGCAGATCAGCGTGCCCAGCGTGGTCGGCATGGGCTATGCGGGCGCCAAGAGCCTGTTGGAAAGCTACGGTTTCCAGGTCACGGTTTCCGGCCCGGAGGATGGCACGGTCACAGACATGTCACCGACCGCCGGCACCCAGTCCGACAGCGGAGCCACGATCACGTTGACCACGAAGTCGTCCAGCACCAATAATGGCGGCAACAACGGCAACAACGGCGGCAACGGCGGCAACACCGACGGAGGCAACAACACTCCCGAAGGCAACTGATCGGTCGAGATAACCGCCATCATTCACAAGGAAGGCCCAGCTGAAATGCCAGCTGGGCCTTCCTCATTACGGTCTTATGTTCTTTTGCGATTCGTGTTTTCTTACGATTTTGTATTTTCTTACGATTGAGATTGCGCGACTTACGTTTCCACGCTTGTACCATCGCTTGTACCATGCGTTTTCGCACTTCCCACGTCTTCTTGCTGCGACCTTAGGCCGCGACCTTGGGCTGCAATCCCTTGGAACGTTCCACGGCGTTCTCCTGGCCGCACACCTTCAGCCAGTTCGCAAGCAGACGGTAGCCGTCCTGCGTCATCACGGATTCGGGGTGGAACTGCACCGCATACATCGGCTTGCTGCAATGCTTGATGCCCTGCACGATGTGGTCGACCTGCGTCCACGCGGTCACCACCAGCTCTTCCGGCACGGAATCGGGCTCCACGGCCAGCGAATGGTAGCGGGTGGCGGTCATCGGATTGGCGACGCCTTCGAAGATCTCATCGTCGATATGCTCCACCAAGCTGGTTTTGCCGTGCATGATGGTCGGCGCGTGGCTTACGGTCGCGCCGAACACTTCGGCCAGCGCCTGCATGCCGAGGCACACGCCGAACATGGGCTTGGACTGCTCCGCGCACAGGCGAATCATGCCTTCGCTGGCACCGGAATCGGCCGGAGCGCCCGGGCCGGGAGAAATAAGCACGCCGTCGTATTCGTCGATCACATCGGCTTCGCCCGGATCGATCGCATCGTTGCGCACCACCGTCACCGCGGCACCCAACGTCTTCAAATAGCCGACAATCGTGTAAACGAACGAATCGTAGTTGTCCACGACCAAAATGCGTGCGGAATCGGTCATCATGCTCCTATCAACGTCGGAATGTCGGCGTTCGAATGCTTCGAATACTTACGTTGCGCGAATATTTGCGTTTGCATAGCAGTGTACGTGCGCAACATGTCGTGACGCGGCGCGCGTCTCACGCAGCAATCGCAGCAATCGTGATAATCGCAGATCGCAGCAATCGCTTTCACGTCTGCCAGCAAAACTGCCAGCAGACCGCCGGAAGGCACCTGAATACAGCTTTATATGGCCGTGTAATTCGACATTTCCTGCAATGCCGGAATATTCGTCGCAGCCCACGGGAACAGCCATTCAAAGCACGATGCGGCCGCCGCGAAAATCAGCAACGCCATGAGCACAAGTCGAATCGGAAGCACACCCGGCTGCAATCGCATCAATCCGCCGTACAAGCTGAATTCCGGCTTTTCGCGGCGTCCTGCGCGCACGTCGGCGAGATACGGCCAACGCCATGCCACCAGCGCGGAAAGGAAGATGATCGCATATGCGGCGAGCGCGCCGAGAATCCACGGTTTGAGTGAGCTGACGGATGCGACGATCGACGATTTTTCGTTGTTGACGAATTTGACTTTGCCGTTGGAGTCGGTGAAGGCGATCTCCTGGGGGATGCCGTCGGACACCTTCGCCCAGTATGAGAATTCCGCGTAGCTGATCCAGCGGTGTGTCGGCGTGGAGTATTTCGGTTCGCATGTGGTCATGGTCAGCATGCGTTTGGTTGGCGTCGCGCCGGGGTTTTCGGGGTTGGCGGCGACCACTTCGATGTCGGTCGGCAGCACGATTTTGTAGCTGGTGTAGTGGTAGACGTACCAGTAATCCTGCGTGCGCACGATGATCGGGTCGCCTTCCTGCAGTTTGTCGACGTCGCCGAGTGGCTGTCCGTAGCCGTTGCGGTGCCCTGCGAAGGCGAAATTGCCGACTTGGCCAGGCATTTGCGAATCCTTGTAGTGGCCGAGTCCGTGCTTGTTGAGTTCGGTGAGAGAGGTGCCTTCAACGAGGTTGCGCTGCCATTGGCTGCCGAATCGCGGAATGTAGACCTGGGCGATGAGCTCGCCTTCCTGTGCGCTTTGCGGTTGCGTTGGCGGGTCGCCTTCCTGCGCTTGCGCAATGGTGACGCTGTCGGATTGGCCGGGGTCGGACCATGATACGGATTGGCGTGTTTCGATTTGGTTGTGTTCGGCCTGCACGCCCGTCCACCACATTTGCCATGCGATGTAGAGCGCGCAGACGGCCGCCGCGGTCAGCATGAGTTCGGCGAGGATGCCAAGTATCGTCCAGACCACGCTTTTGCGACGCTGTTTTGGTGCCACGTGCTTCATCGGTTACTTCCCCTCTTGCGATTCCTGCGTTTCGTCCGTTTGCTGCGATCCGTCTGTTTCGTTGTTCATCGCCTGCGCGTATTGCAGCGGCTGTTGCAATGCGTCGGTCGCGTCGAAATGGAGTTTTTCTTTTTCGTCGACCTGCCATCCCAAGCCGAACGCGCTGACGTACTGCCGGTATATGGTCACTTCCTGCGAATTGTCGAGCGCCTTTTTCATTGCCTCGACCGGGCCGATCGCGGAAATGGTGAATGGCGGCGAATACTTTTTGCCCTGCAAAAGCAGCACGTTGCCGGAACAGCGCACTGCGGAATTGAACAGCACACGCTGGTCCATGATCATCATGGATTCCGCGCCGCCCGCCCAAAGCGCGTTCACCACGGCTTCGACGTCTTGCTGGTGCACCACGTAATCGTTGATGTTGGAGGTGGAGCCGCTGGAATCGACCATGTTTTCCCAGAGTGGCGAATCGTCGAGCGTCACCACGAGTCCGGGGCCTTCCACCGCGGGCAGCATGGTGCCGTTGCCGGCGCTTTCGCTGTCTTGCTGGTCGGCGTCGTCCTGGCTGTTCAGGGTTTTGCTCAGATCGTTCACGCGGGAGCTGAGCGCGTCGACTTCCGTCTGCAGGGAGTTGACTTTTTTCACGCGTTGTTCCACGAGTTCGGCGGTGTCGTTGGTCACCACGACGGAACGGTTCACGCGCAGATTCGTGGCGAGCAGGAATCCGGAGAACATGAGCACAAGGAATGCCGCCACTCCGGCCGCTTTCGACCGTTTCGCGGTGTGCTTGCCGGTGTGCTTCGCCATGCGGACCTTCCTGATTCCCATTAAGCATTTGCTCTGATTATGAACAGTTTTGCGCTGTGAGTTCGCCGCTTTCGAGTCTACCCACTATTATGACTTTTAGCCTATTAAAGGAGACTATGCTGATGGCTGACGAAGAGCTGCACGAAACCACCGCGGACGATCAGAACGATCTGCAGTCCACGGACGACACCGCTGCCGTTGAAGAGAGCAACGAAACCGTTCAGGATGCCGCTGAGGAAACCACCGTCGATTCCACTTCTGACGAATCCGCTGATTCCGACGACGATGACGATCACGACATTCCGATGGATCGCGTCGAAGCGGTGCTGAACGCTACCGCCGATAAGGACTCCCTGAGCCCGCAGATGCAGCGCATGATGAACCGTCAGGCGGAGAACACCCGCCGCGTGGAGGAAACCATCAAGGGCACCAAGTCCAATCCACGCTGGTTCGTGCCGCTGTTCTGCGCGCTGATGATCATCGGTCTGATCTGGGCGGTCGTCTACTACCTGACTTCCGACTACCCGATTCCGAACATCGGCGCGTGGAATCTGGCCATCGCATTCGCGATCATCATGATCGGATTCATCATGACCATGTGGTGGCGCTAAAGCGTAGTTTCGCCTTTCCTGCGATTTGAGGGCGTCTGTACAACGTGCGGTCAGACGCCCTTTTCGCATGCCCTTTTACGATTATCTCGCAATCTTTTCGTAGGTTTTCTTCGTAGGTTTCACGCTCTTTCGCAAACGTACGCGGTCTTTCGCGACTGCCTTGCCAATCCCGGTTCGCCTGTTTCTTTTTTCGATTCCGGTTTGTTTTTCAGATTTTCGACGTGCGCAGCAGCACATGATCGCAGCCTTGCATGGTAGTGCCGAACAGATAGACCGGACCACCGTCGGCAAGCTTCAATTTCTTGCGTAGCTGCGGTGCGGTAAGCGGGAAGTTACGTACCGCGATATTGGCCTGTTTCGTGCCATTCAGCAGTCGTTTTATATCCTTTTTATTCATGCCGCCGATCGCTTCAATCGCGAATCCTCTGCCGGGAAAATCGGCAACCGGCGTTGCCGACACGAAAAGGTGGCTGCTTGGACCGACCTGCGTCACACCGAATCGTTCCTCCACCAGATCGAAGCAACCGGCCTTCATAATCGACGCATTCGGCTCATACAAGTAGTTTTTCGCCTCCGGCAGCGGTTTGCCGCCAATGCGCAGGCCCTGCGTATATGCGGCGGAATCATAGTCGATCCGCTGATTGTCGTTCACGCAGAACACGCGCGGCGCGGATGGTTCCTCATGCACCTGCTGGCCCAATACCAGCAACAGTTCCTTGCATTCGTTGCCGGTGGCCACGATATGCACTTCGCGTACGGTCCCGTCGAAATCGGCGACCGCCTTGCGCCAATCCAACATCGGCGAAAGCTTGACCAGCGTGTACTGCGATTTGGCGAGCAACAGGTCACGCAATTCGAGTACGTTCGGCGTGCAATCCTCGATCGCGTAAGTGCGCGATCCATGCTCGTCGCGGCGGGCCGGATCAAGGTAGATGAAGTCCACCGGACCCATCTGCCTGAGGTATTCCACGCCGTCGCCGCACACGATGCGCGCCTGGTCGAGTCCCAGTGCGGCCATATTGTGTTCGGCCAGATCGCACAGATGCCGCTGCCGTTCCACATAAGTGGCTTGGCTGAATCCGCGCGCCAGATACGAAAAGTCCACGCCGAATCCGCCCGTCAGATCCACCATCGCCCTTTTCGCCACCAATGTGTCCGATTCTGGCGAATCGGACAACTGGAACGCACTTTTTGCCGTTTGCATGACCGATTCGGCAGAATCGGACA
>NZ_CAUEQY010000018.1 GCF_959020145.1 uncultured Bifidobacterium sp. | reverse complement strand
AGCGGGAAGATTGTTCCAGTGGATGGAAGAATTGAGACTTGGACGGTGCTGAGCCGAACTTGGGTGGAGTTTACCCGGATTGCAGCAACAAAAAAGGCTTACCGGGCGCTTAGAGCGCTCTCAGTAAGCCTTATAGGCGGGTAAGGCGAGATTCGAACTCGCGGAGGCTTGCACCTCAACGGTTTTCAAGACCGTCTCTTTAGACCGCTCAGACACCTACCCATGTGCATCACGCACGAAACGCTAATATAGCACAACCCAAAGAACGAGGGGAAGAAAGCGAGCAAGGACAAAGGAAAGAACGCGGCGAAAACAAAAAAGAGGGGACCCGCTCACCGCGAGTCCCTTCCCATAAGCCAGAAAAGCCAGAAATCGGCAAATGCCAAATGCCAGGCATCCTCAGACTTCCATATTTCGTATTGCAGAAGTCCGTTTCAGCAGTTTAGTAGCTCAGCAACTCAGTGGAACCGATAAACAAACCCGAGTTACCAAACTCCACGAGCAACCCAAGCTATCAGACTCTGCCAAGCAAACCCAAACTCTATCAGGCTTCCCACTTGGTCGGCTCGATGACTTCCTTGCCACCCATGTAGGCACGCATGGCCTGCGGAATGACGATGGAGCCGTCCTTCTGCTGATGGTTCTCAAGAATGGCAACCAGCCAACGGGTGGTGGCCAGCGTGCCGTTCAGCGTGGAAACGGCGCGGGTGCCGCCATCTTCCATACGTTCGCGAATGTTCAGACGGCGAGCCTGATATTCGGTGCAGTTGGAGGTGGAGGTCAGCTCACGGTAGCGACCCTGGGTCGGCACCCAAGCCTCGCAGTCGAACTTGCGGGCTGCGGAAGAGCCCAGATCGCCGGCAGCGGTATCGATGATGCGGTACGGCACCTCGACCTTGCCGAGCATTTCCTGCTCCATGGCCAGCAGGTGCTCATGCTCCTTGTAGGAGTCCTCCTGCTTGGTGTAAACGAACATTTCCACCTTGTCGAACTGGTGCACGCGGATGATGCCGGAAGTATCCTTGCCAGCTGCGCCAGCCTCACGGCGGTAGCAGGAGCTCCAACCGCAGTAACGCAGCGGACCGTCAGACAGGTCGAGAATCTCGTTCTCGTGCATGCCGGCAAGCGCCACTTCGGAGGTGCCGACCAGATACTGCTCATCAGGTTCGCGCAGACGGTAGATTTCGTCGGCGTGGGAGTTGAGGAAGCCAGTGCCGCGCATCACTTCCGGACGCACCAGCGTCGGGGTGATGGCCAGCGTGAAGCCGTGCTCTTCGGCCTGGTCCACAGCCATGGTGAGCATGGCGATCTGCATACGTGCCACCTGGCCGCGCAGGAAGTAGAAGCGGGAACCGCCGACCTTCACGCCACGTTCCATATCGATGCCGGCAACGCCACGACCGAGGGTCAGGTGATCCTTCGGCTCGAAACCTTCGGCTGCGAAATCGCGGATCTGTCCAACCTTCTTGACCACCACGTAATCGTCTTCGCCACCTTCCGGAGCTTCCGGCTCAACCACGTTGGAAAGCTTCCACATGGCGGTGGTGTATTCTTCGGCTGCGGCGTCCGCTGCGGCCTTGTATTCGGAAACCTTCTGGGAGAGTTCCTTGGTTTCGGCAATCAGCTTGGCCTTTTCGTCGGCCGGAGCCGCGGCGACCTTCTTGCCGATTTCCTTCTGCTGCGCACGGGCAGCCTCGAATTCCTTCAGAGAGGAACGACGAACCTCGTCGGAGCGCAGCACCTCGTCGACCAGTTCGACCGATTCGCCACGCTTGCGCTGGGATTCCTTAACAACGTCAGCATGTTCACGAATGAATTGGATATCAAGCATGCCTCCTAGCCTAGTGCTGAAAGCCGACACCCGCCGCAGTCCTCTCATTTTTGTATACAACGTGCAGGAATCGTCGAATAAATCAGTCTTGATTCGCTTTTTTCGCATCTTCCGTGAACAATAGATGACATGCCTATGCCTGTTATCATTCTGATTGTCGTTCTTGCGGTCGCAGCGGTGTGCGCGGCCGCCTTTTTCGCAGTACGCGCGTATAAGCATCGCAAACTTGCGGAACAGCTCGACAAGCGCGACGATGATCAGGTGCATTACGCGTTTGTGATCAATCCTTCGAAACCGCAGGCGGAACAACGCAAGCAGCATATTCAGGAGTTCTGCGAGGCGAAGCATCTCACGCAGGTTGAATATATCGGAACGCAGCTTGATAAGGATGGTCGCGCCTGCGCGCTGGAAGCCTTGGAGCATGGCGCCGACGTGGTGGTCGCGGTCGGCGGCGACGGCACGGTGCGCACGGTGGCGAGCGCACTTTCGGGAACCGGCCACGCGCTGGGCATCATCCCTATTGGCACCGGCAATCTGTTTGCCCGCAATATGGGCATTCCTGTGGATGATATCGATGCGGCGCTGACCGTCGCCACATCTCATGGTTCGCGTTTGGTGGATGTCGGCCGACTGACGCTGCTCGATGATGAAGCCGCCGATCACGGCCATGCGTTCCTTATTATCGCGGGCATCGGCTTTGATGCGGTGATGATCGACGACACCGATCCTGAGTTGAAGAAGAACATCAGCTGGCTCGCCTATTTCGTGTCGGGCGTGAAGAACCTGTTCGCCCCGAAGTACAAGGGTGATGTGACCATTACCAGCGCCGACGGCAGCACGCACACCACGCACGGATTGACCTTCCGCACGTTCATGGCCGGCAATTGCGGCCAGATTCCGGTATTTTCGCTCATGCCCGACGCCGTGTACGATGACGGCATTCTCGATTACGAGATCATTGACACATCCGGCGGTTTGATCGGTTGGGCGAATCTGTTCGGCGATGTGCTGCATCAGACGATCACCGGCAAGGCCCAGCAGAGTCCGCTGTCCACGAATTCCACGGTTGACCAGATTCAGGGCGTCAGCGCGGAAATCAAGTTGGAGAAACCCGTGTTGGCTCAGGTGGATGGCGATATGCTTCCCGAAACGCAGCATATTCGTTTCAGTGTGGAGCGTAAATCTTTGTGCGTGCGTGTGCCGGAAGCGCCCGAAGCCAATACTTCCAATGTAAATCAGTAACTATTATCGTAATTATTAAATTATTTATTACGATGATTATGTATTTTATGCAAATTATGCATTGGTATCGTCATTCTCATGCGATTCCGTCGCATGAGAAGTCACTCGTGCGACATGCAAGGTGAGATAGGCGATTTCCGCTTCCGAAAGACTCACGTTCAATCGCATTTTGACGATGATCGCAAGTTTGTTCGCACAATCCGATGCTTTCGGATATGAGGTTTTGATGGATTCCACGATTGGTTCAGGCTCGTCATCAAGCTGTTCATGTTGGTGGATGCGCACGAAAAGATAGCGCAGATGCGTGATGAAACGCGCCACATTGACGCTGTTCTGGTCGAGAGTGATGCCGTAATAGCCTTCGATGACCGTCAGCATTTGCTGGATGACGCCGGTCATGGTGTATGTGGCGGAAAGATCGCCGGTAGAGAAGCCCGCATTGACCAAGTGCAGGGCCAAAGCCACGGCTTCGCAATCCGGCAGCGCACCGCCCAGATACGTGTTCATGGCATCGACCAGAGCTTTGCCTTTGGCATATTCGCTCGCGTAGAGCGAACGCACTTCGGCTTCCAGCGGATATTCGATGGTCTGCTTGTTTTGCGATCGGCGGATCGCACCGCAAATATGGTCGGATAATGCCAGCACCAATGCAGGCTGTCTGTCGGCCTGTTCCTTCAGACCGGTGCGGTTCATGGCGTCCGTAACGAGACGAATGATTTCGGGCGGAATCCCGGCCACCTGTTGGGCCATATGGTCGGGATCCTTGCCATCTGCGGGAACGAACCGACGGACGATCTTCGCGTCGTCAACATGCTGGCCGGGCTTGGCTTGGAAACCTATACCTCGACCGGTGAGAATCACCTCACTGTTGCCGTCTTTTGCCAGTACGACATTATTGTTGAATACGCGAAGAACGTCCACGTCGGCCCCTTCCGACTATGCGATTGGTCAGCGCTGAATGTCGATCACCGACTCACCGGCCTTGACGTCGACGCCGGTCTTTGGCGTGACGGACGCGAAGGCCACTGTGTTCAGCACCGTCATCAATGTGGTGGTGCTGTATCCAGCTTCCTTAACCTTATCAAAGTCGACGACAACGAGGTTGTCCCCCGCGTTCACGTGTTCGTTGGCCTTGACCTTCACATCGAAGCCTTCGCCGTTCATCTTCACCGTGTCGATGCCGACGTGCACGAGCACTTCCACGCCATCATCGGTTTTGATGCCGAATGCGTGACCGGTTTCGGCGACGGTCTGCAGCACGCCGGATACCGGCGCGACGACGGTGCTGTCTGCCGGCTGGATGCCGACGCCTTCGCCTAGTGCGCGGGATGCGAACACCGGATCGCCGGTTTCATCCAGGGAAATCACATGGCCTGCGACTGGAGCGTTCACCACGGTGGTGGTGGCAGCAGCAGCCGGGGCTTCAGTCTTGGTGGCGGCAACAGTGGCAGTCGCGGTGGCAGCAGCCGGAGCGACTCCCTTGGCTTCGACCGACGAGACAGCGGTCTTCTGATTGGCAGCCGCACGGGCCAGCACTTCGGCCTTCTGTTCCGGAGTGCGGTAGTCGAAGGTGATGATCAGAAGGAAGGAGGTGAGGAAGGACACGGCGATGGACACTGCATACACCCACATCTGATTGAAGACCGGAATGGTCAGCAACGAGGTGAATGCGAAAGCGGTGGTGGTCACGCCATGCACGGTCTGGCCGGCGGCGGTGACGGACGGGAAGAGCCAACCGAGGATGGCGATGACGACGCCACCGAGACCGCAGCCCACCAGCATGCGCTTGTAGATGAGCTTGTAACGCAGGTGAATGCCGTACAGAGACGGTTCGGAAACGCCACCGAGCAGGCCGGCCGCAAGTGCGCCCAAAGCGGTCTGGCGCATGTCCTTATCCTTGTCACGCACAGCAAGGAAGAGCACGCCAGCGGTAGCGCCGAAGCAGGCGAAGTTCCACACGCCCATCGGGCCTTGGATGAAGTCGTAGCCGAGAGTCTGGATGTTCATGAGCATCAGGGCGTTGAGCGGCCAGTGCAAACCGAGCGGCACGAGGAACGGGTACAGCATCGGAATGATGATGGCGAAGATGAACGGGGCATGGGTGTTCATCCAGGCCAAGCCGACGCCGAGGCCGTTGCCGACCCACACGCCGATCGGGCCGATGATGAAGGCGGTCAGCGCGCCAACGATGATCATGCAGAAGAACGGCACGAAGACCAGCTGGACGCTTTCCGGGATGATCCTCTTCAATCCGTGGTAGACGAGAGCAAGCACGGCGGCCATGAGCAGCGGCACGAACACGTTGCCGGAATAGTCGCTCAATGCCATCGGCAGACCGAATATGTTGGCCATGCAAGACTTGGTGCCCAGAGCGGCGTTCTCCACGCACGTGGTGGTCTTGGCGTCCATCAAGCCGGTGAACTGCGGGGTCATGAGCATGGCCATGATGGCACCACCCAGCCATGGGTCGACTTTGAGCTTCTTGGACGCGTTGTAGGCGACCATGATCGGCAGGAAGTAGAATACGCCCTTCCAGATGGCTTTCACGAATACCCAGCCTGCGGAAACCTCGTCATTCGGAATGACGTTCAGCGAAATAAGCAGGTTGACCAGCGCGATGATGATGGAAGCGCCGAGCAGCACGCCCAGAATCGGGCGGAAGGAATCGGAGAGATACTCGAAGAAGGAGTCCAGCCAAGCCACCTTGCCGCGGGCCTTGGAACGGGCTTCGGCCTTGACGTCGGCATTGCTCTTCTGACCATCGTCGGATGCGGAGGCACCGCCGACACCGGCCATTTCGGGCAGATGCATGATGTTTTCGTACACGGTGGCAACGCCACCGCCGATGACCACCTGGAAGCGGTCGCCGCTCTGCGGCACCGCGCCGAGCACGCCCTGCATGTGCTCGAGACTATTCTGATCGACCTTGGATGCGTCAACCAGTTCAAAGCGCAGTCGAGTGGCGCAATGCGTCAGACTGCGAACGTTTTCAGGACCACCGATTGCAGTGATGATCTGCGATGCGAGTGAGTCAGCCATCCTGATTTCCTTTCTTTCCCTTACAACCGATTCGATCCGAGCAACACCGCTTCGGGCAACAAAAAAAGACCTGAGATATGGCTATAGTTCAGCCACATCTCAGGTCTTGCGTCTTTATGTTGACTAGCAACCCTGCATCAGTCGAATAGCATAGAACTATACACCATCGTTTGACATTGCGCAACTCGGCTAAGCGCAGAATCCGCCATTTTCGAAAATTCATGTACACACATCCGAACATGCACTAAACAGACAACGTATTCATCGCGCATAATGGGACAATTACGCACATCTGACGCAAAAGCGTGGCAGAATAGTGACTATGGTTGCAAACAATGCGGGAATGCCCGCTACCCCAGCAGATCTGATCAATGTCGACGAGGTCATCGGCAAGTACTATGACGTCGTCCCCGACCCCAACGTTCCGGAACAGCGTGTCTCCTTCGGCACCTCCGGCCACCGCGGATCGTCTCTGAAGACCTCGTTCAACGAGGCCCATATCGTCGCCATCACCCAGGCCATCGCCGAATACCGCAAGAAGGCCGGCGTGACCGGCCCGCTGTACATCGGCCGCGACACTCATGCTCTGTCCGAGCCGGCTTGGAAGACCGCCATCGAAGTGCTCGTCGCCAACGGCGTGACCGTGCGCATCGATTCCCGCGACGACTTCACCCCGACCCCGGTTGTGTCCCAGGCCATCCTGACCCACAACCGCGCAGCGGATGGCACCCAGCGCTTCACCGGCGAAGGCCTGGTCGACGGCATCGTGGTGACCCCGTCGCACAACCCGCCGACCGATGGCGGCTTCAAGTATGACCCGGTCACCGGCGGCCCGGCTCCGTCCGACGTCACCAACGCCATCGCGGATCGTGCCAACGAGCTGCTCGGCGATTTCAAGAACATCAAGCGCGTTCCGTTCGAGCAGGCCGTCAAGTCCGACCTGGTCGAGCGCTTCGACTTCCGCGAGCACTATGTCGCCGATCTGGAGAACGTCATCGACTTCGATGTGATCCGTTCCTCCGGCGTGCGCCTGGGCATCGACCCGCTCGGCGGCGCTTCCGTCAACTACTGGCCGCTGATGAACGAGAAGTTCAACCTGACCATCGACGTGGTGCGCCCGCAGGTCGATCCGACCTGGAGCTTCATGACCATCGACCATGATGGCAAGATCCGCATGGATCCGAGCTCCCCGTACGCCATGAAGGGTCTTGTGGACTCCCTCAACAACGGCGCTTGGGACAAGTACGACCTGGTCGGCGGCACCGATCCGGACGCCGACCGTCACGGCATCGTATGCCCGAACTGGGGCGTGATGAACCCGAACCACTACATCGCCGTGTGCGTAGAGTACCTGTTCGGCGGCAACCGCCCGGGCTGGCCGGAAGGCGCCGGCATCGGCAAGACGCTGGTGTCCTCCTCCCTGATCGACCGCGTGGCCGCTTCCATCGACGCCAAGCTCGTTGAGGTTCCGGTCGGCTTCAAGTGGTTCGTTGACCCGCTGTTCAAGGGCGAAGTCGCCTTCGGCGGCGAAGAGAGCTCCGGCATGAGCTTCCTGCGCAAGGACGGCCGCGTGTGGACCACCGATAAGGATGGTCTGATCCCTGACCTGCTGGCTGCGGAAATCACCGCCAAGACCGGCAAGAACCCGGCCCAGCTGCATCAGGAACAGGTCGATCGCTTTGGCGAAAGCTGGTACAAGCGAGTCGACACGCCGACCACCTTGGAGCAGAAGCAGAAGTTCGCCAAGCTTTCCGGCGACGACGTCGCGGCCACCCAGCTGGCCGGCGAGGACATCACCGCCAAGCTCACCGAAGCCCCGGGCAACCACGCCAAGATCGGCGGCCTGAAGGTCACCACCGAGAACAACTGGTTCGCGGCCCGTCCTTCCGGCACCGAGAACATCTACAAGGTGTACGCCGAGTCCTTCGAATCCCCCGAAGCCCTCGACAAGGTGCTCGCCGAAGCCACCGAAGTCGTGGACAAGGCCTTGGCCGAGTGATCATTGGCGAATCGGCGTAATCCAGCCATTCGCCAATCATTCGCAAACTCACTGAGAAGCCCGCTTTCCTGAAAAAGGCGGGCTTCTCGCATATCCGCCCGAATACGAATCGCAACGAACACGAATCGTGCGATATGGCACGAAACGCCGAATTCTGGCATGACACGCACGCTATCACCCTCCGGCCGGCCCCGCTTCGCATTACGCTTGAATGATAGCGACACAACGCTCAGTCCAGCGGTCCCCGCCAATCTTCATGGGAGGTGAACGATGCGCATCGCCATCGTCGAAGACCACGCCGCCGAACGCCAACTGATGGCCGTCATGTGCGCGGAATATTTCAAACGCACCCGCGATATCGGCGTGGAATGCGTGACCTTCGCCGATGCGGAATCCTTCATCGAAAGCTGGAAAGACGCCCGATACGACCTGCTGCTGCTCGACTGCTATCTGTCGGACGACGAAACCGCCACGCATGCGGCGACCGGACTTGATATCGCACGGACGCTGCGCAGACAAAACGACGATTGCCCGATCGTGTTCATCACGTCAAGCACTGATTTCGCCGTGCTCGGCTACGAGGTGCAGGCAAGCGGATATCTGTTGAAGCCCCTGAATCACGACGCGTTCCATGCGACCATGGACCGCGTCGCAGCGCAGCTCGACACGAAAACACCGGTCACTCATCTGAAAAAACATCAATCGACGGGCAATGCACAAAGCAGCACGGACGCCGCATGGCAGGTGGCGTTCGGCAATCCCGCCATCACCATGGACCGTCGCCTTATCGCCTACGCGCTTTCCAGCGCGCATTATGTGGAATTCACCTTCGCCGACGGCACCTGCGCGAAAATCCGCACCAACTTCTCCGATGTGGAACATCGTCTCACCGTATTCAGCAACTTCTACCGCACCGCGCGAGGAGTGCTCGTCAACTTCGACTACGTGTCAGGCATCAGCAACAATGAATTCGTGATGAAAGGCGGCAAGCACATTCCCATCACGAAAACCGCGGTGACCACCACCTGCAGAAAATACGCGGAATACACGTTCACCCGCATGAGAATGGAGGACTAGCCATGCTTGACGCACTCGCATCGATCGCGCCATCATGCATGTTCTTCGCCATCGGCGAGCAGCTAAACGCGCTAACGGGCCTGCTTCTCTGCCTGTACATGACCTGGCATCATATGGAGAATCCCAAGCGCGACGGCCTTATTCTCATGATTTCCGGCGTGATTGTCTTCTTCCTGTGCGGCATCGCATGTTGCCTCGCCCACGTCCCCTCGCTCTGGTCCGTGATTCCTTCGGCTCCGGTTGTGGTATTGGCTTTACGTAAGATGACGAATCTTCCTTGGGGGCAGCTTCTTTTCGTCGTTTCAACAGCCGCATATATCGTCGCGATCATTTATTACCTGTCTTTGGCCGTGGATTTAGCTGTTCTGAATGAGCAGTCCATGAATTTACGTGTCGGATGGCCGGGAATGATCAGTCTGCTGATTTTTGATTTGATTGCGGCGACTACACTTTTCCATCCGTTCCATCATTCATTTTCCGCAACATTCGATTCACCTTCCATCAGCAGGAATTTTTGGAGGGTCATCTGGCTTTTTCCGTTCATTTCCACAGCAATTGTGGTGTGGTGCATGCCCGCCGACAACGCATCGCTGCTCGACACCCGCGTGCTTAGCATCGCCTTCACCGTATCCATCGCATATTCCGGTTTCATGACCATGGCCTACTTCCTCATCTGGTATATGATCCAGCAGGCGGACCGACTGCGCGAAGCCAGCAAACGCGAACATTACGAAGCCATGCAGACCTTGCAGCTGCAGCATATGAACGAACGCATCAACGAAGCGAGGCAGATCAAGCACAATATCCGGCATCATATTCAGACGTTGCAGGCTCTCGCCGCGGCCGACGATATGCCCGGCATCACCTCATATTTGGAGGAGATGGCCAATCATAGGCTGTTGCAGCCCATCCCCATGCAGTATTGCGAACATGCTTCGTTGAACGCGGTGCTGGTCTACTACTGTGATTGGATCCGCCATATAGGGGCTGAAGTCGATGTCAAAGCGTCGGTGCCGCAATATCTCAACATCAATAATGCCGAATTATGTTCCATGGTCGGCAATCTACTGGAAAATGCGTCTGAGGCCATTATGAAACAACAGGATGGGGAGAAAAAACTCAGGGTGCGCATCAAATATCGCACTGGGCCGCCCGCATCACTGTTCATTGTGGTCGACAACACGCACGATTCCTCCATTATGCAGGTTGGCGACGCTTTCGCCTCAACCAAGCATGGGGGTGAAGGTTTGGGCACCGCCACCGTGCGCGAAACCGCGGAACGGCATCATGGCGCGACCTCGTTCGATTATGACGGCACGCTGTTCCGCGCTTCCGTCATGCTGTGTTTGGATGATTGAGATTCCCGTTCGACGTCGCCCGATCACAGTTCGCAGTTCACCACGTATGGCAGCGTCTCACGGCTTTCGTAGGGTAGAGATATGACGATTACGGTTTCTACAGACGGTTCCGCTTTAGGCAATCCGAATGGTCCGATGGGTTGGGGTTGGGCCGATCATGAGCTTGCCACAGGCGGCAAGCCGGGGCATCACCATGAGGGCGACTGCGATGCCGGCGGAGCTACGAACGGCACCAATCAGATTGGCGAGCTGTGCGCGGTGCTGGAGGCGTTGCGCGCGCACCCCGGCTCCGAACCGTTGGTGATCGAAACCGATTCGCAGTATGCGATCAACTGTTCCACCACGTGGGTTCACGGCTGGAAGAAGAACGGCTGGAAGAACTCGCAGAAGAAGCCGGTAAAGAACGCGGATCTGATTCGCGCGATCGATGCCGAAATCTCCAAGCGCCCCGGACCGGTGAAATTCGTATGGGTCAAGGGTCATGCCGGCAATGCCGGCAATGAGAAGGTGGACGAGCTGGCGCGCACCTATGCGGGCGATTGCCGTTCGAAGATCCGTGAAGGATATCTTCCTTTGGAGGGTTGGCAGTCGCTGCTGGCTTCCGAATATTCGCAAGGTACCGATGTTCCCGATGATGCCCAAATGCTGCTTGACGGCAAAATCACTACGGACGAATACCATATGGGGCGCGGGCAAGGCAAGTCCGCTCAAGGATCGTTGGCCGATGATCTGATGGGCGCGGCCGATCCGGAGCCGCGTCCGCGTTCCATCGCCGATATGCTGGTGGAGCCGGAAGGCTATCCAGCGCCCGACGAGGCGACATTGCCGTTGACGTCCAACGAAATGTCGGTGGAATCCGACGACATGCCGGAACCGACCACCGCGCTTGATACGACCATGCCTGATGGCACGACGCCTGACGCCGAGGCACCGCGCAAATCGTATGCCGAAATGCTGCTCAAGCCGGACTGTTTTCCCCACGAGCATGACGAGCGGCAGCCAGCCGACGATGCACAGAACGAACAATCCGCGAATTCCTCGGAAAACGTGTCGGCGCCAACGAACGCCGTCGCCGACTTGCCGAAACTGCCGCATCGCGCCAGTCCTTCGGGATTGGCGGTGTCGGGCACCATTCGCTTCACTCCCCCGCCAAATTCCAGTCCGACGTTCGACGGCAAGCCACGCCTGATCCGCGGTTACATCGCGGTGGAAGGCTACGTGCAAGGCGACGGCACGCTCGTCCTCGACGAAGCGCCATTTGCAGTCAAGCACAACTAACGAGCCAGCACTTTCGACCTTAACGCCTCGAAAGTGCGTGAAACATCCTGTGAAAACACTTGCTGACCACCAATGGCACACCTTCGTTCATGACATGTCCGCAAACGCACAAAAATCAACACATCCGATAATATGGAGACGGTCTTAACCCCATATCGAAGGAGGATCATGGACAAGGCACAGCAGGACGCATTGAAGAAGGCAGCCGGCATCGAAGCTGCCAAGCTGATTCAGAACGGCATGATCGCAGGTCTGGGCACCGGCTCGACCGTGCGCTTCCTGGTCGACGAGCTCGGCCGCCGCGTGCAGGAGGAAGGCTTGGAGTTCACCGGCGTGACCACCTCCCGCCGCACTCAGGAGCAGGCAGAAGGCTACGGCATCAAGATCGTCGACATCGATGACGTTGATCACATCGACGTGACCATCGACGGCGCCGACGAGGTCGACAAGAACTTCAACGGCATCAAGGGCGGCGGCGCCGCTTTGCTGTGGGAGAAGATCGTGGCCACCAACTCCAACAAGATCGTGTGGATCGTGGACGAGTCCAAGGTTGTGGACACCATCGGCAAGTTCCCGCTGCCGGTTGAGGTGATTCCGTTCGGCGCAGGCCAGGTCGTCAAGAAGTTCGAATCCCGCGGCTACAAGCCGGTGCTTCGCCTCGACGCCGAAGGCCAGCCGGTGCGCACCGACGAGAACAACTACGTGGTCGATCTGCACCTCGAATGCATCGAACACCCGGAGGCTCTGGCCGACGATCTCATCAACACCGTTGGCGTGGTGGAGCATGGCCTGTTCCTGCACATGGTGGACCAGGTCATCGTGGGCGATCCCAACGGTCCGCGCGTGCTCACCAACTCCAACAAGTGAGTTTGAAGTAGCGTAAGTTCCGCATTTTCCGCGGATTTTCGCGAACCTACACGAAACCATATGAGGCTGTGCGTTCAACTTCGAACGCACAGCCTTCTTTTTGCATCTATTGATTTTCGATTCTCGTACTTTTCGTTTATTTCTTTGCAATATGCAAAAATCCCGCATACCTCAAGAAGACATACGGGATTTTGTTTAAGCGACGCTTCAACCGCGCCTGAAGACTACTTGCGCTGGTGGCGAGTCTTACGAAGCAGTTTGCGGTGCTTCTTCTTGCTCATGCGCTTGCGGCGCTTCTTGATGACCGAGCCCATCTCAGCCTCCGTTCCTTAAACTCAAAGGGTAAAAGTTTGCAACTTGCCCAATACTACACTGCTTCGGGGACTAACGCACACAACCGCATTCATATGGTGGAAGCACGCACCTTTTTATCGGAAGATCAGGCAAACGCAGTCCGCATGGTCCACGGCTGAATCTTACGTGAATCATGCATGAATCATAGGATCGCACAACCAGCCGTAGGCAGTATCACAGCGGGAACTGCTGGTAGAAGCGCTGCACCGAATCCTTGGCTCCCGTGGCTTGGAACACCACGGTATCGTTGCGCCAGACCGCGATGGCCTTGGTTTCGTCGTCCGGATCGGTTTTGGCGCTATAGGCGCCGGTCGCTTCACCGGAAACCTTCACATTGCCGCCGCCCAGCTCCTTGCCGGTCATGGCACCGGTCAGATTGTCATACTGACTTTGCGCATCATCAGACTGAGACCATTGCGCCACTTTCAAGGTGATATCCTGACCGTCCTTGCCCGTGGAATACGTCAACGTGTACTCCTCGACCGGGGAAGCGCCGCTCCACGAAGTGCTGGCATCGGCCTTGGTGCGCGCGAAATTCAACACGGAATCAGGCATGGCCTTCAACAGTTCGCTGGCGTCATCCGGCAACGCCACAGCGTCAATGGACGGCGTGGTCGGCTCAGAGGCATCCTGCGACGCGCCCTGCGAGGTGGTGGTGCCCTGAGTGGACGCTTCATCGCCCTTGTTCAGAGCCCAGCCGGGCCAGATGAAAGCGGACACCAAGGCGAGCACGACCACCAAAGCGGCGGCAATGACAGCCACGATCAGTTTGCCATGAGAAGAGGAAGTTTGCGTAGTAGACATGGCTGTTATTCTTTCATATCCGTGAGACGCTCGAATCCAGAAACCGTGATCTCGCCATCATCCCGCACCAGCACCCCCTTAATATCTCCGAAAACGATTGTCCCAAAATATCCGTATTGTCGGCGATATGGCAAAGACGTCCTCGCAATTTGTATGTTCCGAATGCGGCTGGAGCGGGCCGAAATGGCTGGGCCGCTGCCCTGAATGCGGCCAGTGGGGCACCATCGAGGAATTCCATGAAGCGCGCCCCTCCGCATCGTCACGCACCGCCGCTCCCGGACGCACATCGCGCACGCTATCGCATGCAGTGCCCGATTCCGCGGCGAAACCGATCACGGAAATCAGTACGGAAACCATTTCCAGAATCGACACTGGGTTCACGGAATTCAACCGCGTACTTGGCGGCGGCATCGTTCCCGGTTCCGTCACGCTTATCGCGGGCGAACCGGGTATCGGCAAATCAACGCTGCTGCTGGAGACCGCAGGCAATGTTGCCCGTCTTTCCGCAGCGCAGCCCGAACGCAACACGGTGCTCTATATTTCCGGTGAGGAATCGCAGGCGCAGGTGCGCATGAGGGCCTCGCGCATCGGCGCGGTCGAACCGAATCTGCTTCTGGCCGCCACCACCGACCTGTCAACCGCGCTGGGGCTTATCGAACAATGCAAGCCTGCGCTGGCCATCGTCGATTCCGCGCAAACCATCGTCTCGCAGGAAGTCGATGGCATCTCCGGAGGCTCGACTCAGGTGCGCGAAGTGGCGAGCGCGCTGATCGACACCGCCAAAACGCTTGATATTCCGGTATTGTTGGTCGGTCATGTCACCAAAGACGGGTCGATTGCCGGCCCGCGCACGTTGGAACATTTGGTTGATGTGGTCTGCCAGTTCGAAGGCGACACCGAAACCGCATTGCGTATGCTGCGCGCGGTGAAAAACCGTTTCGGCCCTACTGATGAGGTCGGCTGTTTCGATATGAGCGGCGAAGGCATCGAAGAGGTGACGGACCCGTCCGGACTGTTTCTTTCCTCGTCCAATTCCGCAGATCCCTCTCCGGTGGAGGGCACGTGCGTGACCTTCACGTTGGACGGTCATCGCAGTCTTCCCATCGAAGTGCAGTCGCTGGTCACCAAATCCGTACTGCCAACGCCACGACGTGCCGCGAACGGCGTCGACGCCAACCGCATCGCCATGCTGGTGGCAGTGCTATACAGGCATGGCAACGTCAATCTTTTGGCGAACGATCTGTATATTTCCACCATCGCCGGAGGCCAGGCGCGCGAGCCCGGATGCGATCTGGCGATCGTCGGCGCATTGGCGAGCGCCTCGAAATCGAAGGCGATCAGCCGCACCACATGTGCGATTGGCGAAATTTCGTTGACCGGGCAGGTGCGTCCGGTGCCGCGATTGGAATACCGGTTGCGCGAAGCCGCCCGTCTTGGTTTCACCACCGCTGTAGTGCCGACATTACGTAGAGAAATCGCAATTCCCGGATTGTCGATCGTTCAGGTCGACACATTGCAGGATGCGCTTGGCGCCATGTTGCGATAATACACACCCTACATACCGTTTTTGCATGTATGCACGCGAAGCATATACATTATGTTATTTTTTTAACCTATACAAGTGGGGCTCTTACGTAGATTCTTACGTAAGAGCCCCACTATTTTTGAATACTGATACGTTTTTACTGGAAATATCAGCATTCATTAATCACTGTCATTATCGTGATTATTATTGCGATCATCGTTGTGATTAGCATCAGGCAGTAATTCGCTTGGTTTCCTCGACATTGCGCTTCAGCTCGTCGATCAGATCCTGTGCGGAATCGAATTTGATTTGAGGACGCAGGAATCCTACGAATTCCACACGTACCTGGTGATCGTATAAATCAAGCCAATCGTCGGTGACGGCATAGGCTTCGACCACGCGATCGTTCATTCCGGTCACCTCGTTGAAGGTCGGCTTGGTGCCGATGGAAATCGCAGCAGGCCAACGATATGGCGAATGATCGGCAAGTCGCGCGTCCACGGAAGAGGAATCGAACTGCTGCGAAACACCTTCGGAAGCGCCCTGCGCACCATCGTCCGCCGTCTTCGCGCCCAGGTCCACGAGCCAACCGGCGTATACGCCGTCGACCGGCAGATAGCCTGCCACATTCTCGCTCAGATTCGCCGTGGGGAAGCCGATGGTGCGTCCACGTTCCTCGCCATGCACCACGGCGCCTTCCACGGCATGCGGATGTCCCAGAATCGCGTCGGCGTCTTTGATGCGCCCCTGGCCCAGCAGGTAGCGCACATTCGTGGAGCTCCACACGCGCACGGCCTTCGCCTGGTTTTTCTTGCTCCATGCGCGACGTTCCGCCTTGGACGCGCCTTCCAGCGGATCGGCCGGCTCACCATGGTCGGTGGGCATAACCGGCTTCGCATTGGCTGGCACGCGGGTTTCGCCCGGTCCACGATCGTCGACCACGTCAAGCTGGAACACGCCGGTGGCGAGCGCCAGATTCTCGATGGCCTTCACATCGCCGGCACGGTTCGCACCCATGGCCGCATCGGATCCGAGCACTAGCGCGCGCATGCCCAGCTTGCCCACCATTTGTCCGAGGAAGAATCGGTACGATTTCGCCGCGAACGCCAGCGTGTAACGCACGATGAGCGTGTAATCCACGCCCAGCTTGTTGATGGCGCGCAGACGCTCCTGCATGCTGGTGAGCGCCTGCGCGTCGATCATGCCCGCCGGCGGCTCCTGGCCACCGTTTTGCGCCGCGTAGCCGTGCACGAGCGCTGGGCGCGGATCGAACAGCACCACCACGGAGAAGGACTGTTCCTTCTTGGCGAGTTCCACCACGCGGCGAATCACCGCCTGATGGCCCTGATGCATGCCATCGAACGAACCGATGGTCACCACGGATTTCTTATCGTTGCTCAGCGTAGGCCAATCCACCATGCCGCTGGCATCAGGCGTGAGCGTGATTGTCTTCATCATGTCCTTCTTGTGTATGAATTCGTATCTGTAGTCTGATTGGATGGTTCAGTTGAATACCGCGACCGGTTTAGCCTCACCGCGTTTCGCACGTTCGAGGATGGCGACCAAATCGTTGGTTTCCTCAACGTACGCCGCCGTGGTCGTACGTATGTCATGCGCGATTCTGCGTCCGAAACGCAAGTCGGCCGCTTCCTGATCGCTCACGGCCAGCATATTCATGGAAGCCGCAGCGCTGGCCACGGGATCGAGCGCATGATCGAGCGCATGATCTGCATCGTCAAGCACTGCACGATTGCGCATCACTTCCATGCCTTCACGATTGGTGAATGTTTTGGATTCAGCGTGGGCGCTCATGACGTTGGGCATATTCACTGAAAATCTGCCGACACGTGTGCGTCGCAGCATCGTCAGATGGCCTCCCAACCCGAGTTCCTCGCCCAGATCGCGTGCGAGCGCGCGAATGTAGGTACCTGCGGAACAGGTCACGGTCACGTCGAGTTCCATAACGGGCTGCATATCTTCATGCGGTGCAGTGTCGGCAATCCATCCATCTCCTGTCCTCTCGGCCACGACTGCGCCAGCAAGTTCCGTGCCGGCACGATCGCTATGCGTGTAGCCGTAACGCGCCTGCCGCACGTTGAACTCTTCGATGGTCACAGGACGTGCCTTAAGCTCCACATCCTTGCCTTCGCGCGCCAGATCATAGGCACGCTGGCCATTGACCTTAATGGCGGAGTAGACGTTCGGTACCTGTTCGATGCGCCCGGTGAACCGTTCTGTGATCAGCTGTTCCACGGCTTGACGCGAAGGAAAGTTCACTGCCCGCTCCCCCGCCGGCAACAGCTCGCCTTCGGCATCGTCCGTAGTGGTGCGCTGTCCAAGGCGAATGGTGGCCTCGTACGTTTTGTTATGGTCGACAATGTAGTTGAGCAGTCGCGTGGCATTGCCGAAACCCACCACCAGCACGCCGGTGGCCATCGGGTCGAGCGTGCCAGCATGGCCGACACGCTTCATATGCAGGGCGCCGCGCACGGCCGCGACCACGTCATGGCTGGTGACCCCCTGCGGCTTGTCGATGACCAGCAGGCCGGAATGTTCAGGCTTCTTCGTCATCATCCCAATCTTCGACTTCGACGTCATCATCGTCGAAATCATCGTCGTCATCCTCTTCCGGATGCTTGTACGGATCGGCTTCGCCCGCATACTGGGCGGTTTCACGAGCCTTGGCGAGTTCTTCATCACGCTTGCGCGCGATGGCGAGAATGTCTTCGATCTCATGTGCCTCGCCCGGCACCTCGTCGAATACGAATTCGAGCTGCGGGGTCAAACGCAGACCGGCCTTGGTGCCCACAAGGGAACGCAGACGACCCTTGGCTTGGTTCAGTGCCTGCTGTGCACGGCGGCGTTCGCCCTGCTCATGGCCTTCACGGCCAAGCTGGGTCCAATAGACTTTGGCGATCTGCAGATCGTTGGTCACACGCACTTCGGTGATGGTCACGTTTGTGAGACGCTTATCGTGCAATTGCGCCTCCATGGAGGATGCGATCACACGTTGGATCAACGCCGCGATGCGTGCGGCGCGAGGATTGGTTCCTGCCATTGTTGTCCTTTAATCAGGTAAGTTCTGTTGTATTACGGAACGCCCGCAGCCGTATGTCAGCTGTGGGCGTTCCTTTCTTGTTATCGATTGCTGGTTCGAATCAATCGACTACTTGCGTTCGATTTCCTGCATTTCGAAGGTCTCGATGATATCGCCAAGCTCGATGTCGTTGAACGAACCGAGGTTGATACCCGCTTCGTAGCCTTCCTTGACGGAGTTGACATCGTCCTTGAAGCGACGCAGCGAGGAGATTTCGAGATCATTGACGGTGGCGATGCCGTTGCGCAGAATACGGCACTTCGTACCGCGCTTGACTTCGCCGTCCTGCACCATAACACCTGCGATATTGCCGAACTTGGAAGAACGGAAGATCTCGCGGATCTCGGAGTGGGACGTGACGACCTCTTCGAATTCCGGCTTGAGCATGCCCTTGAGGGATGCTTCGATGTCTTCGATGGCCTTGTAGATGATCGAGTAGTACTTGATTTCCACGCCTTCGCGTTCGGCCATATCCGCCACCTGACGGTTCGGACGAACGTTGAAGCCGATGATGACGGCCTTGTCGACGGTAGCCAGGTTGACATCGTTCTGGGTGATGGCACCGACACCGCGGTGGATCACCTGGATGCCGACCTCGTCAGACACCTCGATCTTCATCAAGGAATCTTCCAGCGCCTCGACGGAACCGGAGGAATCGCCCTTGATGACGATGTTGAGCATGTCGACCTCAGCCTTGGCGAACTGCTCCTTGAGGCTTTCGAGCGACACGACCTTACGACGCTTGGCCAGCTGGGCCGCACGCTCGGTGGCCTGACGCTTTTCGGCGATCTGGCGTGCGGTACGGTCATCGGAGGCCACCAGGAACAGATCGCCTGCTGTCGGCACGGAGGTCAAACCAAGCACCTGCACCGGAGTGGACGGCGTGGCTTCCTTCATATGGGTGCCGTTTTCGTCGAGCATGGCGCGGACACGGCCATACGACGTTCCCGCGACGATGGAATCGCCGATGTGCAGAGTACCGGACTGAACGAGCACGGTTGCCACGGCACCGCGACCCTTGTCGAGTCGGGCTTCCACGGTGGCACCGCGAGCGTCCATATCCGGGTTGGCACGCAGATCAAGTTCAGCGTCCGCGGTCAGCAGCACGGCTTCCAGCAGCTTGTCGACATTGGTGCCCTGCTTGGCGGAAATGTCGACGAACATGGTGTTGCCACCGTACTCTTCCGGAACGAGGCCGTACTCGGTGAGCTGGCCACGGACCTTGTCTGGGTTCGCGCCCGGCTTATCAATCTTGTTGACGGCCACCACGATCGGCACGTTGGCCGCCTGAGCGTGGTTGATGGCTTCCACGGTCTGCGGCATCACGCCGTCATCGGCCGCGACCACAAGGATCGCAACGTCGGTGAGTTCGGCGCCACGGGCACGCATGGCGGTGAAGGCTTCGTGGCCCGGGGTATCGAGGAACGTGATCTTACGCGGTTCGCCTTCGAGATCGACGGTCACCTGGTATGCACCGATACGCTGGGTAATACCGCCGGCCTCACGTGCGATGACGTTGGTACGACGGATGGTGTCAAGCAGTCGGGTCTTACCATGATCGACATGGCCCATCACGGTGACGACCGGCGGACGCGGCTTCAGATCTTCATCTTCCTGAAGTTCTTCTTCGTCCAGATCGATGTCGAACTGCTGCAGCAGTTCCTTGTCTTCCTCTTCGGCGGACACGATCTTGATGTCCCAGCCGATTTCCTCACCGAGGATCTGGAAGGTGGATTCGTCCAAGGACTGGGTTGCCGTGGCCATCTCACCAAGGTGGAACAGTACGGTGACCAGTGCCGCCGGATTGACGTTGATCTTCTCGGCCAGATCGGCAAGGGATGCGCCCTGACGCAGACGAACGGTCTGACCGTTGCCGGTAGGAATACGCACGCCGCCGATGACCGGGGCCTTCATCTCCTGGAATTCCTGACGCTTTGCCAGACGGTTCTTACGAGCCTTCGAGGACTTGCCGCCCTGACGACCGAACGCGCCTGCAGCACCGCCACGACCGCGACCGCCGCCGCGTGCCGGACCGTTGCTCGGAGCGCTGTTGCCGCCCTGGAAGCCGCCACCATTGGTATTGGCGCCGCCACCGAAACGGTTGCCACCACCTGCCGGACGCTGACCGCCGCCCTGACCCGGACGATGCTGGCCCCACTGACCCGGCTTCGCACCGGTGCCTTGGCCCGGACGACCACGGAAACCTCCACGCTGGCCGCCGCCCTGACCCGGACGGCCGCCGCGACGACCTTCGCCGTTGTTATTGTTGTTGGCGTTCGGACGGTTCATCGGATGCGGACGCGGAATGTCACCCGGAGTCGGGGTATGCATGCCCTGCTTGCGGCTGAACGGATTGTTACCCGGACGTGGGCCCGGAGTGTGCGGCTTCGCACCATTGGCGGCATTGTTGCCATTACCGCCCTGCGGAGCATTGGTATTGTTATTGTTGCGCTGTGCGCGAGGTCCCGGAACCGGAGCCGGCTTGCCGCCCTGACGGCGTTCGCCCTGCGGACGCGGAGCGTTGCCGTTGGCACGATTGCCATGCTGGCGGGAATCACCCGGACGAGGCATGCGCTGGCCGGGCTTCGGGGCTTCGGACTTGGACGCTGCAGGACGTGCCGGCTTTGGAGCGGCAGGCTTTGCCGCGGATGCCGCGGGAGCAGCCGGAGTGGCACGAGGCGCAGGAGTAGGCGAAGCTGCCGGGGCAGCCGGCTTCTTGGCCGGGACCGCAGGCTTCTTGGATTCGGATGCGTTGCCCTGCGCGTTGGAAGCGAAAGCATTCCTCAGCTTACGGGCAACCGGAGGTTCAACGGTAGACGATGCGGACTTCACAAATTCGCCCATCGCCTCAAGTTTGTTCAAAACAGTCTTGCTGTCAACGCCAAGTTCCTTGGCAAGTTCATATACGCGTGCTTTCGGCACTCAATTTCTCCTATCTTGGGCCGCGCGCATACGAGCGCGACCGCTACTGATTCACGGCGAGCTTGTTCCTTCTCATCGTGCAACCATGTTCGTGATACCTCGTCTTTTCCCTGGGCATGACGGCACGTACCCCCACGCTTTGGATTATCGAGTCCAGCATACTCAAGCCCGTGGATTGAACGCCACGGGCTTACCGTTGCTGAAAGTGTTGGTTATTCGGCGGTTTCCCCGCTGGTCGAAGCCTGCGCTTCGGCCATCTTCTTGGCGTGTGCCTCGGCGGATTCGATGCCGATCTTCCATCCGGTCAGCTTGGCGGCCAAACGTGCGTTCTGGCCTTCCTTGCCGATGGCCAGCGACAGCTGATCATCATGAATGAAGGCGATTGCGGTCTGGTTCTTCTCGCTGATTACCTGCACACCGGTGGCGACCGCCGGAGACAGTGCCGCCGCGACGAACTTCGCCGGATCGGCAGACCAGTCGACGATATCGATCTTCTCCGGCCCAAGGTTCTCCATCACCGCACGCACGCGAGCACCGCCGGGGCCGATCAGAGCGCCCTTCGGATTGACGCCCTCGGTGTTGGCGCGCACCGCGATCTTGGTACGGGCACCGGCCTCACGCGCGATGGCCATGATCGAGACGGCACCGGAAACCAGTTCCGGAACCTCACGTTCGAACAGACGGCGAACCAGCTCGGGATGGGAGCGGGACACCACGATTTCCGGGCCTTTGAGGCCACGTGCGACATTCACCACATACACGCGGATGCGCTCACCATGGCGGTAACGCTCTCCCGGCACCTGTTCACGACGCGGCAGCAACGCTTCGACGTCGCCAACGGCCACGTGCACATTGGAGGTGTCCTTCACATCCTGCTGCACAATGCCGGTGATCAGCTTGCCCTTCTGCCCGGAGAACGCGCCGAACACCTTGTCGTCCTCGGCCTTGCGGAACAGCTGGCTGATGACCTGACGCGCGGTGGCTGCGGCCAGACGGCCGAAGTCGCGCGGGGTGTCATCATATTCCTCGCCCAGAGTCGGCGCAGGGTGCGGATTATCCTCGGTCGGCTCGACGGGGATCTCATCCTGAGCCCAAACGGTAAAGCTTCCGGCACGCGGATCAAGCTCCACACGAGCATGCTTCGCCGCGTGCGGCGTTTTCAGATATGCCAGTCGCAATGCTTCCGAGAGTGCGGCATCCAGCGTCTCGGGATCGATTCCCTGCCCAGCTGCGAGCTGGTGCATTCCTGCCAGGTCCAGTTCCATACTTCCAAGACCTCCTATATGAAGTTATTCCGAGCGCTCGGCCCAATGGTCACAGTCGACTACTAGTCTAATGTTTCATGCAGACACGCTCCCCGTTTTTCCCCTTGGCCTTGTCGACTGTCAGACGCGCCTGCGTCTTGGTGTGCGCGAGCGTCCTTGTGGCATCACTGGCCGCGTGTTCCACTCCTCGAATCGCAGGCCGCGCCGAAGCCGAACAACAGCCAAGTCCTTGCGAAAAGGCGTATGCAGACGCGACTGCCAACGCCGACATCATGGCAGACAGGTCACGCCATATCGTCATGCGCTATCTTGCCGCGCAGGAGGCGGTTTCAGATTGGGCCAACACCGCGGCATATTGCCCGGCGCGATTCGCCGATGGCACGTTGCGCAGCGCGCAGGCCCGTCACGCCGTCAGATTGATGGCCTCACGGCTTGCGATTGACATCGCACAGCCCACGCTGTCACGATGCGATGGCATTGACTCGCTCGATGTCGATACGGATTCGCTTGCAGCCATGGCTGCTGCGGAAGATCAGGTGGGGTTCGCGATGGAGGTGTTCGCCGCGCGTTCCTTCGGTCATGCGACGCTTGACATCAGCGATCGTCATAAAACCACTTCGCAACGCCTGATTTCTATTTCCGGAGCCGAAGACAATCGTGCGAAAACCTATGATGTCACGCAGCTGCTCGCCAATCCTAATACCATCGTGGATTCCGCAACGGGCTTGTACGCGCCAACCGATGCCGTCCTGGAAATGAATTGCGCGCGCAGCGAAATCGCAGCCGTTGCGGCAAGCTCGACTTCGTCGAACGCCTCGACGAAGTCCCAAACAACCTCGGACGACCATTCGGATGACTCCCGGGAACAGTCACTGGGCATGCTCGCCAGCATGATCGCCGACCGCGTGGATCTGGCACTCGACTGGGGTTATCCGGCATTCGACGAAGCGCTATTCGCATAGCGCAGACTTGCGTACGCTGTCCGCGCAACCGTCTTCACGCAATGCGACGCAGTGTTCCCGCGAATAAGACACGCCGAGCAATCGCAGACATCGCAAAAATCCCTCAATCGGATTTGACAATCGCCAAAGCTGTGGCAAAATGATGAAGTTGCTTGTTTTCAAGTAGCACAATGGATAAGTGTCCGAGCGGTCTAAGGAGCACGCCTCGAAAGCGTGTGAGGGCGAACCCCTCCGCGAGTTCGAATCTCGCCTTATCCGCAAGTAGAAAAACCGGAGCAACGGCGCTTCGGTTTTTTTATT
>NZ_CAUEQY010000017.1 GCF_959020145.1 uncultured Bifidobacterium sp. | reverse complement strand
GTGGACGCGTATGCCACGGTCGCCGCGTTGAACTGGTCGAGGCTGTCGATGCAGCCGTCGATGGATTGCTGTTCGACGAACGGTCGCACGGAATCGTGGATGAGGATTTTCGCGCCATCGGGAATGCCTGCCTGCTTGAGCAGATCAAGCGCGGAGCGGGTGCTGTCCACACGCTCGGAGCCACCCGGAATCACGGCACGCACCTTGGTATAACCGGCTTCGTCGATGAGCATGTTCACCATATTGCTGACACGCTCGTTGACCACGACGATGATGTCGCTCACGCGATCGTTGCGTTCGAACGCCTCGATGCTCCAGCAGACGATTGGCTTATCCCCCACCGAAACCAACTGCTTGGGATTGTTCTCATCGAATCGCGTGCCGAAACCGGCCGCCAACACCACGGCCACAACCGGCATCTTCTGTTCCTGCATCTGCTCTCTCTCACTCATACGTCCCACCGTAAACCCCCGAATCGGTTTGCAGCGCGTTTTGCCTTACGTTCTGCACGCAATCCGCAATAGCGCGCCGCTCTCCCACTATTCGCGCACGATCAGCGCAAGCATACGACCTTCGTGCGCTTTGCCTGCGATGGTGGCACGGCGATGCGAGAACCAGAGCGGATTTTCCAGCGTGCACAGGCTACGGCGGATTTTCTTGAAACGTTCCGCGAGCTGCGGTTCGCCTTCGCCATCGGCCTGGCAGATTTCCGCCAATTCCTCGTCTTCGGAAAGATACTGGGTGGCTGCGTTGACGCGGGCGCGGGAGGAAACGACGTTATCAGCCGGAACACCGGCTTTGGCAAGCTCCTGCAGCGCGGCGGCCGCAATATCGATGCCCGGCTGGCCGAAACGGCTCAGCGTGAAGGTTCCGGGGAACTGCGCGTCGAATTCGTCGGCAATGTCTCCGCCAACCTCGTAGCAGTCGCCGCAGATGCACGGGCCCAGCGTGGCGACAATACGCTCCGGCCTGGCTCCCTTGGACACCATCTTTTCGATGGTGGCGCCGATCACACCGTTCTGCAGGCCACGACGGCCGCAATGCGCGGCGCCGATCACGCCAGCTTCCGGATCGGTCATGAGCACCGGCAGGCAGTCGGCCGCGAACATGCCGAGCGCCACGTTCTTCTGAGCGGTCACCTGGCCGTCCGCTTCAACCACTGCCGGCTCATCCGCGGTTTCGCCCACCTGCTGAGCGGTTTCGCCCTTGCTGCCGGACACGTCGAAACCGAACGGACGGTTCATGACGAACAATTCGTCCACATCGACGGCAACGCCGGAATGCACCTGGCTGACCAGGCTCAGCTTCGCGTCGATGGCGTTGGAGAGCGCCACACGATTGGCGAGCACATGGTTCGGATCATCGCCGGACTTGTCTCCGAGATTGCAGTGCGCATAATCGCCTTCGCTGGTGCCACCAAGTCGCGTGGTGTACACGACTTTGACGCCCGGCGCAAGCATGATCGGAATGGTTACTGGGATTGGATTGCCGTCCACGTCGGTCGGGTCGATCGCATTGCTGTCAAGAATCGCATCGTCATACTGCTTGTCAGTCATTTTTTTTGTTTCCCTTGATTGTTCTACGATTATTTCAACTTATTTCTGCTGATTTTCTGCGTCTACACGACGTTTTTCGCAATTATTCCGCTTTGAGCGTCGGCTTTTTGGTACGAGATCGGATGGCTGCGTTCACGGGCACTTCCTGCGGGCATGGCATGGAGAAGACATGCGCCGGATTGTTGATGGATTCGACCCAATGTCCGTCGGCGTCACGGAATCCGCCTGCGGGAACGGTGTAGGCGAGCGGCGCCGCGCCCGGTAGCACGAATTCGACTTCCTGACCGGCTTCGATTTTGTTGCGGCTCATAATGGTCACACGGCCGCCGTCTTCTTCGCTCCACGAGAGCACTTCGCCAACCACCAGCCAAGCGCGGAAATACGCGGAACGGTCGGTGCTTTGCTGCACTTTGTGTTCCGGATAGTAGAAGCCGGTGGAATAGTCGCGGTGCGCCACCTTGTCTGGCTCGTCCAGCAACCAGTCAGGCAGGGACACGTGTTCCGCCGGGCGCACTCCGGCGTGATACCAGCCTTCCGGCAGGATTTCCGCAGCCGTGTTCGACTTACGCCTCGTACTACGCGCATGGTAGCTCAGATCATCCGGTTCGCCGGCGGAAGCGACTGGAACGGTTGCAATATCCGGCTTCCCCGCGAACGCGCCATCCGCATGTTCCATAATCAAATCGGTGGTTTCCGGCTTGCCGTAATCCGGATCAGACGGGCGAATCACACGGTCATGGAATGGCTTCAGCACAGTGCCATCCTCGTCTTCAAAACCGCGTTGCACCATGTATGCGTCAACGGCGGTCTTGTAAGCGTTCGTCATCGCCGCAATATAGTAGGCGCTCTTGGAACGTCCTTCGATTTTCAGACTGGTCGCACCCGAATCAAGCAGATCGTCGATATGCGCAAGCATGTTCATATCCTGCGAATTGAACAGATACGCGCCTTCCTTAGTCTGTTCTATCGGAAAATACTGGCCGGGGCGCTTTTCTTCGACGATGGAATACTTCCAGCGGCACGGTTGAGCGCATTCGCCATGATTGCCGTCACGTCCGGTCAGATAATTGGAGAACAGACAACGACCGGAGAACGCCATGCACATCGCGCCATGCACGAAGCATTCGATGTCAAGATCGTCGGGAATGCGTGCGCGAATGTCTCGCACGGCCTGCAGATCCATTTCACGGGCAAGCACCACACGACGTGCACCCAACTGGTAGAAGGCGTTCGCTGCCTGATAGTTGGTGACTCCCGCCTGCGTGCTCACATGCAGTTCCAGGTTCGGCGCCACTTCGCGAGCCATGAGCATCACGCCGATGTCGGAAACGATCAGTGCGTCCACGCCGGTGTCTTTGAGCTGGCCGATGTATTCGCGCATCGCTTCGACTTCATTGTTGCGCGGCAACACATTGCAGGTCACATACACGCGAGCGCCACGCTCATGCGCGTAACGGGAGCCTTCTTCGAAATCCTCCAAACTCAGGTTTTTCGGCGCCGAACGCATGCCGAACGCTTTACCTCCGCAGTAGACGGCGTCCGCACCGTAATCGACGGCGGTTTTCAGTCCTCGCAGATTGCCCGCGGGAGCCAATACTTCAGGCTTGTTTCTTCTTTGCACGCTTGTTCCTCTTACTCGATTTTTCCGCTCTATATTCTCGACTATTCACGGGACACTTCTGCCGCATCCGGGAAATACATACGAGGAAAAACACATGCGGAAAAACAAAGGCGTCCATCGTGGAGACGGACGCCTTGACGCAAAACGTTGCGAATCTGACACTCAGCCGAGTTTGGCGAGTTCCTCTTCGGTGAGTTCGAGCTCGTCGGCCTTGAGGGAATCGAGAATGGTTTCCGGTCGATGGGCGCCGGGAATCACGAACATGTGGTCGCCCTTGGCCAGCTCCCATGCGAGCACCACACGCTGGTAGCTCACGCCACGGGCTTCGGCCACCTCGCGGAACGGATCGAACAGGTGCTCGTCGTACGGGTGACGGTAGCCGCCCAACGGACTCCAGCACACGAACGCCAGACCCTGCTCGGCGCAATAGTCAAGCGTATCTTGGGTGTCCAGATGAATCGGAGAATACTGGTTCTGCACGGCCACAAGCTTGTCGCCGAGGATCTCCTGCGCGATCTTCAACTGTTCGATGCTCACGTTGGAAACACCCGCCCACTGGGCCACGCCCTGATCGAGCAGCGCCTTGATGCCTTCGCAGGACTCGTTGTACGGCACTTCCGGATCATGACGGTGCAGGTACAGCAGATCGATGCTGTCAACGCCAAGCGCCATCGCGGACTGCTTGCCGTATTCGATCAGATGCTCCGGCTTGCCGTCACGCGGCCAAACCGGCTTGTCACCCTCCCAAGCGCGGCGCAAGCCCACCTTGGTGGCCACGGTGACTTCCTCACGCGGGCCCTTCCACGAGTCAAGCGCCTCACGCACCAGCTTTTCGCCGGTCTGTTCCTCTTCGCCCGGCGTGTAGTACGCCCAAGCGGTGTCGATGTGACGGCATCCGGCATCCAACGAGGCGTGCAATGTTTCAATACCGACATCGTGACCACGATTGTTTTCAATGGTCAACGGCATTTCACCATGGCCGATGGCCGTGGTGCGGAACGGTCCAAGATTACGGAACAAAGCCATCCCGATCTCCTTCAACAACGTACAGAGTGTCTTTCCGAATGCAACCTTACCAGCCGACCCGCCTCAGCAGACAACAAACCCACCAAACATGCGCGTAATGCCGCAGATCAGCGACCACCGAAGCTGCCGCCGCCGGAACCACCGGAGGAACCGCCGAAACCACCGCCGGAGAAGCTACCACCGGAACCACCGTAACTGCTGGACGGAGATGCCGCGGCAATCGTCGATTGAATATCAGCAAAACCTGATTCCAACTGCGCGCCAATATCACCAAAATTGGCGCTCGGCGAGAAATCCATCGAATTCGTATCACACGAAGCAGGACCGGCGTAATGATGATTGAAATACCATGAACGGTAACTCCAGTAAAGCAGCGAATCGGAAGCGTTGGCATCAAGCCAATTCGGGTCGGCAAGCTGCGGGTACGCCTTGAGCAGCTGCTTCATCGCCTTTTCGGAAATGCCGAACGCGGTGGCGTACACCATGTAGCGACCCCACAACGTCAGATCAGCCACACCACGATCACGGAAGTCGCTGAAATCCTCCATATACCGTTTCAAACCGACCACCTGACCGGCAAGACGCTGACCATTGTCGTTAAGCCCCTTCAATTTGAGGTAGCTCAGCGCAAACACGGACGCGAACATCATCGGCGCGGAAATCAGCACGCCCAACGCAAGATTGCCGATCACGCCAAAATACACTATGGAAAGGAACGCCAGGATCGCGGCGCAGATGCCTGCGGCGAACGCTCCCCCGCCGCATGACGAAGTGGCACCCAACATGGAGAATTCGCTACTGCACGCATTCGTAAACTTTTCCTGATACTTGTAGCCCTTCGACCAATCGGAGAAATTCTTGTCCATCTGTTTCAGATCGAACACCGGAGAACCAATGCGTTCGGACGCCTTCACCAGCAGGTCGAGCGCGGTACGTTCGCTCTGGCTCAGCGCCAATGACTGCGGGTTATCGAACACCACCGGCAGTATCACGATGGTGCTGGTTTTGCCTGCATCACGCGCACGAGCTGGATCATTGGAAATCAGCTGCGCGATATCGGCATTGCGAGACCGACTCATATCAATGCCCCGATACATGGCGGCCGGCCCCGGGTAAATGGCGATTGCTCCACGCGAAGCGAGCGAGAGCACGGAAGCCGACATTTTTCGGCTCGACAGTGTTTTCGAATGCTTGTTGTCAACGATATGCAGCAGTTCCGCAGCGCTGGCGGGGCTCATTTCCGGCTCGTCACGCCAATACTCGATGTCACCGTGGTATTGCGAACGATCGAAACTGTGCAATGCGAGCACAACGGCGATCACACACAAGATCAGCCCGGCCACGGCAATGGCGATCCACGTGATCAGGCGGATACGCGCTTTTGTGCGCTGCCGGTCACGCCACTGCTGCTCCTGTTGGGCCTCGCTTTCCATAATGCCGTTTTTGATGGTGGTATCACGAGTGCGTGCCACACCGCTGGTCGCACCGACGTCGAACATGGCGACCACGTCAACATAGTCGCCGGCACGAACGTCGTGCACGGTGAACTGCAACGACCCCTTATCACCACGTTCGGTGGTTGACGTACGTTCGGTGTGCAGCCAGGCCCATGAATTATCCGCCGTAATGCCATCCGGGAACGTGACGGTTCCGGTGACTTTGCCGATGGGAATCTGATTGCTCACGCCGAGCGGCTCCCATTGGAACGTGGCCACGTCTTGATAGGCGGTGGTCACGCCCTGCATGGTCATGGTCACATCGAATTTCAGGCTGCTCGCCGACGTGGTGGCGGGAATATTCCAGCCGATTTCGATTTTCTTGGAACGATCGTCGGTATTGTCGGCAACAAGACCGTCTTTTGCGGGATCGAACGGCTGCGGATTGCTGTCACCTTGCGAAACATCGGCGATATACCACTGCCCCGCATGTTCTCGATTCCATTCGTCGGTGCTATAGCTGCTTGGGATTGCGATATCACCCTGCTGGTAGGTCTCTCCCGTCGTCGCGTTGCGCACGCTGATATCGGTGATATTGGCCAGGTTGCTTTCCTTCAGCGTGTACTGCTGGTACAGCTGCTTCCACGGATGGTCGCCGTCGTCATCGCTGCGGTCGGCGAGTTTCATATCGATGTGTTGGGTGATTTTCAAATCGCCATTGCTTTGCACCTGCACATCGTAGTCGAGCGTTTTGTAGCTCAGATCGGCCCTACCGTCATCCAATGCGATGGCCAGCAATATGGCCGCTACAACGCCAACGGTGACGACGATCGCGATACCGAAGCTGCGCACCGCTCGCGACGCATGCTGTTTGGCCGTCATAATCCCTCTTTCTCGCTTCTTCTTCCCTCAGATGGCCGTACAACAGATGGCCGTACAAGCCGAATTGAACAGTAAAGCCCCATCGTCATCGGACGGGGCTTTACATGCATGTCAGAACTTAACTTGCGGAACCTGACGATCCGCTTCGTCCACCTGGAAGTAGGGGGCCTGTTCGAAATGGAACAAGCCGGCGATAATATTGGTCGGCACAACCTCGGTCTGGGTATTGTACTTCTGCACGACATCGTTGTAGAACTGGCGTGCGTAGGCGATCTTCTCTTCCAACGATTCCAGCTGATTCTGCAAATCCATGAAATTCGTATTGGCCTGCAGCTGCGGATAGTTTTCGGATACGGCCTGCAGATTGACAAGTGCGCGGCTCAGCTGGTTTTCCGCAGCGATGCGCTGCGCCACGTCACCGCTTTGCGCGGCCTGCACCACGCCGGCACGGGCCTGCGTGACCTGCGTGAACACTTGGGATTCGTGGGCCGCATAACCTTTGACCGTTTCCACCAGGTTCGGAATAAGATCGGTACGCTGCTTGAGCTGCACGTCGATCTGCGCCCAACCGTTCTTCACACGATTACGTAGCGTGACCAGCCCGTTGTAGGCGCTGACGGCCCAAAGCACAATAAGTACAACGATGACGGCAATGATAATGCCAACGACCATGACGACTCCTTCGTTAATGGCTCTTCACACCATTCTTGCATGCGCCCAGGTACGTTATGACAAAACTCATGCCCCCGTGTCTCATTTTCATGCAATCTGCATGGAAACGCAAAAGTGCCCCGTACCTTCCGGTACAGGGCACTTCAGTCAGTCAGCTATGCTGCGAGGGATCCTTTTGAGGCGTCAGTCCTCAAAAGGATCAAAGTCGCGGCGGACGCGGCGGCGAGGACGCTCGGAACGCTCTTCGCGATCGGCACGGTACTCGTCGTAGTTCTCGTCGGCTGCGTAACGCGGATTGCGGTCGTCGCGGCGGCTGCTGCGACGACGGTCGGAACGACGATCATCACGATCGTAGTCACGGTCATCGCGATCGGAACGACGACGACGCGGACGATCATCATAATCACGATCGTCACGATCGGAACGACGATCATCGCGATCGTAGTCACGGTCATCGCGATCGGAACGACGACGACGCGGACGATCATCGCGATCGTAATCGCGGTCATCGTCACGATCGGAACGACGACGACGCGGACGATCATCATAATCACGATCGTCACGATCGGAACGACGGTCATCACGACGGCCACGGCTGCCGCGACGGTCATCGCGATCGGAACGCTCACGGCGCGGAGCGGAGGATTCCTGATCTTCGAAGCCTGGAATGGCCAGGGAGATCTTGCCGCGATCGTCAACGCCCTGCACGACTACCTCAACGGTGTCGCCTTCCTTGAGCACGTCTTCGACGGCGTCGATACGCTCGCCGTTGGCCAGATTACGGATCTGCGAGATGTGCAACAGGCCGTCGGTGCCCGGGGTCAGGTTCACGAAGGCACCGAAGGAGGTGGTCTTCACGACCTTGCCGTTGTAGGTTTCGCCGGCTTCAGGAACGTGCGGGTTGGCGATCTGGTCGATGATCTGCTTGGCCTTTTCAGCGCCGTCGCCACCTTCGGAGGAGATGAACACGGTACCGTCATCTTCGATGGCGATCTCCGCACCGGTCTCTTCCTGAATCTGGTTGATCATCTTGCCCTTCGGACCGATGACTTCGCCGATCTTGTCGACCGGAACGGTGGTGGTGATGATGCGCGGTGCGTACGGGCTCATCTCGGCCGGACCATCGATGCACTCGTTGATGACTTCGAGAATGGTGGTACGGGCTTCCTTGGCCTGCTGCAGAGCGGAGGCCAGAATGTCAGCCGGAATGCCGTCGAGCTTGGTGTCGAGCTGCAGAGCGGTGATGAACTCGGAAGTACCGGCAACCTTGAAGTCCATATCGCCGAAGGCGTCTTCGGCGCCGAGAATATCGGTCAGGGTCTTGAAGATGTGCTGGCCGTCAACATCGCCGGACACGAGGCCCATGGCGATGCCCGCAACCGGGGCCTTCAGCGGCACGCCTGCGGCGAGCAGCGACAGCGTGGACGCGCACACGGAACCCATGGAGGTGGAACCGTTGGAACCAATGGCTTCGGAGACCTGACGGATGGCGTAAGGGAACTCTTCGCGGTTCGGCAGCACCGGCACGAGAGCCTTCTCCGCCAGCGCACCGTGGCCGATTTCGCGGCGCTTCGGGGAGCCGACGCGGCCGGTTTCACCGGTGGAGTACGGCGGCATCTCATAGTTGTGCATGTAACGCTTGGACTGCGGACCGGACAGTGCGTCGATCTGCTGTTCCATCTTGAGCATGTTCAGGGTGGTGACACCCAGAATCTGGGTTTCGCCACGCTGGAACAGTGCGGAACCGTGCACGCGCGGAACGATGTCCACTTCAGCGGACAGGGTGCGGATGTCACGCAGACCACGGCCATCGATGCGGTAATCCTGGGTCAGGATGCGGCGACGCACGATCTGGCGCTGCAGCTCCTTGAACGCATTGCCGATCTCCTTTTCCTTCTCGGCATCGTCCATGTCGGTGAATTCACCGGCGAGAGTGGCCTTGACGCCTTCCTTGATCTCATGGATGCGATCCTGGCGAGGCAGCTTCTCGGCAATGGAGAGGGCTTCGTCGAGATCGGCGTGGGCGATCTCATCGATACGGTTGTACAGATCTTCGGTGTACTCCGGGAAGAGCTGGAATTCCTTGGTTTCCTTCGCAGCGATCTTCTTGAGTTCGGCCTGAGCCTCGCAGATCACCTTGATGAACGGCTTGGCGGCTTCGAGACCACCGGCGACGACTTCCTCGTCCGGCTTGGTCTGGCCTTCGTCGTAGATGAGGTGCCAGGCGTTCTTGCCTGCGCCGGCTTCGATCATGGCGATGGCGACGTCGCCGTTTTCGACGACACGGCCGGCAACCACGATTTCGAACACGGCGCGCTCACGCTCGCTCCAACGCGGGAAAGCGACCCACTGGCCGTCGATCAGAGCCAGGCGAACGCCAGAAACCGGGCCTTCGAACGGCAGACCGGAAATCATGGTGGAAGCGGAAGCAGCGTTCAGAGCGATAACATCGTAAGCATCGTCCGGGTTGACGGCGAGCACGGTTTCCACAACCTGCACTTCGTTGCGCAGCGTGTGCGGGAACAGCGGGCGCAGCGGACGGTCGATGATACGGCACGCCAGGATCGCCTCGGAGCTCGGGCGGCCTTCACGGCGGAAGAACGAGCCCGGGATCTTGCCCGCGGCGTACATCTTCTCCTCCACGTCGACGGTCAGCGGGAAGAAGTCGTAGTTCTCCTTCGGGCTGGAACCGGCGGTGGTGGTCGACAGAATCATCGAATCATCGTCAAGATAGGCGGCGACGGCACCATCCGCCTGCTGGGCGAGACGACCGGTCTCGAAGCGCAGCGTGCGCTTGCCGAATGAACCATTATCGATTACGGCTTCAACAGCCTTGATTTCGGGACCCTCCATAGGGTTCCTCCTTTTTCTTTTCTTTTACCAACTATCGGCAGTCCTCTTCAGCGGACTCCAACCGACTTCTGCATGCGTGACGCGACGTTACCTTCGTCGCTTCCTCATCTTTAGATTCTAGACCTCATGCACCCTAAACCTTGGGCTTTCAAACTGTCTTTTCCTCAACGCGGCTGTCATGCAAAAACGCCCGAACGCCAAGGAAGGCATTCGGGCGGAAGAATGTAACTATCGGCGCAGACCCAGACGCTCAATCAGGGAGCGGTAACGGTTGATGTCGACGCGCTTGAGGTAATCAAGCATACGACGACGATCGCCGACCATCAGCAGCAGACCACGACGGGAGTGGTGATCATGCTTGTGCTCCTTGAGGTGCTCGGTCAGATCAGCGATACGCTTGGTCAGCAGAGCAACCTGGACCTCCGGGGAGCCGGTGTCACCCTCGTGGGTAGCGTAAGTCTTGATGATTTCCTGCTTTTCCTCAGCCGTAAGTGCCACGGCATCCTCCTTATATTGCTGCGCGGTGCTGCCGGTCCAATACCGGCGCGCTCTCTATCCGCGGGCGAAACACGCCAAGGGGAAATCATACACGAAGGGCAGACCAAATCGAATCCACAACAAATGGCGGATCAGACCACGTTCAGCAGACCTCCGAACAACACCACGGCGAGCGCGATGATCTCAATCGCGAAGAACAGCAGGAACGATGCCCAACTGCGCGTCAGCACATTGAATTTCGATTCCTTTTTGATGCATACCAGCAATCCGACCCAGAGCACCGCATAGAAGGCGACACCGCATCCGGCTGCGATAATGCCAAGGTTCGCCGCGTTGGCCAGCCCTGAGGAATCGCCGTACATCACGTAGGTGGCGTTCCAAAAGTTGAAGCTCAGCAGACATACGCCGGCGACGAACTGTTCGGCGGCGAGTCCCACCACGAAAACCGTGCCCCACAGCCATTTCTTCACATCCGCAACCATCAATCCCAAACCGGCCATCGCCATAATGGTGACCGTCCACGAAATCAGCGCCACGCCTTTGGGATCGAGGAAGCTGAGATTGGCCACCATCCAAGCCGCATCCTTGACTGCGATGACACGTCCCCACCAGTAAGGCGCGATCAAAGCCACCAGCACCAGCGCGATGAACAGCGCCCAATGCCCCGGATGCGATTTGCGCCGTTCGATATCGGCCAAGGAAAGATCGGACGCCTCAATGGATGCCGTTGGATGCTTGGAAACGTCGACCTGTTCGACCACGCCGTCGACGACTTCCGTCACCTTGTTGCCTTGCGTTTGTGCCATACCCGCTCCGTTGTATTGCGATTGTCGCACCGCTGTCACGACACGTCCAGCATACCCAGTCGTCGAAGCAATCGTACGGCAGGTATGCAAAAGGCGTGCCGTCAAGCACGCCTTTCTTCTTCTCTAACGATTGTGTGGAGCGGATGACGGGAATCGAACCCGCGTAATCAGTTTGGAAGACTGAGGCTCTACCATTGAGCTACATCCGCGTACCGTCTATGCCAGCCGAAGCCAACACGAAACGACTCGAGCCATTATACACACTCCCTCAACAATCGCAAGTCGAAATCGTAATAATTATTTTTCGACCACGCAAACCTGGTACGGCTCCAACGCAACTTCGGCAGGAAGCTCGATATCGCCGTCCGAATCAAGACGCGCGATCTGACGTGCGGACGAGAAATTGAACAATCCCAATACCGTACGTCCTTCAACGTGGCGCACCACCGCAAGAACCGCATCATTATGCGCATCCCAAGTAGTGACCCATGCTTCCGGAGCGAACGCGGGATCGTCGCGCATCTCACGAACGCTCTTCAAACCGTCCCACATCTGCTTCTGCAGCGTGCCCGCCTGCTTGCGCTTGGCCGCATTCTCCCAATTGAAGGGGCTGCGATGCAGATTACGCGAATCCTCGACGCGATCGGGATCCTCCTTGTATTCCCAGCCGTTGAGCTGCACGATTTCGTCGCCGCAGCTCAGCATGGGGAAGCCACGCAGGAACGACATGGCGGAATGCATCATCAGATCGCGTTTCATCGAAATGTCGAGCAGCGGCTTGTCATGCGTGATCAGCGCACGTTCCTCACCGCACAGGCTGGCCGTGGTGCCGCAGCTGCGCGCGTCCTTCGATGCCTCGTCGTAGTTGTACAGCTCTCCCATAGCCCAGCTGCCAGGCACCGATCCCTCGTAGAAGTGGTACAGGAATTCCTTATGCTTGAGCGGGTCGATGCCGAGGCTCTCCTCCACCGGCTCGTCCAAGCCCCAGCCGATGTCGTCATGGCAGCGCAGGTAGTTGACGAACCAGCAGTTCTCCGGCAGCGCGTTAAGCTTGTCGAGCTGGTCTTTGAGCAGGCGCACGTCCCCACTGGCAAGCGCACTCCACAGATTCACCATGATCGACACGTTGTAAAGCATGTGGCATTCCGGCTTTTCCGGCGTGCCGAAGTAGGCGGCAAGCTCCTTGGGGGCCATCACCACTTCGCCCTTCAGCACTACGGCCGGGCAGACGCATTCGAGCACGATGCGCAGCATACGCACGATGGCGTGCACTTGCGGCAGATTGCGGCAGTTGGTGCCGAGTTCCTTCCAGATGTAAGGCACCGCGTCGATGCGGAACACTTCGACGCCAAGATTGGCGAGGCCAAGCACACTGGAGAGCACCGACACGAGCACGTTCGGGTTGCGGTAGTTCAGATCCCACTGGAACGGATAGAACGAGGTGAGCACCCACTTGTGCATCTGCTCGTTCCAGGTGAAGTTGCCGGGCGCGGTGGCCGGAAAGACTTCCGGCACCACGGCGTCATACTGGTCGGGGATGGTGCGGTCGTCGTGGCAGTAGTAGTAGTCCTGATATTTCGGATCGCCCGCTTGAGCGGCTTTGGCCCAGCGATGGCTGGATGCGGTATGGTTCATCACGAAGTCGAGGCACAGGCTGATGCCCGCCGCACGCAGTTTCTTGGTGAGCGCGGCGAGGTCTTCGTTGGTGCCGAGCGACGGGTCGACGGTGTCGAAATCCTCCACTGCGTAACCGCCGTCATTCTGCGGATGCGGCATTTTCAGCAGTGGCATCAGGTGCAGATAGGTGAGTTTCTGTTCCTTCAGGTACGGCACTTTGTCGGCAAGTTTCTTCAGATCCCCGGCGAACAGATCGGTGTACATGGTCATACCGAACATGTTGCCGCGCTTGTACCATTCCGGATCGGCGAGACGCTTGGTGTCGAGACGCTTCAGATCGGCGGGGCGCGCATCGTGGGCTTTGGCCATCAGCTCGGTGAGGTTGCGGAAGGCTTCGTCGGCCTGCTCCCCATACAGATCCGTCAATAGTTCGCGCAGTTCCTCACTATATTGTGCGACGCGCTCGTCAAATGCTTTGTCGGATTTGGACCGTGCCATTCCTTGACTCCTCTTCCCAGGGAACTTCGTTGTTATGAGTTGGATTCCGCAGCGTTCGTTGCCACGACGTTGGCACCAGTGTAGCGTGATTTTACGGTTTTATCAAACCGGTTCGAGGTGTTGTCGCGATTGACGTCAATCGATTGACGCAATCACTTGCGGTCACGCTTCTATCGTCACCACCGCGGATGCGACGGATCCGTCATGACTCATGGAAATATGGATTGCGCACGATTGATCATCCCCATCAACCGGCAATCCCAACGATTGCCGCAACTTGCGTCGCACCTCGGGCGAGAGCATGACACGGGGCACGCCGTGGGAATCGTCAAGTATTTCGATGCGCGCCCAAGGAAAATCGTCGAGCGTGTACGGATAGGCAATGTCTCCATCGGCATTTGCCCTGCGTGAAATCGCTTCGCACCACGCCTTGAGAAAAGCTTCCTTGCCCGCCCATCGGGCCGCAAGATGCACCGCCTCACCGTCCCTCTTGACCTGCACACGTTGAGCGGTCTGCCATAGCTCGCGCATGGAGAACAGGTTTCGCATGCGCGACCCCGGTTCGCCCAGTTGCTCGGCGAACGCAGGCACATCCACGACGTCATGCCCTAAACCCAGCATTTTCCAGCCTTTCGAAAGTTTTCAGGAAGAAACGAACCATGTCGACTTCCGCGAAGCAGGCGGGCGACACTTCGTTTTCATGCAAGGACACCATCCTACCTAAGCGCTTCATCTTCTGCCACCCGCATTGCGCGCCCCTCGTTTCGCGTCTGCACAAGTGAAAATACGACACCAAACGGAAATCGTGCAGACGGAAAGTAGAGTGATTCAAGAATATGAAAATCCCGTATCTGCCGCGAAATACTGAGATTGCGACAGATACGGGATTTTGATGATCGTGCGTCTGAGCGCCAGAAATTTCAGGCGCTCAGACGCGGGAATCAGGCTTCGAAGTAGCCGGATGCGCCCAGGCGCGCGTTCGGGTCGAGCAGCATGGCCTTCTCCACCTCGTGCGCGTTGTAGCCGCGGCCATCCTCATGGAAGCGACGGTTGTCGATCGGCTCGTAGAGCGCGGCACGGCCCATCATGCCTTCCTCGAGGCGACGCTGGCCGGCAGCCAAACGCTCGTTGGCGCGATCACGCCATGCATTCAGTGCCTCGACGCCCGCGGTGTTGGCCACTGCCGCTTCGAATGCGCCCGGATTGACGATCGCCGCAAAGCCGGACACGTGGCCGAAACCGAGCGACGTGGCCAGGCCCGCCTTGACGGAACCGACCTTCAGCGGCTCGCGCAGCCAGACCATGTGGTCGTCGCGCATGAGCTTCGGATCAACGCAGTCCAGGGCGGCATTCGCCGGAATCATGCCGGACCTGAACAGCTGGGTCAGACCGTTGACCTGGAAGATGCAGGCACCGCCCTTGGCATGGCCGGTGAGCGTCTTCTGCGAGATCACGAACAGCGGGTTGCCGTCGGCGCGGCCAATGGCGTGGGCCAACGTGTTGTGCAGTTCGGACTCGTTCGGATCGTTGGCGTTGGTGGACGTGTCGTGCTTGGAAACCACGGCGATGTCGTCCGGAGCGACACCGAGACGGGCCAGATCGCGCACCAGCTTGGAATCCTTGCCGCCCATGCCCGCTGCAAGCGCACCCAATCCCGGAGCTGGGATGGAAGTGTGCGCGCCGTCGGCGTAGGAGTGCACGAATCCGATTACGCCGGCAACCGGCAGACCAAGCTTCAACGCGATATCGCCACGGGTCAGCAGGATGGTGCCGCCGCCCTGGGATTCCACAAATCCGCCACGACGACGATCGTTGGCACGGGAGAAGAAGCGCGCGTCGATGCCCTTGGCGTACATTTCCTCCGAATTGGCGGTGGCGTTCATGTTGCCGAAGCCGATCACGGATTCCACACCGATGTCGTCGATCGCACCGGTGACCACGAAGTCGGCCTTGCCGAGCGCGATCTTGTCGGCACCCTCTTCAAGGGAGACGGCAGCCGTGGCGCAGGCGGAAACCGGCTGGACCATATTGCCGTAGCCGCCGATGTAGGACTGCATCACGTGGGCTGCGACAACATTCGGCAGAGCCTCCTGCAGAATGTCGGTCGGAATCTCATGGTTGAGGAAGCGATCCAAGTACAGCTTGCGCATGGAGGCCATGCCGCCGAAACCGGTGCCCTGCGTGGAGGCCACCATCGACGGATGCACCGCCTCGAGGATTTCGGTCGGCGTGAAGCCTGCGGACAGGTAGGCGTCGACCGTGGTGACGATGTTCCACAAGGCGATCTTGTCGACATCGCCGACCATGGAGGCCGGAATACCCCACTTGACCGGATCGAAGCCCTTCGGGAACTGGCCGCCGACCGTACGGGTCATGGCCGCGCGACGAGGCACGCGAATCATGGAGCCGGCATGGCGGGTCACGTTCCATTCGCCGGATTCCGCATCGGCCGCGAAGCTGGTGTGCGCTTCATCAAGCTTGACGTACTCTTCGGCAATCTCACGAGTCGGAACCGAGAAGGTCACATCGTGGTCAAGGAACACCTCGGCCTCTTCCTCGTCAGTGCCGTCCTTGTAGTCGTTGCCCATGCCTTCGTCGAACGGACGCACGCCGGAACGGGCCACGACCTCGTCATGGTAACGTTCCGCGATATCCTCCTCAGGCACGAGGTTGCCATCAACGTCGTACCAGCCCGGCTTGGGGCTGTCGTTCCACGTCAGCAGGCCCATATTCCATGCCAGTTCGAGCACCGCGCCGGCAGACAGATCCACCTGTCCGTCGGAATGGATGCCGAGTTCGGCTTCGAAACGGGTGCGGCCGGAGCCCCATGGGCCAAGTTCACCCACGGACACGATGACGATTTCGTCTTCCGGACGTGCGCTGACGTTCTGCCAATCGGCAAGATCGACCTTGGCCTGACGCGGAGCACGCGGGCTTGGCAGCGCCTTGATGAGCGTCTTGGCCGCGGTATCGGATTCGTTGCTTGCGATTGCGTTCTTGGCATTCGCCGCTTCCGCTTGGGCCGCGTCTTCCATGGCTTCCGCACGCAGTGCCTTGATGTCGATCGGCTCGTTGCCGAGTCCGCCGGTCAGATCCACGTCGAGCGGGGCCTTGGCTGCTTCGATACGGGATTCGCGGGTGGAAAGGTTCAGCAGTTCGACCGCGATTTCGGCGGTGGAATAGGTCTTCAGACCGTGACGCTCCACCACTTCGACCAGCGGATCATTGCCGCCCATCAAGCCCGTGCCGCGCACCCAGCCGATCTTCGGATGGGCGAAGGTCACACGGCTCGACCACACCTTTTCGGCGCGAGCACGGTTCACAATCGCATCAAACGCGCTCTTCACTTCGCCGTAGGCACCGTCGCCGCCGAAAATACCGCGGTTCGGCGATCCCGGCAACACCACATGCAACTTATGCTGCACATCGGTGTCGGCACCGATCTTCGCAAGTCCGGCAATCGCACGCTCAACACCCCACAGCATGAGGCGAGCCTGGGATTCGAACAGTTCGCCGGAATCGGCGAGGCTGCCATGCACCGGCGGAGCCGCGAACGGGAAGAACAGGCTCGGCTCGTAAGCAGGTTTGAGAATCGTGGTGGTCGCACCGGAAGTCTTCTTCTGCACATTGCCGACCCAAGTGACCAACGCGTCCACGTCACGGTAGCTTGACAGGTTCGCAGGAACCAACCACAACTTGGCGTCACCGGCCGCATGCTCACGGTAGGTCTGCTTGGCCCATGCCTTCACGCTTGGCTTGAAGCTGTGCGAGGTGGCCACCACGGTCGCACCGCCTGCAAGCAGGCCGTTGACCACCTGGGCTGCGATGGAGTTCGGAGCCACGCCCGTCACCACGGCGATATCTCCAGCGAAACGGCTGGTTTCCGCCGATTCGGAAGCGTTTTCTCCTGCTTCGGCAGCGACACGATTGAATGCGGCCTTCAGATCCGCGTTGTCGCTCTTGCCTGCATACCAGGCGGCTTCGTCGGCAATGGTCTTGCCGAGACCGATGAAGCTACCGTTCAATGCGGATTCATCGTTGTTGTAGTAGGCGCGTGCCAGATCCTCACGTGCGGATGCCCAACGATCGTCGAACAGAATGGCCTTGCGCTCGTCAAAACGAGGTTCGACCTGCTTCGGCCAGTCAGCACCGAGTTCGGCTTCGACCGCAGCCACAACAGCCGCGTTCTCATCAGCAGTTTCTTCGGCAACCGGAGCGGCAACGCCCAGCTGGTTCAGCACGAACTTCGCCGTGGAGGCGAGCACGCCATCGGCACCGGTCACCTTGGCCGCGAACGCGTCCAAAGCGGCGGAATCAACCACAGCCCCGCCAGCTGCGCCACCAGCGCTCGGCATGGCAACGGCGATGCCCTTGTCGGCGGCAACCTTCTGCACGGCCGCATCGATCAGCGCGTTGGCAGCGGCCGCATTGGAAGCGGCATCCGTGCTCAACGAGGCAAGATCACCGCCACGAGAGCTGGCCCCCTCACGGGTTTCGAGCACGAGCGCAGCCACCACATGGGAAGTCCACCCTTCACCAAGCTGCCATGTATCGGTCACACGCTTGGTGATCTGGCCGAGCTTCACACCGGCGGCACCGAACATGCCACGCACACGGTCACGCACGATGTCAGACAGCACCGGACCGAACGCCTTGTAGTTCGGAGCGACCTTGTTGACCAAAGCGCTCAGCGCCTTGACCGTCGCTTCGGCGGCACCGTCCACGGAAGCCACGCCCAGTTCGGAGCTGATGTCCATAAGCAACTGGTTACGGCGGGAAGACACGCCATTAGTCAGCGTATCGGTGGTATCGCTTTCGCCGATCTGATCGGGGCGAACCTTGGCCGAGTAAGCCAGCAATGTGGCGATCGCATCGGATGCCTTGAATGGAATATCCGCAACGGCGGCACCAGACGGAGCGCCAGCGGAAGCTGCGGCAACCGGAACTTCCGCAACGGCTGCAGGAGCCGCCGCAGGAGCTGAGGCAACAGCCGGAGCAGCAGCCGCAGAAGAAGCCGCAGCCGCAACTGCAGAATCGTCGGCATCTTCTTCCGGAACCAACGAATCGGAATCGGTCATATATACGCGGCCCTCATCGCGACCAACGTTGTACACCGTCACATCGCGACCGGCAAACTGTGGCAGACGCAACGTCTTGGCACCAAGATTGGCGAGTGTCGGAGCATTGCCGAGACCAACCTCAACATACTCTTCCACACCAAGACCGCCCTGCTCGGCGGAACCGAACAGCAGAGCCTGCGTCTCAATCCAACGCACCGGGGAGGCGAACTGCCAAGACAGCAGTTCCGTAAGCAGCAATCGACCGAGCTTCTGATCATCAGCAGCATAGGAATCCCAAATCTGCGGATCATCCAAAGCGGCCTGAATGCGCTCGGACGGCACGACTTCGAGAATCTTGGCTGCGAATTCCTTCGTCATTTCGAACGGAGCCGCAACCAGGTTCGGAATGTAGCGTCCGACCAAGCGACCACGGTAATCGATGGTCTGCGGCAGGAGCGCGTCAAGCTTGTCGCGGAATTCCGGCACACCCTTGCGCAGCAGCGTGGAATGGAACGGCACATCGATGCCCGGCACCAGCATGAATGCCGGCTTGCCGCCATATTCGGCTACGCGGCGGTCGGAATCGGCCTTCAGCGCCTTCAGACCGGCGATGGTGCCTGCCACGGCATACTGCTGGCCAGCCAGGTTGTAGTTCACGATCTGCAGGAACTCGCCGGAAGCCTTCGACACGGATTCGACGTATTCGCGTACGCCGTCGTCGCCCACACCGAACTGGTTCGGACGCAGCGCACCCATGCGGTAGTTGGAGCGACCCTTCTCGTCACGCGGAATGAGGTGGTGCATGGTGGAACCGCGGTGGAACACGAGTTCGATCACGGTTTCCAGCGGAATCACGCCGGCGAAGGAGCTCAGGGCGTTGTATTCGCCCAGCGAGTGGCCCGCGAAATAGGCCGGCCAAATGTCGGCGCCGGCTTCGCGCAGACGTGCGGTCTGGGCGAATGCCACGGTGGCGAGCGCCACCTGCGTGAACTGGGTCAGGTTGAGCAGTCCTTCCGGATGGCGGTAGGTCACGCCGTTGGCGGTCAGTTCCTTCGGATTGTCACGCACGACGGCGAGGATCGAGAATCCAAGCTTCTCGCAGGTCACCTTGTCGGCACGCTCCCACACGTCTCGTGCGGCCGGGGACTTGGCACGCTCGTCGAGCACCATGCCCTGCTGCTGTATGCCCTGGCCCGGGTAGACGAAGGCGGACTTCGGCGCACGTACGATGGCGGTGCCACGAGACACGATATTGCCGTCGATGCGGCTGGTCACTTCGAGCACCATGCCGGAGTGTGCCACGCGTCCGACACGCTCGACGGAGATTTCCACTTCGTCGTCGAGCTGCACCATGCCGTACATGTTGTAGGTCCAGCCTGCGATTTCGTAGTGCGCACCCTTGCCGTCAAGCGCCTGCACCGCGTATTGCGCGGTTGCGGAGAGCCACATGCCGTGCACGAGCGGTGCCGCAAGACCGGAAACGGCAGCGCCACGATGCGAGGTGTGGATCGGGTTGAAATCGCCGGAAGTACGGGCGAAGGCGGTCATCTCGTGCGGAGCGGTCACCTTGACGCGGCGCAGCAGTCGGCGCGGAGTGCTTTCGATTTCCGCTTCGATTCCGCCGTAGTCCGGCGCGTCCGGCGGCAGTGCGTCGGAATATGCGCGGCCACGGATGGCGAAACGCTCGGTTTCGTTGGCAAGCACGGTGCCGTCTTGTGCGCTGTGGGTGACGTGGATGGTCACCACACGGCCGGATGCCGATTCGAAGTAGTTTTCGGCCCAGCTGGTCAGTGCGATCTGTTCGCCAGTGTGCTTGAGCAGCTCGTCTTCGCTGACTTCCAGTTCGATGAGATGGTCGAGATGCACTGCGTTGAGCAGGCCTTCGATCACCGGGAAGCCGTTGACGTATACGGATCCGAGGGCCGCGTAGATGGCGGGCCATGCCGGTCCGACGAGTGCGTCCGGTGCGATGCGCGACGGCACCAGATTGCTCGGCAGCGCGCCGCCGGTGGCCGCTTCATGGTCGAAGCCGAGGTTGGCGGACAGCGTGTAGCTGGTATGCGCCTGTCCGAACGGATGAGCGGCTTTGTCTGCCACCTGCTCAATAACGGGCATGGCGGTGAGCTTGTCGCCGGTGATGGCGGTATTGCCGATGCCCGCGGTGTCGGCAAGCATGCGGTACACGTGTTCCGGCAGGCGGTCGCGGTCGACCACCGGGAAGAGCCCGGATTCGTTGCCGTCCACGTTCAGCGGGATGACGATGTCGCGTACGGCGTGCTTGGATGCGCCACCGTCAGGATCGTTGTCCCAGTAGGTATCGAGATGAATGTCGAGATCGTACTTTTCGATGCTTCCTTCGCTGGAAATCTTGCGGATTTCGTAGTTGGCGTCACCGTTGCTGGTACCGTACGCCGGGTTTGCCATGAGATGGCCCACCCACGAGATGTTCGGGGATTTGCGAATGAATTCTTCTGCGGAAGATGCCGCGCCGAGCTGGGCAAACGCGGTTTTGTCTGCGCTTGGCGATTCGGTGGAAACGCGCTTGACCATGGCCTCTTCGAAACGGCCAAGAATGTCGGCGACCGGTTCGTCAACGGTGGTGATGCCCGCAACGGAGATCGGACCAGGAATAATACGCACGGAATCGGCGGAGTAACGGGAGTCTTCGGACTGCCACAGCTGATCCTGACCCCACCAACGCAGCAGGTCGTTGTCGATGACGGGCACGAACGGCATTGGCTTCGGGTATTCACGCACGAGCACCGGGAACCAAGCTTCATCCATCGGGGTGACGGTCAGTTCATCAGCTTGCGGATAGGCTTCGGCAAGCTTGGCGATGGCCGCATGCGGATCGGATTCCACATCGGCACGGGATGCGAACAGCGATGCGAATTCGCCGCTTTCCTTCGTGGTGACGCGGGCTTCGATACGCTGTAGCAAGTGCAGGAAGCGATCGGCATAGGTTTCATCTACCCACGGGAAAGCGAGATCGGCGAAACGCTGCGCCCATGCGAGATAGGTCATGGCCTTCAGGTCACCGAAATACGGCTTTGCGGTGGCGTTCAACGCATCGATGATTTCCTCACGGCGGCTTTCCAGCTCTTCCGGATGCTTCATCACGCGCACCAGCAGGCGTCCGCAACGCGCGGAAGAGTTTTCCAGCTCGTACATATCGGCATGCAGGTGGCTCAGGCCGGAGGTGACTCCACCCTTGGCTTGGCCGCTCGGCACCCACTGTTCGCCCAGCGGAGCGAACGGATCGACGTCTGCTCCCTTGGCGGGAATGCCTGGGGTGTTGACGAGCATCTGCTTGACTTCAGGGCTGGTGTGCGCCTCTTTGGCGGTCATCACGGCGGTGCCGACAAGCACGCCGTCCACCGGCATGAGCGGACGACCGTATTCGGCGGACCATTCGCCGGTGATGTAGTCGGCTCCGCGTTCCGGCGTGCCGATGCCGCCGCCGACCACGAGCACCAGATTGGCCTGTTCACGCACTTCGGCATAGGTGCTCAGCAGCAGATCGTCCAATGATTCCCACGAATGGTGTCCACCTGCGGAACCACCTTCGACTTCGATGAGCACCTTGACCGGCGCGACGGCCTTGGCGATGCGCACCACCTGGCGAATCTGGTCGACGGTGCCCGGCTTGAAGCTCACATACGGGAATCCGTCAGAGTTGAGAGTGTGGATGAGTTCCACGGCCTCGTCAAGTTCCGGAATGCCCGCGGACACGACCACGCCGTCGATCGGGGTGCCGCTGGCACGCTTCTTCGGTACGATGCGCTGGGATCCGAACTGCAGATTCCACAGGTAGCGGTCCATGAACATCGCGTTGAATTCAACGGTACGGCCTTCTTCAAGCTCTTCTTCCAGCTTGGCGACATGACGGTCGAACACGCTGGCGGTCACCTGACCGCCGCCTGCGAGTTCCGCCCAGTAGCCGGCGTTGGCGGCCGCTGCCACGATTTCCGGTTCCACGGTGGTCGGAGTCATGCCGGCGAGCAGCACCGGCGCTTTGCCGGTCAGTTCGGTGAATGCGGTGCGTACCTTGTCTCCGGCGGAGGTGTGGATGATGCTTGGTGCGAAGCGGGTCCAGTTCTGGGTGCGCTCCGGCAGGGTTTCCAGCGTGGAGAGTTCGCCGCGATCGGCCACGGTGGAGGCTTCCACCACGCCGACGCCAGTGCCTTGGGCAACGGTGGAGAACAGCTTGCCGACAGTGGTTCCCGGGCCAAAGTCCAACACCCACAGGGCGCTCGGATCGGTGGATTTCATGAGCGCACGCACGCGGGCGGCCCAATCCACATGGTTGAGCAGCACTTCGGCGGCGAGCTCGCGAGCGTGGTCGGCGTTGATTCCGCAGGATTCCGCCCATGAAACAGCCTGTGAAACAGCCTCGGCCATAAGCGGGCTGTGGAACGGCAGGGTCACGTCAAGGTATTCGAGCACCGGTTCGAACACGCGACCGCCACGCACCTTCTCTTCGCGCAGCTTGGCCTGGTGCTTGTGCTCCTTGGCCACTTCCACGCCGAACGCGGCCAGATCCTCCGGGTAGCCGGAGAGCACATAATGCGTGGCGGAATTGGTGACGGCCACTGCGATCGGGCCTCGGGCACCGGAAACACGCTTGATCAGCGCATCCGCCTGGGCGCGGGTGATGTCCTTGACAGACAGCATCGGCGTGGCTTCGCCGTGACGTGCGGCAAGGCCAAGCTGACGTGCCTGACGGGTGCCGGCAACGCCGATCAGCGTGGCAATCGCAAGAATTTCATCGATTTGCGCGGAAGCCGCCTCAATGGAACCCGCTTCGACGATCGCCTGCACCATGTGCACGGCGAGCACGCCTTGGGAGTGACCGAGCACGGCAACCGGCTTGGCAACGGCGGGATTGTAGCCGAGAGCTGCAGCATCGAGCAGCGCACCCAACTGGGCGAGAGCAATGCCCGGAACGCTGGCGGAAGCCGCTGCGGCAGCGCCGAGTCGTGCCGGATTCGGTTCGAATCCAAACAGGTCGACCGGGCGCCCGGTGGTGGCGAGCAGGTCGGCGGACACCGGGTACAGCAGTGCCTGGGCTGCGTCGGCGTGGGTATGCAGGGCTTCGTCGAGCACCGGATTGGCGCTCTGGTCGGCGAGCGTCACCGGCCATGGGGTGGATTGGCCTGCGAAGGCGAGTGCGTGCGGCTCGCTGTTCAGTCGGTCAAGAAAAAAGGTGTTCATGATGTTCCTTACTTGTTTCAAAAATCTTGCGATGTGTTCTTGCGTTTACGTTTGCTTACGATTCATCCGCGCACTTTGCGCCCGTCACAACGGCTGGTTGCCGTGGTGTTTGGTGGTTTTGCGCACGCGTTTCTTGCTGGAGAGCAGTTTGAGCGATTCGATGATGGTTTCGCGGGTTTGCTCGGGGTCGATCATGGCGTCGATTTCGCCCATTTCCAGCGATAGATTCGCGTTGACGGTGGTGCGTTCGTAGTCGGCCACGTATTTGGCTCGGAGCGCTTCGACGTCTTTGCCTGCGTCTTTGGCTTTCTGCAGGTCTTTGCGGTGGATGATGTTCACCGCTCCGGCCGCGCCGAGCACTGCAATTTGGCTGGATGGCCACGCGTAGTTGAGGTCGGCTCCGATGGCTTTGGATCCCATCACGATATAGGCTCCGCCGAAGGCTTTGCGTAGGATCACGGTGACCAGCGGCACTTGCGCGTTGGCGTAGGCGTAGATCACTTTCGCGCCGCGGCGGATGATGCCCGCATGTTCCTGTTCGGCGCCAGGCTTGTATCCGGGGGTGTCCACCAAGGTGACGACCGGCAGGTTGAACGCGTCGCACAGACGCACGAATCGTGCCACTTTTTCGGAGGAATCCACGTCGAGGATGCCCGCGTTGACGTTCGGCTGGTTTGCCACAATGCCGACCGGATGCCCGTTCACGCAGGCGAATCCCACCACTGCGGAGCTTGCGAACAGCTCGTGCACCTGCACGAATTCGCCGTAGTCCACGATGCAGCGGATCACGTCGAGCACGTCGTACGGCTGGCGGTCGTTGTCCGGCACGATGGTGGCAAGTCGCTTGGCCACGTCACGGTCGGCGCGGGTTGCGGCGTACGCGTAGGTGGGCGGCTGCAGGTCGGAATTGGACGGCAGGTAGGCGAGCACGGTTCGTGCGTAGTCGATCGCGTCGGCTTCGTCTTCGCCCAGGTAGTGCGCCACACCGGAGGTGGCGTTGTGCACATATCCGCCGCCGAGGTCGTCCATGCTGATCACTTCGCCGGTGGCCGCTTTGACTACGTCAGGACCGGTGACGAACATGTTGGAGTTTTCACGGGTCATGATGATCAGATCGGTCAGTGCCGGGCAGTACACGGCTCCACCCGCGCATGGGCCGAGAATCAGCGAGAGCTGCGGCACGAAACCGCTGGCGTCGCAGGTTTTACGGAACAGATGCCCGTATTGCGTCAGCGCGGCCACGCCCTCTTGAATGCGGGCGCCGCCCGAATCGATAAGCGCGATGATCGGCACTTTCAAGTCGAGCGCTTTGTCCATCAATCGGCAGATCTTGCGGCCTTCCGCGACTCCCAGCGTGCCGCCGCGCACGGAAAAGTCCTGTGCGTATACGGCCACTTTGCGTCCGAACACTTCGCCGAAACCGGTGATGACCGCCGCTCCCGCGCGTCCGCCGTTGATGTCGCCGCCGCAGAATCGTCCGATTTCCTCGAAGGAACCGGTGTCAAGCAGCAGGTCAAGACGTTCGCGCGCCGTCAGTTTGCCTTTGACATGCTGGCGATTGCGGGCATGATCTTCCGCTTCGTGCGCGAGTTGCGCCGCACGAAGCACGGATGCGCGGATTGGCTGGGATGCGCCCGGCAGGTCGGCCGCGGAGACGG
>NZ_CAUEQY010000016.1 GCF_959020145.1 uncultured Bifidobacterium sp. | reverse complement strand
GCGAGTGCTAACTTACGTGGATTCTCGGCGGAATGCAAATCGTCGGCGTGTCGCGATGTTCACGTGAAGTTCGCCGGCCGTTCTTCACGCGGTGGGTTCGACCTGCGGAAACTCCAAGGTTTCCGCGTCGTGGTCCACGCCGCTCATGGCGGTCGTATCCGCATCATTGGTACGCTCCGCGGTCTTGGCGGAGCCGTTCGCAGTAGGGTTTCCCGTGCCGGCGGCGTGCGTCAGCGCGAGCCGCATCTGATGCCAGACCACGTTGCCGTGCGTCGAATCGGACAGTCCTTCGTCCACGAATCCCAGCCGTGCGTAAAAATCGACCAGCCGTTCCTTGCAGGTGAGCACGAGGCCCTTGCGTCCGGCCTGTGCCGCGTCGAGAATCACCTGGCGCAGCAGATAGCTGGCGCAGCCGCGATGCTGGTAGACGGGTGCCACATCCACGCCGAAAATCATCTGCCAAACGCCATGCTCGTCATGCATATCGGCGTCGTCATACATGGCATCGGCAAGATTCGGCTCGTTTGTGGCCATGCCGTCGACGAAACCAACCAACGTGCCGTCCTCTACACGCGAGGGGAACGGGGTATCGTCGTCATCGGTGTTGACCAACAGCCAGAAATGGTCCGGATAAGCGGCCACGCGTGCGGTAAGGCTTTCGTTGCTTGCGGCCTCCGCAGGTGGGAAGCAGGCGGCCTCCACAGCCTCGATCGCGTCCAGATCCTCCATCGTTGCATGTCGAATGAGCATGTGCATACTCTCTCGCAAGGCATACCCAATCTTCACATTTCGATATGCGCCGACGGCGCAATCCGCCAACATGCCATACTGTAGAAGAACCTTGGAGGGATCGCAGGACGACTGTTTCGCGATACCTGATAAGTCCTTATACGAAAAACCGATAACGAAACTGGCTCGTAGTGGCGAATAAAGCGATAGTATGAGCCGCGTTCGCCGGAACAAATACGAAAAATCCGTTGAGAAGAGAAGGAGGCGCGCGTGTTCGACTGGACGTTCATCTCGCACTACGCGCCGTTCTTCGTCAGCGGTGCCGAAATGACGCTGTTCATTTCCGTCTTCGGCATCATCCTGGCGATCGTGGTCGGCTTGGTCTGCGCCGGCATCGAGATCGCGCGCATCCCCGTCCTGCGGCAGGTCGTGCGCGTCTACATCGAGCTGAGCCGTAACACGCCGTTGCTGGTGCAGCTGTACTTCCTGTATTTTGGCCTGCCGAAACTCGGACTCGTCTGGTCCGCGGAACTGTGCGCCATCGTCGGACTCGGCTTCCTCGGCGGCTCCTATATGGCCGAAGCGATGCGCGGCGGCCTGGAGACCATTCCGGAAGTGCAGCGCGAATCCGCATACGTGCTGGGCTTGAGCAAATGGCAGACATTAAGCCGCGTGGTCATTCCACAGGCCATCAGCACATCCATTCCAGGCGTCGTGGCCAATGTGATCTTCCTCATCAAGGAATCGTCCGTGGTGTCCGCCATCGCGCTCGCCGACGTGATGTACATGGCCAAGGACCTGATCGGCATGTACTACGACACCTATGAGTCGCTGTTCCTGCTGATTGTGGCGTATCTGGTGATTCTGCTGCCGATCTCGCTGTTCGGCACTTGGCTGGAACGGAGGTTCGACTATGAGCGGCGCTGAGATTCTGCTCGAGCCGGGCGTGATTCCGCGCCTGCTACAGGGCCTGTGGGTCACGGTGTGGATCGCCGGCGTGTCCGTGGCGTTGTCCGTGCCCGTCGGCCTGATCGTCGGCTGGCTGATGACGATGAAAAATCCCGTTGTGCGGGTGCTGACCAGGATTTATCTGGATTTCATCCGCATCATGCCACAGCTGGCGCTGCTGTTCATCGCCTTCTACGGTTTCGCGCAGGCATGGAATTGGAATTTGGATGCGACCGGCGCATGCGTGTTCGTCTTCGTTTTGTGGGGCGGCGCTGAACTGGGCGATCTGGTGCGTGGTGCGCTCGAATCGATTCCGAAGGCGCAGTACGAGTCGTCGTACGTTTTGGGATTGAGCGGCTGGCAGACGTTCACGAAAGTGATTCTGCCGCAGGCGTTGCGCCGGCTGCTGCCGGCTTCCGTGAACCTTGCCACGCGTATCGTGAAGACCACGTCATTGGCCGTGCTGCTCGGCGTGGTGGAAGTCATCAAGGTGGGCCAGCAGATCATCGACGCGAACCGTTTCCAGTATCCGACGGGCACTTTGTGGATTTACGGAACGATTTTCTTCATGTACTTCATCGTGTGCTGGCCGCTGTCCATCGTGGCCCGCAGGTTGGAAAAGAGGTGGAAGCATGACTGAGCAGGCTGAACAGGTTACGCAGACCGCGCAAAACAGCGGGAAATCGCAGACAAGCCTTGAAATCAGGCATCTGGTCAAGCGGTACGCCAATGCCGACAAGCCAGTGCTGGACGACATCTCCTTCGACGTGCCCCATGGCAAGGTGTTCGTCATCGTCGGCCCGTCCGGATCGGGCAAGTCGACGTTGCTGCGCACCATCGCAGGTCTTGAGCCGATTCAGGGCGGCACCATCGCGCTGAACGGCGAGATTATCGAAACCGGCAAGCCGGGCACCGAATCGGCCGGCCGCAGCAAGCGCGGCAGCGAGCTGCGCACGCGTGTCGGCATGGTGTTCCAAAGCTACGACCTGTTCCCCAACAAAACCGTGCTCGGCAACATCACGCTCGCTCCGACGCTCGTGCAGAAGCGCGACAAGGCGGAGGTCGAGAAGGAAGCCATCGCTCTGCTGGAACGCGTCGGACTCGCCGACCGCAAGGATGCCTGGCCGCATGAGCTGTCCGGAGGCCAACGCCAGCGCGTGGCCATCTGCCGTGCGCTGATCCTGCATCCGGAAGTGCTGCTGTTCGACGAGGTCACCGCCGCGCTTGATCCGGAAATGGTGCGCGAGGTGCTTGACGTGATGCTGGAACTCGCCGATTCCGGCCAGACCATGCTCATCGTGACGCACGAGATGCAATTCGCACGAGCCATCGCCGACCAGGTGATCATGCTGGAGGACGGCGGCATCGTTGAACAATCCGACGACGCCGAAGCGTTCTTCACCAATCCGAAAACCGAGCGTGCCAAGCGTTTCTTGCACACGTTCGAATTCGACAGGCATCGTAGGCCGGCGGAAACGCCGACGGAACCGACGGGAACTTCCGCCGAGTAATCGCAAGTTTTGATAGCAGTCATCCGTACAAGAGAGGAGTAACCATGACCGCATCAATCATCAACAAGACAATCAAGAGCATCGTGGCCGCATCGGCCGCGTTGATCATGGCCGCCTCCGTGGCTGCCTGCGGTCCCAACGCCGCCACCCCGAGCGAGGAGAACAACGCCTCCAACGGCGGCGCCACCACGTCCAAGGTGACCGCCCGCTCCCTGGACGAGATCAAGAAGTCCGGCGTGCTCAAAGTGGCCGTCTTCTCCGACAAGGCCCCGTTCGGCTACATCGACAAGGACGGCAAGAACGCCGGCTACGACATCGTCTTCGCCGAGCGTCTCGCCAAGGATCTGGGCGTGAAGGTCAAGTACACGTCCGTCGATCCGGCCGCCCGTGTGGATGTGCTCACGTCCAACAAGGTGGACATCACGCTGGCCAACTTCACCGTCACCGACGAGCGCAAGGAGAAGGTCGACTTCGCCAAGCCGTACATGAAGGTCGCGCTCGGCGTGGTCTCCCCGGAGAACGCCGAAATCACCGACGTGAGCCAGCTCAAGGGCAAGACGCTGATCATCGCCAAGGGCACCACCGCCGAAAGCTACTTCGAGAAGAACGAACCCGACGTCAAGCTGCAGAAGTACGACCAGTACGCCGACGCCTACAACGCGCTGCTCGACGGCCGTGGCGACGCCTTCTCCACCGACAACACCGAGGTGCTGGCCTGGGCCAAGACCAACAAGGGCTTCAAGGTGGGCATCACCAAGCTCGGTGACGAAGACACCATCGCGCCGGCCGTGCAGAAGGGCAACAAGGAGCTGCTCAACTGGATCAACGACGAGATCGTGAAGCTCGGCAAGGAGAACTTCTTCCACAAGGATTACGAGGAGACTTTGAAGCCGGTGTACGGTTCCGATGTCGACCCGGATGACATTGTGGTCGAAGGCGGCAAGCTCTGACAATCGCCTGACCTGACGGCAGGCTGCCGTCCGTCAATCCTGTTTCCAAGCCTTTCGTGGCACACGCCGCGGAAGGCTTTTTCATGCCGATTCCGGGCCGGTTATGTCACATCCTTCGAAACCGTTTACAGTCCACGCGGGTGTATGTTTCCGGAGGTTTCGTACCATCCGATAACCCCTCATAAATAAACGCTATGGCGATTCGCACGTTGTATAAGCAACGTCGATAATCTCCGGCGCGTGGCGCTTTCCAAGACACGGTTAAGTAGGAACCAGCGATCGCGTGAACGGCACGCGGCAGGGAAACCACACCGAGGGGGTGCGCACCATGACCAGATTCAACACTCAGCTCGTCCACGGACTGCCGGTCAACGACAACAACACCGGAGCCGTGAATCCGCCGATCTACAACTCGTCCACTTATGCTTTCGAATCGGTCGAGGCCATGCCCCGTTGGGATTACGCGCGCAGCGGCAACCCGACCCGCGAGTTCCTGGAGAAGCAGATCGCGCAGCTGGAGCATGGCACGCGCGGTTTCGCGTTCGGTTCCGGCCTGGCCGCCATCCACGCGGTGCTGTCGATCTTCCAGCCAGGCGACCGCATCGTCGTCGGCAAGAACATCTACGGCGGCACCTACTCGCTGTTCCACGAGTATTTCGAACGCTGGGGCGTCATCGTAGAGGAAGTGGACACCACCGATTACAAGGCGCTCGATGCGGCGGTGTCCGGCGAATCCGCCAAGGGCAATGCGCATGGATGTCCGGCCAAGGCCGTGTATTTCGAAGTGCTCACCAACCCGCTTCTGCAAGTCAACAACGTGACGGCCATTGCCGGAATCGCCCACCGTCATGGCGCGATCGCCATCGTCGACAACACATTCGTCACCCCGTATCTGCAGCAGCCGCTCGACCAAGGCGCCGACATCGTCATCCATTCCGCCACCAAGTATCTGGCCGGCCATTCCGAAGTCAACGCCGGCCTCGTGGTGGTCAAGGACGATGAGCTGGGCAAGCGCGTCTACTTCGCGCAGAACCGTTTGGGCGGCGTGCTCGCGCCGAACGAATGCGATTCGGTGCGTCGCGGCATCCAGACGCTCGCCTTGCGCATGGACCGTCAGCAGGAGAACGCGCGTGCGATTTCCAGCTATCTGCTGCTGCACCCGTTGGTCAAGTCCGTGCATTATCCGGGACTGCCCGGCCACGAATACGAGCTGGCCTCCAACGGTCTCAAGGGCGGCGGCGCCGTACTGAGCTTCGAAGTGGTGCCGGGCGTCGACCCTGCGGACGTGCTCGACAACCTGCATATCTTCCGTTTGGCGGTGTCTCTGGGCGCGGTGGAATCGCTTGCCGAACTGCCGTGCCGCATGACGCATTTCGAACTGCCGCGCGAGGAGCGTCTGAAGGTCGGCATCACCGACGAACTGGTACGCCTCGCAGTCGGCATCGAAGACAAGCAGGACCTCATCGAGGATCTCGGCCAGGCTTTCGACATCGCGTATGAGCACTATCTCAACCGTCATGCCGGCGAGAGTCTGTTCACCTTCGCGCAACACGTATATGCCTGAAAGTTTTGCCATCGATAGGGATTTGAATATTAACTGGCATGCCATCTCACGAGCCGGACAGGGGAAAGCGCCCCTCTGTCCGGCTCGTGGGCGTATGTGGGTCATCTCCTGGACAGGCGATGGTTGGTTCGTGGACGGCTCTTGCCCAGCTCGCGGACATTGTCTGCATACGATTGCATTCTTTGGTAAATTTTTACTCGGGTTCGGCAATGGTTGCAGAACCTACGAAAGGTCATGCGACAAGACCTTTAAAGAGAAACCAAAGAAGGGAGTAATGCCATGCCGTTCCTTGTAGCGCTCCTTGTCATTGCGCTGATCATCGCGTTCCTGTTCCTGTCCACGTTGTTCATCGTGCCGCAGCAGCAGGCCTACATCATCGAACGTTTCGGCAAGTTCAACAAGGTGCAGTTCGCGGGCATCCACATCCGTATCCCGTTCGTGGACCGTATCGCCATGAAAACCAACATGCGCGTCAACCAGCTCAACGTGCAGCTGGAGACCAAAACCCTCGACAATGTGTTCGTCACGGTCGTCGCCTCCACCCAGTTCCGTGTGAATCCGGAGAACGTTGCCACCGCTTACTATGAGTTGCGCGATCCGGCCGGCCAGTTGCGCTCCTACATGGAAGACGCCCTGCGTTCCGCCATTCCTGCGTTGAGCCTCGATGATGCTTTCGCCCGTAAGGATGATGTGGCCTTCGACGTGCAGAAGACCGTCGGCAACGAGATGTCCCGCTTCGGCTTCACCGTGGTCAAGACCCTGATCACTGCCATTGACCCGAGCCCGCAGGTCAAGAATGCCATGGATTCCATCAACGCAGCCCAGCGTGAGAAGGAGGCCACCCGGCAGCGCGCCGAGGCCCAGCGCATCCAGATTGAGACCCAAGCCGCTGCTGAAGCGGAGAAGACCCGTCTTCAGGGTGAAGGTCAGGCCAACTACCGTCGCGAGATCGCCAACGGTATCGTCGACCAGATCAAGAGCCTGCAGGCTGTCGGCATGAACATCAGTGACGTGAACAATGTGGTGCTGTTTAACCAGTACCTCGACGTGCTGCGCTCCTTGAGCGAATCCAACAATGCCAAGACCGTGGTGCTGCCCGCATCCACCCCCGGCGGATACCAGGACATGTACAGCCAGATCACCCAGGCCATGATGACGGCCAACGAGACCGCGGAACGGAGCGCGTACACGCCGAAGCCGTCCCATACGGCCGCCCCATCGGTGCCGCGTATCTGACGAATATTGATCGAATGGCGTCTTTGGCCGCATGCGCCAATCGCGGGGTATGCGGCCAAAGACGAAACGAATCCCTCCTTCCATCGGGGAGCCGCGTGAATGTGACGGAGAATGCGGAAACGATGGAAGGAGGGATCGCGTATGGGTGCGTCGCCGTACCACGACGCACATCTTGTCATGGGAACGCTTCTGGACGCTATTCCAGTCCGATGAGCGCCCCGTGGGCCGGCATGGACGGGCGTTCCGCCTCATGCTGCTTCACGGATTGGATCTGTTTCTGCAGATCCATGACTTTCTTCTCCAGCCATGCGATGGTCATGGATTGGGAGATGACGAGCAGGTCGCGTTGATCGGCCGCGGCTTCATTGGCGAACGACTGCGCCTCCAGCATGATCTGCGGATCGGCCTTCCAACGTGCGATGGCGCGTTCGATGCGCTTGCTGCCCACGATCTTCGGATTGAGTCCCGCGCTGGCAAAGATGCTAGTCGGTCCGTTGCCCCGCAGATATTGCGCCATGCAACGCACCTGGAAATCCCTCGAATAGGTGATGCGGTCCATCGATGCCCGCTCCACCGCGGGCAGGGTGTTGAGGTAGTAGACCTCCGCTTGTGTGAAACGACGTTTCATGATGTCCCCCTCATGGTATGGAACCGTTCAGCTTCGTTTTCGATTCGTTGCGATGCCTTCATTGTATTTTCGTTGTTTCACGGTTCACTGCCATTTGGCACGAAACAAGGGTTTCTGGCATGAAACAACATGTTCCATATCGTTCAGGCGGGGTTTCTTGAACGGTTTTCGAGTTTCAGGCACGCGCGGACCGTGGCTTCAGGGTGTTCCCTTAAGGGTGGCGAAGCGCGGTGAAACACTTTAGACTTAGGAGCAATTATCAACATATTCCCAGAAAACGAGGAGGTGAATGTGCCGGTAGGTAGCACATCCAACGCTGGGAAAACCGGTCGCGGTCCCATTATCGAGGTTAAAAACCTACGCAAGGAATATCCAGTGCTCGATGAGACCGTCGTAGCACTGGAACGTGTCAATCTCGCCATTCCGCAAGGGCAGATTTGCTGTATCTATGGCGAGTCCGGATCCGGTAAATCCACCCTGCTCAATCAGCTTGCCGGCATGGAAAAACCAACTAAAGGTGGTGTACGTATCACAGGTGTGCCCATCAGCAGGCTTGACGAACGGCAGCTGGCCGAATTCAGGCAGAAGCACCTTGGCTTCGTGTTCCAGTCGTACAATCTGCTGCCCAATCTCAATGCCATCGAGAATGTGGCCATGCCACTGATGTTCCGAGGCGTGCCGAAGCGTAAACGCGAGACGATCGCGCGTGCCATGCTCAAGCGGGTCGGCCTTGGCAAACGCATGAACCATTATCCGACCCAGATGTCTGGCGGTCAGCAGCAGCGCGTTGGCATCGCCCGCGCTTTCGTGACACGTCCGCAAGTGGTATTCGCCGACGAGCCGACCGGCAATCTCGATTCCAAAACCAAAACCGAAGTGATGGATATGATTTGCTCGTTCGCACGCGATTTCAACCAGACCATCGTGCTCGTCACACATGACGACAATATGGCGCAATACGCCGATCGCATCGTCACACTTCTTGACGGCCGCATCATCGGCGACCGGCTTACGTAACATTCACGACAACGCATATCGACAACTATGACGACAACAGAAGGGCCTTCCATGGGCAACAACACAAGAATCGCAACACTGCTCAACGGGGCAATCTCACTATTGGCGGTGGTCGCCATCACGTTGGTATGCATCGTGCCGACGGCGTTCGCCGAAGATGGCGCCAATACTTCCGATGCTCCGGGTGCGGGAGCGGACAACAGTGTTGAGCAGATTGCTGGGCCGGTGCCGAACATCATTATCACCAATTTCACCTATGGCGACGGGTCGGTGGCGGTCGGCAGCACCTTCAACCTCGGTTTCACCTTCCAAAACATGGGCAAAGTGGCGGTGAGCAACATGGTGGTCACCGTGGACGGCGGTGAGAATTTTGCCATCTCCGGCGGTACGAACACGTTCTACTACGATGCACTGAATGCGGGAGCTGCGTTGACGCAGACCGTGCCGATGCAGACACTGGCCAGTGCGAAAAACGGCGCGCAGGGCATCGACATCAGCTTCAAATACGAGTATGTGGACGGTGCCGCACGCAGCTCCAACACTTCCGACATCAAAATTTCCGTACCCGTTTCGCAGCCTGATCGTTTTGAATTGAACGATCCAGTGGTGCCCAATATCGTCAACGCGGGTGAGGAAACTACTATCACCATGGATTACGTGAACAAGGGCAAGGGCGACGTTTCCAATGTCGAGGCGAGCGTTGAAGGCGACGGTATCACCGCCACGCAGGCCAAGCAGTACGTCGGCAATGTGGCGTCCGGCGCGTCCGGCTCCATTGGATTCGCATTCACTGCGGACAAGCCCGGCGAAACCGAGGCGAAACTGACGGTGACGTATGAGAATTCCGATGGACAGCCGCAGACCAAGGAATTTCCGGTGAAGATCAATGCCGTTGAAGCTCCTGTTCCGGATGATTCCGATACGGATGTTGACGTCCAGGATCAGAGCATGCCGGTCTGGGTGTGGATAGTGGCGGCGGCCGTTGCGCTCGTCGTGATTGTACTGACGGTCGTATTGGTGGTCCGTCACCGCCGTAAGAAGGCAAAGCAGGTGGCCGATGATGACGATTGGGATTGGGAGCCTGCCGATCTTGGAGCCGATAAGCAGGGTAAATCTACTGCCATGGCTGCCGATGCGCCGACGCAGGTAATCGCCACGGCAGGTGGCACATCGGCTGCCTCCGTATCCGCAACGTCATCTTCCGCTCCATCTGTCAAGGAGTAGGCATGCGATTTTCGGATATCGCACATACTTGCGCGCAGAATTTGCTGCGGCGCAAATCGCGTACGATTTTGACGGTGCTCGGCGTGATCGTCGGCTGCTGCTCTATCGTCCTGATGATTTCGATTGGACAAGGCATCAGCGAGCAGAATGAGCAGATGCTCAAGAGCATGGGCAATCTCAACGACATTACCGTCACAGCTGCCGGCGGCTCGGGCGCGTACGACAGCTCTGGCGTCGGTATGTCGAGTTTGTCTTCGTCGGACATGACATCATCGGATCAGCAGGCCAAGCTTGACGATGCTGCGGTACAGACGTTCCGTGGCATTTCAGGCGTCGCGGCCGTGATGCCACAGCGGTCGGCGCAGAGCACCGTGGATCTCACTGCGGGAGCCGGATCCCGATACGTGGCTCAATATGCTTCTGTGATGGGTACGGATATGACCCAGCTTGAAGCATCGGGATACAAGCTCGTTCAAGGGCGTATGCCAAGGCGTGCCGGAGAAGTATTGCTCGGCAAATACGCGGCATACCAGTTTATGGATAAGTATCGTTCCGATGATGACTCCAGGCGTATCGCTCCCGGTGATTATGAGTGCGATGAGAACGGTTGCAAGGAGAGCGAGGGGGAGAAGCCGTTCTTCGACGTACTGACCACGAAACTCAATTTGATTACCGGAGCCGATTATCAAAGCCCTGACGATTACCGCAAAATAGGCAGCACTTCGATGAGTTCCACCGATTCAGGCGACGGCGATGGTACTGCCAGTTCGCAGAATCCTGTGGTTTCCATGCCTCTCACCGTGGTCGGTGTGTTGGACGCTTCAACCAATAATTACGATGCATTCAGCTCCGGTGTAGTCATGTCGCTGGAGGATATGGACACATTGCAGGCCAAAATCGACGGCAAAACCAATACCACCAGCCGGACCAAAACAAACTACGACCAAGTGGTGGTGCACGCTCAAAATATCAAGGATGTGCCGGGTATCGAAGCGCAGATCAAAATGTCTGGCTACCAAACCACGTCCTTCGAACAGACCCGCAAGGAGATTGAAAAGCAGAGTCGTGGCATCCAGCTCGCATTGGGAGGCATTGGCGCGGTGTCATTCCTGGTGGCGGCCATCGGCATCGCCAACACCATGATTATGTCCGTGTCGGAACGCACTCGGGAAATCGGCATTATGAAGGCGCTCGGCTGCTATGTGAAGGATATTCGCACGATGTTCCTATGTGAAGCAGGTGCCATCGGTCTGGTCGGTGGACTTATCGCCTGTCTGATTTCCGCCTTGGGGTCGCTGAGCATCAATCTGCTGTCGTTTGGTGGATTCAGTATGGAAAACGTAGGCAAAGCGATTATGGGCGGTGACGACGTGAGCCGAATCTCCGTGATTCCATGGTGGCTGTTTGTCGTGGCCGTGCTGTTTTCAATTCTGGTGGGCATACTCGCCGGTTTGGGGCCAGCTAATAAGGCTGTGAAGATTCCTGCGTTGGACGCCATCAAGAACGAGCAATAGCGATTGCGATTGACAATAATGCCTATGGTCGGCCATGTGCTGTTCAGCGTGGGCCGGCATTTCGCGATTGTTCGACGTTCCCTGTCGATTTTTGACGGTGCCGGCTAGTTGCGTGATTAACGGGCCAAGACGCGGCGAATGCGATCAGCCACCGCTTCCACAGTCAGCCCGTAACGTTCATCAAGCTCGGCAAGGGGCACACGATCGGTGAATTCTTTCGATGCGCCGAAGTTGAGCACACGCACACCGGCCGCCTTTGGATTGGTGGAATTCGCGTAGAACGCGGTCACCTTCTCACCCCAGCCGCCTTCCAGCTGGCCATCCTCCAAGGTGACGACCACACGATGGCCGTCGGCAAGCACGTCCAGCAGCTCGCCATCCATCGCGGAATACTGCTGCGCGTCGATAAGCGTCGCATTGATATCGTCGTCGTTTTCGAGCGTTGCCGCCACCTCGGCCGCCAACGGCAGTGTATTGCCCAAGCCGAGAATCGCCACTTCACGTCCCGGACGTACGATCTGGTACCGCGTGAAAGGGCAATCGCCGGTAATATCGATCGTCGTCTCGTGCGCGTCGGCACGTTCGGCCGGGTCGAACGCCATATCGGCGGAACGCTCCATGGCAAGAATCTGCTCGCCGGGCATGCGGATAGCCGTCACACCATGATCAGACGGCCCCGTGGCCCATGCAAGCATGTCCAGCATCTGCTCTCCGCTGGTCGGCGCCAGACAGGTCACATCAGGCGTGTTGGCGAACATCGTCATATCGAACGTGCCGGAATGTGTATTGTCCGCGCCGGAAATGCCCGCTCCGAAAATCAGCAGCGTCGCCGGAACATGATTCAACGCCAGCTCCTGCTGCAACTGGTCGTAAATACGCTGGAAGAACGTGGCGGAAGTCGCCAGAACCGGCCGGCCTCCAGCCTTCGCGATGCCTGCGGCGAACGCGGCCGCATGCTCCTCGGTAATGCCGGTGTCCACATAATGCGATCCGGCACGTTCACGGAAATCACGGGTGATGCCATTCGAACCAGGGGTGGCGGGGGAGATGACCACCAGTCCCGGCTCGTTTTCGAAACGGGACTCCAACGAAGCCATGGCCATCTGACCGTAGTATTTGCGCGCGTCAAGCGGCTTGCCGAGCGCGCTATCCGGATCCTGCCAATGATTCGCCTCGCATTGGCCGGCATGCGGCTGCGGATTGGTCTGGTTGCATCCGTCGGAACCATCCTGCGCCTCGGTCTCATCGCTGAAACCCAAGCCCTTGGTGGTGTGGATATGCAGCACGACGGGATGGTCGATATCCTTCAAGTCTTCAAGCGCCGCGACCAGCGTGTCCACATCGTTGCCCTGCTCCACATAACGGTAGTCAAGTCCGAACGCCTTGAACAGATTCAGCTCCGCGGTTCCGTTCGACGCGCGCAGACGGGCAAGATTGCCGTACATGCCACCGAAATCCTCGGCGATCGACATCTCATTGTCGTTGACGACGATGATGAGATTACCGCCCTGTTCGGCAGCGTTGTTCAGTCCTTCGAAAGCGATCGCCGAGCTCAACGAACCGTCGCCGATGATGGCGATGACGTTGCCGATTTCGCTTGCACCCGCAGCGGTATGTTGCATATCACGTGTTTTGGCAAGACCGCAGGCAAGGGAGATGGACGTGCCGGTATGGCCCAGCACGAAGGAATCATGCTCGCTTTCCAACGGATTGGTGAAACCCGTCACCTCGCCGAACCGCGACTCGTCCAGATACGCCTCGGCGCGCCCGGTAAGCATCTTGTGCACGTAGCTCTGGTGGGAGACATCGAAAACGAAACGGTCACGTGGAGAACCGAACACGCGGTGCAACGCCACGGTAAGCTCCACCACGCCAAGATTCGAACCGATGTGGCCACCATGCTTCCGGCCGTAATTCAACAGCGTGGAACGAATCTCCAGACACAGATCACGCAACTGTTGCGAAGAAAGGGCATGCACATCCGCCGGAGAATGAATCGAACCCAGTATGCCAGCGGTCATTATGCGCAACTGTCCTTCCCTGAACCTGTCTTCTTTACCGCGGAAAATCCTATCCCACTGTATGCCTCTGCCGGGGTGTCGGTTGTGAAATACCTGCAAAGTCTTCTCAACTGCGGCACAATGGAAACGATGAAATGAATCGAACCACCGAAAAACCGCGAAGGAGCGCTGACCATGAAAGCCGTATACGCAGCAGGAACCGATTATGACAATCCGCTGTCGCAACTCAAGGTGGGGGAGCTGGACACGCCCGAAACCAAGCCGTTCTGGAGTACCATCCACGTGGCCGCAGCCAGCGTGAACCACCACGACATCTGGAGCCTGCAGGGCGTGGGACTCTCCGCCGAACAGACGCCGATGATTCTCGGCACCGACGCGTCAGGCGTGCTCGACGAGGACATTCCTGTTCGCAAAGGGCTGAAAGCCGGAGCCGAAGTGGTGCTCTACACCTTCGTCGGCACCGACGGCGCCGGCGTCATGCCGGGGGAGCGGCGCACCATCCTATCCGAAAAATACGCGGGCACCATGGCCGAAACCACCCAAGTGCCCAGCGCCAACGTGTTCGCCAAACCCGCCAACCTGACCCTCGATGAGGCTGCCGCGCTCGGCACCAGCTGGCTGACCGCCTACTCACTGCTGTTCACATCGGCCAACGTGAAACCGGGAGACACCGTGCTCGTCCAAGGCGCGGGCGGCGGCGTGTCCACAGCGGCCATCCAACTCGCCCATGCGGCAGGACTGGAAGTGTTCGTCACGTCACGCAGCGAAGAGAAACGAGACCGCGCGATCGCCATCGGAGCCGACGCCGCCTTCGAAACCGGCGCGCGACTGCCGCATAAGGTCGACGCTGTCATCGAATCGGTCGGCGCGGCCACCTGGAGCCATTCCGTCAAATCCGTACGCCCCGGCGGCACCATCGCCATCTGCGGAGCCACCACAGGAGACCAGCCTGGAGCCGAACTGACCCGCATCTTCTTCCAGGACATTCGCGTGCAAGGCAACACCATGGGTTCGCGTGACGATTTCGCACGACTGCTCAAATTCGTGGAACACGCCGACCTGCACCCCGTCATCGACTCCACCTACGCGCTTGCCGACGCGCCCGCGGCGTTCCGCAAAGTGGTCGACGGCGACGTTTTCGGAAAGGTCGTGCTGCACATCGAGCCAAGTAAGTAAAGTAGGCGGTGTTCTGGAACACGTAAGTCTACGTAAATCCTTCGGAGGTTTTGATGGCAGACAACAAGCCTGAAGTCGCGGTGATCATGGGATCGGCAAGCGATTGGGAGACCATGAAGCACGCATGCGAGATGCTCGACCAGTTCGAGGTGCCGTACATGAAGCAGGTGATTTCCGCGCACCGCACCCCGGAACTGATGGGTGAGTTCGCGCACAACGCCCGTGCCAACGGGCTGAAGATCATCATCGCCGGCGCGGGCGGCGCGGCCCACCTGCCGGGCATGGTCGCGGCGCAGACCACACTGCCGGTCATCGGCGTGCCGGTACGCTCCCACGCGCTGTCCGGCTGGGATTCGCTGCTGTCCATCGTGCAGATGCCGGGCGGCATTCCGGTGGCCACCACCGCCGTCGGCAACTCCGGCGCAACCAACGCCGGCCTGCTCGCGGTGAGCATTCTGAGCACCACCGACGAGCGACTGGCCAAGGCGCTGCAGGACTATCGTGACTCCCTGAAGGAAAAGGTGGCTGAATCCAATGCCCAGCTTGTCTGAGGAAACCAACGGCCGTATCGAACGACTGATGCCCGGCGCGACCATCGGCATCATCGGTGGCGGCCAGCTCGGCCGCATGATGGCGCTGTCCGCACGCTACATGGGCTTCCGCATCGGCGTGCTCGACCCGACACCCGACTGTCCGACCGCTCAGGTCGCGGATTTCCAAGTGACCGCCGAATACGACGACATTTCCGCCATCCGCGAACTGGCTGAAAAGTCCGACGTGCTCACCTACGAGTTTGAGAACGTGGACGCCGACGCCATCGATCAAGTGCGTTCCCTCGCGGCGGCCCCGCAAGGCACCGATCTGCTGCGCGTCACGCAGGACCGTGTCAACGAGAAGCGGTTCATCAACGACCATGGCACGCCCACCGCGCCGTGGAAGGCCGTCAACAGCGTCGAGGAACTTGAAGCGGCACTTGATGAGATCCACTATCCGGCTGTGCTCAAAACCCGTTCCGGCGGTTACGACGGCCACGGCCAGACCGTGCTCAAGTCCGAAGCCGACTTGGAGCAGGTGCGCGCCCGCGCCGACCATGACGGCAGCTTCCCGCCAAGCATTCTGGAAGGCTTCGTCGATTTCGCGTTCGAAGCGAGCATCCTCGTCGCCGGCAACGGCAAGGATTACGTGACCTTCCCGATCGTGCGCAACGAGCATCGCAACAACATCCTGCACATGACCATCGCGCCGGCCGAAGTGGACGAAACCGTGGCCAAGGAGGCGCACGAGCTGGCGTTGCGACTGGCCAGAGGCTTCGAACTCGCCGGCATTCTGGCCATCGAACTGTTCATCACCAAAGACAACAAGGTCATCGTCAACGAACTGGCCCCACGTCCGCACAATTCCGGCCACTACACCATCGAGGCCTGCTCGTTCGACCAGTTCGACGCGCACATTCGCGGCATCGCCGGCTGGCCGCTCGAACAGCCGCAGCTGCTCAAGCCCGCCGTCATGGTCAACGTGCTCGGCCAGCATGTGGCGCCGACCCGTGCGCTCATCGCCGACCATCCCGAATGGAACGTGCACGACTACTGCAAGGCGGAAGTGCGCCACGACCGTAAGATGGGGCACATCACCGTGCTGACCGACGACACCGCCAAAACCGTGGCCGACCTTGAAGCCACCGGCTGCTGGGACGACTTGAAGAAAGCCTGACATCATAAGTAATGAGTGAACATATCGTGCGGCAGACCCGCCAGAAAGACGCCATCCGCGACGCGCTGAACGGCTGCGACGAATTCATCTCCGCGCAGGAGCTGCACCGCAAGCTGGAAGACCGTGGCGAACATATCGGACTCGCCACGGTCTACCGGCAGCTCAACGCCCTGGCTGAAGCCGGCCGCGCCGACACGGTCCGTCTCGACGGGCAGCAGCTGTTCCGCCTGTGCGGCGATGACGGGCACCATCATCACCTCGTCTGTACGAACTGCGGCAAAACCGTGGAAATTGAATCGCCTTCCGAAAGCTGGCTGAAAGGCATCTCCGACAAGTACGGCTTCACCATCGAACGGCACACGCTGGAGGTGTTCGGCCTGTGCGAGGACTGCCGGAAGGCGGACAAGTAGCGGCTGTCTGCCGTATTTCCGTTGGAATCGTATCGCCATCGGCGCAATCCAATCGTAAAAATCGTAAAGAAAAAACGTTGGACGTTGTCTTTTTCAGACGCGTATATGACAATAGGGCATTGCAAACGAACTAAGTGGGGTTATGCGTGACCAAAGCAACATCGAAAAACGAGCCGATTGAGGAGCTCGACATCGCTACCGTGGACCCGATGGCCAAGAAAGCGGGCAAGGAGTTCCCCGGCTGGCTTTACGGCGTGCTATTCGTGCTGTTCGATGCGGTGGGCGTTGCCGCCCTGCAGATCGGTGTCAGCGAATCCGCCACTCGAGTCCAACTATCGAACAACATGTGGCTCACCGGCTGGGGATTCGTCGGCAAGATGTTCACCAGCGCTAATTTTGTGGCTGTGCTCAACCTCATACTGTGGGGCGTCCTGTACGTGATCCTGCTCATGCTCACCAACCGTTTCTGGGTGGCCACGCCGATATTTCTGGCGGTGACGTTCATCGTCGCCGTGATTGAGCATTTCAAAGTGTCGATTCGATACGAGGCGATTCTGCCAAGCGACCTGAACTTCCTCAAAGCCGACGCCGGCAATCTGATGAGTTTCATGCCGTCCGGCGCGCAATGGACCATTCTGATCGCGGTGGCGGCGTTTGCCGCGTTCGTGGCGCTGTTCGTCTTCCTGAACCGCCTCGACGCGCGTCACGGCAGACTGTTTCGCGGCTCCGACAAGCAATCCCGTTCCGTGAACGCGATCGCAAGACTGCTGCTGATCCTGCTTCCAGGCCTGTTCTTCACGCTGTATTCGATGCAGGTGAGCACCGTCGGCTCGTGGGCCAAAGGCTTCGCCACCGTCATGGGGGACAAGCCCTCCATGTGGGACTCCGTATACGACGCCCAGCGCAACGGGCCGCTGGTGGCGTTCACCCGTCAGCTCAACCCGAAAGTCATGGTCAAGCCGGACGACTATTCCGAAGAGACCATGAAGCAGGTCGCGGCCCGCTATGAGAAGGCCGCGAAGAAGATCAACGCGAAACGTTCCGCGAACATGACCGACAGCACCGTCATCTACGTGCTGTCCGAATCCTTCTCCGACCCGTCACGCGTGCCGGGACTCAAAGTCAACAAGGATTCCATGCCGAAGATCCGTGAGATCAAGCAGAATACCACGTCCGGCCTGATGCTGTCCTCCGGATACGGCGGCGGCACCGCCAACTTGGAATACATGGGACTGTCCGGCCTGAGCATGGCGAATTTCGATTCCTCCCTGACCAGCCCATACCAGCAGCTGGTGCCGAGCGAGCATTGGACGCCGACCATCAACCAGATGTGGGGCGCGTCCAAGAACTCCATCGGACTGCACCCGTACGAGTCGTCCATGTATTCGCGCGCCACCAATTACAAGAAGTTCGGCTTCTCGCATTTCTACACGCTGACCGGGCCGGACGTCATCTCGCATCAGGACAAGATCGACGATTCGCCGTACGTCTCCGACGAGGCCACCTACCAAAGCACGCTGGAGGAAGTCAGGAAAACCAAGTCGAACCAGTTCCTGCAGGTCATCACCATGCAGAACCACATGCCCTACCATGACTGGTACAAGCACAACGACTTCAAAGCCTCCTCCACTACGGGAAAGCCGTTGAAGGACGACGAGAAGGAATCCATCGAAACCTACCAAAAGGGCGCGTCCCTGACGGATGGGGCGACCGCCGGATTCCTCAGCGAACTCGACAAGCTCGACAAGCCGGTCACCGTGGTCTTCTACGGCGACCATCTGCCTGGTATCTACTCCTCGGCATCCGCGGACGACGACAACTCGCTGGCCCTGCATCAGACGGACTACTTCATCTGGTCCAACAAAGCCTCCGGCACGCAAGGCAACAAGATCGACAACGCCGAATACTCGTCGCCGAACTTCTTCGTGGCCCAGGCGGCCGAGCACATGGATGCCAAAGTCTCCCCATACCTGGCGTTCCTCACCGAAATGCATTCCAAGATCTCCGCCATGGAACCGCCGGTCGTGAACAACATCCAAGGCTGGGACCGCATCCCCGAAGGACAGAACATCTATCTGAACTCCAAGGGCGAGCCCATGGCCGAAGACGATTTCGACGCCGAGACCAAGCAGCTGCTGGCCGATTACCGGCTCATCCAATACGACATCACCACGGGGAAGAATTACCTGAAAGACACCTCCTTCATGGACCTGCCGTAACGAGGACGGCGCGCCTGCCGCACGGCTCGACACTCGACGTACCGTTGTGCGCCTTCGTGTCGTGCCGCACGGAATTCGCGCACGTCCTCGTCACGGCAGGCGTGTGGTGGGCGACGACGCGCCTGCCGCACAAATCTTAAAATATTGAGGGGCTGTTCCAAACTATTGGAACAGCCCCTCAACGGCTATTGGTTCAGCGCAGCCAACACACCATCATCACGCATTCAGCGCTTTGAAACCGATGTCGTGACGGTAGAACATGCCCTTGGTGTCGAGCTTGTCGATGATCGCGTAGACCTTGTCCTGCGCGGCCTTGATGTCCGCAGCGGAGGACTCGACCAGCAGCACGCGACCGGAGTTGGCCACGAGACCATGCTCGCCACGTGCGACGCCCGCATAGTAGACATGGGAATCGTCATCTACCGTGATCTCAGGAATCGCGGCACCCTTGACCACGTTGGTCGGGTAACCTTCGGAAGCGATCACCACGCCAAGAGTGGCATTGTCCTCATCCCACGTGAATTCCGGGGTTTCGCCGTTGAGAATGGCGTTGATGCCGGCACCGAGATCGGACGTGAGCTTCGGCAGCACCACTTCGGTCTCTGGATCGCCGAAACGCGCGTTGAATTCAATGACCTTCGGTCCGTCGGCGGTGGCGATGAGGCCGGCGTACAGAATGCCGGTGAACGGCGTGCCCTCGTCGGCCATGGCCTGAACGGTCGGCTTGACGATGGTTTCGATGGCGGTGTCGATCACATCCTGACCGATCTGCGGAACCGGGCTGTAGGCGCCCATGCCGCCGGTGTTCGGACCCTTGTCGCCATCGTAGGCACGCTTATGATCCTGCGAAATCGGCATCGGCCAGAAATCGGTGCCGTTCACAAAGCTCATCAGAGAGAATTCCTGACCCTCAAGGAAATCCTCGATAACCACCTTCGCGCCGGCGTTGCCGAAGCGGTGGTCCACGAAAATGTCCTCCAAAGCGGCGATGGCGGTCTCCTCATCCATCGCCACGGTCACGCCCTTGCCTGCGGCCAGGCCATCGGCCTTGATGACGATCGGCGCGCCATGCTCGCGCACATAAGCGGTGGAACGCTCCAAATCGTCGAACGTCTGGTACTTCGCGGTCGGAATGTCGTGACGTTCCATAAGCTGCTTGGCGAAGTCCTTGGAACCCTCGATCTGCGCGGCGGCCTTGTTCGGGCCGAACGCCTTGATGCCGGCGGCCGCGAAATCGTCGACGATGCCTTCGATAAGCGGCACTTCCGGTCCGACGAACACCCAATCGTAACCATTGTTCTTCACGAAATCGATGAGCGCCGCATGATTGGACGGGTTGAGCTGCGTGGTGCGGATGCCGTCAAGCTCCATGCCCGGATTGCCTGGGGCCACAGTGACCTCGCTGACGCTGCCGCCACGCATGAGCGCGTGGGCGATGGCATGTTCACGCGCACCGGAACCAATGACCAGAACCTTCATATTTCCTCCTGTTGTATCCCTTATGGGGAAGAGTGCCAATCTCAAGAAATAATATCGGGGGTGCCTGTTCGGCCACCCCCGTATGTTCGTTTACTGCAGTTCGACGTCCTCGCCGGTCTTCTTGACGATATTGCCCAGCACATAGCCGGCCTCGCCATTGGACTTCAGCAATTCCATGGTCTTATCGGCATCTTCGGCGCTGACGGCCAGCACCATGCCGATACCCATGTTGAAGATGTTGAACATTTCCATATGATCGATGCTGCCGGCCTTCTCGAGCACGTCGAAAATCGGGAGCACCGGCCAGGAACCAAGGTTGATATGGGCGGCAAGACCGTCCGGAATCATACGCGGAATGTTCTCGATGAAACCGCCGCCGGTGATATGCGCGACGCCCTTGACCACGCCCGCCTTGAACAGCGGGGAAAGGGCCTTCACGTAAATCTTGGTCGGAGTGAGCAGCACGTCGCCAAGCTTCTCACCGCCCAGTTCGTCCAGTACGGTGTCCACGGTGTAGCCGGCCTGCTCGAACAGGGCCTTGCGCACCAGGGAGAAACCGTTGGAATGCACGCCGGTGGACGGCAGGCCGATAAGCACGTCGCCCTCAGCGATGGTGGAGCCGTCGACGATAGCGGACTTTTCGGCCACGCCGACCGCGAAGCCAGCCAGATCGTACTCGTCTTCGTCATACATGCCCGGCATCTCGGCGGTCTCGCCGCCGATCAGACCGGAACCGGCCTGCACGCAGCCGTCGGCCACGCCGGAGACGACCTGCTCGAGCAGAGCCGGATCGTTCTTGCCGCAGGCGATGTAATCCAGGAAGAACAGCGGCTCGGCGCCCTGGGCGGCGATATCGTTGACGCACATGGCCACGCAGTCGATGCCGATGGTGTCGTGCTTGTTGGCCATCTTGGCCACGACCAGCTTGGTGCCGACGCCGTCGGTGCCGGAAATCAGCACCGGCTCCTTGTAACCGAGGGAAGCGAGATCGAACAATCCGCCGAAGCCGCCGATGCCGCCGACCACGCCCGGACGGTTGGTGCGCGCCACGTGGGACTTGATACGCTTGACGACTTCGTAACCGGCCTCAACGCTTACGCCGGCTTCCTCATATGCTTTTGGCATATCTAACCTTTCTCGGGTCTCAGTGTTCTTCTTGGGATGAAGTGGTGGTGTATTCGTTGCCCTCGTACTTGCTCTTGTACAGGGCGAATTCAGGCAGACGGACACGATCCTCCGGAGTGAGCGACTTCAGGAAGTCGGCTTCGTAGTCGTCCAAGGCGGTCGGATAGTCGCCGTTGAAGTAGGCCACGCACAGGCCGCCATACGGTGCGTCCGCACCCAGACCGATGGATTCCACCAAGCCGTCGAGCGACAGGAACGCCAGGGAATCGGCGCCGATGTAGTCGCGGATCTCGTCGACGGACTTCTTGGCCGCGATCAGCTCCTTGGTGGTGGAGATGTCGATGCCGTAGAAGCACGGGTACTTCAGCGGCGGGGAGCTGATGCGCATATGCACTTCGGCCGCCCCGGCCTCCTTGAGCATCTGCACGATGCGCTTCGAGGTGGTGCCGCGCACGATGGAATCATCGATGACGACCACGCGCTTGCCCTTGACCACGCCGCGCACTGCGGACAGCTTCATACGCACGCCCTGCTCGCGCAGCTCCTGCGTGGGCTGGATGAAGGTGCGTGCCACGTACTGGTTCTTGATCAGACCCATTTCGTTCGGCAGGCCGGCCTCCTCCGAATAGCCGGAAGCCGCCGACAGGGAGGAGTTCGGCACGGCGATGACCATATCGGCGTCGACGGGGGATTCCTGAGCCAGGCGCGCGCCCATGCGCTTGCGGGCCGAATGCACGTTCACGCCGTAGATGTTGGAATCGGGGCGTGCGAAGTAGATGAATTCCATCGAGCAGATGGCCAGCTGGGTCTGATCCGTGTAACGGTCGATGCGGTAGCCATCGTCATCCACGACCACGATCTCGCCCGGGCGGATGTCACGCACCAGTTCGGCTCCGACAGTGTCGAGCGCGCAGGTCTCGGAAGCGAGCACATAGGCGCCGTTCGTCATCCTGCCAAGGGACAGCGGACGGAATCCGTTCGGATCGAGCGCGCCGATCATGGCATGTTCGGTCATAATCAGATAGGCGAAGCCGCCGTGCACGGTGTTGAGCGCTTCCTTGAGCTTGTCCATGAACGTGGGCTTGCTGGAACGACGGATGAGGTGCATGAGCACTTCGGTGTCGGAGTTCGAATGGAAGATCGCTCCCTCGTCCTCCAGCTTGCGGCGTAAGGAGGGGCAATTGGTGAGATTGCCGTTGTGACACAACGCCATATCCCCGTCATGGAAGCGGAAGATGAACGGCTGGATGTTGTCGGTGCCGCCGGAACCGGCTGTGGCGTAACGCACATGGCCGATCGCTTTGTCTCCTTTCAGGCGTTCGATTTCCCGTTCGTCGCTGAACACTTGGGTCAGCAGACCCGTTCCGCGATGACCGATGAGATGACCATTATCGTTGGAGACAATGCCGGCACCCTCCTGACCGCGATGCTGCAGCGCGTGTAGACCGAAGTAGGTGAGTCGGGCGGCGTCCGAGTGGCCCCAAACGCCGAAAATACCGCATTCCTCGTGGATGTCTTCGAGTTCAGCTGACAAGCCAAAGCTCCTTCCAAAACCATGGAGACAAGGGGTTCGCTATCGTCCAACAGTATCAATGGGCGGCTACAAGAGTCGGGTTTTGTCCAGTTCTCAGACGGTATATGGAACCGGACATGCAATCGAACAGCCGTTCGAAAAAGCTGTTATGATGGAAGACGTTGAAAACGCGAATCACGGTCGTCGGGGTGCGGGAAGTCCCCCGTATGAGCCATTGCATGGAAGGAGCATCATGGCCGGACGGATATACGTGGCAATCGACCTCAAATCCTTCTATGCGTCCTCGGAATGCGTGGAACATGGATTCCCTCCGCTATCCACACACTTGGTGGTGGCGGACCAGGAGAGGACCGACAAAACCATCTGCCTTGCGATCTCGCCGTCGTTGAAGGCATACGGTCTGCCCGGACGCGCCCGCCTATTCGAAGTCAAAGCGAAACTGAAGGAAATCAACGCGGTCCGTCGCGCCGCGGCTCCAGGCGGTGTGCTGACGGGGAAATCGTATGATGCGAAGGCGCTCGCGGCCAATCCGAATCTGGCTGCTGACGTGTTCATCGCCAAACCGCGCATGTCTCATTACTTGGCGATGAGTGCGAAAATCTACGGTATTTATCTGAAATACGTTTCGGCTGAGGATATCCACGTCTATTCGGTGGACGAGGTGTTCATGGACGTCACCGGCTATCTGCGCGCCTATGGAAAAGGGGTGGAGGAGATGACCCGTGACATCATCCGCGATATCCACACCCAGACCGGCATCACCGCCACCGCGGGCATCGGCACGAACATGTATCTGGCCAAAGTGGCTATGGATATCGTGGCCAAACACATCCAGGCGGGGGAGGACGGCATTCGCATCGCCCGGCTTGACGAGATGTCGTACCGGAGATTGTTGTGGAATCACCGGCCGCTTACCGATTTCTGGCGTGTGGGGCGTGGATATGCAAGGAAGCTCGAAGCGCACGGACTGGCGACCATGGGGGATATCGCTCGCTGTTCCATTGGCCGTGCCGACGAATACTACAACGAAGATCTACTGTACAAGATGTTCGGTGTGAACGCCGAACTGCTCATCGACCATGCGTGGGGCTGGGAACCGTGCACCATCGCGGACATCAAAGTGTACAAGCCGGCGGGGCACAGCTTGAGTTCCGGACAAGTGCTGACAGGGCCGGCGGGATTCGACGCAGCCCGGCTGATTGTGCGTGAAATGGCGGATACGCTGTCATTGGATTTGGTAGCGAAGGGCGTGAAAGCCGGCAGAGTGGGATTGATGGTCGGCTACGACACGGCAAGCCTCGATCCGAAACGGCTTGGCAAGGACGGTTCCGCTGATTTGAAGGCGATTGCCGAACATGCCGTGGCAACATACGACGGCCCTGTTTCGATCGACAGGTATGGCCGCCGCGTACCCAAGCCGGCCACCGGGTCGATCGCATTGCCGGAGCCGACGTCGGCTACGTCGCGTATTTGCGACGCGGTCGATAAGCTTTTCCTTTCGATCGTAGACAGGCGTTTGCTGGTCCGTCGGCTGAATGTGGTCGCCGCCGATGTGCTGACCGACGAGCAACTTGAGGAACGGCGGCAGGCGGCCGCGTCCGAATATACGCAGCCTGATTTGTTCGCCGCGATGGAAGCGCCGGTGGATTCCGCTTCCGCTGATGCGGCCGAATGCGAGGCTATGCGTTCCGCCGATGGTGGTTCCAAGGATTCGCCACGAGGGGACGCCGAACTGCATATGCAGCAAACGCTTCTGGACATCAAACGCAAATTCGGCAGAAATTCCATCATCAAGGCCATGGATATGTTCGATGACGCCACAGGCCAGCAGCGCAACAAGCAGATAGGAGGTCATGCGGCATGAGCCTTACGGAAACCCATCGCTACGACGACATCATCGATCTGCCGCATCACCAATCGCAGACGCATGCCCATATGAGCATGCATAACCGTGCCGCCCAATTCATGCCTTTCGCCGCCCTGACCGGTTACGACGACATCATCAGACAAACCGCGCAATCCAGCGATGATGCGGTGGAACGCGCCAACAGGCCCGTCGATCTCGCCGAGGGTTACCTTTCCGCCTGAAGCGGCTGCTATGACGAATGTCGCGGATTGCTGTATATGAAAGGGTGGATTCGGAATCATGAGATTTCGAACCCACCCTTGATTATGTGAGCGTGAAAAGAGTCTTGATGCTCAGGCGGCGAAGTACTCCACGCCGGCCGCGAACAGCGGCTGGTCCTTCTCGCCAGGCACGTTCACGAATGTGCCGTTGCTGTAGCGCTCGGAGTGGCCCATCTTGCCGAACACGCGGCCGTCCGGACTGGTGATGCCTTCGATGGCCAACAGCGAACCGTTCGGGTTCACATCCAGGTCCATGCCCGGCACGCCAGCCTCGTCCACATACTGCGTGGCGATCTGGCCGTTGGCCTTGAGCTGGGCGAGCACATCGTCGGAGGCCACGAAACGGCCCTCGCCGTGGGAGATGGCGATGGTATGCATGTCGCCCACCTCGGTCTTCGCCAGCCACGGGGAGAGGTTCGAAGCCACGCGGGTGCGCACCAGACGGCTCTGGTGGCGGCCGATGGTGTTGAACGTCAGCGTCGGGCATTCGGCGGTCATCGGCACGATGTCGCCGTACGGCACCAGGCCAAGCTTGATAAGCGCCTGGAAACCGTTGCAGATGCCGAGCATCAGGCCATCGCGGTTGTCCAGCAGGTCGCGCACGGCCTCGGTCACGGCCGGAGCGCGGAAGAAGGCGGTGATGAACTTGGCGGAGCCGTCCGGTTCGTCGCCGCCGGAGAAGCCGCCAGGAATCATGATGATCTGGCTCTTCTTGATCTCCTCGACCA
>NZ_CAUEQY010000015.1 GCF_959020145.1 uncultured Bifidobacterium sp. | reverse complement strand
ATCAGCAGGTCGCAGGTTCGAATCCTGTCTCGCGCACATGAACCTCCTTCGCGAATGCGGAGGAGGCTTTCTTTATTTTCCGTGGATTTTTGGAAGCCTACAATTGATTGCGCGCACAGCGGAGCGCAATATGCGGCAGGGATGAACGCCAAGACCCTCCGATACACTTGATACTACGTTTACGGATACTGCGGTCGAACGGGGACCGCAAGACAAGGAGCATGATGGCCACATCGAAGAGGGGAACCTGGGCAACAATCCGACGCATAGCCGCGTCCGACCGCATATCCGGTCTGATTATGCTCGGTTTCGCTCTTGCCGGCCTATTGCTCGCCAATCTGCCGTTCACCGCGCATGCGTTCGAACAGCTTGAGAACTTCCGTATAGCCATTCCACACACCAATATCGACATGGGATTGGGCCATTGGGTGCAGGATGGCCTGCTGACGGTGTTCTTCCTGACCGTAGGCCTGGAATTGAAGCAGGAACTCACCACGGGATCACTGTCCAATCCCAAAGCCGCGGCCGTGCCGATGCTGTGCGCGGTTGGCGGTATGCTTGCTCCGCCGGTACTGTTCATCGGCGTGATCTCATTGTTTGCGGCGGCAGGATCAGGGCAACTCGTCATCGCTTCAGGAACGTCGTTCTCCTTCGCACAGATGTCCAATGGCTGGGCGGTGCCCACAGCCACGGATATCGCGTTCTCATTGGCCGTATTGGCCCTGTTCGCCAAAGCGTTGCCGGGATCCATCCGCGCTTTTCTGATGACATTGGCCACAGTGGACGACCTGCTGGCCATCATCCTGATCGCGGTGTTCTTCTCATCGGTGAACGCATGGTACTGGTTCCTTGGCATAGCCGTATGCGCGGTCGTCTGGTACTTTCTGGTCCGCATGCGCAAGGTACCGTGGTTGGCCGTGGCCATCGTGGGCGTGCTGGCATGGGTCATGATGTTCGAAGCCGGCGTGCACCCCACTTTGGCCGGCGTGCTCGTGGGACTGCTCACGCCGGCCCATGAGCGTTTCGGTGAGAAGATGCCGCGTGCGGAACGTTACGCCGACAAGCTGCAGCCGTTCTCCGCACTGCTGGCGTTGCCGATCTTCGCACTGTTCGCCACTGGTGTGCACTTCGAGTCGTTGACCTTGGCGCTGTTCGTCTCGCCGGTGGTCGTTGCCGTGATGGTGGCGCTCGTGGTCGGCAAACCTCTGGGCATCATGACCACCGCATGGCTGTCCACGCACGTGGGCGGTCTGAAGATGGCCAAGGGGCTGCGCGTGCGCGACATGTTCCCCGCCGCCTGCGCCTGCGGCATTGGTTTCACGGTGTCGTTTCTCATCGCGTCGCTGGCATATCAGGATGCCGAACTATCGGCTGAAGCCCGTTTCGGCGTCCTGGTGGGGTCCATGGTCGCAGCCGTGATCTCAGGTATTCTGCTGAGCCATCAATCCAAACGATTCGAACTGGAGGACGGTACGAAGCATAAGCACCATACCGGCGACGAAGATGCCATGAACGAAGTTGAGACGGTGCTGGAAGACGGTACCGTGGTGGTCAGCCAGATAATCGGCACCCACCAGGAACAGTAAAAGGGATTTCCATATGTTGAAAGGGCCACGCATTCCCATGCGTGGCCCTTTCAACATATCGTGCCATTGCGGCACGGCTGATTAATCTGATTGGTCTATTTCTTGACGGCAACCAGCAGACCAGTGCCGGTCGGCGTCAACGCAGTGACGAACCGTTCATCCGACTCCACTGTTTCCAGCAATTCGCGCATCGCGATGGATTTGGCATCACGATTGGCGGGATTCAGCACGCCGCCGGCCGATGTGGCCGAATCAAAGGCAAGTACATCGGTGAAGACAATCGCGGCATGCGGTTTCAGCAGGCGTGGAGCCTGCGCGAAAGCCGCCGCATAATTCTCCGGATCGCCGGCCACGACGATTAAATCGTAATTCTCGGCGTTCAGACGGGGCAGAAACACACCTGCGGACGCGTTCACGGCACGCAATGTGGTTTCGGTGTCATCGGACAGACGATTGAACAGTTTGCGAATCAGCGCGATGCCCTGCGTGGACGAATCGACGGCCGTAAGCTGGCCTGCATTGTCAAGACCGTTGATCAGCTGCATCGTCTCCACCACGGAACCGGTGCCGATGGCGATCACCGACGAGGCGTCCAACATTCGCACCAGCATGCGCAGCAATTCGGCCTGCGCCGCGGATCCTTGGGGAATGCCGGCTTCCTCGGCCGCGGTCCTGATCGCATTGAGTTCGGCAGACTGGCGTGAGAACGCATGATCCTCGACGTACTCCCACGATTTCGCGAGATTGGTATATGACGTCCTATCCATTTCAGCGCTCCTTGATTTGGGCGATCAGCTGCCAGATCTCCTCACCGACATCGATGCCACGCGGGCATTCACGCGTGCAGGCGCGCACCGACTGACACGCGGCGATGCCATCGGCGGAATCGATGGCATCCATACGTGCATCCGTCTGACTGTCGCGTGAATCATTGATGAAACGGGAGGCGGCGATAAGAGCCGCAGGGCCGATGAACGCCTCGCCGCCTGCATATACCGGACAGCTTCCCTCACAGGTGCCGCAGGCTATGCAGTTGCTCAGCAGCTCATACTTGGCGAGCTGCTGGGGATTCTGCAGATATTCGAATGCGTTGATCTTGCCGTCCGCGGTGGTGGCGAGTTCGCCACTGGCCTGCAGATACGGCTTGAGTTTCCTGATTTGGTCAAGCATCTGGTCGATATCGGCGATCAGATCACGCTGCACGGGGAAACCGGGCAGCGGTGCGAGCTCGATGACACCCAAATCGTCGGCATCCTGCGTTTGCGCGGGTTGAACGTCTTCGCCCGTATGACGGAAGCCGTCCTCATCCACCTGTGCGTCGGACGGCTGCTTTGCCCAAGCCTTCACCGTGGCGGTGCACAGAAGCGTAGGCGTGCCGTTGATGGACACGGCATCGGAACCGCACATGCCATGACCGCACGAATAACGGAAGGCAAGCGTCGGATCGATGGTGCGCTTGACTTTGAGCAGGCAGTCAAGCACGGTGTCCTCCGGACGCGCCGGCACCGCGTAATCCTGCACCCACTGCTTGCCTCGCGGACGCCTGCGCGTGGATCCGGAATCGCCGAAGGGAGAGCTCTTCCTAGCGAACGGCGAGCCGCCTCGTTCACGGCCGCGTTCGGGACGCGGCGTGAACCTGTTCACCCGCAACGTCACCGTTTCCATGCCGTTCTCCATGCCGCTCATATACCTGCCTTTCGATAAAAAACCGTCAACCAGTCTGCCATACGCCGTGCCCAGGGTGTCAGTATTCACGGGCCTTTGGCGGCATGTCCACGATGTGCACCGGCTGCCAGGAGACCTGGCAGGAAACATCCGTCATGGAATGGGCCAGGAAATGCTCGTCGTCACGCTCCGGGAAATCAAGACGCTTCAACGATCCACGGGATTCGTGACGCGCATCGGAGGCGGCGAGCACGGCCTTGCCGAGCTCCAACAGATGGCGCACCTCCCAGATGGCGGTGATTTCCTGATTGAACGTGGGGGAGTCGGAATGCGCATGCAGCGCCTCGGCACGCGGCGTGAGCGTATCGTCCAGCGTAGCCAACGCCTGTTCGATGCTGTTCCGGTCGCAACGCACCGCGACCGCCTGCTCCATGACGGATCCCAAATCGGCCATCAGCTGGTACGGATTGTCCGACGACGCATCGTCGTCATCGGACGGCCGCGTCAACAGTTCCTTGACCTGCGCGGAACGCTTGTCGGCAGCCTGCGACACCGCGTCGATAGATGCTTCGTCGGCAGGCTCGGCCATCGGATCGTTCACTGGATTATCGACGACACGTTCAGCCATCGCCTTGCCCGAACGGGTGCCGAAGAGGCAGGCGTCCAACAGCGAGTTGCCGCCCAGACGATTCGCGCCATGCACCGACACGCAGGAGCATTCGCCAGCGGCGAACAGACCGTCCACGACGGTGCGTTCGCCATCGACCCAACGGTAGACTTCGCCGTCGGTGGTGATGGGGATGCCGCCCATGGTGTAATGCGCGGTGGGTTTGACCGGCACATAGTCGCGGGTCGGATCGAGATCGGCATACTGTTCGATGGTCTCCACCACCTGCGGCAGCACCTCATGCATATGATCCGCATCGATGCCGGTCATATCCAGCCAGACACAATCCTTCGGCCCATCCGGATTCTTCGGATCGGCGATTCCTCGTCCGGCGTCGATTTCAGCCATGATGGAACGGCTCACCACATCACGCGCGGCAAGATCGGCATGCCCCGGCGCGTAATGTTCCATGAACGCCTCGCCATCGGAGTCGCGCAGCACGCCGCCTTCCGCACGTGCCGCCTCAGACAGCAGAATGCCGGTATGGGCGAGACCGGTCGGATGGAACTGCACGAACTCGCTATCCTCAAGCTGAAGGCCGGCGGACAATGTCAACGCCATGCCGTCACCGGTCAGATCCCACGAATTCGACGTGGTATGGAACAGACGGCCGGCACCGCCAGTGGCCATCAGCACATTGCGTGCGTGGATGGCATGCGTCTCGCCCTTGTGCGTGTCGAACGCCACCACGCCCTCGACCTTGCCGTGGTCTTCGGAAACCACCAGATCGGTCACATACCATTCCTCGGCGAACTCAACGCCCTCGGCCACGCACTGCTGCCATAGCGAGAACAGAATCTGATGCCCGATGCGGTCGGCCGCATAAGCGGCGCGGCGGACCGGTTCCTTGCCGAAATCCTTGGTATGGCCTCCGAAACGGCGCTGCGCGATATGGCCGTCATCGGTACGCGAGAACGCGACGCCGGCATGCTCCAGCGCGATCACAGTGGCAGGAGCCTGTTCGGCAAGCAGCTTCGCCGCATCCTGGTCGACAAGCCAGTCGCCGCCTTTGACTGTGTCATAGTAATGCCAATGCCAATCGTCTTTCTCCACGTTGCCAAGGCTGGCCGCAATGCCGCCTTCCGCGGAGCCGGTGTGCGAACGCAGCGGCTGCAGTTTGGATATCACCAGGACGTTCGGTTCGATGCCGTCCGCCCGCATCTGGCGCATCCGCTCGCTACGGAGCATTCCCAACGCTGCGGACAGGCCGGCCGCGCCTGCGCCGACGATCACTGCATCATACATATCTTCAACATGCTTCGGACTCATACCACCGATTCTCGCACAAGGTGTGACCTCGCACGTTCGACGCGGCTGAGGTGGAGGTGCCGGGCCTGCTATCGCTGCTCGGCGATGATCCATCCGGACCGCATGCTGATGCGGCCTTCAAGCTCCAAGGAGCCCAGTTCGCGCATGATTCGCGAGATGGGATATTCTCCCGGATGCGTCTTGTCCATTAGATCGAGCAGATCGTCGGCGGAGACGTGGCCGTTTGCTTCGGCGCAAGTTTTAATGGCGGCGAGTATGGCATCGTCGGATTCGTCTGTCGATTCCTGCGGATGTTCGGTGTCATCCGGCAGGTCGACATGTTGCGGGCGATGCGCGCTATGGCATAGTTCGTCGATCTCCGCCAGTGAGCAGATGATGGTGGCTCTGCCGTCTTGGATAAGGCGATTGCAGCCGGTGTTATGCGGCATGGTGATGTCTCCCGGCACGGCGAACAGATTGCGGTTGAGTTCGTTCGCCCAGCCTGCGGTGTTGAGCGCGCCGGAACGCGCACGTGCCTGCGCCACGATCAGAGTGGATGACAATGCCGCGATCAGACGGTTGCGCAGCAGGAACCGTCTTGCCTCTGGCACGGTTCCGGGGCACAGTTCGGAAATCAAAGCGCCCGAATGGCTTTCGATCTGCTCGAACAGGTTCTGGTTGCTTTTCGGACCGATATGGTTCAGTCCGCCAGCGAATACGGCGACGGTGCGTCCCGCCAGAGCGGCGCTCATTTCGTCCATGGCTTTGACCGCGCCCCAATGCGCCGCGGCGTCGGTGCCCAGCGCGCCGCCGGATACCACCAGATGTCCGGCACGCGCCATCCGAAGGGCCAATTCGTGGGCGCTTTGCCTACCGTAGTCGCTTACGCCCCGTGAGCCGACGATACCCACCGGCTCGGGGCATGACACCAGCGCCTTCGGATCGCCTTTGCCCCATAGGCAGAGCGGGGAGGCCCAGTCGGTGCGCAGTGAAAGGTCGTTCAGTTGGCTGGGCCAACAGGGGTGATGCGGGGCGATGATCCACTGCGTGCCGTCTGCTGTGAACCAGTCTCGCAATGCGTCCGGATCCTTGCTGGGCAACGATGCCAGACGTTGCTGCCATGACACCAGCGAGCCATGGAACGAAGCCATCCCGCGGGCGTTGATGGTGCGTCCCCAACGAGTGACGCCGTTGATGAACGCCGCATCCAATGACGTGCAGGCCGCGGCCGTCACGTTTTCGTGATTGCCAGGGCCGCTGTCAGCGATCAGCTGTAGCGCGCTTGCCGCGGAGCCGGTGCCTTTGACCAGCGCGTACATCATCGCGTCGGCGCTGTCCAGGCAGAAGGTGAGCACCGCGCGGGCCAGGGTCTCGTCGTCGATCGTCACCATCATGCCAGCCTCGTTCTCATGGATATTCCCTGCATCATTTCCTCAGGTCCTGGGGAAGTCTTTCCCGCCAGATCGGATAATGTCCACGCAAGCCGCATGGCACGGTCGGCGCCACGCAGGCTCAGCCGCTCGCTCGCCAAGGCGCGGTTGACCAATTCGATGGCCTTGGGGGAGGTGTTGGCTCTCAGCCAGGTGCCGGTAGCCTGCGCGTTGCAGCACCAGCCGAATTCGCGGAACCGTTCCTGCGCCATCTGCCGGGCAACGATGACACGCAGACGTATGGCATGGCTCGAATCGCCGGAGGGAGCGTTCCCCGGACTTATCCGCTCCACCGGAGGCACCTCGATCTGGATGTCGATACGGTCGAGGATCGGTCCGGAAAGCCGGCTGAAATACTTGACGCGGTCCTTTTCTCGGCAGGTGCAGCGCTCGCCGTTGCCGTACGCGTAGCCGCACGGGCAGGGATTCGCCGCCATAATCAGTTGGAAGCGAGCCGGATAGTATGTGGTGCCTTTCGCTCTGGAAATCGCGACATATCCGGATTCCAAAGGTTCGCGCAGCGTCTGCAGCGTACGCGCCGAGAACTCCGGAGCCTCGTCCATGAACAGGATGCCGCGATGCGCGCGGGTGATGGCTCCGGGCTGGGCCAATCCCGCGCCTCCACCCACCAGCGCGGCGGTCGACGCGGTATGGTGGGGCGCCTCGAACGGTGGAACGTCGCTGATTCCGTATCCGGGAAGCGTGCCGCATAACGAACGAATCGAGGCCACTTCAAGCTGTTCCGTCTCGTTCAAAGGACTCATGATGCCGGGAATTCGCGAAGCGAGCATGGTCTTGCCGGTGCCGGGCGGACCGGTCATCATCAGATGATGGCCTCCGGCGGCAGCCACCTCCAACGCCCATTTGGCCGCTTGCTGGCCCATCACTTCGCTCATGTCGCCGGGCGGAGGACACATGCCCGTGGCGCCGACATCGGCGTTCACGGCATGCGTGGCTTCGGGAATCCGGTAGTCCGCATCGCCTCCCATCAGTTCGATGAGCTCTCCGACATGCCTCACGCCGATCGCCTTGACATCCGGAACGAGACGGGCCTCATCAAGGTTGGCGTAAGGCACGATGATTGTTGCGATTCCCTGCTCCCGCGCATGCAGCATGATGGGCAGCAGTCCGTTGATGGGCAATACGGTGCCGTCAAGATTCACCTCGCCAAGCACGATGGTGCCGGCCAGACAGTCATGGGCGATTGCGCCGGCCGCGCTGAGCACGCTGGCCGCGATGGCCAGATCATGCGAAGAGCCTTTCTTCGGCATGGACGCTGGGGAGAGATTGACCGTGACACGGGTTTCCGGCCATTTGAAACCACTTGCCTGGCATGCCGACTTGACCCGTTCGCGCGCCTCGGACAATGAGGTGTCGGGCAGGCCGATGATGGAGAAATAGGGAAGTCCAGGGGATACGAACGCTTGAATCTGGACGATGAAGGCTTTCAAACCGATCAGTCCTACGGAAAGGGCGCTGCCGATGGCCATCAGAACGCTCCCTCGATATGATGCAGCAAAGGTCTGTCTCCCTGCACCACGACGGTGACGACGTCAAAACGCACGCCACTGTTCGGCATGCGGTGCTCCGGCGCCGTCAGCCATTGCACGGCGGCATGGCGCAGATTGATTTGCTTGGAAGCGGTCACCGCCTCCTGAGGGGTGCCGTAGCGCATCGTACGTCTGGTTTTGACCTCGACGAAAACGATCTGGCCCATCGGATTGCGCGACACGACGTCGAGTTCGCCGTATCGGCAATGCCAGTTGCGGTCGAGCGTCCGCCACCCTTGGCTTTCCAACCATGCGGCGGCGTACTGTTCTCCCAGCTCGCCGATCTGTCGGGAACGCAGCGTGCCGTCATGCAGACGCCGCGCTAGGGAATCGAGAATCTGCTCCGGCGGCTGCGTTGGGGCCGGAACATCATGTGATGATGAATGGTTCATGGCCCTAGTCCAACAGACAGAAGCCACGCATGACAAGGCCGATAGGCTAATGTGGATAACTTACGTATCTCGGGCGTGTCGTGGATAGTCGGTGGATGAGTCGACGCTATCCACACCTATCCACAACACGATCCAAGGCCTCTGTGCGAAAAGAGTGACCGATGAACCGTCAACGACGGGTCAAAGCGGTCAATTCGTCGAGATTGAGTTCGAAGCTCACGCCTCGTTCCTCATGATTCGGCTGATACTGGGTGCTTTCCATCGCATGGCGGACGAACTCGCCGGCGATGTTCGCGGCCTCGGCCAGAGGACGGCCAGCCATCACCGCGCCGCACAGCGCCGACGCGAACGCGTCGCCGGTGCCGTGGGTCATGAACGGCAGCTTGGCATGCGCCAGCTCCTGTTTTCCGGCGACGCCCGTCGAAGCTGACGCCACATAGTTGCGAATCATGCCATCCCCTCGATCGATGCCCTTAAGCACCACGTTCTTCGCGCCGGCGGCAAGCAACGCCCCAAGAATCTCATCCACCTGCGCGTCGTCGATATCCTGGCCTGGATAGTCACGGCCCGTCAAAATGGATGCCTCGGTAAGATTCGGCATCAGCGCATCCGCGCCATCCACCAGCGTGCCCATCGCCCGACATAGCTCAGGAGTGTACGTGGCGTAGATTTCTCCGCCGTCGCCCATCACCGGATCCACCAACCGCAAGGCATGCGGATACTCCGCGTATAGGCGTTTGATGATTGCGACCTGGTCCGCGGAACCAAGAAAACCGGAATAGACGCCATCCAAATCGACGTTCTCCTGACGCCATGCGTCCAGATAGCCGTCCAGAATTTCGGTCGTATCGTGGAACGTGAATACCTCGTAGCGCGTGTGCGCGGAAAACAGCGCCGTCGGCACCGGACAAACGTCGCAGCCGGCCGCCGACAGAATCGGAATGGCCGCCGTCAGCGAACACTTGCCATAACCGCACATGTCATGCACCGCGGCGACGCGCGGAATATACCGCGGATCACGGTCGTACAGAATCTCATCGCTCATATCGGAACCTCTCTTGCGATTTGCCTGCCCATGACTTTAGCCGTTCCCCTGACCTGACGCGCATCCGTTCCTCACGGTGGGTCACCGGCATGCGGGACTTCGGCGTGTCGAATGGTTCCGAATGGTTTTTTCAACGGTTGGGGGAGTGGGGAAAGCCAATGATTCCAACGGTTTATAAGGGGATATAGGCAAGTGCGATAACGTTCGGCTTGCGTTGCGCTCGCCGGCCGGTTTATTGTCGCTACCAACACCTGGCCAAGCGCCCTACACGGCAGGGCGGGTGGCCAACCAAGACGAGAACAACGAACCCTTATCCAAGGAGAGCGCATCATGGCAAACAAGAACTATCGTTTCGAAACCCTGCAGCTGCACGTCGGCCAGGAGCAGGCCGACCCGGCCACCGACTCCCGCGCGGTGCCGATCTACCAGACCACCAGCTACGTCTTCCACAACTTCGACCACGCCGAGGCCCGCTTCGGACTGGCGGACCCGGGCAACATCTACGGCCGTCTGACCAACTCCACCCAGGGCGTGTTCGAAGACCGCATCGCGGCCCTCGAAGGCGGCACCGCGGGCCTGGCCGTCGCGTCCGGCGCGGCCGCCGTGGAATACGCGGTGCGCAACATCACCCAGTCCGGCGACCACATCGTCGCAGCCAAGAACGTGTACGGCGGCACCTTCAACCTGCTGCGCCACACCCTGCCGCGCGACGGCATCACCACCACCTTCGTCTCCGCCGAGAACCCGCAGGAGTTCGAGGACGCCATCCAGGAGAACACCAAGCTCGTCTACTTCGAGACCTTCGGCAACCCGAACGCCGACCTGCCCGACTTCGAGGCCATCACCGCCATCGCCCACAAGCACCACCTGCCGGTGATCGTGGACAACACCTTCGCCTCCCCGTACCTGTTCCGCCCGCTGGAGCACGGCGCCGACGTCGTTGTGGAATCCGCCACCAAGTTCATCGGCGGCCACGGCACCACCCTCGGCGGCGTGATCGTGGAAGGCGGCAAGTTCAACTGGGCCGAAGTGCCGGGCAAGTTCCCGACCCTGACCGAGCCGGATCCGTCCTACCATGGCCTGAACTTCTATGAGGCCCTCGGCGGCGCCGCCTTCGTGACCCGCGTGCGCGCCATCCTGCTGCGCGACACCGGCGCCACCCTGTCCCCGTTCGCGGCCTTCCTGCTGCTGCAGGGCACCGAAACCCTGTCCCTGCGCGTCGAACGCCACGTCCAGAACGCGCTGAAGGTCATCGACTACCTGAAGACCGTGCCGGAGGTCGAGTCCATCTCCCACCCGTCCATCGAAGGCCGCAAGGACAACGACCTGTACAAGAAGTACTTCCCGAACGGCGGCGGTTCCATCTTCACCTTCGACATCAAGGGCGGCAAGGACGCGGCACGCGTGTTCATCGACAACCTGCACCTGTTCAGCCTGTTGGCCAACGTGGCCGACGCCAAGAGCCTCGTGATTCACCCGGCCTCCACCACGCACTCCCAGGAGACGCTGGAGGAGCTCGAGGACCAGGGCATCCACCAGGGCACCATCCGCCTGTCCATCGGACTGGAGAACATCGACGACATCATCGAGGACCTCGAAAGCGGCTTCAAGGCCTTGCGCGAATCCGGTCTGGCCAAGTGACTTTGGTCTGAAACAACTGTCGGGCGGTCCGCTGCACCATGAGAAGGGGGTGTTGCGGGCCGCCCGCTTTGCACTGCGCTTGTAACGCGGATGGGATAAAATTTTCGCTTGTTGCGATATGGTATGTCGCAATTTGATACATCGAAAGAAATTCCTTGCGATTTCTTTACAAATCGTAGGAAAAGCAAGATGATTTTGCTATTTTGGTAAAAAAGAGAGAAGAAGACTGTATTATGGCGCAGGACGTCAAGAACGATATCAAGAAAGCTATTCAGGTCAACACCATCCCGTTGATCGCCATCATGACCGCGGTCACCACCGTGCTGACCATGTTCGTGAAGATTCCGACCCCGACCCGTGGATACCTCAACCTGTCCGACACGATGATTTTCTTCAGCTCCTATGCGTTCGGCCCGTGGGTCGGCGGCATCGTCGGCGGTCTTGGACCGGCGTTGTCCGACCTCATCTCGGGATACCCGCAGTGGGCAATCTTCACCTTCATCATCGATGGTCTGCAGGCGGTGCTCGTGGGTCTGCTGGTCCGTGAATTCAAACCGGCCAACGTCGTCATCGGCTCTCTGGTGGCCGGCGTGTGGAAGGTGTTCGGCTACTTCATCGCCGGCGGCATCCTGTCCGGCTTCGGTCCGGCCCTAGGCGAAATCATCGGCAACTCATTCCAGATGGTTGTCGGCCTGATCGTTGGCTTCGCACTGTTCTCCGCGGTGCGCAAGGCTTATCCGCCGCTGGTGCGACTCGGCAACCTCAGCGTCAAGGCCGGCGAGTGATACATTATTGTCTTGCATAAATAAAGCCCGTGGGTTCACCGATGAACGGCGATTCCACGGGCTTTATTTATACATATTCGTTCATATAGTATCCGTAGTGGCTGTGTTCGCGGCCGGTGCAATGGGCTGATGTGCTGAAAGATATGGAGAAGAGCGCATGATCACGGTACGTGATTTGAGTTGGCAGTATGAGCCATTGGTGGATGGCGGCAAGCCGGTGGATAGCCTCAAGCATGTCAGCTTCGATATCAAATCAGGCTCGTTCGTGGGCGTCATCGGACCGACCGGCGCCGGCAAATCCACCCTGTGCATGGCTTTGGCTGGAATCATCCCGAATCTGGCGGACGGCACCATGACCGGACTGGTGGAAGTCAACGGCATGAACACCAGCCGTCATTCCGTATCGGCGTTGTCCGAACGTATCGGCTACGTGCAGCAGGATCCCGAAGCGCAGCTGTTCTGTGCGAGCGTTGAGGATGAGATCGCCTTTCCTTTGGAAAACCGCGGCATCGCACCGGACATCATCGACAAGCAGATCGACGTCATGCTCGATCTGGTCGGCATGACCGGCTACCGCAAGCGCGTGCCGACCAGCCTGTCGGGTGGGCAGATGCAGCGTGTGGCCATCGCGGCGGCATTGGCGGCGGAACCCGACGTGCTCATCCTTGACGAACCGACTGCGGCGCTCGATCCGGAAGGCAAGCAGGAAGTCTTCGATGTGCTTGAACGCATCCGGCAGACCCGTTCCATGACGGTGATCATGGCGGAACAGGACACGGAGCATATCGCCTATTGGGCCGACCAAGTGTTGTTTATGGTCAATGGGGAATTGGTGCGCAACGGCGACGCCAGCCTGTTCGTCCGTGAAAAAGGACTGCTGGAATCCTCCGGCGTGCAGGTCGCGGACGATCCGCTGCCGCAGGTCAAGGCCGTACAGCAGGGCAAAAAGCATAAGAAGGACAAAAAGAATCAGCCGGAACGGTCCAAGGACGTGGTCATCAGTCTGGACCATGTCTCCTACCAATATGAGCGCGGCGGCAACGCATCGAAAGCTCTGGACGACGTGACGTTCGACATCGAACGTGGCTCATTCATCGGACTCATCGGACGTAACGGCTCCGGCAAGACCACACTCGCCAAACATCTGAACGGACTGATCCGACCCACGCAGGGCACGGTGACGGTGGATGGGCTCGACGCCTCCAAACACAGCGTCGGCGAAATGGCGGCCCACGTCGGATTCGTCTTCCAGAATCCCGACCATCAGATCTTCTGCTCCACCACCAAGGAGGAAATCGCATTCGGTCCTACCGCGCTTGGACTGGACGGAGCCACCGTGTTCAAACGCGTCGACGAGATGCTGACGCTGTTCGATCTGCACCGTTATGAAGACGTCTCGCCGGCCACGCTCGGCTACGGCGAACGCCGTGCGGTGGCGCTGTCATCCGTGCTTGCAATGCGCACGCCGATCCTCGTGCTCGACGAGCCTACGGCCGGTCTCGACCACCGTCTCGCAGCACGCTTCCTCGGCACCATCGAGAAACTCAACCAGCGCGGCGTCACCATCGTCATGATCAGCCACGACATGCGCGCGGTATACCGGTACTGCACGCATGTGCTGGAATTGGAGGACGGAAAAGTCGTGCAGTATGGGCCGATCGACAGGTCCGAAGCGGCGCAGAAGCAATCTCGGACCATCCGCAAACCGCGTAAATCCAATGGGCTCGTTTCGGCGACGCATGTGCTGCTGAAAGTCACCAAGCATGAGGAAGGACGACACTGATGGACGCCGATTTGTATGTACCGGGCGACGGCTGGCTGCATCGCGCCGACCCCCGTGTGAAATTCCTCATCACCGTGGTCATGTTGGTGTTGTGCCTGGTATGGCGCAACTGGGCGTTCATACTTGACGTTCTGATCATCGAACATCTCATGCTCATCACCGACGGCGTGCCGCTGAAACGCATCGGCTGGGTGTGGAAGATCCTCGCCGTGATCATCGTGTTCATCGTGGTGCTCTGGCCGATTTTCGACCCATCCGGCACGCACGTGCTGTGGCAGTGGGGATGGCTGAAACTCACGCGAGAGAACCTCGTCATGGCCGCGGTGATGGGATTGCGCATTCCGGCGCTCGGATTCGCGTGCTTCCTCACGTTGTTCACCACCAGCCAGACCAAGCTGATCCGAGGGCTCACCTCCCTGGGCATGCCGTACAAGGCCGGACTCACGCTCGCCACCGCGCTGCGCTACATTCCGGTGTTCTTCTCCATCTTCCAATCCGTATCGGCCGCGCAACGGGCCCGCGGACTCGACTTGAACGGCAAGAAAGACGCCACCGGCAAGAAACGCAACGTATTCGTACGCTTGGTGGACCGGTTCAAATCGTATCTGCCCATCATCATCGCGGTGCTGATCCGCGCCTACAAAATGAGCCAAAGCGTCGGCTGGGCTATGGAATCGCGCGGGCTCAACCTCCAAGGCGTGAGACGCACCTACCGCATACAGCTGAAGATGAGACTCTCCGATTGGATCATCCTTGCGGTCACCGTCGCCGCGACGGCAGGCAGCATCTGGCTGATGCTGTGGCAGTTCTGAGGCAGGCCAATGTTCCAGAACGAACAACGCATCACCATCACAGCACGCGACCTGAAAGTGGTCTCGGCCCTGCAATGCGACGGCCGTATGACCATGCAGGCGCTTGCCGACAAAATCGGCATTTCCGTCTACGCGGCTACGGAAAGCTACCGCAGGCTTACTGAATCCGGCATCATGAGCATCGTCCCGGTGTGCAATCCATTGAGTCTGGGCAATTACAGCCAGGTGCTGGTGGGACTTCGTCTCGACGGGAGCAGGGATGAGGCTCTTGCCATGCTCCAATCCATGCCACAGGTCACCTACGTGGTCTGCGCTCTGGGGGATGCCGACATCATCGCTGAGGCTGTGGTGTATTCGGCTGAAGGCATGGATCATTTCCTCAAACATGGTCTGCGCGCGTTGCCGGGATTGTCCCGTCTGCAGGTGTTCTCATGCGGACGGCTGGTGCTTGATGACCACAATGTCAGCGTGGTGAACCGTCTGCTCGCCGCGCATGGCGAAACCGGCTTCCTGACCAAACGCGAGGCGAGTGTCGGCACCGATATTCCCTCGCATCGTCTGGATCCACGGTTCGTGCACACATTCAACGAACTGCAGAAGGACGGCAGGGCCAGCTATGCGTCGTTGGGGGAGCGTCTCGGCGTGACCCATACGGCGATTCGCGGCCGCATCAAAAAACTCGAAGATTCCGGCGTGATGCGCATTATGGCCACGGTAAGCCCCATGCGTTTGGGAGGATTCCGACAGGCATTCCTCGGACTTGGAGTGAAACCTCCATATCGGCTTGACTCCGAACAGCTTCTGGCCATCGACGAAGTGACGTACGCGATGAGTGGTGTCGGATTGAACGGTGCCGATTACCTGATTGAAATCATCGCCGACAACGATGAGGACCTATGGCGCGTGGTGGACGAATCCATTCGCCCATTGCCAGGCGTGGAACAGACCTGGTGGGCGTCCACCGTCAGTGTGGAGAAGGAGTCGTATTGGCTTGAGCCGCCGCACGAAGGCGTATTGCTAGGCGATTGACGATTGCCCGATGCTTGGAACATGGTTTCTGATCATCCAGTTTTCGCTGTTCCCGCGTTGATCTCATACTCAAGGATGAGTCGCGGTTCAGCAGGATTTCAGACCAACGCATGATGCCGTTGACGTCGAATGTTCCGTATGTTGGAAGTAACTTCACAAAGAAAGGAACTTCCATGGACATCAGGGACGCCATCAAAGCCAATAACACTGCCATTGAAGCCATCGATCTTGTCAAGGACTACGGTTCCGGAAGCAACGCGGTGCATGCGTTACGTGACGTCAATATCGCCTTCGAACAAGGAAAATTCACCGTCATCATGGGCCCTTCCGGCTCTGGCAAATCCACGTTGATGCACACGCTGGCCGGACTTGATTCGGCCACTAGCGGACACGTCATGTTCGACGGCAAGGATCTGACCCGCATGAACGACGACCAGCTCACCCTGCTGCGCCGCCATCAGATCGGTTTCATCTTCCAAAGCTTCAATCTGCTGCCGATGTTTACTGCCGAACAGAACATTCTCATGCCCTTGACCTTGGCTGGGGCGAAACCAGACCGACAGTGGTTGCGTCTGCTGGTGGAAACGCTTGGCCTTAAGGAACGTCTTAACCATCGTCCGAACGAACTATCGGGAGGCCAACAGCAGCGTGTGGCCATCGCACGAGCATTGATCACCAAACCGAAACTGGTGTTCGCAGACGAGCCCACCGGCAATCTTGACTCCGTATCAAGCGCCGAAGTGCTGAGCTTCCTGAAACGTTCCGTCAACGAACTTGACCAAACCATCATCATGGTCACGCATGATGCGGTCGCCGCGTCTTACGCCGACCGTGCGCTCGTGTTCGCCGACGGCCAGATCGTGGCGGACGTGAGCAAGCCGACAGCAGACCAGATGAGTGAACTGCTGATGAAGGAACGCGAAGCCGCCACAATGAATGCGGCTTCCGCGAGAGATTCCCGCTAAACGCACTGTAGAAGCATTCGAAGAAGGAAACAGAATTAACCATGTGGTCCATCACTTTGAAACTCATGCGAAAAACCAAGCGCATGCTCATACCCGCAGGCATCGCCATCATGATCGGCACGGCGTTCATCGCCAGCACCTTCCTGTTCGGCAATGCCATGAACGACTCCCTGACACGGCAGATGACCGCCATGTTCGGAAACGCCAACTATGCGGTGACCGTCAACAGCTCCGACCTGAGCGATGAGGAACTCAACGAAGCGTACTCCAGCACTGTCGGCGACTTCCATCTCGACCAGATCGCCGGCATCGAAGGGGTTGACGGCGTCCGCGCCTCGGTGGAGACCGGCGTCAGCGTTTCCAGGGGGGACAGCGCCATCAGCGGCGAGATCATCTCTACCGCGGCACAGAAGAACATGCTTCCCGTGAGTATTACAGAAGGGGACCAGCCGAAGGACTCCAACGAAGTCGCACTGCCGGAAGACATGGCGAAACAGCTGAACGTCGGCATTGGCGACACTGTAAGACTGACCTCCCAATATGCGGTAGGCACCGATGGCAAAGCCAAAGCGGACAACGTGCGCGTGGTCGGACTCACCTCCGATCCGAACGGCGCCTACTCGTACTATGGTGGTGCGATCGTAGGATCCAACAATCTGCTTGCCGCAATGCAGGGAACGGACGATTTCGACACCACCGGAACAACAACGGTATACCTCGACCTTGCCTTGGATGGAAATAGCGTATCCGCAAAAACCATCAACAGTGTGAAAGCGTTGCTGCCAAAGCATTTCGATCTGATGTCGCGACAGCAGGTCAGTGACGAAAGCATCAAATCCTTAACCGGCAACCAAACCAGCATCGTCACCACATTCCTCATGTGCTTCGGCGTGCTTGCCATGTTCGTGGCGGCACTGGTGATCGCCAACACGTTCCAAGTACTCGTGGCGCAACGCCGCCGCACACTCGCCTTGCTGCGCACCATCGGCGCGAAAAAAGGCCAGCTGTATGGCTCCGTGCTGTTCGAAGCGGCAGTGCTTGGCTTCGTCGCATCCGTGCTTGGCGTGGTGCTGGGAAGTCTGCTCATGTGGGGCATGTGCGTCAGCGACATCATGCAAGAGGGTATGCGATTCAATTTCTCTTGGCAGGCCGCCGTCATACCTATTCTCTTCGGTATTGTGGTGACGGTGCTCGCATCCCTGGGATCTGCACGTTCCGCTACTGCGGTGACGCCATTGGAGGCATTGCGCCCGATTGAACTGACCGACAACCGTCGTTCCAGCCTCACGCGAGCCATAATCGGTATTCTGATGGTGGTGGTCGGTATCGCCATGGTGGTATTTTCCATCTGGCAGGTACAAGCCACCAATGGCGGCGAGAATGCGAGCAGCGATCAATTCACGATGATTCTGCTCGTAGCCATCGCCGGTGCCGCACTGGTATTCCTCGGAATGGTGGTCACCGCGGTGTTTTGGATGCCGGCCCTCATGAAGGGAGTTGGAGCGTTGGCCTCGCTGACAGGCCCTTCCGCAACGGTTGCGCACGCCAACATTCAGAAGAATCCGCGACGCATCGCAGCAACCGGTGCCGCTCTGCTCATCGGCGTCACCCTGGTTTCCACCATCGCAACCGGTGCCGCCAGCGCCAAAGAGACTATGAATGGTGCGCTCGCCACCCGTTATAGCGTCGACATCGTGGCCATGGGCGATGACATCAGCCAGCAAATGGTCAAGGATGTAGCCGACATCAACGGCGTGTCCGACACGTTGTATGCGCCGGCGGTTTCCGTGACCTTGGAGAAAGCGGATGGAACCCAGCCTACGTCCGCATTGCTGGTCGGCGTGAAGAATATCGATCAGGTCAAGCAGGTCATGCGTGCCAACTTGGGTAACGCCTCCATCGACAGTGATAGCGTGCTCATGCCAACATACAATGCGCAAACTGGCAAGGAGCTGCAGTTCGCCAATGGCACGGCTGATTTCTCCACCGAATGGAACCAGGACGGCGACGCTACGCGTTCGCTGACATTGCAAGCAAACCAAGCCGACTACCGTCGCGTATCCGCACAGTATGGAGCTGTCGGATTCGTGGATGAAAGCCATTTCACCAATGGTGACCTCGATGCCGCCACCCATGTGCTGCTGGTCAAGGCGGATACTGACAAGTCGGGAGTTTCCGTTGACGGCATCTACAACGACATGCAGGCCGCATTGGAGAAGAGCACTGATGCGACAGTGACCGGACCGATCGCCGAACGCATCGTATGGGCGAAGATGATCGACTCCATGATGATGCTTCTGGTGGGATTGATCGCTGTGGCTGTGCTCATCGCACTTGTCGGCGTGGCGAACACGCTGTCCCTGTCGGTGATCGAACGCACCCGCGAATCGGCCACCCTGCGCGCCATCGGCATGACCCGCGGCCAGCTCAGGGCATCGCTCGCCATCGAAGCGCTGCTCATCTCGCTCGTCTCCGGCATCGCCGGCATCCTGCTCGGCACATTGTTCGGCTGGCTGGGCGCATACGTGGTGTTCAGCCTGTACGGCACCGTGGTGTTCCCCTTCGAATGGGGCGTCAACGGCATCGTGCTCGCCGTGGCCGCCGTGGCTGCGTTGCTCGCCAGCATCGCACCTGCCCGCAGAGCGGTCAAAGTACCGCCTGTTGAGGCGCTCGCCGAAGCTTAGGCGATAAACGGAATGCTCCTTCGAAAGAAGGAGCATTTTTGTTGCCGAATACGTTTTATGAAGATTTTATACGAGATGGTTTTCGTAGGCGAACACGACGGCTTGGACGCGGTCGCGCGCATTGATTTTCGACAGGATATGCGCGACATGCGTTTTCACGGTAGGCAGGCTGATGAACAGCTTGTCCGCGATCTCCTGATTCGACAGGCCATGCGCGATTTCGATGAGCACCTCGCGCTCGCGGTCGGTCAGTTCGTCCAATTCCGGATCGGTGTACATAGTTGCCGTCGAAGCGGAAGCGGACGTTGCGGAAACGGGCGCTGCGGCGGCCGTTCCTGCGAAATCGCCATCCATCATCTTCTCTATAAGCCGTTTCGTGGCGGATGGCGCGATGATCGCGTTGCCTTGGTACACGGTGCGAATCGAATTGAGCAGCGTCTCCGGTTCCGTGTCCTTCAGCAGGAAGCCGGACGCGCCGGCGTTGATCGCGGCCATCACGTATTCGTCCAAATCGAACGTCGTCAGAATGATCACACGGGTATGCGCATCGTCAAGCGCGCTGCCATCGGGTGCGAAACGATGCTGCAACGCGCTGATCCGACGTGTCGCCTCAATGCCGTCCATACCGGGCATACGCACGTCCATCAGCACCACGTCGGGATGCAGCGTCTCCGCCAAAGCCACCGCTTCCGCGCCATCGCGCGCCTGGCCGACAACCGCCATATCCGGTTGCGAGCCGATCACCATCGCGAAACCGGCACGTACCAATTCCTGGTCATCGGCAATGACCACATGAATCTTCTGTTCTTCACTCATACTCTCCACCTTATCGGCATTGTTCCGCTCACAGTGCAACATAAACCCTTACATTTCCCTGAAAACTTGAACCGGCTATCGAGACACGCGCTGCAGCTGCTCCTCCAGCGGTGCTGCAGGCCTCAACTGCAGTTCGCTCGCGCTACCGGCGTGAGTGTCATCGCTGAAACCAGTCTCACGAAGCACGCCAAGCAGTTCGCGCATACGCTTAAGCGCGGCACGCCCCTGTTCTCCAATGGCTTTGAACGCTGTGGAAATCTCATCGGCGGTCGGCTCCTTGCCTTGTGCTTCGGCGCGATCCAGCATGCGAATGCCATCGACGGCTTGATTGATCACGCTGTTCAACGTGGCAGTGACCTCAGCCTGAATGCTGGCACTGATACGGTCGCGCTCCATATTCGCCGCGAGAATACGCTGTTTCTCCTGCTCGGCCATCAGCGCTTCCTCTCGCGCCTGCAACACCAGTGCGTTGGAATCACTGGAACGAGCCCAACGTGCCCACGCCATAATGCCGGCGCACAGCATCAACACCGCAACCGTATACATAACGCCGGTAAAGAACGCTGCACCACTACTTGCCGTGGCTGAAACCGGTTTTGTCAAGCCCACGGAAGCGGCGATGGCGTCGAACAAGGTAGTGTATCCATGTTGGTCGGCTGCGATTTTCAAGCCCATCAGAGCCGAACAGGTGACAGCGGCAAGACCGGTCCAACGCCATGCGTGTTCACGCCCATACAATACGGCTGAATACAGTGCGCACAGCGACGCTACGATGTGCCCGACTTCAATCGATCCCAAAAACACCAATTGCACAACCGACAATACGAACACAATAAGCGCGCAAGTCTCGGGGAACCTGCGACGAACGGCCAGCGCCAATACGCAGCAGGTGGCGATCGCGCGCGAGAGTTGCATGTCTCGTGGACTATCGAAAAAGAGCGAAACCGACATGGGATTCAGTAGCGCAACCAGTAGCAGGGCGCCGACGGCATCCATGAGCACATAATGACGTTGCGTCCACGCGGAAACACGTTCCACCCAATTCGAACTGCGCGCATTGGACGTATTTGCAAGTTCCACGGATTCCAGTTTCAATGATTTGAGCAAATCACGCAGATTGGGCGCGGTGATGCGCAGATGTTGCAGAGCGTTCGAACGATAATTGCGACCGGCCGATTGTGTGGTTTCCTGCGTTTGCTCCGAAGGCTGATTTGGTATTCGCGCCGATATGCTGACGGCTATGTTGCGTGTGATTGCTTCGTCGGATAATTTCGCTTTGCTGGATATGGCAGTTGTGTTGCAAGATTCAGACTGTTCCGAGGCATACTGTTCGCCGGTTTCGTCTGTCGCCGGCTCTTTACCGCCGTAAGGCAGGGTGGCCATGACTTCGAAGCCTCCGCCAAGTCGAGGGCCGGCCTGCAATGAGCCTCCGGCCGATTCGATACGTTCCCTCATGCCCAACAGGCCATAGCCTGGAGTATGTCCGTCGATACTGGCCGCGGCTCCGCGACCATTGTCAGTGACGGTCACAGTGAACGAATCGTTGTTCCATGATTCCTTGATATACACATCGACATGCGGTCCCGCATACTTGCGGATATTCGTCAGCGCTTCCTGAACCACATGGTAGGAGGCCGTCGAGGCCTGCTCGCCGAGCTGTTCCGGGCTGGCGGTTCCGGTGATGCTCCGTTGGATTCGAATGTCTGGGGAGACGGTTCGCGCTTGTTCCACAAGATTGTCGATATCGTTATAATCGGCGTGCGGTGAGCCCCCAAACACTCCCAGAAGACGTTGCATGTCATGCAATGCTCGTTCCGATTCATGCCGAATCGTCTCCATGGTGTTTCGGGCTACTGCAGGATCATGCGTACCCGCATAGCGGCCACCATCAGACTGCACGATGATGATCGACAGGGTGTGTGCCACCACATCGTGCATGTCGCGTGCGATACGTGCACGTTCCGCCAACGCCGCGATATCACGCTCATCCTGATCTCGCGCGGCGATTGCCTCATTGCGTTCCCGCATCATGCGAACGGTTGCCATGCGCGCACGATGCCAGAACGACATAACAATGGTAGAAATAATGCATACTTCAATCGGCGTTAGTGCCAGCATGTATTGCGCCATCATGCCGGCGACTTCCGACATGGATGTTCCCGTGTAAATGGAACCGAGAGTGTCTTCCGTGACCATAATGTCATTCGGATTTGGGCCGTTCCAGCTGCTCCATGTATGCACTTTGCCTCCGGTGAGCAGTGGTCCATTGGTCATGGTCCATGCTATCAACGCCGAAGCCAGAAGACCGATGGTCAACGCCAGAATAATGAAGGCTTTCGTGTTTTTGGGATTGCCGTAGACGATCACCGAATACAGCATGAACAATGCCAGAATATCGGCGCCCAACAGGCAAGGGCCGAATATGAGATGCGCCAAGGTCAATGCCACGCAGAGCAACGCTCCGGTCTGCGGCCGCCATCGACGGATCAGCAGCGGGATAAGCATTGCCGCTTCCCATGCCATCTGCGTGGAAGGCTTAAGGTCAAACAGCAATCCCGGATTATAGGTGATGCCGCCGGTCACGCCGAACAGCAGAACACCTATGGCAAGCGTGATGATGAGATCGCCTGCGAAGACATGACCATGCATCCACGACAAGAGACGCTGCTTGAAATTCGACATATGCTCCACCCTAGCGCCAGATACGCTGTGGCGCCATCATGCGCAGGAATGAAATGGCGGTAAGATAAAGCCGCTTTTGTGAGGTAAGGTTGTCTCCGCGTGTGGGTGGGATGGAAGCCATCAAGAAGCCACTACTCGCATTGAATATGCCGATGACGCCAAAGGAAAGGTGAATGCATGACGTTGCTGAGCGAATACTACGTGCCCGGATTGCATATTGAGGATCGTTCCATCAAGGTGCCGTTGGATTGGACGGGCCACGAGCCCGGTCATGGGTTCGATGGCGAATCAATCAGCCTGTTCTACCGTGTGGTCACCGCTCCCGAACATGTGCATGATGATCTTCCGCTGCTCGTGTTCCTGCAGGGTGGTCCCGGTGGTTCCGGCCCCCGTCCGCTCGGTCCAAGTTCCGATGGTTGGATTGAGGAGGCCATCAAGCATTTCCGTGTGGTGTTGCCGGATCAACGTGGTACTGGGCGTTCGTCTCGTGTCGATACGCATGTGATTGAGGGTATGGATGGCGGCGGCAAGGCCGGTGCCGCGTTTTTGAAGCGCTTCCTCGCCGATTCGATCGTTCGTGATTTCGAGCATCTGCGTCGTACCGAATTCGGGGGCGCACGTTGGGCCACGCTTGGTCAAAGCTATGGCGGATTCCTGACGCTGACGTATCTTTCGCTGTTCCCGCAAGGGGTTATCGCCAGTTTCACCACGGGCGGCATTCCTCATGTTCCCGCCGATGCGACCGACGTGTACCGTCATACGTTCCCGCGCATGGCGGCAAAGACGAAGCAGTTCTACGAGCGTTACCCGATCGATATCGAACGTGCCGCGGCCGTCGCCGACATTCTGCAGTCGCGCAAGGTCGCATTGCCGAACGGCGATCCGCTCACGGTGGAACGCTTCCAATGCTTGGGATCCGATTTCGGCATGAAGCCAAGTTTCGAACGCGTGCATTGGATTCTTGACCAGGCATTCCTCGACGGCGACGGTTCGGCCTCGACCTCGGCGGAACTGTCTGACGAATTCCTGTCTTCCGTGATGGATGCGACCTCGTCTCGCCCGCTGTACTGGCCGTTGCAGGAGTTCATCTACGCCAACGGCGAGCTGGAAACGCCGATTTGCTGGGCCGCCCAGCGCGTGCGCGGCGAGCATCCGGAATTCGCGGGTGACATTCGTCCGCTTAATTTCACCGGCGAGGCCATGTTCCCGTGGATGTTCGAGCAGGAACGTGCGTTGCGTCCGTTCAAACCGGCCATGGACGTGCTTATGGAAGACACGCATTTCGGCACGATCTACGATGCCGACCAGTTGGCGCGCAATGAGGTTCCGCTGCAGGCTGCCGTCTATTTCGACGACATGTACGTAGATTCTGGATTGCAGCTCGACACGCTGTCCCGCGTCGGTCGTTCACATTATTGGACCACCAACGAATTCGAGCATGACGGCGTGCATGGTTCCGTGGTCTTCAAACGCCTGTTCAACGAAGCACTGAACAGGGGAGATCTGGAAGAACTGTTCTGACACAGACAATCCATCCATATATCGATATCAAATAGGAACCGGGAACAACAAGGAGAAACCATGTCCAACCCAACCATCGGATTCATCGGATACGGCAACATGGCACAGGCCATTGCCGAAGGACTTGTCGCGGCAGGTGCAATCGACGGTACTGACATCGTGGCGTGCGCCGCGCATTACGACAAACTGGAGAAAACCACGGCGAAGGTTGGTGCCACACCGCTGCGCACCGCTGCCGAAGTCGCAGACGCGGCCGACGTTGTCATCATCGCCATCAAACCGTACCAGATCGAAAGCGTCATCAAACCAATCGCCGGCGCGCTCGCCAACGAAAGCACATTCGTCGTATCCATTGCGGCAGGCTGGGATCTCGCCAAATACCGTGAACTGTTCGGCGCCGATTTCGGCGCGATGCACATCCAGTGCACCATTCCGAACACGCCGATGGCCGTCGGCAAAGGCGTGCTCGTCACGGAAACCGACAACACGCTGACCGACGCGCAAAACGAGACGTTCGAAAAGCTGTTCTCATCGATCAGCCTCATCGAACGCGTCGACTCCGCGCATATGGGCATCGGCATGTGCATCGCCGGCTGCGCGCCCGCATTCACCGACATGTACATCGAGGCGCTCGGCGACGCGGGCGTGAAATACGGTCTGCAACGCGCCACCGCCTACCGTCTGGCCGCAAAGATGGTGGAAGGCGTCGGCGCACTGTACCTGGCCAACGAAACCCATCCAGGTGCCATGAAGGACGCCGTCTGCTCGCCGGGAGGCACCACCATCAAGGGCGTGGCCTCGTTGGAGGAAAGCGCATTCCGCGGCGCGGTCATCAAAGCCGTCGACGCCATCGAAGCCTAATACTAAGCTAAGGAACCATGTCTCTTACTATCGGAATCGTCGGACTGCCGAACGTCGGCAAGTCCACCATGTTCAACGCATTGACCCGTAACAACGTGCTGGCGGAAAACTATCCGTTCGCCACCATCGAGCCGAACACCGGCATCGTGCCGCTGCCGGACAACCGTCTGCCGGTGCTCGCCAAGCTCGTGCACACCGAGAAGATCGTGCCGGCAACCGTCACCTTCGTCGACATCGCAGGCATCGTCAAGGGCGCTTCGGAAGGCGAAGGCCTGGGCAACAAGTTCCTCGCCAACATTCGCGAAGCCGACGCGATCTGCGAGGTCGTGCGCGCCTTCGAAGACGATGATATCGTGCACGTCAACGGCAAGGTCGATCCGTCCGACGACATTGAAACCATCAACACCGAGCTGATCCTCGCCGATCTGCAGACCATCGAGAACGCGCTGCCGAAGCTGGAGAAGGATTTGCGCGGCAAGAAGATCGAACCGGCCTACATGGAGGCCGTCAAGCAGGCCAAGACCATTCTCGAAGCCGGCGAAACCATTGATAAGGCGGCTCGCGAAGGCCGTTTCGACAAGGATTCCGTCTACGATCTGCACTTGATGAGCGCCAAACCGTTCATCTACGTGTTCAACGTGGACGATGCCGAACTGCAGAACAAAGACATGCAGGCCAAGCTCGCCGCATCCGTGGCTCCGGCTCCGGCCATTTTCCTCAACGCGCAGTTCGAAGCCGACCTGACCGAACTCGACGAGGCTGACGCCCGCGAGATGCTTGCGGACGCCGGTCTTGAGGAGTCCGGATTGGATCAGTTGGCGCGTGTCGGCTACGACACGCTCGGTCTGTCCACCTTCCTCACAGCAGGTGAGAAGGAAGTGCGCGCATGGCAGATCCACAAGGGTTACACCGCCCCGCAGGCCGCCGGCGTGATTCATACGGACTTCGAAAAAGGCTTCATCAAGGCCGACATCGTCTCCTACGACGATTTCGTGGCCGCCGAAGGCTCCATGACGAAGATCAAGGAGGAAGGCAAGCTCCGTCAGGAGGGTCGCGACTACGTCATGGCCGACGGAGATATTGTGGAGTTCAAGTTCAACATCTCGAAGTAAGTGTTTCTCTGGCTCCCCTCTTTGAGGGGAGCTGTCGCTACAAGCGACTGAGGAGCGGCACGGATAAGGCCTGAGAAGTCGTCTTCTCAGGCCTTTGTCATGACATTGTTCTGCAAGGACTGGCTGCTGCAGCAGCATAATGTGTGTTTTATTATTCGGCCTTGGCGGCTTGCTGGTCAATCCAATTGTTGACGTCGGTGACCGCCTCGTCAAGGGTTGCTTTGGCGGCTTTGTAGTATTTGGAATCTACAGGTTGACGATTTCCGCTCCGAATGGCCAGAGTGCGAGCTTGGCCATCTTGAACGATTGCAATCCGAACGGAATACCGATAATGGTGATGCAGTTGAGTACGCCGGCTCCCAGATAGCCGAGCGCCATCCACCAGCCGACCAGCACCACCCACAGGATGTTGGCCAAGGCAGAGCCGACTCCGCCGCCGTATTGCACGGTTTTGCCAAACGGCGTCAGGGTGAGTCCCGCCATCTTGAACGCTTGAATGCCGAGCGGGATGCCGATGATGGAGATGCACAGAATCAGTCCCACCAATGCCCATCCGATTGCGATGGCCAATCCACCAAGAATGATCCACAGGATATTGCCGAGAACTCGCATGATTTGCCCCTTTCCGATTCCGGCCGATGCCTCGCATGTCCGGCTTCACTATTTTGCCAGACATCATGACGGAAACACGAGACGCAACCCTTGTCTCGCCCCTGATTCATCCTCGGACCGCTACCCAGGCGGATCGTATGCGGTAAGCCCAATCCTTTTGTAAAGATTTTGTGTATTGTCGGGCATGCGTGGGTTTCACCG